>DMDA01000088.1:120067-121611 GCA_003451595.1 Chloroflexota bacterium | reverse complement strand
GACATCATCTTGATCCAACCGGAATGGGATGACGAGCGCATGTTCTCGCACAATCCAATGTATTTCAACTCGCGCCTGTTGCTGGCAGAGCACGGCTTCACGACTGTCACCAGCGGCTTGATGAAGAACTTCGATTACTATCAGCAGATCATGGCGCGTCACGGCATCGAGTTGCACACGGAGCTGGTGCGGCGTGAACTTGACGCCTTGCAGAAACAACCGGGAGGCGAGCATTTTCTGCGCAAAATGTTGACCCGCCCGGCCAGCGCTCACAATGGCGCCGCGCCTGACGACAGGCGCGGCAGCACCGATGCGCTTTCGCTACAGGCATCTCTCAACCGCCTCGAAGAGAACCTCGACCGTCTGAAGCAGCTGATCGGCGAGTCCGTTTGACTGCTCGCCACCAGGCGCCTGGGTCGCACGCCATGAACGACCATTTCGCCAGCTATGTTTGAGCAACAGCCCCAGCATGTACGACGTTTTGTCTGGCTCACAGGGGGTTTCATCCTGCTGTTGCTGCTTGCCGTCCTGAGTGTAGCCGGCAGACCGCCAGAATGGACGCCTGCGATCAATCCACTCGACGACACGCTAATCCCGGTCGACGACCCATCGCCGCCACATTTCACGCCCGGCACACTCACCCAGCGCCCAGCCGGCGCCATTCAGCCGGTCCCACTGCCGGCGCCTTACACCTTGCGCTGGCGCGCTGGCGTCGGCATGTCGGACGGAGATCTCACCTACTTCGATTGGCCACCGGATCGTCCTGGCTGGTATCTCTCCTGGAGCACGAACTATCGGTTAGAGTCCTCCTTCTGGGGTTTGGCCCAGCGCGCCGTGATGGAGCTGCCGCCCGCCTTCATGGGCATGGAATTCACGCCGATGGTGCGCATGAACAATGGGCGCCTCTATCCCGACACGCAGACACTGCATGAACTGGCGCGCAACCATCGTGGCCTGACCTGGCTGATCGGCAACGAGCCGGATGTGCGCTGGCAAGACAACACCACGCCTGAGGTCTACGCCGTCGCCTACCACCGCGCCTACACTGCCATCAAATCCGCTGACCCAACCGCGCAGGTCGCCATCGGCGGCGTCAGCCAGGTCACACCGCTGCGGCTGGCCTATCTGGATCGGGTGTGGGACTTCTACCAGTCGCTCTACGGAACGCCCATGCCCGTGGATGTGTGGAACATGCACGCCTTCATCCTGCGCGAGGAACGCGGCGGTTGGGGCGTCAACATCCCGCCTGGCTTTTACATCGATCATCGCGGTGAGCTGTGGGAGGTCGAAGATCACGACAATCTGACGCTAGTCGAAGCACAGATTCGGTCAATGAGGGCATGGATGGCGGCGCATGGTCAACAGGACAGACCGCTCTGGATCACCGAGTACGGAATCCTCATGCCAGCTGAATATGGCTTCAACACAGACCGCGTGATCGCCTTCCTGAAAGGCAGCTTCGACCTGTTCCAAAGCCTGCGCGACCCGACGACAGGCTTTGCCGAGGATGACTACCGGCTGGTGCAGCGCTGGAACTGGTACTC
>DMDA01000088.1:117284-119836 GCA_003451595.1 Chloroflexota bacterium | reverse complement strand
GGCCTGTGGCCGCGTGCACCGACGGCTACATCGCAAACTGACTCACGATCGACTTCACAATGTCGAAGGTGGCGTGCGGATGTCCCATTGCCCGCGCTTGCGCCGACATCGAACGGAGATGCTGGCGTTCTGGGCCAAACCAACGCGCAACGGTGGCGGCGATCTCATCTGGCGCCTCGCTATACACACCGACGCCATGCTCCACTACATAGGGCACATTGCCCTCTTCCTGGCCGGGGATGAAGCCACTCAGTATGATCGGCAGCCCGCAGATCAACGCCTCGGCGATGGTGCCAGGCCCAGCTTTTGTCACGATGCAATCACAGGCTGTCATCCAGTCGGGCATGTTGTCAACAAAGCCATTGATGCGCACCGGCACAGCCCAAGTGCGCGCGGCCAACCGCTCTTGCAACGTTTTGTTGCGCCCACACACCACGACGATCTGTCCGGCTGGCCTGCCGCTCTGGCTGAGGCTGACATTGCACGCAGCAGCGATCTCTTCCACCGGCCCGATGCCTTCGCCGCCGCCGATCAGCAGGACGGCGGGCAGCCCCGGCGCCATCCCCAGCTCGGCGCGCAAGTCGGCCTTGGGTCTGGGGGCGCGCGCAAAGGCCGGGCGGATCGGCAGGCCGAGCAAGTGAACGCGTGCTGCAGGGACTCCCGCCTTGAGCGCCAGCGCCTGCGTGTTTTCGCTGGCGACATAGACCGCGTCAACTTGCGGATGAAACCACAACGGGTGCGCCGTAGTGAGGTCGGTCACAACGGTGACAAAGGGAATGCGCTGGGGACGCCGCGCCATCGCCAACATACTAACGAGCTGCATCAACGGGTGCACCGAGATGATCAAGTCAGGGCGATGATCGGCAATTGCCCTATCCACGGCGCCGACCAGGAAGCGGCTGACCTGCGCCAACCCATTGCTCAGCCCATGTGACTGTCCGCCGTAGAGCAGCTTCCACAGCCAGGGCGCGTCATTTGATAGGAACGGGTACGCCTTGGGCATCTGGTTGAAGGGCCAGGGCAGGTAGTCGGTGATGAAGTCGATGATGTCAATCGCGAAATAGTCTGGGTACAGCTCGTCAAAGCCAGCTTTGAGCGCTTGGGCGCTGGCGCGGTGACCGCCGCCTGTATCGCTCATCAGGATCAGGATACGTTGCATGTTGGGCGTCATTTCAATAGGCGCCGGTGGCGCGCAACACTGCCGGCACCGAGCGCAAGAGAATGCTCACATCGAGACCCAACCCCCAATTTTCCACATAGTAGATGTCGAGCAACACCATTTCGTCGAAGGTCAGGTTGCTGCGCCCGCTCACCTGCCACAGCCCGGTCAGGCCAGGGCTAACGGAGAGACGCTTTTTCATCCACTCTTGATACTGCGCCACCTCTTCGGGCAGGTTGGGACGCGGGCCGATCAGGCTCATCTCGCCACGCAATACGTTGAACAACTGTGGCAATTCGTCTAGGCTGTAGCGGCGGATAAAGCGTCCTACACGCGTCAGGCGCGGGTCATTGCGAATTTTGAAAAGCGGCCCTGTCGATTCGTTCAAGTCGGCCACCTGGCTGCGCAGCTCGTCGGCGTTATTCACCATCGAGCGAAACTTGAAGCAAGCAAATTCCTTGCCATGTTTGCCCACGCGCACCTGGCGGAACAAGATTGGGCCGGGCGTATCGAGGCGAATCGCCAGCGCAATCACCAACATGAAGGGCAGCGCCAGCAGCGCCATCGTCGTCCCCACGACAAGGTCAAAAGTGCGCTTCAGGATCAAGTTCCAACCCTGAATCGAGATGGCGCGCGTCGAGATGAGCGGAATACCGTTGAGTTCTTCCACCTTCATCTGATTCTTGGTCAATTGGAAGAGGTCGGGTACAACGAATGCCTCCACCCCCGCCTGCTCGCACTCGCGTAGCAGCCGCTGAATCGTGCGGTGCGTTTGCCAAGGCAGGCAGATGATCACGCGCTGGATAGCGTGCGTCGCCATCACTTCGGGCGCGCGGTCCACCGCACCCAGCGCCTTGAAGCGACCTACGTCGGTGCTGCTCTTGGCCGGGTTGTCGTCCAGAAAGCCGACCAGTTTCAGCCCGTAATCAGGGCGCGCCGCCAACGTGCGCATCACCATCCGCCCCACATCACCCGCGCCGATCAGCAACACGCGGCGCACGCCAATATCATACTGCCGTAGATGGCTGCGCACCGCCATGATCACCAACCGGCTGACGCCCAGGTAGATGGTCACCAGAATGGCTGTATACAAGAAGACCAGACGGCTGTAGAGCATCGGGCGAAAGAAGAGGTTGACAACGATGAGCAGGATCACCCCCGCCGTAGACGCCGTAGCGATGCGCCACGTCTCTTCGACCCAACTGCGCCCAGGCTGGTAGGGATAGACGTGAGAGAAGCGAAATGAGAGCAGCATAAAGACAACGATCAGCAACACCAGCGGCAGGTAGCTCACCAACGGCAGTTGGAACGCAGGATCGACGGCGATGAAGAGTTGCAACTGATACCGCAACACATACGCCGTGACAAACGCCGCAAAGATCAACACTGCATC
>DMDA01000088.1:106918-117017 GCA_003451595.1 Chloroflexota bacterium | reverse complement strand
TCGGTCAGTTTCAGATTGTCCACGCTAGACATACGTATTCCATTGTGCCAGCGATCGCGTCAGCCCACAAGTTGGGGCGTCCGGCAGGGTCTACTTCACACAACCCTCACAGCCTGCATGCAAGCATCCGCTCATCCGCCAAAACGCCGATAGATCGCCAGCGTCGCTTCGGCAGCGCGCCGCCATGTGAAGCGCGCCGCCTGTGCTCGCCCGCGCGCCGCCAATGCCTGGCGCACACCCGGCTGGTTCACAACCAGTTCCAGGGCGGCGGACAACGCAGCGACATCGTGTGCGGCAAAGGTCACGGCAGCATCACCGGCCACCTCGCTCACGCCAGGCGCACGGCTGCACACCACTGGCGTCCCACAAGCCATCGCCTCCAGCACCGGCAGCCCGAACCCCTCGAAGAGGCTTGGATACACAAACGCCGTCGCTGCTGCGTACCAATCGGGCAGCTCGTCGCCCGGGATAAAGCCCGGAAAGATCACCTGCTCGGTCAATCCCAACGCCTCCACCGTGCGGAAAATCTCAGCGTAGTACCAGCCTCTGGCGCCAGCCAGCACCAGCCTGACATCGTGCGCCGCCGTAGCCGCGCGCCACTGTGCAAACGCTCGCACCAAGTGCTCCAGGTTTTTGCGCGGCTCCAGCGTGCCCAGATAGAGCAGATAACGCGCTGGCAGCCCACGCCGTTGGCGAAACGCCGCCTGTTCCTCGGCGCAACGTGGGGTGAAGCGCGCCGCTACGCCATGATGCACAACGGTGATGCGTTCGGACGGCGTTCCCCAAAAGTGCTGCAGGTCTGTCGCCGTCTGATGGCTGACTGCGATCACGTGCGCCGCGCGGCGCACGCTGGCGCGACAGAGCGCCGTCAAATAGATGCGTTTAAGCGGTCGCATCGTCGCTGGAGTGCGCACGAAGGCCAGATCGTGCACCGTCACCACGCCAGGGCAAGACGCCGTCAACGGCAACACGTTTACCAGCCCATGCACCAGGCTGGCGCGCTGACGGCGCAACGCTAATGGGAAAAGGGTCTGCTCCCAGAGAATGCGCGCTAGCGGATTTTCTAGCGGTAGGCGTGCGCGCACGAGCTGGACGCCCGGCGCCGTGAAGTGCGCCGCATGGAGATAGGCGGTCAACTCGGCTGGTGCATCGCCGAGCCGCGCCTGTTCTTCCTGCACCAGGGCGCCCAACGCTCGCAGCAGTTCAGCGCTGTAGTTGCTAACACCAGCGCCGCGGTAGCTTTGTTGATCGCTGAGCAGTTGGGCGTCAATGGCGACTCTCACGCACCCTCCACAAGCTGGCGATAAATTGCAACCGTCTGTGCGGCGATCTGCGCCATCGTGTAATGCGCCAACACGCGCTGACGTCCTGCCGCTGCCAGTTCGGCGCGCATGCCAGGCTCGTTGCAGAGACGTTGCAACTGTGCTGTCAACGTTGCGCGGTCGCCTTCGGGGAAGATCAGCCCGGCAGCGCCGATGACGTGGGGAATCTCGCCACTGTCGCTGCCAATCACGGGTACGCCGCACGCCATCGCCTCGATCAGAACGCGGCCAAACTGTTCTTTCCAACCCGGCGTCGTGCGGCTGGGCAGGACAAAGACATCCAGCGTGCGATAGAAGGCCGGCATGGCGCTGCTGTCGATGCGCCCGACAAAGTGCACGCGCGCCTGAAGACTCAATGCGGCGACCAGCTTCTGCAACGCCGCCGCTTCGCTGCCTTCGCCTGCCAGCGTCAGGCGCCAGTCGCCGCGCAGCGCCGCACACGCATGCAACAAATCGGTCAATCCTTTCTCTGGCAACAGTCCGCCAGCGTAACCGATCCGCAACGATTCACGGCCGGGCGCCGTCGTTGCAACGGCATCGGGCGCAAAAATTGCTGGATCAACGCCGAACTGAGGGATCACGGCGATCTCGCCGGTGAAACCCTTGCGCCGCAGCACCTTCGCCGCATCTCGGTTGCCAGCAATAGCAATGGGTGCCGTGCGGTAGCTTGTGCGCTCGAAGGCGGAAAATGGGAAAGGATAACGGCGATCGAGATTCTGCCAGGTGAAGAAGGTGGCGGGGATGCCGGCCTGACGCGCCAGCCGCAGCGCCAGCCACGTCGCCAGATTGTAAGGCTCTTCATCAAAATGCAGCACATCGGGGGCAACAGAGTGCAATTCTCGCTTCAAAGTAGGGTAATAATGTAAATGAAAATTGCCATTAAAGCGGATGGGGATCGCGCGCAGTGTGTACCCCTGGGTGTGACGCCGTTGCAACACCTGCACCCCGCGTCGATCGCGCCAGGATGGCGGCGTCAGCACCACCAACTCCACACCCAACCGGGCGAGTTCCTCCGCCTTGCGCTGATAGGCGCCGACCACAAACGCCTTGCTGACCATGAGCACACGCATGGTGACATTATAAACCGGGTGTTGCGTACCGACACAGCCGGAAGGCGTGTGCTATACTGCGATGGTTGTTAACTTGGCCGGCGCAAGTATGACCGGCAGGAGATTTGGCTGGCTCATCCAGCTTATGAAGGAAGACTTATGCGAGTTCTGCTTTACACTGGCAAAGGAGGCGTTGGGAAGACAAGCATCAGCGCTGCCAGCGCAGTGCGCTGTGCCGAGTTGGGCTATCGCACCGCCGTACTCTCCACCGATCCGGCGCACAGCCTGGGCGACAGCTTCGACCGACGTATTGGCAGCAACCTGGTCGAGCTGGCGCCCAATCTCTGGGGGCAGGAGATCGACCTGTTGAGTCAGATGGATCAGTACTGGGGCACAGTCCAGAGCTATCTGAATGCGCTCTTCATGTGGCAAGGCATGGACAGCCTGGTCGCGGAAGAAACCGCCGTGCTCCCCGGCATGGAAGAGCTGTCCAGCCTGATGCAGATCACAGCATTGGCGGAAAGCGGGCGCTTCGATGTGATTATCATCGACGCTGCGCCGACTGGCTCCACGCTCCAGTTGTTGAGCTTCCCGGACATTGCGCGCTGGTACATCGAGAAAATCTTCCCCTTCCACCGCAAGACCGTACAACTGGCGCGACCGATGGTAAAGCGGATGACCGATATGCCACTGCCCGGCGACGAAATTTTCGACAGCATTCAGGAGTTGGTCAGCTTTTTGGAGCGGATGAGTCGGCTGCTCAGCGATGGGACGCAGAGCAGCATGCGCGTGGTGCTCA
The DNA here is from genome assembly GCA_003451595.1 of Chloroflexota bacterium. Classification (GTDB taxonomy): domain Bacteria; phylum Chloroflexota; class Anaerolineae; order Caldilineales; family Caldilineaceae; genus Caldilinea. The sequence goes on along the minus strand of DMDA01000088.1, from coordinate 113,847 downwards.
ACCCGGAGAAGATGGTCGTCAAGGAGGCGCAACGGGCGTACACCTACTTGAACCTCTACGGCTACAGCGTCGACGCCGTCATCTGCAATCGCGTCTTTCCGCGCTCGCTGTCAGACAACTATTTCGACATCTGGAAGAACGCCCAGGCGCAGAATCTGGAGCTTGTCCATGAATGCTTCCAGCCCCTGCCGATTTTCGAGGTGCCGCTCTTCGAGCAGGAGGTGATGGGCATCCCTATGTTGACCGCCATGGCCAACGCCATCTTTGGCGCGGAAAAGGTGCGCGGCGGCGCGGGCGATCCCACGCAACACTTCTACACTGGCAAGCCCCAGGAGGTTTTCAAGCAAGGGTCGCAGTATGTGTTGAGCCTATCGCTGCCGCTGGTCGAACGCAATGAAGTGCAGTTGCATCGCAGCGTCTACGACGAACTAGTGATCCGCATCGGCAATTGGAAGCGCAATGTCGCGCTGCCCACAGGCCTGGCAAAGCTGGAAATCGCCGGCGCCAAATATGTTGACGATCGCCTGAATGTTTTCTTCGACACGAAAGACGCCACTGTGACAGTCAGCGAAGAAGAGCTGAAACCGCGTCGCTGGGAAAACTTGAAGGCGCGTTTCCGGCGCAATTGACCGTTCCCAACGCAACCCAGCAAAAACGCCACCCGTGCAGGTGGCGTTTTTGCTGGGTCACACAAGGAGGAGACAGGTTATCAGTCAGTCAGTGTCGTCAGCGACTTGTTGCAGTCACGCAACAAGTCGCAGGATCAATCAGCGATTCACCATCGGCAGGTAGATACTCGTAATTTCTGTCAATTCAATATCGTTCGAAAGATCGTAGACAATCGGCAGCTCAACGCTGCTGGCGCCCGTCACTTCGTTCAGTTCGACCACCTGCACCGGCGACAGGTGGTGGTAAGCATCCTCAGCCCATACCTGATAAGCACCATAAGGCAGGTTTGCCACGACAAAATAGCCGTCGGCATCGGCGCTGACCATGATGGGAGTGGCATCGCCTGCACGCTGTACATAGACCGTAGCGCTGGCAATGTTCACCTCGCCAGGCTCAGGCTGGGCATTGGCATTGGCGTCGTGATAGACCGCACCAGAGATCACCCCGTGATCCGCTGCCTGGGCAGGCGCCGCCAGCAAAATGAGCAACAGCAATTGCGTGATTGTCATGAGCGCTGTCAGCAGCTTGCGATTCATACGGCTCCTCCGCCAAAGTCCTGGTTTCTGAGCACCATCCTAACACGACAAATTACTTACAATGCTTTCATTATGCTGTCATTATACGTCACTTTGGTTAAGGTTACAAGATATACTAGAAATCGGTATGTGATTTTTAAGGTTGACAATTGGTCCGATGCGTCATCAAGAGACATCTAATCACGTAAAGACGTATCAAGCCAGGGATGCGCACCGCAGGCGATGACCTGCTAGACCGTGTCTCCGCGAAGTAGACCTGTGCGCTGCGATGCCTTGTGGCGCTGGCGACACTTTGTGGTAAAGTATTGCCAATCGTGGATGGACAGCAAGTGTTGGCTTTGCCATCCCATCCGATCAAAAATATAAGTTACGCAGCTGGGGATGATTTTTTGCCATCGTATGATCCTTCCCAGAAGCTCAGCGCTTCCGGGAAGGTAAACAAACTGCGTAAGCGTCTAAACATGCTGGAGAGGAGTTGAGCATGGCCGCCGAATGTGCGGTGAACATCGAAAAAATGGGACAGGCCGCGCGGGCGGCAAGCCGGCAATTGGCGACACTGACGACAAATGCCAAGAACGCTGCGCTGCTGCGCATCGCCGACCGCCTGGAGATGCACATGGCTGACATCCTGGCGGCTAACGCTCAGGATATGGCCGACGGGCAAGCGAAGGGGCTGACGCCGGCGCTGCTCGACCGGCTGCTGCTCACCGAGGCGCGCGTGCGCGCCCTCGCAGAAGACACTCGCAAGGTTGCAGCGTTGCCCGACCCGGTGGGCGCAGAGATCGAAGGGCGCTTGTTGCCCAACGGAATGCGCCTCAGCCGGCGCCGCATCCCCATTGGCGTGCTGGGCGTCATCTACGAAGCCCGCCCCAACGTCACCATCGACATTGCGGCGCTCTGCCTCAAGACCGGCAACGCCGTAATCCTGCGCGGAGGCAGCGAAACCTTGCGCAGCAACCTGGCGCTGGCGACCGTCATTCAGGAGGCGCTGGTCGCCTCCGACTTTCCCAGGGCGGCGATTCAATACATCGACAGCCCTGACCGTGCGCTGGTGACGCAATTGCTTCGCCTTGATCAGTATGTCGATATGATCATTCCACGCGGTGGCGCCGCGCTACACAAGCTCTGCCGCGAGCAGGCAACGATTCCGGTCATCACTGGCGGCATCGGCGTTTGCCACCTCTTTGTCGACGCCAGCGCCGATCAAGAGCGCTCGCTTGACATCATCGAGAACGCGCGTGTGCAACGCCCCAGTGTCTGCAACTCGTGTGACACCGTGCTGGTGCATCGTGCAGTGGCCGCCGAATTTCTGCCAAAATTGGCGGCGCGCATGGGGCGATGCAATGTTGAACTGCGCGCCGCCGGCGCGGCGTTTGAGCTGCTTCAGGCCAACCCACACGGCGCCGTCGTGGTGAAAGCCGGCCCCGATGACTTCGATCAGGAGTGGATGGCGCTCATCCTGGGCGTCAAGGTGGTGGCGGATGTTGAGGAAGCGATCGAGCATATCTATGCGCACGGCTCCGAGCACTCGGATGGCATCTTGACCAATGACTGGGCAAACGCCAATCGCTTCGTGGCGGCGATCAACTCATCAGCGGTCTTTGTCAACGCCAGCACGCGCTTCAATGACGGCGGGCAATTTGGCCTGGGCGCCGAGGTGGCGGTGAGTACACAGAAACTCCATGCGCGCGGTCCGATGGGGTTGGAAGAACTGACCACCTACAAGTGGGTCTGCATCGGCAATTGGGACATTCGGCCATGACCGACTACCTATATTATGTCAATGGCGCTTTTATGCCGGCCAGCCAGGCGGCCATCGGCCTCAACGATTTGGGACTGGTGCGTGGCTACGGCGTCTTCGAGGTGTTGCGCACCTACGGCGACCGCCCCTTTGGGCTGCGCGCTCACCTCGACCGCCTGGCTTACTCCGCCGCCCAGATCGAGCTGACGCTGCCCGAAGCGCCTGACGCCATCGAGACCATCGTCCACGAAACATTGACGCGCAACGCTGCCCGCGACGTAACGATCCGCATCATCGTGACCGGCGGTGCATCGAGCAGCTTTCTGATGCCCGAAGATCGCCCATCATTGCTGGTGTTGCTGGCGCCAGTCAAGCCCTACCCGGCGCACCTGTATACAGCGGGCGCAACGTTGATCACCATCGATGCGGCGCGCTTCATGCCCACAGTCAAGAGCCTGAACTACATCCCAGCGATCTTGGGCCAGCGGCGGGCGCGTGCCGCGGACGCAATCGAGGCGCTCTATTGCGACGCTGCCGGCGTCATCACCGAATGCACGACGAGCAATTTCTTCATCTTCAAAGGCAACCAGTTGATCACGCCGGTGCAAGATGTGCTGCCGGGCATCACACGCGCGGCAGTGCTTGAGGTGGCCGGCGACCTGTTCGAGATCGTCGAACGTCCGATTTTGCGCAGTGAATTGGCAGAGGCCGACGAAGCCTTCATCACCAGCACCACGAAGGAAATCATGCCGATCGTGCGCGTCGATACCCAACCCATCGGCGCTGGTCGCTCCGGTGCACGCACACAACGGTTGCAGCATTCTTTTCAGGCGTATGTTGCGCAAGGTTCAAATCCACTTTTTCATCAGCCATAACCAAGAAAAACTTATGTCGCCACGCACCACACTTCATTTGCGCCGCCTATTGTTGGTTTTGATTCTTGTCAGCTTGCTGAGCAGTGCATGTGGCGCCGGACAACCTGCGCCTACGCCAACACCCACCAAGACGCCCATGCCAGTGGCGGTTGCCGCGCCGACGGATACACCTGCACCTGTGGCGATCCAGATGCCGACGCCAACGCCGGAGCCACCTACGCCCACGCCGCCGCCCGCCAATATCTCTCCCTTCACTGGCTTGCCCGTCGCCGATCCTGCTGCGCTTACTCGCCCGCCGATCTTTGTCTGCGTCAACAATGACGCCGCCGGCCGCGCCGCGCATTGGGGGCTAGGCAAAGCCGATCTCGTGTACGAGTACATCGTGGATGGTTTCTCGCTCACACGCATTACGGCGATGTACCAAAGCCAGGAGGCGGAACGCATCGGCCCGGTGCGCTCCGCGCGTTATCCCAACATCTGGATGGTGCAGATGTATGGGGGCGTGCTTGCCTGTTCGGGCGGCAGCGACGCTATCCGTTATCTGCTCAAGAATGAAGTTGGCTTCCCTTATCTAGACGCAGACATCGACGATCCATCCAACAACCGCTACTTCACCAACCTGGGTGACGATTACCGCACGCGGCTGCAGGCGCGCACCGACGGCGTGCGTCAATGGCTAGCAGACCAGGGCATCGACATCAAGTGGAGCAAGCCAGGGTTTCCCTTCAGCACCGAAACGCCCCCCAATTTTGCCGGCGACGCCACTGTCATCGACATCCCCTATCCGGGCGGCAACAGCGTACAGTGGCGGTATGACCCGGCGTTGGGCGGCTACGTGCGCTATCAGGGCGGCGTCGAGGAGTTTGACCCGGCGATTGACGGCCCGATCGTGGCCGCAAACGTGATCGTGGCGGCGGCGGTGCACGAAGTCACCGACATCATCGAGGACACCCTCGGCACCAAAGGCATCAATATTAAGCTCCACGAATTCGGCGACCTGCGCGTCTTCCGCGATGGCAAGGTCTACGAAGGCACGTGGCGCGCCAGCCAGGAGGCGCCCCCACGCTGGCTTGGTCCTGGTGAGGCGCCGGTGCCGCTACATCCGGGACAGAGCTGGGTGCAGGTCGTCCAACAGATCGAGGACATCAGCTATCAATAACGAACGTGGCGCCGGCATGTGCCCGGCGCCATGCTTACGCCAGGTCTCGCCGGGCCAGCGAACTTGGGATGCACACTCTGGGAAGTAGATGAACAACGAGGAGAATCGACTATGACCCGTATGCACACCCGAATCGCCCGCAGGTTGCGCAATGGCGCACAGCGATGTGGATTTGCCACTGTCCTTTTGCTTGCCTTCTGGTTAAGCCTGGCTTGCCTGGCAACGCCCAGGGTCTTCGCACAGACCGCGACACCCGTCGCCGCCGCCACTTATATCGTTCAGCCGGGTGACTCGTGGACAAGCGTTGCGCGCAAGACCGGATTGAGCATTCGCGAGTTGCAGGCCGCCAATCCAGGCTCGGTGCGCGCCAGCGGGTGGTTGATCGTCGGCGAGGAACTCGTGATTCCTAACGCTGCGCCCGCCGCCACTGCCACGACGGCGCCAGTGCGCACGCCCGTTGCCACCGCTGCACCCGCCGCCACATCTACACAGCAACCAACCGGCGCTCAACAATACACCGTACAACCCGGCGAATCGTGGAACAGCATCGCCGCCAAGTTTGGCGTTGACGCCGAGGCGCTGCGCGCCGCCAATCCCCAAGCAGTGCGCCCTGGTTTGGTGCTCTTCCGCGGCGACGTCTTGACGATTCCAGGAAAGGTGGCTGCTGAAAACGCCAGCAGCACAGCCACACCGGCAGCCACGATGACGGCAGTTGCACCAACAACCGAAACCATGACAGCAGCGCCAACCGAAGAGGTCGCCAGCGAACCAACCACGGCAGCAGCGGAAGAAACCGCAACAGAGGCTGCGACAGCACCCCCCGCCTGTCCGGAACCCTTCACTGCCTATCCAGCGCAATTGGCGGCGCAGGCCAGCGCCAGCGCCGCGATGGAAGACATCCTCGACCTGCTGCGCACCTGCGAGGCATTGAGCGAGGCGAATGTGCGCAGCGGCGACTGGAACGGCGACAGCATCGACGATTGGGTCGTCGTCTTGCAGAACCCCCACTCCGACGCGGCGACGCCGGAGACCGAACTCCTGATCTTTATGAGCGAAGGCGACGCCCTAACGCTGAGTTATCAGGCGCGGCCTGCTGGCCAGGTCACCATGCTGGCCGCCGACGACATCAACGTTGACGGCAAACCCGACCTGGCTTGGGTCGACACCACCTGCGGCGCCAGCACCTGTTTCGACACCGTTATCGTGCGCAGTTGGGATGGCGCCACCTGGGCCGACTGGACGGATAGCACCATCGTCATGGCTTATGCTGAAGTCAAGCTGGCGGACGCCCGCGACACCGCCCAGGGCAGCGAAATCGTCCTCACCGGCGGCGAGTATGGCAGCGTCGGCGCTGGCCCGCAGCGCGCCCGCACGGAAGTGTGGGGCAGCGTCGAGGGTGCGCCCTACAGATTACTCGACAAGGTGTATGAACGCAGCAACTGTCTCTACTTCAAAGTGCTCGACGCTGGCGAGGCATTGGCGCGTTATCAGGAGATCGGATTAGTGCAGGCGCGCGAGATGTACACCGAGGCCGTCACCAACCGCAACCTGGTCAAGTGCGGCGCCCGCGCCACTGAATTGGAAGAACTGCGCAGTTTCAGTCTCTTCCGGTTGGCGCTCATCTACGCCTACGAAGGTGAGACCGCTCTTGCTGCAGAGAGCGTGGCGCAGTTGCAGAGCGCCTACCCCGACTCCCCTTTCACTGGCGTGGCGGAAACGTGGCTCGCTGCGTATGAGGCGAAGGGCGATCTGGCTGCTGCGTGTGCGGCGGTCACCGCTTATGCCGAGACGACGCCCGCTGCAGTGGAGGCCCTGTCCGACTATGGCTACGCCAACCCGACCTTCACCGCCGTGGATCTTTGTCCCGTGCTCGACATCGAGCCGACAGCCACGCCAGCCACAGCTGAAGCAACTGCTACGCCAGAAGTAATCGCCACTACCCCAATCAC
>DMDA01000088.1:105238-106732 GCA_003451595.1 Chloroflexota bacterium | reverse complement strand
GCGCCCGCAACCGCCGGTGAACTGCCCGACTGTCCCACCACGCTCGACGGCTACGCCACATCGCTGCCCGCCATCGTCGCCGCTGCCGAGGCCGACCCGCTGGTGGTTGAAACCTGGCTGCGACTCTGCGACGGCATGGCTGACGACCGGGGCGGCATGTTGCTGGCCGATTTCAACGCCGACGGCATCGAGGATGCGATCTTCTTGCCCACCATCGTGAGCGATCTCGGCTTTGGGCCAGGCGGCGCCCAAGGCGCAGTGTTGATCTATCATGGCGATGGCAACGGCGGCTACAGATTGGTGGACGCGCCAGAGATTTACGGGCAACCCACATTGCTGGCCGCTGACGATGTCAATGGCGACGGACGCATCGATCTGGCATGGACAGTAGAGGGTTGTTCGACCTTCTGCGTCAAGGAAGTGCAGATCGTGACCTGGGATGCCGACAAGCGCGACTACATCCCAATTATCGAGCCAGGCGCCATCATTGCCGAGGGCGCCGCCACCTTCACCGACCTGCCGGAAGGCGCGCCTGGTCAAGGCAAACAATTGCTGCTGACCGGTGGCGTGAGCGGCGCCGCCGACGGTGGACTGGAGATTGAGCACACCGAGGCGTGGCAGAGCGTCGACGGTCGCCCCTTCCGCCGCCTGAGCTGGACCTATGACCCGGAGAACGCCAATAGCACATGTGTAGGCTTGCGGCTGATCGAGGCGGACGCAGCGTTGCACGCCGCCGACCTGATCGGCTATGCACGCGCCATCGAGCTGTACCGCAGCGCCCTGAATCCGGCCTTGAAGGCATGCTCGATCTACGGCGTGCCCGCGCCCGAAGAGTTGAAACTGCTGCAAGGGCTGGCAACCTATCGCTTGATTCAGGCGCAGGCACTGGCCGGCGACCGTGAGGCGGCCAACGCCGACTTGGCCGCGCTACAACAGGGACAACCCAACAGCGCCTTCGCCAATGCAGCCGCGCAGTGGCTGGAGAGCTACACCACCCGCCAGGACGCTGGCGCCGCCTGCCGCGCCGTTCAGCCGATCTTCGACAAGGAAACGCTGACCTGGCAGATCACCGATCACTTCGGCTACAACCACCCTGCCCTGGCGCCGGAGCAGGTGTGCTTTGTGCCGAGAAATAAATAGAGGCAATGAAGCGATTGGGCGATTGCGTGAGTTTACGAGTGTAACAAGCCGTATACGCGGCAAGTGCACAGATAATCACTGACTGATTTCTAGGCAGAGTTTTCATGTTTTCAGTGTTGCGTGCTACGTGTCGGAATCCCTCACGCAACACGTCATACGCAACACTGCGCTCATAAAATATCAACTAGAAATCAGAAATCGCTCAATCGCTCAGTCTCTCAATGTCCACTCGTCACCACCGGCGTTCCCGCCTGCATTGCCTCCAGCACCATCATGCCGAAACCTTCGTAGAGGCTGGGAAAGACGAAGGCGGTCGCCAGCGCATAGAGCGCAGGCTTGTCGGCTTCCTCAACC
>DMDA01000088.1:72543-105006 GCA_003451595.1 Chloroflexota bacterium | reverse complement strand
GGAAAGAACGCGGTGTCAGCAGTGGGCAGCGCACCGGCCACCACCAGTTTGACCGCCGGGTCGCCCCCGCGTGCAAGGTAGCGTGCATAGCCGCCGATGATGCCCGCCAGATTCTTGCGCACGTCGAAACCACCCAGATAGAGAAAATAACGTTCAGGCAAAGCATAGCGCGCCCGAACACGCGCACAATCTGCAGCAGTGGGCGACGGCGCGCCTTCCTGATTCGGGCCGTGATGGATCACATGTACACGCGCTGGCGCCACATTTAGATATGCGACGATGTCGCGCGCTGCAGCTGCGCTCACGGTGAGGATGGCAGTTGCACGGCGCGCACTCCAGGCCACCAGGCGGGTGTAGGCGCGCTGCGCCCACCGCCCGCGATAGGCAGGCAGCAGCAGCGGAATCAGATCATGAATGGTGACAGCCACCGGCAGCGGCGACCACAGCGGCCCGGCCCAGTAGGGAACCCAGTAAATGTCGGCGCGCATCTGCTGCGCCGTACGCGGGGCAACGACCTGCTCCCACCACAACTTTGCCAGGTTGACGGGCAGCTGCGGCAATACAAGCGGGACACAGGCAATCCCCGGCCAGCGCGCGCTCACAGCGGCGGGCGTCGTTGCGTCCAACGCCGGGTGCATGGGCAAGAGTAAGGAAATCTGCACCTGTGGACCAACCCGGGGCAGCCAATCGAGCAAATGGTCGAGATATTGTCCGCTGCCACTGGTCAGACGACCTGCCATCCAACCATTGACAGCAATATGCAGTGAATGAGAGATATGCAGTGAATGAGACGTCATCGTCATGGGCAACCATTGTAGCCGCCGCTGCCCTTGTCCTGCAAGTAGATTGCCCGGCAATCCCGGTGCGTGTTATACTCGCGGATATATCGAACCCTTTTGGCAGAGACTATATCAACCATGATCATTCATAATGCAACGGTGGTCACCTTCGATGGCGACAACCGCATCCTGGAAGATGGCGCGGTTCGTTACACAGGCGCCACGATCGATGCCGTTGGTGATAGCGAAGTGGTGCGCGCCGCCTATCCCGACGATGCAACGTGGAACGCGGGCGGCATGTTGCTGATGCCGGGGCAGATTTGCGCCCACACGCACTTCTACGGTGCATTTGCGCGTGGCATGTACATTCCTGGCGCGCCCGCCAAAGACTTCCCGGAAATCCTCCAAAATCTGTGGTGGAAGCTAGATAAGGCGCTCGATCTCGATGGCGTACGCAGTTCGGCAGAAGTCTGCCTGGTCGATGCCATCCGCAACGGCACGACGACGCTGATCGATCACCACGCCAGCCAGCGCGCCATCGACGGCAGCCTGGATGTGATCGCCGACGCCGTGCTGACGAGCGGACTGCGCGCAGCGCTCTGCTACGAAGTCACCGATCGCGACGGCGAAGCAGCGGCGCAGGCTGGCATCCGCGAAAATGTGCGCTTTCGCCAGCGCGTGGCAGCTGGCGATTGGCATCAGGGCAGGCTGGCCGCAACTTTTGGCCTGCACGCCAGCCTCACCCTATCCGACGCAACACTGGCGCGTTGCGCAGCAGAGAGTGACCGCTTCCATGTGCACGTGGCTGAACACCCGGCGGACGAATACGACAGCCTGCAAAAATCGGGCAAGCGCGCGGTGGAGCGGCTGCACGCGTTCGGCGTCACCGGCCCCGGCAGCATCATGGCGCACTGCATCCACATCGACGCGTGGGAGACAGCGTTGCTGGCCGAAACCGCCACCTTCATCAGCCACCAGCCGCGCTCAAACATGAACAACGCTGTCGGTGCAGCGGAGATCACCCCCTTGCTACGTAAGGGACTGCCGGTCTGTCTGGGCAACGACGGCTTCAGCAACGACATGTTCGCCGAGATGAAAGTTGCCGACATGCTACAAAAGTTGGCGCACGGCGATCCTCGCTACCTGGGCGCCGACAAGGTGATCCAGATGGCGGTGTTCAACAACCGGCGCCTAGCCGCCACCTTCTTCGACCACCCGGTGGGGGTGATCGCCCCTGGCGCCTACGCCGACCTCATTTTGCTCGATTATCACCCGATTACGCCGCTGAGTGCTGCCAATCTTCCCTGGCACATCCTGTTTGGCGTCAGCGGTGGACATGTCCACAGCACGATCGCCCAAGGCGTCACGTTGATGCGTGGGCGCGAACTGCTCACCCTGGACGAGGCGGAGATCGCTGCGCGCAGCCGTCATCAAGCCAGAGCAACCTGGGAACGCTACTGGGCGATGTTTTGAGCGAGACAGACGCATCGGCGCACCGGGCGAAGCACACCGGGCGAAGCACACCGGGCGAAAGGGGACGGCGCGATCAACGCTTCCGCATGTAATGATGGTTGTATGTGAAATCATGGCAAATGAGTCAAGGAACTATCAAGCGAGAATTGACGAATTAACGGCGCAGCTTGCGGCATGTGAAACGCAACTTGCCAGCGCCCAGGCCGCCAACGCTGAGCTAGAACGCGCTGCCCGCGCCAAAGATGATCTGCTGGCAACGATGGGGCACGAGCTGCGCACCCCCCTCAACGCCGTGCTTTCTCTATCGCATGTCCTACATGAGCAATTGGGGCATGTGTTGACAGAGCGGCAGCAGCAGTCATTTCAAGTCATCAACGCCAGCGGTCAGCACATGCTCGAACTGATCAACGACATCCTCGATCTGAGCAAACTCCAGGCAGGCAAAATGATGCTCAAGATCGAGCCAATAGACGTGGAAACGCTCTGCACCACGGCGCTCGACATCGTGCGCCAGCTTGCCGAGCAAAAACATCTACAGCTGAGCCTGCGCATCGATCCTAGGCTGAGCACGATTCAAGTTGACCGGCTACGCGTCAAACAGGTGTTGGTCAATCTGCTCAGCAATGCCGTCAAGTTTACCCCTGAATATGGCGCTGTCGGCATCGATGTTGTTAGCGATAGCGAACATGGCCGCGTACGCCTCACGGTTTGGGATACCGGCATCGGCATCGCCGAGGACGACCTGCCCAAGCTCTTCAAGCCCTTCGTGCAGATCGAGCACGCCAACCCTCTACCGCCACCTGGCACGGGCCTGGGGTTGGCCCTGTCACAGCGAATAGCCCGGCAACATGGCGGCGACCTCACCGCCATCAGTACGCCTGGCGTTGGCAGCCGCTTTACGTTGGAACTACCCTGGGGCAGCGCCGACGCAGCGCAACCAGGCGCGCCACAGACGTCGCAAGTCACGTCACCTGCGGGCGACCGGCGTCGCCTGATCCTCCTCGCTGAAGACAATGAGGCGAATATCTTTGCCATTTCGGAGTACCTGGAACTATATGGCATCCCGGTCGTAGTGGCGCGCACTGGCCCGGAGGCGCTGGAGGCGGCGCGGACGCAGCAGCCCGGCCTGATCCTGATGGACATCAACCTGCCGCGACTCGACGGCCTGGAAGTGATCCGCCGCATTCGCAACATCGAGGGCAATGGCGACCTGCCGATTGCGATCATCACGGCATTGAGCGCCGACGATGAACGCGTGCGCGCAGCTGGCGCCGATCATTACCTGGGGAAACCAATCGACCTGGACAAACTCGACCAGATCCTCGACCAATACTTTGCCAAACCATACAACTGAAGGAGATGCTTTCATGTCAAAACCCGTTATCGCCGTGATCGGCGGCACCGGCGCCGAAGGCTCCGGCCTGGTGGTGCGTTGGGCCGCCGCCGGCTACCCGGTGATCATCGGCAGCCGCAGCGCCGAAAAGGCGCAGAGTGTTGCGGCTGAACTGGCCGCCCTCCTCCCGGCTGGCAGCGCCGCAATTCACGGCGACACCAACGCCGGGGCCGCCACTGCCGCCGACATCGTGGTGTTGAGCGTTCCTTACGCCAGCCAGGCCGATATGGCCGCTCAAATTGCGGCGGGGGCGCAGGGCAAGCTGGTGATCACGGTCGTCGTGCCGCTCAAGCCGCCCAAGGTTTCCATTGTTTGGCGGCCAGACGCAGGATCGGCGGCGCAAGAATTGCAGCAACAATTGGGCGAACAGGTGCAGATTGTCGCTGCGTTCCAAAATATCGCCGCCGGCCATCTCCGCGACCTGAGCTGGGAACCCGACTGCGATGTGCTCTACACAGGCGACAGCAAGGAAGCCAAAGCAACCGCGCTGGAATTGATCCGCGCTGCGGGTTTCTTCGGTGTTGACGCCGGCCCACTGGCAAACTCCTCAGTGATTGAAGGCTTCACCGCTGTGTTGATTGGCATCAATGCCCGCAATAAGGTGCAAAACAGCGGGATCAGAATCACAGGCATTCCGCGTTAAGAGATTGAGAGATTGAGCGGTTGGAATAATTGTGAGATTGGGCGAGTGGGTGCTGCATGGCAACAGCGTTACCGGCTCAAGCTCCTCATCTCCCAACCTCGCCCAGAAACGAGTAGCCACCATGCACCTCGAAACGCTCGCCATCCATGCCGGCCAGAGGCCAGACCCGGCCACCGGAGCCGTGATGGCGCCAATTCATCTCTCCACAACCTTCGAGCGCAACGCCGACGGGAGCTATCCGGCTGGCTTCGTCTACACGCGCAGCGAGAATCCAAACCGCGCTGCGCTTGAGACCAACCTGGCGGTGTTGGAGGGGGGCGCCCGCGCCGCTGCCTTCAGTTCGGGGATGGCTGCCATCAGCGCCATCCTCCAGGCGCTAACGCCGGGCGACCACATCATCTTTCCCGACGATGCCTACTTTGGCGCCGGGCGGTTGCTGCGCGAGGTCATGACGCCATGGGGACTGACCTTCAGTGTGGTCAACATGACGGAACTCGACGCAGTGCACGCGGCAGTGCAGCCACGCACCCGCCTGATCTGGGTAGAGACGCCCTCCAATCCTCTACTCAAGATCACTGACATCGCGGCCGTGGCGCAGATCGCGCATGAGGCTGGCGCGCGTTGCGCAGTCGACAATACGTGGCCTTCGCCGACCGGTCAGCAACCGCTTACCCTGGGCGCCGACCTGGTGATGCACGCCACGACCAAGTACCTGGGTGGACACAGCGACCTCCTCGGCGGCGCCGTCATCGCGCGCCAGGACGATGAGTTCTTCGAGCGCATCCGCGTCATCCAGCAGATCGGCGGCGCCGTCCCATCACCGTTCGATTGCTGGCTCCTGCTGCGCAGCATTCGCACCTTGCCATACCGAATGCGCGCCCACAGCGAACACGCACAGCGCGTGGCCGAGTTTCTGGCCGCCCACCCCGCTGTCGAGTGTGTCCACTATCCAGGGCTGCCCACCCATCCCGGCCACGCGCTTGCACGCCGACAGATGCGCCAGTTCGGTGGGATGCTCTCAATCCAGGTGCGCGGTGGGGCGGAGGCTGCCATCCGCGTGGCCGGGCGCGTCAACATCTTTACCCAGGCAACCAGTCTGGGCGGCGTCGAGAGCTTGATTGAGCACCGCGCCTCGGTGGAGGGGCCACACACGACGACGCCTGCCAATCTACTGCGCATCTCCGTCGGCCTGGAGCATCCCGATGACCTGATCGCCGACCTGGCGCAGGCTTTGGGAGACTGACATGCGCGTCACCTTTGCCCCCATCACAGAGGCCGAGGCGCGCACAGTGCTGTGCTGGCGCTACCCTGAACACGTCCCATTTCCAGAACCCGACGTCGAAGAGTTGGAACGGGACGTGGCGGCGCTGCTGCGTCCCGATTATCACTACTACGCAGCGCACGATGAGACCGGGCGTCTGGTTGGTTTCTGTTGTTTTGGCGAGGATGCCCAGGTGCCGGGCGGCGACTATTCGCTCCCCGCGCTGGACATCGGCTTGGGGCTGCACCCGGATTTGATCGGACGCGGCTTGTCGCACAGCTTTTTGGAGAAAATTCTGGCGCTGGGCGCTGGGCTGTTCGCACCAGAATTTTTCCGTGCGACGGTGGCAGCAGTGAATACACGTTCGCTGCGCCTCTTCGAGGGGTCAGGCTTCTACTTCATCCAGACTTTTGTCAGCGGTGAGGTGCGCAATCACCGCTTCCACATTCTGTTGCGCGCCGCAAGCCAAACAGCAGAGTAACTTGCGTGTGGGGTGCGCAGCGCTATGAATCACCTAACACGCTACACGCAGCGTCTATCCACGCGCACTACGCCTCATGCCAATGCCGTGCGTCCCGCGCACCTGGAGATAGGCGACAATCGCACCACCTACAAAGCCAAAGAGGTGGCCTTGCCAGGAAACGCCGCGTTGTAGCGGCAGCATCCCCCACACCATACCGCCATAGATCAGAAAGGCGACCAGCGCCAGCACAATGGCGACGCCGCTGCGTTCATAATAGCCCCGTGCCAGTAGGTAGCCAAACAGACCAAATACGACGCCACTGACGCCAAGATGAATCGTCGCAGCGCCGCCGAAGAACCAGATGCCCAATCCACTGGCCAGTAGCGCCGCCAGACACACGATGAAAAAGTCACTTGTGCGGCGCAGCATAACAAACCAACCGAGCACCACCAGGGGGATCGTGTTGGCGAACAGATGGCCAAAACCGGCGTGCAGCCATGGCGCCACCACAATTGCCTGGAGACCACCGAGCGTACGCGGCTGAATCCCCAACCCATCCAGCGCCCCACGCAGCACCAGCCAATCGAACAGTTCGACGCCCCACAGCAACGCCACCAGCGTCCCCAGGATGAACGCATGGCGCATCAGGTGGCGACGCACACCCTGGGTGCGTTCCAGTGCTGTCGTCTGCCAGTCAATTCGTGTCATTTGACTCCGCTCCAGATTGACAAGCCATTTGGCTCAGTCCACAATATCGGTCACGATGGCTTACACGCTCAACGACCCTTACCGATCCCTGCGCGTGGCGTTGCGTCTTAGCGGCGTCGCCTCTTGCCTGACCGGGCTACTATTCCTGCTACTGCCTGCCACTGCCGCCATCACACTGATGGGGCTTGCTCCCGGCCCCTTGTGGCCGTTGCGTCTGGCTGGCGCCGGGCTTTTGACGCTAGGCGTCACCCACCTGCTCAATGCTGGCGAACGGGACATTCGGCTGTCAGCGCTGGTCACCTGCGCCCTCGGCAACGGTCTGCCGGCGGTGCTGGTGGTGACGGCCTATCTCCAGCGCGAGATGGCCAGTTTCGCCTGGCCGTTGCAGGCTGGTATGATTCTCCTCTTCGTCATCTGGTTGATTGGCGCTGTCGCGCCGCTGCGTTACCTCCGGGCCGAAGCAAGCTCTCAATAGAAGCTGCTTTGTCACGCCAGAGGCGATGACCTACGACTCGCGCCCACCAAGCTATACGTGAGGGAGCTGCTTTGTCACGCCAGAGGCGATGACCTACGACTCGCGCCCATCAAGCTATACGTGAGGAAGCTGCTTTGCCACGCCAGAGACGATGACCTACGGCTCGCGCCCATCAAGCTATACGTGAGGGAGTCACTAAAGTTGCAGCAAGGCGCTGTATACAACGAAGCACACTGCCTGCCCATTGTCGTTCACGGGGATCGGATCGGGTCCGTTTCACCAATTACGGCGCCTGCACAGGAATAACCAGATTCGGTGATACAGACGCGGTACTGATACGCGGCGCCGCTCGTGAGACCGACATCGCGACAACGGTAGATGCTTTCGTCAGCGGCGTAGGGTTGCGTGCAGTTCGCCACATAGCGCCAGGCGCCGCCATTCGCCGAACGCTCGACGGTGAAGACGCCGACAAAGGGCGCGCCCACGTACTCCCACCGCAGCTCGATCTGCCCGCGTAAACGTGCGGCAATAGCGGTGAAATTGACAATCCCATCCGGCGCATCGGCAGCAGGCGGGACAACAGTTGGGGTGGTGCGCAGCACCGGTGTAGGCGTGGTGCGTACGGGCAAAGTCAGGCCCGGTGTTGCCGTCAGCGAAGAGACGGCTGTCACCGTCGGTGTAGCGCTTACCGCGACAGTAGCCGTGACGGGCGCCAGGATTGGCAACTGCCGCACCCCAGGCGTGATCCGCAACGCGGCAGTGGGCGATGGCGTGCTGGTGGCGCGCTGCGCCAGTGGTGCGCCTGATGCAACGTTGGCTATCGTCACACCAAAGAGCATGAGAACCAGCCACAACCCAAGCCCAATCATCCCGATGTGCTTCCCGATATGCTTCATACAGACGCCTCATTTTCCACGTTAGCCTATGCGCGCCTCCAGTATAGCACAGGCTCACACCACCGGTCGCGACTGAATGCCTACGCAATCACGCCCGTGTGTGGCCACGCCCGGCAGGGGTGAAAGTTCACGCCGCGCAGCTTCAATGGTACACTGCACATAGCGTCATCAAGCCTGACTGCAAGGGTGTTGCAATAGCGCCAGCGCCCGGCCGGCTTCACAACAGCCAGGGCATCAGGCATCCAATCGAAACGTCAGCAGGACCAACAGTCACCCAAAAGCCAACCATCAGACGAGCAGACAACCATGAAAGCACTCTCCTCCACGCTGCAAGGCGTGCCACCTTCACCCACCACGATGATGATGCAGCGCGGGCGTGAGTTGCGCGCGGCAGGCAAGGATGTCGTCAGCCTGGCGGGTGGCGAACCCGATTTCGACACGCCGCGCCACATCGTCGAAGCCGGCTTCCGCGCCATCGAAGCGGGCGACACCCATTACCCGCCTGCGTTCGGCACACCGGCGCTGCTGGCCGCTATCGTCGAAAAACTCAAGCGCGAAAACAATGTCCACCACATCACGCCGGCACAGATCATGGTGACGCCGGGCGCCAAGTGGGCGATCTTCGCAACACTGGCCGCACTGCTCGAACCGGGTGACGACGTGATGATTCTCGACCCTTCATGGGTAAGCTACGCGCCGATGATTCTGTTGCACCGCGCCAACCCGGTGCGCGTACCCCTTGCCAGCGCCGATCACTTCCGCGTCACCGCCGACCTACTTGAACAGCACATCACCCCGCGCACAAAGGCGCTGCTGGTTAACAGCCCCAACAACCCGACCGGCCGCGTCCTCACCCGCGCCGAGATCGACGCCATCGTCTTCGTGGCGCAGCAACACGACCTGTACGTGATCAGCGACGAAATCTACGAACATATTCTCTACGACGACAACGTACATTACAGCCTGGCCGCTGAACCGGGCATGGCCGAACGCACGATCATCGTCAACGGTTTCAGCAAGGCTTACGCGATGACAGGCTGGCGCCTGGGCTGGCTGGCCGGCCCCGAACCGATCGTGAAACTGGCGCGAGTCTACCAGACACATAGCGCCCAATCCGCCGCCAGCTTTACGATGGCCGCTGGCGTCGCCGCCCTGACCGGCCCACAAACGTGCGTCCAGGAGATGGTCGCCGTCTATGATCAACGGCGACGGCTGGTGCTCGACGCATTCGAGGAAATTCCCGGCATCGAGTGTCCACCCATCGAGGGCGCCTTTTACGTCTTCCCGCGCTTCACCCAAACGCGCAAGACCAGTCTAGAGATCACGCAGGCGCTCATCGACGCCGCCCTGGTCGTTGGCACGCCGGGCAGCGCCTTCGGCCCCGCCGGTGAAGGCCACGTGCGCTTCAGCATCGCCGAACGCACACAAGATTTGGAAAAGATGCTCGACCGGATGGCAAACGTCGTCCCCACCTTGTGAGGTCACCCCTGTGAGACTTCTACTTGTTCGTCATGGCCAGTCGATGAACAATTTGCTGGCCGAGACCTTGCCTTACGATGAATACATCGCCACACGCAGCCATGAGCCAGAGTTGACCCCTGCTGGCCTGGAGCAGGCGGAGCGGCTAGCGCATTTCTTCGGTGACATTACGTCGCCCGAGGAGACCGACATTGCGCGGCGCACCAGCATTAGCGAGCGACCGGTGACGGCGATTTACACCAGCCCGATGCTCCGCGCCCTCTGCACGACTGCACCGCTGGCGGCGGCATTGGGACTGGCGCCGCAGGTGTGGACGGATATTTTCGAGCATGGCGGCCTGTTCACCGGCGACCCGCGCACTGGGAAGGTGGTGAACTTCAGCGGCCTGACGCGTCAACAGATGGCGCTGCGCTTTCCAACATACGTGCTACCCGCCGAAGTCACCGAGGAAGGTTGGTGGTGGGGCGGCTACGAGGAGATGGCGCAATGCACAGCGCGCGCCCGCCGCGTGGCGCAGACCCTGCGGCAGTGGGCCGAAAGCCGCGCCGACGAAGTGATCCTGTTGGTGACGCATGGCACGTTCATGGATCAGTTGATCAAGGCGTTGCTGGGCGCCGGCGAGGAGCCGGCCTTCTATTTCAGCCATGTCAACACCGCGATCAGCCGTATCGATTTTCTGACTGAGGGCTTCGTGGCGGTGCGCTATCTCAACCGCGCCCCGCATCTGCCGCTACGCCTGTACACGCGCTGATCGGGCAGCAACGCGCGCCTGATAGCGGTGCATGGCTCGCCCGTAGAGCATGAAGGTGTCGACATAGGTGAAGCCGTGCCGCACGTAGAAACGCTGCGCCCCTGTGTTGGCGGCATCGACCGTAACATCGAGTGCAGCGACGCCGCGTCGTTGACACTCCGCCAACAATGCTGTGACGAGCAGTGCGCCAACACCAGCGCTGCGCAGTTCCGGCGCCACCATGATCGAAAGCAGCTCTGCAGGGGGCGCCACCCCAGCCGGAGTGGCGTGCAGGAAAGGATAGAGCACCGTCTGCGTCGCTCGCAATGCCAGGCCAGGCTCAATTGCGAAGCGACGCAGCAGCGGTGGCAGAAACGCAGGCAGGCGTCGCGTCCCCATCTCAAAGAAGAGTGCGCCCACACTGGTGGTCGCACTCACGAAGGCCAGCAGTTGCTGCGGGTGCGTTGGATCGATAGCGGCAAAGCCGAAGCCAGCCGGTGATTGCGGCAACGTGCGATAAAGCACCGTCAGCACATCAGCGCCAAGGCTGGTCAAAAAGGCGCCCGGTTGCCCCAACATGTGCAACCGGGCCGCATCATCTGCATGTTCCGGGGCAAGCTGCACAATGGCGAGTCGCCCACCACTGCAAGCCTGTATCACGCTCACGCGTAGACGTGCTCCGGCCAGCGCTTGAAGCGCTCCCACGCCATCTTCTCCAACTCCTCGCGATGGTTGGGGTGCGCAATATCGATGAGGGCGCGGGCGCGCTGGCGCAGGTTCTTGCCATACAGATAAGCAATGCCGTACTCGGTGACCACGTAATGAACGTGTGCGCGCGTGGTCACGACGCCGGAGCCAAGCCGCAAGTAGGGCGTGATACGCGAGACGCCCTTCGCCGTCGCCGAAGGGAGCGCAATGATCGGCTTGCCCCCCTCCGAGAGCGCCGCGCCGCGCACGAAGTCCATCTGCCCGCCAACGCCGGAGTATTGCCGCGTCCCCATCGAATCGGCGCCAACCTGTCCGGTCAGATCAACTTCGATGGCGCTGTTGATCGCGGTGACACGCGGATTGCGACGGATCACGGCTGTGTCGTTGACGTAGGCCACGTCGAGGAAGACCACTTGTGGGTTATCGTCGATATAGTCGTACATGCGCCGCGTGCCCATGGCAAAGGCGCTGACCACCTTGCCTGGGTGGATGCGCTTCTTCTCGTTGTTGACCACGCCGCGCTCGATTAGATCGATGGCGCCGTCAGAGAACATTTCGGTGTGGATGCCCAGGTCGCGATGATTGCGCAGCGCGGCCAACACTGCGTTTGGAATGGCGCCAATCCCCATCTGCAAGGTTGCGCCGTCCTCGACCAACTCGGCGACATAGCGTCCGATGGCGGTCTCCACTGGCCCCGGTTCACCAGGCGAGATTTCAGGCAGCGGATCATCCACCACCACGGCGCTGTCGATGTTGCTGATGTGGATCAACCCATCGCCATGCGTGCGCGGCATATTCGGGTTGATCTGGGCAATGACGTGACGCGCTACCTGCACGGCGGCGCGGGCGACGTCCACCGAAACGCCCAGCGAGCAAAAGCCGTGACGATCGGGCGGAGAGACTTGCACCAGCGCCACGTCAAGCGGCATGATGCCTTTGCGGAAGAGGCCCGGCACTTCGCTCAGAAAAACAGGGATGTAGTCGGCGATGCCCTCATTGACGGCTTCACGGACATTAGCGCCCACAAAGAGACAATTGGTGCGGAAATTCTCTGCGTATTCGGGGGAGGCATACGGCGCCGGCCCCTCAGTGTGGAGATGGACGATCTCGACATCACGCAGCTCACTGGCACGGGCGGTCATGGCAAGGACAAGCTGCGCAGGGGTTGCCACTGCGCCATGCACAAAGACGCGGTCGTTGGACTTGATGACTCGAACAGCTTCTTCAGCACTGGTGATTCGCATAAGATATTCTCGACTTTTCCTCTTCAGGGTTGTGTGCTCTGGCGAGCGGCGTGTTGGCCAGAACACGCAACCACGTTTTGGTTATATGATTTGCAGTGCAGAAAACTGCACCGTGCTTGCATGTTTCAGCTACACCACCGACCCACTGCTCACGACTTCATCACCGTTGATCAGCCGTCATACAGATCAACCGGCGGACAGCGCATCGCTGACAATCTGCCGTGCTTCGGCCTGGATCTGATGCAAATGCGCCGCGCTGATGAAACTCTCGGCATAGATTTTGTAGACATCTTCGGTGCCAGAGGGACGCGCGGCAAACCAGCCATTTTCAGTGACAACCTTCAGCCCACCGATTGGCGCCTGGTTATAAGGCGCCTGGGTCAGTCGCGCAACGATCGCTTCGCCCGCCAGCATGGTGGCCTTCACCTTGTCCGGCGTCAAATTGGCAAGGATCGCCTTCTGGGCGCGATCTGCCGGGGCGTCGATGCGCTCATAAAAGGCGCGTCCAAAGCGCGCTTCCAGTGCGGCGTAGTGCTCGCCCGGGTCTTTGCCGGTGACTGCGGTGATCTCTGCCGCCAACAGGCTGAGAATGACGCCATCCTTGTCGGTCGTCCACACAGTGCCACGGCGCCGTAGGAACGACGCCCCCGCGCTCTCCTCACCGCCAAAGCCGAAGGCGCCACTGAGCAAGCCATCCACAAAGAACTTGAAGCCGACCGGCACCTCGGCCAGGACGCGCCCCAAGCTGACTGCCACGCGGTCGATCATCGAGCTGGAGACCAGCGTCTTGCCAATGGCGGCGTCGCTGCGCCAACCTGGCCGGTGCTGGAAAAGGTAGTTCACTGCCACTGCCAGGTAATGATTTGGATTGAGGAGACCGGCGCTGCGCGTGACAATGCCGTGACGATCCACATCCGGGTCGTTGCCAAAAGCGATGTCGAAACGATCTTTGAGTTCGATCAACTTGGCCATGGCGTAGGGCGACGAGCAATCCATCCGAATCTTGCCGTCATGATCGACCGTCATAAAGCCAAACGTGGGATCGATGATGTCATTGACGACCACAAGGTCAAGACCGTAGGTCTCGGCAATCGGCGCCCAATACGCCACACTGGCGCCGCCCATCGGGTCGACGCCGATCTTCAGTCTTGCGCCGGCAATGGCATCGAAATCGAGCACATCCTTGAGGTCAGCTACGTAGTCGGCCACGAAGTCGTATTCATGGGTGTTGGGCGCCACCTTCGCCGCACACCAGTTCATGCGTTTGACGCCAGCCAGCCCACCACGCAGTAACTCATTGGCGCGGCGCTCAATCTGCTTGGTAATCGTCGTGTCGGCGGGGCCGCCGCTGGGTGGGTTGTACTTGAAACCGCCATCATCCGGCGGATTGTGCGACGGCGTAATCACGATGCCATCAGCCAGATGTGCATGGCGATGGCGATTGTAGGTCAGGATTGCGTGTGAGATAACCGGCGTCGGGGTGTAGCCCTGGCCAGCTTGAATAACCAGTTCGACATCGTTAGCAGCCAGCACCTCGACAGCGGTCATCATGGCCGGTTCGGAAAGCGCGTGGGTGTCCATGCCCAGAAAGAGCGGACCGTCGATGCCCTCCGCACGGCGATAGTCGCAGATGGCCTGGCTGATGGCGAGAATGTGTTGTTCATTGAAGGAGTTGCGCAACGATGAGCCGCGATGCCCAGAAGTGCCGAACGCCACCTGGTGCGCCGGGTTCTCTGGATCGGGCAAATGCGTGTAGTACGCCGCAATCAACGCCGGGATGTTTTGGAGCAAGGTGCGTGGCGCCGGTTTGCCGGCCAGTTGGCTCGCCATAAGTTCCTCCTTCACGTTTACTGTTTAGATATGATACGGAGCGACGAAATGATTGCACGTGACACGTGTCCTTTTTTGCGCGGCACGCGTCACAAAGGTTTGGCTGCAGCAGCACTGCAGGTGTAGTGCGCCGCACTCGCCATCATTCATTGCGCCGGTGCACGCCCCACCAGATAACGATGATGCGCCCAGATCGCTTTGACCTGCCAGGGCAGAGGCGCATGGTCAAGCCAGGCGTAACGCATCACCCGCTGGCGCAGGTCTGGCTCCTGGTCAAGGTAGTAGGCCATGGTGCTCCACTGCCAGCCCTCGCCGGTGAACTGCGCCTCCAGCGCCTGGCTGCGCACGCCCAATCGCTTGAGCACTTCGTTGGCAGGCATGACCGTATCGGGCCAGGGTGGCGTGTCGAGCACCCCTTCCTCGATGATTTGCACACCTTCAGCTTCCAGAATGCGCCGAATCCGTCCCATTTCGGTCCAGCGCTCGTCATGCGTGGCGAAAAAGTCACGATCGATCACCAGCTTGCGCATCCAGTAGCCGACCTGGATGTTGTTGGGCATGGCGACGAAGATAAGATTGCGGCTGGTGCGCACCAACTCGCGCAGCAACCCGGCAGGATCAGCGATATACCAGAGACCTGCCCACTCCCAGGTCAGGTCGAAACTGCGGTCAGGAAAAGGCAGACACCCCCACGCACTTGGGTCGATGCAGACCAGGTTCACGGGCAAGCGCAGGTCTTCAGCCCAGATGCGCTGCACGCCTTCGATGCGTTCGGGCGTGTCATCCACCATCGTCACCGCAACGCCGGCGCGCGCCAGCATCACGTCGTTGATGCCGCTGACGCCTGCCATGCCGTAAAGCGGCGCCTCCAACACACTCTGGATGGCATATTGTTGCCGCAAGCGCTCCAGGAAATCATTGAGGACAAAGCGTTCGTAAACAAGGCCCAGCCCTTCGTTGTAGTCGGTCAAGTACTTACGCCAGGTATTGGTCATGAACATCCAATCTATGTGAGAAAACGAGAGACGCGCTGAGCAAAGCTGTTTTGCCACCGTGCAAAAGCCACCGTGCAAAAGCCATCGTGCAAAAGCCATCGTGCAAAAAGAATTGTAGCGGTGCGCCAGCGATCTACAACGCGGCGTCAAGACAACACCAGCGCGCCACACTTGACCTGCGCCACTTCACCGAGCATTTCCTCCACCGAACGGCGACCAGCTTCACTGTGAGCGCCCAGCATCTGCGTCAGCTCGGCAATGCGTTCCTCCGCCGCCAGCGTGCGCACGACCGTGTGCGTGCGTTCGACGTCGCCCTGCGTCAGAATCTGTTTGCTGACCGTGTAGTGATGGTCGCCAAAGGCGGCAAGCTGCGGCAGGTGCGTGATGCAGAGCACCTGATGGGAAGTGACGCCGTCGCCATTCTGACCGGGAGCGACGCCCGTCAGCCGCCACAGTTTCTGCCCGACAATGGCGCCGACGCGCCCACCAATGCCCTGATCGATCTCGTCGAAGATCAGCGTCGGTGTAGCGTCAGCGTGGGCGAGTGTGCTCTTGAGCGCCAGCATCAAGCGCGCTGTCTCCCCACCGGAGGCGACGCGCGCCATCGGCTTGAGCGGCTCGCCAGGGTTGGCGCTGATCAGAAACTCGACCTGATCGACGCCGGTGCTATCGAAAGCGACGCGGCGACCGTCCGGCAGATAGGCGCCCTCGGGATGCTCAGTCTGAACAATGGCGACACCGAAGCGCGCCCGCACCATCTTCAGATCGGCCAGCTCTTGCTCGACCTGCCGCGCCAGAGTTTCGCCAGCCGCCTGTCGCTGTTGGCTCAGCTCGGCGCTCAGCTTGCCAACGATGCGCAGGAGTCGCTCTTCTTGCTGCTCCAGATCGGCGGTTTTGGCATCCCAATTGCTCAACTCTTCCAACTCGCGGCGCGCCCTGGCGCCAAAGGCATTGATCTGCTCGATGGTGTCGCCATATTTGCGTTTGAGATTGGCGATCAGCTCCAGCCGCTCCTCGACTTCCGCCAACCGCACCGGATTGAATTCCAGAGCGTCGGCGTAGTCTTGCAGCGTGCGCGCCAGATCGCTCAATTGCTCGATCAGCGCCTGTCCCTCGTCGGCGTGCGGCGTCATGTCGGGGTCGATGCGCGCTAGTTTCTCCAGGCGCCCCACGGCCTCGCTCACCATATCGATGGCGCCAGGCAATTCGCCATCACCCTGACTGAGGATGGCAGCCGCGGTCTGCGCCAGGCTTGTCAGCGCCTCAGCGTTGCCCAGTCGTCGCCGCTCCGACTCCAATTCGCCATCTTCGCCAGGACGCAAAGCGGCAGCGGCAATCTCTTCCACCTGGAAACTGAGCATGTCAAGCCGCTGGGCAATCGTGCGGGCATCCTGGCGCAATTTCTGCAACTCGCTGCGGACACGACGCAACTCCGCCACGCGTTCGGCAACCTGGGCGCGCAGCGGCAACAGGGCGCCGTAACGATCCAACAGGTGGATATGCGTCTTGGGCTGCAACAACCCCAGGTGCTCACCCTGCCCGTGCACATCGACCAGCAAACCGGCAACCTCCGCCAACATTTGCAGGCTGACACTGCGCCCATTGATACGGCAGATATTCCGACCATTCCGCCGCACTTCTCGACTCAGATTGACCCACTGTGGCGCGTCCGGGTCATCCAGGCTCTCACTTTCGAGCAGCGTTTTGACGGCAGCCGCACGTTCAGCATCGGCGGGCAACACAAAAGCCGCTTCGATGCTGGCCAGATCGGCGCCAGAGCGCACCCACTCGGCAGCCGCGCGGTCGCCAAGCAGCAAGCCAACAGCGTCGATGATGATCGATTTGCCGGCGCCGGTCTCACCGGTGAGAATGTTGAGGCCAGGACCAAATTCCAGTCGCAGGTCGTCAATAATGGCAAAATTTCGGATGCGCAATTCCATCAACATAGCGCACTATTTTAGCACAAACGGTCGTTTTCAGGACGCCAAGTCAGCGTAGATCGGATTACTTACTTGCGCTAGGCATCTGGCGTGTTATAATGGGCGTCAGACACCAATCGGCGCTGCGATAGAGTGCACCGCGTGTTAGCTTTCAAGGAGAACGTACATGCTGCCGTTTAACTTTGGCCCTGTCGAATTGATCTTGATTCTGGTGATTGTGACGATGCTCTTTGGCGTCGGCAAATTGCCTGAAGTCTTTGGTGCAGTGGGGAAAGGCATCAGAGAATTCCGCAAAGAGTCGGGATTCGAAGCCCAGAAGAAGGCGCAGGCCGACACCGCCATCGAAAAACCGGTGAATAGCGACACCTCCGCCCCGCAGGCATAACTGGTCATCCCACACGGATGTCATCCCACACAGATGCAGTGGGGGACAGATGCAGTGGGGGCGTGCAGCCGTGATCTAAACAATCTTGACTCACCCGGTTAGAGAACGTCTACCGGGTTTTTTGCTGTCAGCCGCGCCTTACACACGATTGGCTGCTATCCCATCCGCTAGGAATTTGGCGCCTGGTGCAGTCCTTGCTATACTGACGCTCTATGCGTCTGTGTGGCGCATTGATACTTTTGCCAAAAAACACGAGGTAATACTCAATGAATATCACAACCTTTATGATGATCGCAATGGATATTGTGGCAATTGCGCTCATCTCAGTGGTCATTATTCAGGGGCAAACCGGCGCCGGGCTGGGCGCGGTCTTTGGCGGCAGCGACATCTATCGCACGCGGCGTGGCATCGAGAAAACGCTATGGCAATTGACCTTTGTGTTGACCGGCGTCTTCCTCCTGCTCGCCCTCGTCACCGTCATGATCGCTTAAACACGTTCTACACTCTGCAAGCGGATAGGTGCGCCCTATCCGCTTTTTTCACCTGAATTGACAGATGCAAATGCCACCTATTACCCGGTCATCGGCGGCGAACGGTGTGATTACTCCGGCGGACAGTCTGGGGCGACACATGCGTTGGCTGGTGGTGATTGCCCTGGCGACGATCGTTACGCTGGTGGTGATGCTCGGCTTTGCCACCTACACCGTGCCTACTGTTTTGGTCCCCGACCAGGGCGGCGTTTTCCGCGAAGGCGTAGCGGGGCTTCCTCAATATCTGCACCCGGTCTGGTGCCAGAGTCACACCAACAACGTTGACAGCGACCTCTGTCGTCTTGTCTATCGCGGGCTGACGCAACTGGGTGAAAATGGCCGCATCGTGCCCGACCTGGCGGAAAGCTGGAGTGTCACGGATGGCCGTATCTATCAATTTCGCCTGAAACCCGGTCTCTTCTGGCATGACGGCTACCCGCTGACGATTGATGATGTCATCTTCTCCTATTCGATCCTACAAGACCCAGGGCTGGCAGAGATTCCTGGCCTGCCGGCGCCGTGGCGCAGCGTTACAGTTGAAAAGCTGGACGACCGCACGCTCCAAATCACTTTGCCTCAGCCATTTGCACCATTTCTAGACCTAACAACGGTCGGCATTCTTCCTCAGCATATCTATCAGGGAATGCCGGCGCATACGTTGGTCACGGAACCACTGACGGCAAATCCAATTGGTGCAGGGCCAATGCGCATCGTCGAGATGACGCCAGATCACGTGCGCCTCGAACCTAGCTCCGTCAACGGAGATGCATCTCCCTTTATCTCAGCATTGGAGTTTCGCTTCTTCCCCGACTATGGCAACGTCATCGCTGCGTTCGAATCTCAGCAGATTGACGGCTTGGGGCTATTGGCGCCGGGTGATGCCAGGAACGCCGCCGCCCGTAATGACATTCAACTCTTTTCATCTGTCGAATCTGGCTACGAAAATGTCGTGCTCAATGTCAACAATCCCAACGCCCCCTTCTTTCAGGATCGCAATGTACGGCAGGCGCTTCTGTACGCAATTGACCGCGAACAGCTGATTACGGAAACGCTCGCCGGGCAGGGTGTCATGGCGAGTGGACTGCTTGCCCCCGGTCATTGGGCCTATACACCAGAAGTGCGCCAATACCCCTACGATCCAACTGCAGCGCAGACATTGCTCGATCAAGCGGGCTGGATCGACAGCGATGGCGACGGTGTGCGCGACAAGGATGACAAGCCGCTTGCATTCATTCTGCTCGTCAAGGACGACAATCTGCATCAACAGATTGGGGCAAAACTGGCAGCGGATTGGTCTGCAATCGGCGTGCGCGCCGACGTCGAGGCCGTCCCTTTCAGCGGCCTCGTGAGCGATTTTCTGGCGCCGCGCACCTTTGAGGCAGCACTGACCGACTGGAACCAGGTCGGCGACCCTGACCCTTACCCCCAATGGCACAGCAGCCAGACTGAGGGCAATGGGCAGAATTACGCCGGTTGGCAAAATGCCGAGGCGGATCAGTTGATGGAAGCTGCGCGCCAGATCACAGATGAAGCTGAACGCAAAACGCTCTATGCTCAATTTCAGACGATTTTTGCCGACGAACTGCCATCCTTGCCGCTGTTTCATCCACTCTACACCTATGGCGTGAGCACGCGCGTCAAGCATGTGCAGATTGGCACGCTCAATGTCCCGTCGGAACGATTCGTTGGCTTTGCCGATTGGTATATCAACGCCCGGCGCATCCCTGCCAGTCAGGCGCCAGCCGACGAATCTGGACAGCAGCCCACCCCCGGCAACGATTGACTCACAGCCTGGAGATGTCCTTGCGCGTATCCAGATTTGACACGCGGTCGCCATGATGATATGCTTGAAATGTAAGTAAATTGAATTCGCCGCAGTGGCGGAATTGGCAGACGCGCTACGTTCAGGGCGTAGTGGGCACAGCGCTCATGGGGGTTCAAGTCCCTCCTGCGGCACACGGAGGCTCAATCGAGCCTCCGCTTTTTTTGTCTGTTATCCGCATTTTTCATTGCACATCGATCTATTGTTTATAAAGAGATTGATTTTCACCCTGAAGTCGTGATACACTGTCAACACGTATGACGACGCCACCCTTGCCATTGGCACCTTCCCGCGAACCGGAACGCCGGCGCAATCCTCGGCCCTTGCTCTTGCTACTTGCCGCGTTGTGTGTTGTCTTTGTGGCAGGGTACTTCGAGCGGCTTGCCAGGCTGGAGCAAACCCGCCAGGACATCCTGACGATGCGCCAGCAAGTTGCAGCCAGTCGCCAGCGCCATGCAAATCTACAAGCTGAACTGGCACGCGTGCAAGACCCCTATTACCTCGCATTGTTAGCGCGTGACGGCATTGGTCTAGTGCAAGAAGGAGATTTACCCGTCGTGGTCTACGAAGGCCCGCCGGCGCCCACGCCTTCCCCGGCGGTGGAGCCAACCAGTCCGTCAGATAGGGGAAATCAGACGCCCTGGCAGCAGTGGTTAGAATTGATTTTTCCATAAAATGGCGCCCGAAGTTCGGGCGCCATGACTTTTCAAGCCCACCTTTTCAAGCCAGCAACCCCGTCACCTTGAACGCTGCGTGAGCGGCAGATAGAGCGCATTATCAATGCGGAACAGCCCGTATACCGATGGCTGCTGAATTGTGGCAGTCACGCGTTGTGTATCGCTATCCTCGGCTGCGGATTCGCACACAAGCTCCGCCCAACGCAGGCTGCCTTCATCGAGCGCCAGCAAGCGCAGTGAATCACCATTGCTGCTGCCCGAAACCGCGCTATACGTCACCGTGAGCGTAACCGGCAGATGAAAGAAAGTCGTGCTCTGTTCCATACCGAGCGGGCCTGCGTGCACGCGGAAGTAGTTCATGACCGGCTGATGATTCATGGGTGGCGTTGGCGCCGCGCTGGTCAGTTCGATTGTGACGACGGTGTCACTCTCCACTGCGTTGGGCGGCACAAGTAATACAATATGGCTATTTGCGTCGGGAGCATACTCTACAACCCCGCCTCCCGCGTGCGTGACGAGCTGAGTCACCGGCGTAGGTGTTGGCGCTATGGTGGGGGTGACAGTGGGCGTGGCTGTCGGCGTCGGTGTTGCGGTGGGCGTTGGTGTTGCGGTGGGCGTTGGCGTTGGTGTTGTTGTCGGATTACAGATCTGATCGGCAGCGCACGGGTAGATGAACTCAATGCCGCGGCGATCGTTGTCGAAGAGCACGCGCTTCAACGTCCCAGTTGTGATAGCGTAGTACATGACAGCGCGCCCGTCAGGATCGTGACCAAGCGACAACCAGTGCCCAAGTTCGTGTGCAACTACGCTCTCCAGATCGACTTCGCTGCGATCTGGTTGTCCGGTGGCGTCCCATGGATAGGCGTCGTTGATGGCAATGTCCGCATCCAGGATGATTCCATTGCTGAACCAGACCGTCGCTGTTGCCAGCGGCTGCCGCACCCCGTTGCTGTCGACCAATCCTCTGTCGATGAAGAATATATTATTCGTACGGTCGTAGGCGGAGGTTGTCGCTGTCGTTGCGCCAGCGTACTCCAACGTAAAGTCGGCGGACTCCACCAGGCTCCAGGTCAGCGCGGCATTCAGGATGGCCGACTGGAAGTCATCGCTGGCGCCGTTGCCGGCATCCATCCTGCTCGAGTTCAAATTCACGTAGAATGGTACAAGCGCACCCGGCCATTTACGTTCATTATAGACGAAATCCGCAGCTTGCACCGGAACGGCGGTGTGCAGATTGGCTTCCAACCCCGCCCAGCCTTCAGGCGCCGTAATGTCTGGGGCAAGCTGGTGCAATCGGGCGTAGAACGCATCCAGTGCGACGCCATCGTGTGCGCCAGCAAAATACACCTTTTCCCCCAACACGTTGTACTTGCCATCGTGGCGCCCGACAATCGTATAACCCGCGTGCGCCGGCGCCAGCAACAGAATTACTTCTTCGCCCACAGTCAAAGTCGGCGCCTCAGAATCGATCATGGCCAGATTCTCCGCTGGAAGATAACCGCCGATGGTGTGCACAACCAGTGGACCATCCACTGCTCCCCGCAGCACATAATGGAGCGCCAACGTACTCTCACTCTGGAGATGAGAATGGTCATCGGCCCAACGGCTGACAACCTGGTCAACACGCGCCCGCACGACCAGAGTAGCCGCTCGCAGCGCCGACGCCAGAGCATCGTCGGGTGCAACCAGGGCCACAGAGCGCAGAGGTGCATTTTGTCCTGTGGCAACGGCAGGTTCCCCGCGCGCGAGCGACGTGGACGCCACCGCGGCCAGCAATGCCAGCGCGATGATGAGTGCAACCTGATGGCGTTTCATCTGATCACCGATCCTTTGGATAACAACAGATAATTCCTGATAATTCCACTATGCTACAAACCTAACACTTCTGTAAAGCGTCAGATGTTTGAGCTTACTGCATGGAGATGTTCGAAGTTCCCGCGTTCAGTTGATTCATATGCACGGATCGGCTACAATGCTGACAACTCGCACCAATCCAGGAGTCGCTATGCCATCAGACAACCTGCTCCACGATCTCGGACGCCTAATACCGGCGACGCGTCTGCTGCGTCGTCCAGCCGAGATGACGCCCTACGAATCGGACGCGCTGACTGCTTTTCGCGCCCGTCCCGCCGCTGTTGTCCTGGCCGAAACACAAGAAGAGGTTATCCAGACCGTGCGGCTGTGCCACCGCTACGGCGTCCCTTTCGTGGCGCGCGGCAGCGGCACCAGTCTCTCCGGCGGTTCGCTGCCGGTGGAGGATGGGGTTGTGATCGCGCTCAACCGGCTGAACCGCATTCTGCATCTCGACCCAAGGCAACGCATCGCCGTGGTTGAGCCAGGCGTGATCAATTTGGATGTTTCGCGCGCCGCCGCGCCACACGGTTTGTACTATGCCCCCGACCCCTCCAGCCAGCTCATCTGCACCATCGGCGGCAACGTCGCCTTCAATTCCGGCGGCGCCCACTGCCTGAAGTACGGCATGACCGCCAATCATGTGCTTGGCATCAAGGCAGTGCTGCCCGACGGTGAAGTTGTTCAGCTCGGCGGCGCCAGTTTGGAAGGCGTTGGCCCCGATCTGACCGGTTTCTTTGTTGGCTCCGAAGGACTCTTCGGCGTGGCGCTGGAGATCACCCTGCGACTGCTGCCCAAACCAGCGTTGTATCGCACCGTACTGGCGGCGTACGACTCGCTCGAAGCTGCCGGCGATGCGGTGGCGCAGGTCGTGGCATCCGGCCTGTTGCCGGGCGCAATGGAGATCATGGACGCCCTCGCCATTGAAGCGGCGGAAGCGGCCGTTCACGCCGGCTACCCACGTGATGCTGCAGCACTGTTGATCGTCGAGTTGGAAGGCGAGCGCATCCAGGTTGAGGCGGAATTTGCCCACCTGCTCCAGGTGATAGAAAGCTCTGGAGCCAAAACCGTCACAGTGGCCAAAGATGACGCCGACCGTGCGCGCATCTGGAAAGGACGCAAGAGCGCCTTCTCTGCGGTCGGTCGCCTCAGCCCAGACTATCTGGTGCAGGATGGGGTGGTGCCGCGCAGCCGGCTGGGCGAAGCGCTGGCAACGATCGAGCGTCTCAGCCGCGCTCACCAGCTGCGCGTTGCCAACGTTTTTCACGCCGGCGATGGCAACCTGCACCCATTGATTCTTTTCAACGGTCGCGTGCCCGGCGAACTAGAACGCGCCGAAGCGCTGGCAAGTGAGATCATCCACATGTGCATTGACCTGGGCGGCTCCATCACGGGCGAGCACGGCGTTGGCATGGAGAAACGTCAGCACATGCCAACGATGTTTACAGAGACCGACCTGGAGGTGATGGCTGAACTACGCCGCGCCCTTGACCCTCATGAAATCGCCAACCGCGGCAAAATGTTCCCGACGAACGAGGCGCCAGCGTTGCGCAGTCACGGCCTGCATCCGCTCGAACGTCAGGGCATCCTTTCACGCGAATAGGCAGCCAGACTATGTCAGCAACCGCGACTATTGCACCTGAAAGCATCGAGGCGGTTCAGTCCGCCATCTGTACGCATGAACAGATCGTCGTGCGCGGCGGCGGCACGAAGCCGCTGCTCAGCGCCGCAAGCACAGGCCAAACCGTGCTCGCCACACACCGCCTGACCGGCATCGTCGAATATGCGCCGGGGGAGTTCGTCTTCACTGCGCGCGCAGGCACGCGCCTGCAAGAGATCGCAGCCGCATTGGCGGAGCATGGCCAATATCTTCCCTTCGACCCGCCGCTGGTTGCCGCAGGCGCCACCTTGGGCGGGACAATTGCCACCGGTCTCAGCGGCTCGGGGCGACAGCGCTACGGCGGCGTGCGCGACTTTCTGATCGGCGTGCGCTTCGTGGATGGACAGGGAAGATTGGTGCGCGGCGGTGGCAAGGTTGTCAAGAACGCCGCTGGCTTCGATCTGCCCAAGCTCCTTGTCGGCAGCATCGGACGGCTGGGCGTCATCGTCGAGGCAAGTTTCAAGGTCTTTCCTCAACCGCCAGCGTACGTCACCGTGCGCGCACCACAGCCTACGCTCGATGACGCACTGACCGCGATAGCCCGGCTCAGCAGTTCCGCCTTTGACATCGAGGCGCTCGACTTGCTGATCGAGGATGGGACGCCGGTGCTCTACATCCGACAGGGCGGGCTGGCGACAACGCTGGAGGCGCGCCAGCAAAACCTGCTGAGCTGGCTGGGCGGCGGTGCACCGCTGCCGAACGAAGCTGCATTTTGGACAGACGGCAGCGTCTTTGGCTGGGCGCCGGCGGGATGGGCGCTGGTCAAAACGCCCGTCACCTTGAACACCATTCCCGTGCTGGAGCAGGCGCTGCACGCGCATGGCGCGCAACGACGCTACTTCGGCGGCGGCGCCGCTGCCTGGATCGCCTGGCCGGGCGAGCTGACAGCGCTTGACGCCCTGCTGACGCAACTCCAACTGAGCGGGCTGATCCTGCGCGGTGAGGCGACATGGCCCTTCGTAGGCGCGCGCACCGGCGCTGCACTGGTTGCGCGCATCAAACACGTACTTGATCCCGCCAACCGTTTCCCAACTCTGTGAGTGACGCATGCTACACGCGATTCCTATCGAAACACTTGGTCCCCAGGGCGCAGCAATGGCGAAAGCCGTCGAAAGCTGTGTGCACTGCGGCTTCTGTCTTGCCACCTGCCCTACCTACAAAGTGCTCGGCGAAGAGATGGATTCGCCGCGTGGACGCATCTTTTTGATGAAGGAAGTGCTCGAAGGCGAGATGGCGCTGGCGGAGGCGCAGCCCTATATCGACCGCTGTTTAGGCTGCATGGCGTGCGTAACAGCGTGCCCCTCCGGCGTGGAGTATAGTCATCTCCTGACGCCCTTTCGTGCCCGCGCCGAGGCCGAGCGCGAACGTCCGCTACTCGACCGCGCCGTGCGCACTCTGATCAAGGAAACCTTGCCCTATCCAGACCGTTTTCGCCTGGCGGTGCAGAGCGGGCGTATCGGGCGTTGGCTGGGCAACTTGCTGCCCGGTGCGTTTGGCGCCATGCTCGACCTCCTGCCTGAGACGCTGCCGCCAGCGCCGCCGCTGCCGGAACTGTATCCGGCGCAAGGACAACGTCGTGCTCGCGTGGCGTTGTTGACGGGCTGCGTGCAACAGGTGCTGGCGCCGCAGATCAACTGGGCGACGCTGCGGGTGCTGGCGCGCAACGGCGTCGAGACGGTGATCCCGCGCGGGCAGGGCTGCTGTGGTTCACTCTCGCTGCATATCGGCGAGGCGGCGCAGGCGCGTGAGTTGGCGCGCCGCAACCTAGCGGTCTTCCCGACCGATGTTGACGCGATCATCACCAATGCGGCAGGCTGCGGGTCAGGCATGCACGAGTATGAGTTGCTCTTTGCCGGCACAGCAGAGGCCACGCAGGCGGCCATGCTTGGCAGCCGTGTCCACGATATCAGCGTCTTTCTCGATACGCTGGGCATCGCCACACCGCCGCCCCTGGCGCAACCGCTGACGGTCGCCTACCACGATGCGTGCCACCTGTCACACGCACAGCGCGTCACGGCGCCCCCGCGTCGTCTACTCGGCCAGATTCCCAACCTGCATATTGCGGAGATTCCTGAAGGCGAACTGTGCTGTGGGTCGGCGGGAACTTACAATCTGGAACAACCGGAGCTGGCGCGCGCCATCGGCGAACGCAAGGCGCGCAATATCCTGGGCACAGGCGCCGCCGCCGTGGTCACCGGCAACATTGGCTGCATGAATCAAATCAGAACACACCTAGAGTTGCTAAACAACCCCTTACCGTTGTGGCACACCGTTGAGGTGTTGGATTGGGCGTATCAGGGGGTGGATTGGAAAGATTGGACGAAATAGAGATCGCGCTCCAGTCTCACATTCTCCCAATCTTCCTTCCCTTATTCCCAACGCCCTGTCTCTTCGCCGAACATCGTGTACAGGAACACCCCGACGCGTAGCGCAGCGCCCCGCTCAAAGGGCAGACGGGCCGCGGTAGCCGGTTCCTCCTTTGCCAGCGCCCAGCCAATGGCGTCGCGCAAGTCGGCGTGCTCACGCCACACCTTGCCAAAGCCACGCATGGGCTGTTCACGACCGGGGGGCGGGCTGAAAGCTGGATCGGATTCAGGATCGCCTTCCCTGAAAGCGTCGGCATAGCTGAGCCAGCGACCATCGCTCAGGAAGGCATAGATGCGTCCCGTTTCCTGCACCCAGATCATCACCCCGTTGTCAAAGCGCTGGATGGCAGCAGGGCTGGTGATTGCTTCAGCGGTCGTGGCCCAGCCTAGCGCCTGTTGCACGCGTGCATCATTCTCCCAGCGCAACGCCAAGTCTCCGGTCGGTCGATAGAAGCCGTCAGGGGGCGTCCCCGTCAATGGCGTTGTCGGTGCGGGCGTCGGCGTCGGCAACTGCAATGCGACGGCGGGTGCGTCGTGGCTTGCCGTTGGCGCCACTGGCGGCGACGCCCACACCAATGTGGTCGGGTCAAATGTGATGACCTGACCGGTTCCCGTGCCCACAAAGAGGCGATACCCGCCATCAGCCAACAGGGGAGAAAGCGCCAATGCCCGCATCTTGTTGTTCAGATCGTTGGGATCGGCGAAGCGGGCGTCATCCCATTGCGACCACGTCACGCCAGCGTCGGTCGAGCGCCAGAGCGACGAGCCACTCGCAATGTAGAGCGTCGGATCGGTGGGATAGTCTGGCGCAGGATAGACGCCCAACAACAACTCACCCGGCGGCGTCGTGATCGTGGTCGTGAGCCAGGTGCGCCCGTCGGCGCTGAAGCGCACTTGATTGGAGACGAAATCTTGTTCGACGACCGGCATGGCGTTGACTGCTGCGCCTGGCAGCAGTTCACTTACTGGCGGCAGCGGCGTCATTCCGGCTGCCGTACTGTAGTCACCTGTCACGACCAACGTCCAGCTCAACCCGCCATCCGTTGACTGCTGATAGGAGGCGCCGCTGACGCCGGTGAACACGTCATGAAATTGCGCTTTCAGCACTAGCGTCTGATTCTGGGCAAAATCGTCGGCGAACGTGATCGCTTCCCCGCGCAGGTGCACGAGATGATTCCAGAGCGGCGTCCATGTATCGCCGGCGTCGGTCGAGCGCCAGACGCCATAGCCCCAGTAGTCGCTGCGGTGGCCGGTGACGTAAAGCGTGCGGTCGGCAGCGTAGTTGGGTGAGAAAAAGGCGTAGAGCGTTTGATAATCGTGATCGGGCAGCCCACCGCGCAACTTCGCCCACGTTGCGCCGGCATCGGTGGAACGATAGAGATCGCCCGTCTCAACCTCCGCCAGCAGTGTGGCGTCGACGGCATAATTGGGTGAAACCTTGATGCCGGTGATCCAGGCATCCGGCAACGTCTCAAGACGCGGTGGCGCCGGTTCTGACGCCGCTCCACCCTGTTCGGCAATGACCAGGAGGTTGCCTTCGCGTCTGCCAAAGAGCCGCCCCTGGTCATCATCATAGCCCATCACACATGCGGCGGGCCAGCGACCGATTGGCGTCAGCGTCGTCAGGTCAAGCACGGCGCCATCGGGGAGATAACCCTGACCGGTGTGTGCGTTGACGAAGTCGATGCTCAGTCCATCGCGTAACGTGATCGGCGCCCCTGCAGCGTCGCTGACGAGCAAATTGGAAAAGACAACGTAGCGGTTGTAAAAGCGACTGCGATAGAAGCGGCCATCCACGGCGTTCACTGCGCTGATGGCTGTGCCGCAGCCCGCCTGCACTTCTGGTGCAATCGCGGGATCGACTGGGGCCAGCGTAGCAGCGTCCAACCAACGGGGCGCATCTTCGACGCCACAGCCCTTGCCCGTGCAGTGGGCGCGAATGTCCACCCCAATCATGCCGAGGTCGGGCGCCACCCAGGCGCGCTCCGCCCAGCGACAGCCATTGCACCAGAGAAAACCGATCTGGTCCAGGTCGGTCAGTTCCGGGAAGAGATCGCCCGTGACCTGCAGCGTCTCCGGGTCGGCAGTGTAGACGGTGTAGGCGACGATCAGCACCTCGTTGCGGGCCGGGTTGTAGACTGGCGCGCCAGGCTGATCGATTTCGCCCAACAATTGCAGCGTGGCGCCATCGATCACTTGCACGCCAGGAGCGGCGTCGGTGGTGCTGTATGTGTAAGGCTCGCCCACAAACAGGCGGTTGCGCTCCGCGTCAATGGCGATAGCGCCACCACGCAGCACGCCAACTTCCGCTAGCGTAGCTGTATCGATCACGTGGATCGCTGGCGCTTCACCTTCGCGCACGAAAGCGCGGTAGACATAGAGACGACCGTTGCGCGCGTCGAGTTCAAGATTGCTGCCCAGCCCCGGCAGCGTTGCCAGCACAGTATAACTTGCAGCGTCCACCACATGCACTTGCTCGTCGGTGTCGGCGATGTAGAGGCGGTTGGCGCCAGGGTCAAAGCGCAGGTCGTTGAGCGTTGCTCCGGGCGACGCCAGCGTCAGATTGGCGACCAATCCCGGCAGTAGGTGACCCGACGCCCCTGCTGTAGCAGGTTGGGAAATAGACAACGGCGAGACAGGGATGGCAACATTTGCGGCAGGCAGAGCAACATCCACAGCGGATGTGGCGATGGATGCAACAGGCGTTGCGGCCATTTCCGCCACTTGCGTTGACAGCGCAGCATTGGCAGTTGTCAGCGCTGAGATGGTCGCGGCGGCGCCGGGTGGTTCGCCGGGTTGGTTGGTGCAGGCAGTGACCAAGAGCGCAACAACTAGCAAACAAAGAATCGGCAAGGGCAAGCGAAAGATGGACATAGGCGACTTCCCTCCTCGGAAAGCTGAATCCGGCGCGGCAGCGAATGTGACTGTGCGCTGGCATCTCTTCAAAGCGTCATCGACGCCGAATTAGTTCCCAAAGGAGAGAATTGCTGCTGCAAACCCACGCAATTACGCCCGGACGCATTCTGTCTTGAGGCGTCAGCGCTCCGTGCACATTGCGTGCTGGTCAGGCAGGCTGCAACGCAGCGGTCTGGGCGAGAATGTCGAGGATCGCCGGGCCATAATGCTGCAACTTCCAGGGGGTGAGTCCGGCGAGCTGCGCCAACGCTTCGAGCGAGGCCGCGTGGCTTTGAGCAATGGTGAAAAGCGTGCTGTTGGGAAGGACAATATCGGCGTCGACGCCGCGCGCGCGTGCAGTTTCCGTGCGCCAGCGCCGCAACGCGTCATAGCGAAGCTGCGCCGGTTTGTCCAGCTGTTGCTCCGGCCGGCCTTCACCGTTGGGCAACGTCGGCAATGGTCGTAAACGCCCCAACTGGATCGTGCGCAGCAACTCATCACCGTAGCGACGTATTTGTAGCTCGGAAAGCCCCGGCACATCTTCGAGCGCCGCCTTCGTCTCCGGTTGCAACTTGGCCAGGTCGATCAACACAGCGTCGTTGACCACCTTGAACGGTGGACGATCCGCCGCGCGGGCGGCGTCTTCGCGCCACTGCCAGAGTGCTTCCAACACACCATGCTGCTGACGTGGGACATCGCGCACCGCCCTCATTTGCCAGAAGGTGCGCTCTTCTGGGGTGCGGGCAGCCGGATCAGCGGCGACCAGTGCGGCGAACGCATCCTGCGCCTCTTCCCAACGCCCGCGCGCTTGTAGCTCTGACACCAGGAGGTCGCGCAATGGCAACAGATAGTGCGTGTCCATCTGGGCGTAGGCAATCTGTTGTGGCGTCAGAGGGCGTTTGCCCCAGTCGGTGCGCTGCATCCGCTTGTTGCTGACAATGCCAAAGTGCTTCTCCAGCAGCGCCGCCAATCCAACCTGGCTCCAACCAAGAATACGCGCCGCCAGTTGCGTGTCGAAGACGCGGCCAAAGGTGAAGCCGTAGCTGCGATAGAGCATGAGCATGTCATTGTCGGCGGCGTGCATCACCACCTCGACGGCGGGATCGGCAAGCAACTCGCCCAAAGGCGTCAAGTCATCAAGCCGCAGCGGATCAACCAGAAAGTCAACAATCTCTAGCGCCTCCGGTGTGTGGTGCTCGTCTTGCACCGAAATCTGGATCAGGCAGACCTTGCCATGATAGCTATACAGGCTGTCACTTTCCGTGTCGAGAGCAAAACGCGGCTGGCAACGCAGATATGCTATGAGTTGATGCAGCACCTTGGGTGTATAGACCAAAGCCTGCGTGGGTTTCGAGTTGACGGACATTGCAACGTATGTTATTCACAAGTAAGTAGCGAAGGTTGCGGTGCTATAGGTTGCATTGCAACCCAACTATAGCGCCGCCATCATACAGCACACTCATATAGCACACAAGGAAGCTCATCTTACTGCGCATTCCTGTGATATGTCAAACAAAATTGCCGATAACGCCTTGATCCAAACCGTACTCATCCTGAGAGGAGAACACTGTGTCAGCAAGCGTCATACCTGACAGCGGGCCGCCTGCCGCTCCACCACGCCGCCCCAGTTTCCTGCGCTCTATCACATTGGAACTGGTGGCGCTGCTGATCTTCGTAGCGATTTTCAACCTGTTCGCCGGCATCGGCGCGGCGTTGAACGAGACTGGGCTGATCATCCTGGGGCTGCTGATGGCGGTGACGCCGGCGCTGTTGTGGTTGCTGATCTTCTACCGCCTCGACCGCGCGGAACCGGAACCCAAGCGGCTGGTGGCCGGCGTCTATCTGACCGGCTTGCTGTTGGCAGCAGCCTTGCATCTGCCGATCTTTGGTGTCATCTTCGACACGCAGAGTTGGCTGGGAGCGTACTGGTGGTCGCAACTGCTCGGCAACATTCTGGTGGTGGGGATGGTGGCAGCGGCCATCATCTACGGCGCCGTGCGGGTGGTGGTCTTCGATAACCCTGAATTCGACGAGCGATTGGACGGGGTGATCTACGCCGTCGCCGCCGGGCTGGGTGTAGCGACAGTGAGCAACTTTGTCTATGTGTTGCAGCATGGCGGCGTCGATCTCAACATCGGCTCGATTCGCGTGGTTGTCGATACGTTGGGCTACGCCAGCATGGCGGGTGTGCTTGGCTACTTCATCGGCCAGGCGCGCTTCGAGAAGACACCGTTGGTGTACCTTCCCGGCGGCGTGCTGCTGGCTGCCACCTTGACCGGTCTGTACTTCTTCCTGATCGAACGCACCGGCGCTGGCAGCTTTGGTGGTGATCTCTGGCGCGATCTGCTGCTGGGCGTCTTCCTGACGCTGGTGATGATGGGCGCCGTCGCCTGGCTGGTGCGCCGCGCCAACGAAGAGACGGCGCGGGTAGCGCAGCTTTCCGCCAGTGGCGACAGTTGGGAAGCCAAACCCGCCACCGACGAAGGGGGTGCAGCATGACGATGTGGGTCGATCGCCTGATCAAGCCTAGCCCGACCAACGCCGCGCCCGATCCGCGCGAGCAAATCCGCAACGATATCGCTGTCACGGTGACAGTGCTCTTTGCGCTCTTCCTGGCGCTGGGCATCCGCAACCAGGTCTACAACGCCAGCAAGCTGGCAAGCATCAATGATGGCGGCCTGCGTCTCGCCTACCCGGAGCAATGGGTGTTGCGCGCCGATGGCAACACAGGTTTCACCGCCGTGAATCTCGGCAGCCCCAGCACCTTTGACAGCCGCATCGAGGTGACAAGCCGTCCGTTGCGCCCAGACGAAACGCTAGAACTGGCGCGCTTCGACCGTGGCCTGAAGCTGTCCACCGAGCTGAGCAACTACCGCGAGCTGGAGGCGACGTCGATGGAGGTGTTGGGCGGCCTCCCTGCGATCGTCGCCACCTATGGCTTCGTCGCCGACCCCACACGGGACGCCGGCGCAACCGGGCTGCCGGTCATCGTGGAGGCGCAAGACATCTTGTTTGTCCAAGACGGCGTGTTCTACGTGGTCTCATTGCGCGCCGACGCCGCTGACTGGGCGGCCAACGCGCGCGATTTCGCCGTCGTCACCAATAGCCTGCGATTGCAGGCTGCCAGACCGACGCCAGCCACGACCGCCGCCGACGGCTTCACCAGCGGCGCCGCTACACAGGAAGGAGGCAACTGATGATCCGCACCCGACTCACTGCCGTGCTGCACTGGCGCCAACGTGCGCACCCCGACCGTGCGC
>DMDA01000088.1:64096-72310 GCA_003451595.1 Chloroflexota bacterium | reverse complement strand
GTGCGCACCCCGACCGTGCGCTGCGGCGACTGGCGTTGTTGGCGGCTGTCCTTTTTGTGTTGGGGGGGGCATTCGCCGACGGACGAGTCAGCGCCGTCGATCGCACTGCGCTGCAACGCGCGCTCAAATCGACTGTGCTGATCCTGGTGCCCGACAATGCTGGTGATCTCTACGACACGGGCAGCGGCACAATCATGGATGCTGACAAGGGATTGATCCTTACCAACTTCCACGTGATGGGCGACCCGGACACGGGTAAACTGTACAACGACGATGGCTTCGCTGGCATTGGCGTTATGCCCAATGACCTGCGCGGGGCGCCCGTGCTGCGCTACGCCGCCAGGATGATCAGCCACGACCCCCAATATGATCTGGCCATTCTGCAGATCACAGGATTGTTGGATGACGCGCGCGCGGCGTTGCCGGCCAATCTCGGTTTGACGACGCTGCCGCGCGGCGACAGCGAAAGCCTGCTGCCCGGCGACCGCCTGGCGGTGATCGGTTATCCAGGGCTAGGCGGCGCCACCGTCACCTACACCGAAGGCGTGGTCTCCGGTTTCCTGGATGAAGACAACAACGGCGAATTTGAGTGGATCAAGACCGACGCCGAGGTCAATCCTGGCAACTCAGGTGGGCTGGCAATCGACAATGAAGGCAACTTCGTGGGCGTGCCCACAGCCGGTTACTCGCGCTCCGACGTCGCTGGCAAAATCAGTCTGGTGCGCCCGGCGACGATAGCGCTGCGCTTTTACGACAATGCCGCTCTGGGCCAAGGCACAAAATCCGGGTTGGGTGCACGCGCCACAGCGGTGGGTCGTCGCACGACAGCCACGATTGCTGGCGTGGAATTTGGCGACGCCGTCAACCGCCAGGGCAAAGTGACGCGCCCGCTCACTTCCTTCCCCAGCGGCGTCACCGACATCTACGTCAGCTTCGAGTACAGTAGCTTCCGCAACGGGCAGACCTTTGCCTATGAATGGAAGATCGACGGCGAACGCGCCTATGCAGATACCATTGCCTGGTCCGAAGGCGCCAGCGGCACGACCTGGCTGCATCTCTACAGCGAGGAAGGACTGCCGGACGGGCTATACACCGTCGACATGCGGCTGGATGGCGTGTTGCTGCACACCGGCGCAGTCACCGTCGGGACAACAAGCAGCAGTGCTGCCAACGCAACGTTTGGCCCCATTACCTTCGCCACCGATGTCACCGACAACGCGCAGCCGATCAATGCGGGCAACACCTTCATTGACGTACAGACAGTGTACGCCACCTTTTCCGTCAGCAACATGAGCAAAGGCACGCCCTGGCGCACGCGCTGGCTCTACGAAGGCGAGGAGGTGCTTGCCGAAGAGGACGTGTGGGAAGACGACGGCATCACAGCCAGCTGGGTCAGCCTCTCACATCCGGATGGATTGCCGGCCGGTGAGTTCACGCTGGAACTGTACATCGGCGACCGCCGCGTGCAGCGCGGCAGTTTTACGGTGGCGGAAGGGCGGCGTTCCGGCAGCCGCGTACAACCGGTCAACGTGACTGGCGTTGTGCGCGAAATCGACAACAGCCGGCGCACGATCTCCGGCGCACTGATTGTCTTCCTTAACCCAGGCGTCACAGTTGAGCAGTGGGTAAATGCAGATTTCGATGAGAGCATGATCTTTGCACGCGCAACGAGTGGGCGCAACGGCGCGTATCAGCTTGACGCAAAGGTGACGCCAGGCCAATCCTACGCCATTGTGGTGGTGCATGACGACTACGAGGCGATTGTGGCGGACGCCTACATGATCCCGGCCGATGCGAGCGATCCGTATCAGTTGGACATGACGATGCAACGAAAGTAAAGAGATCGGAAGAGTTCAGTGATCAAGGCTGCGGCGGTTGACTGAGGCATGCTTTGCACCAGTTACCGCCGCGCCTTGCATGGGCGCCACCTCAACTCCCGCCCGCATAGCGCCCAAATCCTAGCCGCGCAGACGACAGCAACAGACCAGCCATCGCACCGGTTGTCGGGAAGCTCGCACCGACGCCATCCCACGCCTACCCAAAATCATGACCTTGCCCTCCCCACTTGATAGATGTGCGCGCCAATTGCATCTGGCATAGTGTAACCATCGCTGTGTGGACGGCATCGAGCGCCACACATACGGATGACGGCCTACATTCTCAAACACAGGAGCATATTATGTCAGATATCCTCAAGAACTTCTCCTCAGCCATGGCCGGATTGGTCGAAAGCGCTGGCGCTAGCATCGTACGCGTCGAAGGGCGCAACCGCCTGGCTGCCAGCGGCATTGTCTATGCCGCCGATGGCGTGATTATCACGGCGCATCATGTTGTGGAACGTGATGATGACCTGCGCGTCGGCCTGCCGGGCGGGGAAACCGTCGCCGCCACCCTGGTGGGGCGCGATCCCGGCGCTGACCTGGCCGTGCTGCGAGTGGCTGACGCCGCCCTGACTGCGGCGACATGGATCGATGCCAGCGACTTGCGCGTGGGCAACCTGGTTCTGGCGTTAGGACGCCCCGGCGCCAGCCTCCAGGCAACGCTTGGCGTAGTCAGCGCATTGGGCAAGGCATGGCGCACCGGCGCCGGCAGCGAAATCGATCGCTATTTGCAGACCGACGTCGTCATGTACCCCGGCTTTTCGGGCGGACCGTTGGTGACTATGGATGGCCGCTTCGCTGGCCTCAACACCTCAGCATTGGTGCGCGGGGCCAGCGTCACGCTGCCAGCGGCGACGATCAGGCGCGTTGTCGAGACGCTCCTAGCGCATGGACGCATGCCGCGCGGCTATCTCGGCGTTGGCCTCCAGCCAGTGCGCCTGGATTCGACGTTGCAAGCCACGCTCGGCCAGCAGACCGGCTTGATGCTGATGTCCGTTGAGGCGGACAGCCCGGCGGCGCAAGGCGGTTTGCTGCAAGGCGACGTGCTGGTGACGCTGGACGGCGTGGCCATCCGCCAGCTCGACGATCTGCAAGCCGCACTGACGAGCGAACGCGCGGGCAAAACGGTTACCGTGCGCCTGGTGCGGGCAGGCGCCGTGCACGAGCAAAATGTGACCATTGGTCAGAAATAAGGCGCGCGGCTGTAATCACGTTCATGGCTGCGCTGGGTTAAGAACCCGACCGCTGTCGCGGTCGCTCCAACGAATCTTTTCGGCGGGGAAGCGCAGCCACACATCCTGGTCGGGCGCCACTGCAAAGGAAGGATAGGTCGAGACCTTGACTCCGTTGCCAGAGAGAGCTGCCATCTCGTACATTCGATTTTTCAATCTCGCCAGCGCCGCCAGACCCCAAGAGCGAATATTCTTCTAAAAATACGCATTATATATAACTTTTCTTCCGCATTTTTCAATACACAACAAATAATATTGACAATATCCCCATTTTAGCCTATTCTTATTCACAAATGACATCCCTAGACACAATCGACTACGCCATCCTGCGCACGTTGCAACATGAAGGCGGCGTCGCCAACGCCGAGTTGGCGCGGCGGCTTAACCTGTCGCCGCCCGCTGTCCATGCGCGC
Organism: Chloroflexota bacterium; assembly: GCA_003451595.1. Lineage (GTDB taxonomy): Bacteria > Chloroflexota > Anaerolineae > Caldilineales > Caldilineaceae > Caldilinea. The sequence continues at coordinate 68,785 of DMDA01000088.1, read as the reverse complement.
GTCAAACGATTGGAAGAACAGGGCTTCATTCGCGGTTACGTGGCGTTGCTCGACCGTGAGCGGTTGGGCTTCGACATGCTCTGTTTCATTCAGATTTCGCTGCAACTGCACCAGGTGGAGCAGGTGATGCACTTTCGCGCAGCAATTCAGCAGCTCCCCGAAGTGCTGGAGTGTCATCATGTCACCGGCGAGTACGACTATCTGCTCAAGGTGACGGTGCGCAATCGACAGGAGTTGGAGCGGCTGGTCATGGAAAAGCTCACGCCGATCCCGGGCGTAGCGCGCATCCACACCAGCCTGGTTTTTTCGGAAATCAAGGCATCGACGGCACTGCCACTCGATGACTTGTAACACATCCACGTCATCGAGCAGAATTTTATTTCGCGACTCAGGAGCAACCGATGGAGACAACCACCCTTTCCCCTGGCTTGCAGGCGTACATAGCGCGCGGTGCGCAGATGATGGCGGCAACTGCGCAGCAACGCGCCGTCATGCGCAGAAAGCGCTTCGACACCATTGCCGTGCACGGCCTCTACAATATGGAGGCGGCGCTAGCGAACCAGGGCAGCATCATCGAGCCAGGCTACTTCGCCACCAGCCAGCACTTTGAGAACAGCGACCACATGGAGACTGCGCTGGCGTACCAGATGCCCTCGTGGACCTACGCCCGCATTGCCAACCCGACGCAGAGCTACCTGGAAGAGACACTAGCGCTGCTTGAAGGTTATGGCTACCCCGGCGAAGTGAGCGCCACCGTTGCGTCGTCGGGTATGGCGGCGATCTTCATGGCGACCAACCCATTTCTGGTGCAGGAGAGCAGCAACGCCAATGGTCACACCCCTACGCGCCTCAACATCGTCGCCAGCGCCAAATGTTACGGTGGCACCTTCATGCTCTTTAGCCAGCGTTACCAGGCGGAACGCGGCGTCGAGGTGCGGTGGGTGCGCAATCCGCTCGACCTGGATGAATGGGCAAGCCAGATCGACGCGGGCACACGTCTGGTCTTTGGCGAGATGCCGAGCAACCCTGGGTTGGGCGTCTTCGACATCGCTGGCCTGGCTGAGATCGCCCATCGCCACGACCTGCCGCTGATCGTCGACAGCACCGTCGCCACACCGGCGCTGCTGCGTCCACTCCAGCATGGCGCCGACATCGTGGTGCAATCACTGAGCAAGACGATGGGCAGCAGCGGCATGGCGATTGCTGGCGCCGTGATCGCCCGCCATGACATCCCCAGTCGCGTCGGGCCAGAGGAGCTGCGCGCCAACTTTGCCATGTACGTCAAGCTGCTGCCGCTGCGCGACCACGGCCCCGGCCTCAGCCCCTTCAGTGCACTGATGATCCTGAACGACCTGCGCACCTTGCGCAGCAAGGTCGATCGCATGAGCCGCAGCAGCGAACAGGTGGCGGCGTGGCTGAGTGAGCATCCAACCGTGGAAACTGTCAACTATCCAGGGTTGCCTAGCTTCGATGGCCACGCCATTGCACAGAAGTACATGTGGCTGGTCGATGGGGCGGATGACTACGGCGCACCGATCAACCGTTACGGCCATCTGCTCAGCTTCACGGTGAAGGGGGGCATCCCGGCCGCACGACGCGTCTTCGACCGCCTGCAGATGATCTGGCGCGCCACTGACCTGGGACGCATCAAAAGCGTTGCCACAATCCCAGCCATCTCCACGCACCAGCAGCAGGGCGAAGCGGGTCGCGCTCTGGCGCAGGTGCCGGGCAACCTGATCCGCCTCAACGTAGGCGGTGAACATACAGCGGACATCATCGCAGACCTGGAGCAGGCCCTGGGGTGAAGCGGCGCAGGGGGCGAGTTGCAGGGGGCGCTGCGTCGGCTCATCGACTTGTATAAAGCCCGTGATAAGAGCAATCCCTGCAAGTGTGTTTCACACGCACGCCCGCCAACTGACGCTGCAACAGCATATGAAAGTTGATTATCACAACATGCATAGGAGCACACTGCAATGACGCAAACCACACCGATGACAATGGGACAGCAGTTTGGCCGGCGCTCCTGGGCCGAGCCATGGAAAATCAAGATGGTCGAGCCGATCAAGATGATCGACCGCGCCAGCCGCGAGCGAGCGATTGCCGACGCCGGCTACAACACCTTTTTGCTGCGCTCGGAGGATGTCTACATCGACCTGCTGACCGACAGCGGCACCAGCGCCATGAGCGACCGCCAGTGGGCCGGCATGATGCTGGGCGATGAAGCCTATGCTGGCAGCCGCAACTTCTATCACCTGGAAGCGGCGGTGCAGCAGTACTACGGCTACAAACACCTGGTGCCCACGCATCAGGGGCGCGGCGCCGAGCACCTGATCAGCCGGGCGCTCATCAAACCAGGCGACGTCATCCCCGGCAACATGTATTTCACCACGACGCGCCTGCACCAGGAGTTAGCCGGCGGAACCTTTGTCGATGTGATCATTGACGAGGCGCACGACCCCACCAATATGCACCCCTTCAAGGGCAACGTCGATCTCGACAAGCTCGAAGACGTGATTAAGCGCGTCGGCGCCGCCAAGATTCCCTACGTCAGCCTGGCTGGCACCGTCAACATGGCGGGCGGCCAGCCTGTGAGCATGGCAAATGTCAAGGCGCTACGCGAACTCTGTGACCGCTACGGCATCCGCATCTATCTCGACGCCACGCGCCTGGCGGAGAACGCCTGGTTCATCCAACAACGCGAGGAAGGTTACCAGGGCAAGTCGATAGCCGCTATCGTCAAGGAATTCTGTTCCTACACCGACGGCGCATGGATGAGCGCCAAGAAGGATCACCTGGTCAACATCGGCGGCTGGCTGGCGATGAACCACGAAGACCTCTTTGAGGCCGCCAGCAACCTGGTCGTCGTCTATGAGGGGCTGCACACCTATGGCGGCATGGCGGGTCGCGACATGGAAGCGCTCGCCATCGGCATCGAAGAGGCGCTGCAAGACGACCACATGAACGCCCGCATCGGCCAGGTGCTCTATCTGGGCGAACTGCTGACCGATTGGGGTATTCCGATTGTGCACCCCGTAGGTGGGCACGCCATCTTCCTCGACGCCAAGGCAATCTACGCCCACATCCCGCAAGATCGCTTCCCGGCGCAGACGCTGGCGGCGCAGCTTTACCTGGACTCCGGCATCCGCTCAATGGAACGCGGCGTCGTCAGCGCAGGTCGCGACCCGGCCACCGGCGATCATCGCTACCCAAAGTTGGAGCTGGTGCGCCTCACCATCCCACGCCGCGTTTATACGCAGGCGCACATGGACGTCGTCGCTGAAGCGGTCAAAGCTGTCTACGACGATCGGGAAAAGGTGCACGGTCTGGAGATGGTCTACGAGCCGAAGTACCTGCGTTTCTTCCAGGCGCGGTTTGCACCCATCAGTTGAATCTGGACGCGTCAAACTTTCGGCATCACAAAAGTCGCACCTGGCCGCGCGTCCCATCGACCTGAATCCGTTGCCCATCCTGAATGCGCTGCGTTGCCAGGGGCGCGTTGACGACTGCGGGCAATCCATATTCGCGCGCCACGATGGCGCCGTGCGAAAGCGTGCCACCGATCTCCAGCACCGCACCGCCGATGATGGAAAAGACCGGCGTCCAACCCGGATCGGTGGCGCGCGTAACCAGGATGTCACCAGGCTGCAATGCCGACGCCTCAGCTGGCGTCATGACCACGCGAGCACGCCCCGTCACCACTCCAGGACTGGCGGCTGCACCGACCAGAATATCGCCGTCGCCTGTCTCAGCAATCACGGGCGCGCCCTGGGCGTCTAGCGCAACAGGGGTCGGTTGGGTGAACCAATAGTGATAAGCTGCGCGGCGATCGGCGGCGCGTTGCGCCAGATTCAGCCCGGCAGCCTGCAGGTCTCCGGCCGTGACGACTGCCGTCAATTCCTCGGCGACGAGAAAGAAGATGTCTTCGGCTGCAACAAGCCAACCGCGCGCCGCCCAACGTTCACCGAGAACAGCGTAGAGATGACGCATGGGCAGCAATAACTTGACGATATAGTGCTGGCCGTTGTCACGCAGACGCGTGAAGCGGTGCACTTGCCCCAGTGTGCGTCGAAAGCCACGCTGGCGCCACCAATTCAACTTGTGTTCGACCAACGCAGTCGCCTCTTCACGTCGGCGCGCAGCATCGGCGTTGACGGCGGCTGGCGCAGTTGACATTGCCAGATAGGGCGCCAGCGCGGCTATCACTTGTTCTGGCGCCTCGGCCCAGCGTGGGTGGAATAACTCCGCCTCAACCATGCAGCGGTGGCCATGTCGCTGCAGAAAGCGATCCAGTTGTTCGAGAAACGGCGCAGCCTGCGGCGCTGCGCGCAGTGTCGCCAATGCAGCAACAGGCGACGTCGCCGTGAGCAGGTCAGCGAAGCCCAGTTGCTTGAGCGTCTGCGCCATCTCCCACAGCGCCGGCGCGATCTCGGCAGCAATGACGCCGGACAAGCCGCCTGCCAGCGTATGCGCCAACGCCGCATCACCCAACTGCCGCTGCAACAGACTCTCCAACTGTGTCAGTGCGGACATTGACAACGATGTGACGTTGCTGTGATAGCCAATGTACTGGATGATACGGTCGAACCACACGTCACGCGCTTCCACCAACAGAGCGGCGTCGCTTAGCTGGCTCAGGTCGCGCCCCATGAAGTCGTCGATCCAGCGATCTATCTGCGGAAAGTCGGCCTC
>DMDA01000088.1:62016-63845 GCA_003451595.1 Chloroflexota bacterium | reverse complement strand
ATGCGTCACACCGCTCTCAAGCATCTGGATCGGCATGCCGAAACCGTCGGTGTAGGCATGGAGCAGCGCGCCCTCGTTCAGATAAACATGCCCAAAGGCGCGCTTGCACCAACGAATCTTACCAGCGTAAGGCGCCTTGAGACCGGCCAGCATACGATCCATGCTTTGCTGCGTCATTGGTTCCGAGATTGACCAGGTGAGCGGGGTCACCGGGTCAGGCCAACGTTCACCCAAGTCTTGTTGCGTCCAAAAGTCAAAGGGTTGCGCAGGCAGATCGGATAGTGCGGGCCAGGCGTCGTCACCGGGCGGGCCAGCAGGCGCAGCCACGCGCGTCACCGGGCGCGATTGGAGCAGGACAACCGCATCGCCTGCCACCGCCCACTCGACATCCTGGGCGCCGCCGAACAGTGTTTCCAATTCACGGCCAAGCCGAACCAGTTCGGCAACCTGCCCAGACGAGATAGCCTGGCGGCCACGTTGCAACTCATCGACCGTGACTTCTTCTGTTCCGGTTGCAGTCGCAGTTGTCATCACCGCCTTATCGCCCAGCTCGACCTGCTTGATGCGCCCCGTCTGCTTGTCGGCAATGATCGTATCGGGGTTGACGCGGCCGGAAACAAGCGCCTCACCCAACCCCCAGGTAGCGTTGATGACCACTTCGTCACCCACGCCTGTGAGCGGATTTACAGTGAACATGACCCCGGAGGCAGCAGCTGGCGCCATTTCCTGCACGACCACGGCAAGGCTCACCTGTGTCGGTGCGATATGCTGCCGGTGACGGTAAGCCATTGCCCGCGCCGTCCACAGACTGCCCCAGCAGCGCTTCACCGCAGCAAGCAGCGCCTCACCGCCGACGACGTTCAGATAGGTGTCCTGTTGGCCAGCGAAGCTGGCATTAGGCAAGTCCTCCGCCGTCGCCGAGGAGCGCACGGCAACGGCGCAATGATTGCCCAGCGCAGCATATGCCGCAAGGATTGATTCGGTCAGTGACGAGGGCATGTTTCCCGCAACAAACAGTGCACGGATTGCCGCCGACGCACGTTCGAAGCCAGCCGGGTCGCTTGCCTCCAGACCGCGCCACTGTTGCTCGATGAGTTCCATCAAGTTGCCGTCTGCGACGAACGCCCGATAGCCGTGCGTCGTCAACACGAATCCGCGCGGCGTCGGCAATCCAGCGCGCAGCATCACGCCGAGATTGACGCCTTTGCCGCCCGCAGTCGCCAGCGTGAGCGTCGGCGCCGCCAACGGCAGCAGCCAATCCGAAGTTATGTCAATATCTTCACGCATGGTTTCCTCCAAAGATTGGCTTGCCGCTAGCCTCAATTATCTCGGCGCCTGCCCCTCAACGCTTCTCCGCAATGCCTTCTAGCAGCCCATCCACCAGCACGTCGATCCACTGCTCCGGGGTCAGGGCAGTGCGGGCGTCGTCAGGGCCATAGCGCGCCGTAATCGCATAGCCCGCCACCAACACATCGATCAGCCGCATCAGCACGATCGTCGGCATTGGCTTGAGGCCGGGTAGTTGCTGGATGGCGGCGACAAACTCCTGATAGGGCGTTCCCATCTCAGGAAAAATGCGCTGGATATTGGCGCCGTTGAACTCGCTCAGATCGATCTGCACCAGCTTCAAATATTCGTAATAGCGCAGACTGATCGGCATCCACGCCCGCAAATAGGCGCGGATCAGCTCGGGCGCCGTGTCGCCGCGCAGGCTATCGAACATGGCGCGCATCTCCGCCACCGGCGCCGCCATTTGCAGCAGCTCGGCAAAGAGCGCCTCCTTGCTGGGGAAGTGGTTATAGATGCCGCCCACTGCGCGATTGCCGGCA
>DMDA01000088.1:41555-61770 GCA_003451595.1 Chloroflexota bacterium | reverse complement strand
CATGATGACCGGCAACACGCATCCAACTTGCAGGAAGTTAGATCAGGAGCAACGAGCGGTTACGTGGGGGGCGGTGTATACATTAGCCGTTGCGCCAGAAGTTGGGCGCGCAACGCCAGCTCCGCCACCTGAAAGACATGCGCCTGCGCGACTGCCTTCTCGGTGCGTTGCCACAGGTCGGCCAGGAAGTCGCGCATGAAGGGCAGCGGCGTGTCGGCGGCGGCAATGTAACGCTCACCATGGCCATCTACCAGGAAGAGATGATCGGTCCCGGCGCGGCCCTGCACATCCCGCGTCTTGCGCACCTCGATGTAGCCTTCCGTGCCGAGCAGGAAGAGCCGCACATCGCCCCACGTATCCAGACCGGCAGGCGAAAGCCAATCGACGCGGATAAAGCCGGTCGCCGCCTCTCCGCGTAGCAACAATTCGCCATAGTCTTCGAACTCGGAAATTTGCGGGTGATGATGATTGGCGACCGTCGCTGCCACGATCTCAGCGGTTGTGCTGCTGGTGAAATGCAGAAACTGGTCGATCTGGTGACTTGCCAGGTCGTTGAGAATGCCGCCATAGCGCGCCTTCTGGAAGACCCAAGCCGGCCGTTCGACGCGACCAAAGAGCCGGTGCGGCCCAAAGCCGGCGGTGTGCACGACGCGCCCAATGGCGCCGCTATGCACCAGTGCGCTCGCCCGCACGGTGGCCGGGTTGCCGAAGCGCTCGCCGAAGTAGACGATGTAGCGGCGCCCTGTGGCTGCCTGCACACGACGCACCTCCGCCAACTGCTCCAGGGTTGTAAAGCCCGGCTTCGTACACAGGAAATCCTTGTCCTGCTGCATGGCGCGGATACCCAAAGCGGCGCGCTCGTCGTGGATCGCAGCGCTCACGATCAGATCGATGGTGTGATCCGCCAGCAGATCATCCGCCGTGCGCCGACGCTCGGCGTCAGGATACGCACGTGCAAAGGCGGCAAGATTTGCTGGATCGTCGTCCCAGCAAGCGACAAGCTCGGCGCCAGCTTCCTGCAAGCGCCGCGTCATGTCGTAAATGTGCCCATGCGCCAGACCGATAGCGGCGAATTTAGTCTTCGTATGGCGCCCCGTTCATCGAAGTGTAGAAAGGATCGCCAGGTGTAATCGCACCGCGGCGCACCGGCTGCCGGGTGAACGCCGACTTGTACAGGCTGGCGATGAACTCAACGATGCGGCGAGCTTCAACGCCGCTGACGAGTGGTCGTTCGCTGCGCTCCATGCTATCGAGCAGGGCCGTCAACTGCGCAGTGTGGCTGCCGATGCGGTCACAGGGAATTGCCTGCCACGCTGCGGCTAACGCATCGCCCTCCGCGCCAGCTAGCGTGGTAAAACGCCAATCGGCATTGGCATAGCGATAGAGCGTCTTGACCTCGGCCGTGGCGCGCTGATAATCGAGACGCAGGTAGCTCTCCTGGCGCGGGGAGAGCGCGCTGTTGACAATACTGCCCAGTGCGCCGCTCTGAAAGCGCACCAACGCCATCGATACATCCTCGACCTGGATCGAGCGATCAAGCGTGGCGACGATGGCTTGCACCTCGTCCCACTCGCCCCACAACCAGAGCAGTAAATCCATCAGGTGGATACCTAAGGTGGCGGTGGGACCACCGGTCTCAGTGGAAAAGTTGCCGCGCCAGGGCACAGCGTAATAAGCGGCGTCGCGATACCAGAGCGTTTGGCAGACGGCGACGAGCGGCTTCCCTAGCAGATGTTTGCCCGCCAACGCACGCAGGTGTTCGACCGCCGAGCCAAAACGCCACTGAAACACGGTGCTCACGTAGCGTCCTGTCCGTTGTTCGGCGGCGGCGATCTGGTCGAACTCCGCCAGCGAACGGCAGAGTGGCTTTTCGCACCAGACCCAGGCGCCGGCATCGAGGGCGGCCAGAATCAGGGGAAAGTGCGTGGCTGGCGGCGTCAGGATGTGCACCAGATCGGGGTGTTCGGCGGCAAGCATCGCCTCGGCGTCGGTATAGGCGCGTGGAATGCCTGCCTGCGCGCAGACGGACTCGACGCGCGCTGCGTTCTGATCCACGGCGGCCACTAATTCCAGGCGTTCGCTGTGTGCAGTGATGGCTTCCAGATGGCTGGCGACAATGCCGCCGGTTCCGATGAGGGCGACTCGATAGCGTGACACAGGTTCCTCGCTTTTTGATGACGTGTCAGGTCATCTCATTGTCGGGTGCAGACTATGTGACCATCCGATAAGATGGTTTCGCCGTTGACGCGATAGGCGTTTCCCAGAGCGGTGGGATTTACGTTGCCACCAACTCATTTGTTCGCGCCTTTGCCATCTGCAACAGCTTCGCCTCCTCACGCTGCTTGTAGAAATCGTCCAGCGGATAACAGCCCGACACTAACCCGTTGCGTGGAGCGGTCGTGCAGTCGCTGAAAGTGCGGCAGATGCGTTTCCGCGCCAGCGGACGCCCGGCCAGGATGTCTGCCGCCGCCTCCGGGTAGGAGAGCACCAGCCGTCCCAGCCCCACGAAGTCAGCCATGCCGGTGCGCACGACGTGCTGCGCCACGTTGGGCAGCCACTCCTGCAAATAGGAGTAACCAGAACCGACGTAAAGCAGTTCAGGTCGGTGCGCCTTGAGTTTGGCGACGACTGCAATCTGTCGCGCCACACCCACCAGTGGGTCTTCGGGTGGCTGATAGCCGTCGGAGGGCGGAAAGAGCGCCGGGCGCTGGATGTGTGGGTTGTAGTACGGGCTGCCCGCCGTGATGCAGACAAGCCGGATGCCGAGGCTATGCAGCAGGTCGAGAAAGGCGAATGGTTCACTGAAGTCAATGCCGTGGCCGCTGCCGTCGCCGCCAAATGCGTAACGATAGCCGCCGCCCACCGCCTCCATCTCGCCGGTCCCATCCGCGCCCGGCTTGAAGGGCGCCCAATCGAAGGCGCTCAGCCGCACGCCAATGTCGAGACCGGGAACTTCCGCGCGGATGCCCTCGACCAGCTCGCGCAGGAAGCGTGTACGGTTTTCGAACGAACCACCGTAGCGCCCACTCCGATCCACAGCGCTCAGGAATTCGTGGCCGAGATAGCCATGACAATGTTTGAGATCGACGAAATCGAAGCCTGCTTGCCGGGCAAAGCGCGCGGCGATGATGAAATCGTCGATCAGGCGGCGGATGTCTTCGTCACTCAGCACCGGATAATCGTCGCCAAAGCCGAATTTGCGATTTAACAGCGGGTGCGGATAGAGAATCGCCGGTTTGAGCTTGTTGTCGGCGTCAGGACGGGCAAAGCGGCCCGAATGAGTCAGTTGCAGCCCAATCAGCAAATCCTCGGTGCGGTCGTAACGGGCGGCGTGCTCGGCCACCAATTGTTCACGCAGTCGCGCCAGTTCGGGCCACGTCTCTGCTGTGATCATCAACTGGCGCGGATTGGCGCGCCCGTCGTGACGCACAGCGACTGCTTCACCCCCCCAGATCAGCTTGGCGCCGCTGGCGCCAAAATGCTGCCAGCGGCGCGCCGTCAGCTCGGTGGGGCGACCGTCCGGTGTGCCATCCCAGCCTTCCATCGGCAACACGCAGAAACGATTGCCGATCATGCGCCCGCCGTAGCTCACCGGTTGCGCTAGCGGGGAATCCGGCCCGGCGGTCACGTTTGCGTCGAAGGGCAAGTCGATGCCGAGTGCGTCCAGATAGGTGCGGAACTCTGCGGCGGTGCGCAACTGCGCCAAACGTTTGTATCGATCCATTGGTCTTTCCTTCCCAAGCAACACCACATCTGTGTATAGTTACGAATTGACGACGCCTAATCGTGCGCCAAGCTCACGCAGGATTGCCACGTCGCTATCTGGCCGACGCTCAGCGCGCGGATGGGGCGCATCGCTGACGATCCAGCCGCGCAACTTGAGAAACTGCGCAGCGCTATGTTTGTAGGCAGGCACCGGGTGGCGAAAGGCGAAGAAGCCCAGATATTGCAGCTGGTCGTTCAATTCGTAGAAACCTGGATCGCCGGCTGCCCACATTGCATCACGCTGCGCAAAGAGATCGGGCGCAAAGGTGCTCAGGCCGAGCAGATAGTCGCTGCCGTACATCACCATGTCAATCGCCAGGTCATTGCCAGTGAAGACCTTGAAGCTGGGGCGCCGCGCATTGCGCAGTTGCAGACGCTCCCACTCCAGCATGCGGCTCAAGGACGAATGCTTGGCGCCGATGCACTGTGGCACGTCGAGTAGTCCGGCATAGGTCTCCAGATCGTAGATTTTGCCGAAGGGCGCAAACATCGTCCCCAACTCGAAGGCAATAAAGCGTTCGCACAGCGCACCGAGGCTGGCGTAGGCGGCGACAATCTCTGCCGAGGGTTGACCTGTCAACCCAAAGGATTGGAAAATCACGGGCGTGCCACCCGTCTGTTGGATCAGCTCGATCTGACGCGCATAGGCGTCACGGTTGAAGGCGGCGCCGGGTTGATCAGCCACAAACGCGCCGGCCACGAATTCGCGCCCGGCGGCAATCGCTTGCGTGCGCGTCAGGACCTCCTGTCGCGTGGCGGCGTCAAGCAAGTTGACATAGCCGGTGTCCATGTTGACTGCTGGCGCCAGACCTGCCGCCAACGTGCGGGCGACGTGCGCCTCGAAGCCAGCCCAGTCCACTTCGCCGTTGTCGAGAAACGGCAACAAGATTGCGGAGACGCCAGTGATTACACGACGCGGATGCAACAGGTCTAGCGGATCAACCGGCGCATCCTGGGTGACGACAGATTCCTTGTGCACAGTCATGAGCAGCCTCCTTCTGTACGCTCCAAATGACCTTGTTGCCGCATCAACTCAACGTAGGCAGCCAGCGCGCCCCGATTGTGCGCCCGCAGCAATGTTTCAACAGCGTCAACCTCGCGACGAGCAAATGCTTCAATTATGCGCCGATGTTCTGCCTGTGCTTCAGGAATGCGCGGCTGCAGCACATCGGTCAAATAATGCAAGCGTAGACGATCCCAGTGATCGAGGGTGTTTTCCAGCATCCGCCCGATTAGCTGGACGTTGGCAAAGCGGCATATCAGCAGATGAAATTCACGATTCAGTTGTGACCAGGCTTCCGCGTCATCGGTGCAACCATCCATGCGCTCGACAAGCATGGACAGTTCGGCGTGCTGTGCATCACTCATGCAGTTGCAGGCGCGACGCCCACAGATCACTTCGAGTGACTCCAGCAAAGCAAAAATCTCGTACACCAGATCGGGGCTGAATTCGGTGACGGTGGCGCCGGCGTATGGCTCGATTGTCACCAGACCATCTGCCTCCAACTGGCGCACAGCCTCGCGCACCGGTATCTGACTGACGCCAAGGCGGGCGGCGACTTCGTCAATCACCAGGCGCTCGCCGGGCTTATACTCGCCGTGAATGATCGATTCGCGCAACATGTCATGAACAACTGCTGGTTTGCTGCGGAATACAGGTTGCATGGTTCTCACCATCTCTTGTTGCTATTTTTGGCACTTGACGAACGCCCAAGAATCCTATATCCTATACGATATAGGATACAAGGGATTTTTCGATTTGTCTAGTAGTGATTTTCACGTCGCAACTGGCAACCGTTAGATCCGCACAAAGCCTATCGCTCCAGCAAAATCATCAAATCTAGCGTTCCAAAGGAGACTCAGGTATGCGAAGCAGACTCTCAGTTCTTGTCATGCTGTTGATGGTAGTTGCGCTCGTGATGAGTGCGTGCGCGCCGGCAGCCGCCCCCGGGGCAGCGCCAGCGGCTGAAGGTGACAGCGCCGCCCCAGCCGCCGATAGTGGCCAAAAGATCGAACTGCGGATTGCCTGGTGGGGTTCGCAGAATCGCCACGATCGCACCATCGCTGTAATCGAACAATTCGAACAGCTCCATCCCAACATCGATGTTGTGTATGAGTTCAGCGGGTGGGATGATCATTGGACAAAGATGACCACGCAAGCCGCTGGCGGCAATCTGCCCGACATCATGCAGCAAGATTATGCACGGCTGGAAGAATGGGTCTCTCGCGGCTTGCTCCTGCCGCTGGACGAGTATGTGGCGGATGGCACACTCAATTTCGCCAATGTCTCCGATACGGCGCTGGCTGGCGGCCGTCTCGACGGCAAGCTCTACGGCGTCAACCTGGGCACCAACTCGATGACAGTTGTCATAGACGCCGATAAGCTGGCTGAGGCTGGCATGGAAGCGCCGAAGCCAGACTGGACCTTTGCAGAGTTTGAGCAATTTGTCACGGCGTTGCACGATAAGCTGGGCATCTACGGCTTTGCCGGAACATTGGAGAACGAGCAGCTTTGGAAGAATATCTATCTGAGCCTTGGGGAATGGGTCTACAATGAAGACGGCTCTGCGCTCGGTTATGAAGACGACCAGCCGCTGATCGATTACCTGTCGATGGTCAAACGGCTACAGGATGCCGGCGTCACGCCAAGCGCGGAAGAGCGGATCGCTATGCGTGGCAAAGGGGTTGAGGATGACAAAATCGTGACCGGCGCGGCGGCGGCGACCTACGTCTGGAGCAACCAGATCGTAGCGCTTGCCAATGCTGCGGGGGAAGGTCGCAATTTCATCCTCGTCCCGATGCCGCGGCCTGCGGGTGGGGCGTCAGCCAACTATCTGAAGCCAAGCATGTTCTTCTCAATCACGTCTCAGGCCAGACAACCGAAGGAAGCCGCGATGTTCATCGACTTCTTCACCAACAATGTCGAAGCCAACACGGTGTTGATGGCGGAGCGTGGCGTACCGGTCTCTTCTGAGGTGCGGACAGCGCTGGAGCCAATGCTGAATACACCTCAGAAGCAAATGTTCGACTACATCGCCTCGATCGAGTCGAGCGTCAGCCCGATCCCGCGGCCCGACGTTGCCGGTCACGCCAATGTGATCAACAACGTGTACTGGCCGCTGGTCATGGATCCGCTCTTCCTGGGGCAACAGAGCGTCGAAGACGCCGTAAAGGTGCTTCGGGAACAGGCGAACGCGGTGCTGTCGGAAACAGCCTCGCAATAATCTGCAAATAAGCGTTACAGTGGGGACGTTCCCTTTTGGCCGGAACGTCTCCACCATTGCCTGAAGGAGCCGCCATGCGTGAAGCCATTTCAGCCCGGACTCAGCCCCAAGCCGTACGCAAGCGTAAGCGCAGCTTGCGCCATGACAACCTGATGGGCTATCTCTTCATCTCGCCATGGCTGATAGCCTTTTTTGCCTTTACCTTGCTCCCAATCGCGGCCTCGTTCTTGCTGGCGTTCACCAACTATGATGTGCTGAATCCAAACTGGAAATGGGTGGGGCTTGCCAACTTTGAGCGAATGTTCATGCAAGACCCGCGCTACCTCAAATCACTTCAGGCGACCTTCTTTTATGCGTTCATCGCCATACCGTTGCGCCTGGTCTTTGCGCTCGCCGTCGCCATGCTCCTGAACACAAATCGGCGTGGGGTTAGCGGCTATCGCGCCGCCTATTACGCGCCTTCGATCGTGGGTGGCAGCGTGGCAGTTGCGGTCATGTGGCGTCAAATTTTCGGCGCGGATGGGCTGGTCAACGCCGTGCTGGGCACCGATATTGCCTGGCTGGGTAACCCCAACACAGCGATATGGACGCTCATCATTCTGGCTGTGTGGCAATTTGGCTCGCCGATGTTGATCTTTCTGGCCGGGCTGAAGCAAATTCCGCGTGAGTTTTACGAGGCGGCGGCGATCGACGGCGCCAACAGCTGGCAGCAGTTCTGGCGCATCACGCTGCCGCTGTTGACGCCGATCATCTTTTTCAATCTGGTAATGCAATTGATCAGCGGTTTTATGGTCTTCACGCAGGCATTCATCATCACAGGCGGCGCGCCGCTGGATACGACGCTCTTCTATGCGCTCTACCTCTACCAACGCGCCTTTGTCAGCCTGCAGATGGGCTATGCGTCAGCGATGGCATGGGTGCTGCTGGCGCTCATTGCGATTATGACGGCGTTGGTCTTTCGCTCGTCATCGTACTGGGTATTTTACGGTTCACAGGAGGACTGAACGCCATGCGCACGGCAACTACTTCGCCTTCTGAGCGCGCAATGGTGCATGCGCCGCCGCGCCCGCTGACGCACAACAAGGGCGTACGCACTGTGTTTTATCACCTCATGGTCGCCGCTTCCGCCCTGGTGATGCTCTACCCGATCCTGTGGCTCTTTGCCAGCTCCTTCAAGAGTCGCGCCGAAATCTGGACGAACGTCTCAGCGCTAGTCCCGCAAGAGTTCACGCTGATGAACTACGTGAATGGTTGGAAGGGCTTTGGCGGCATCACCTTCGCCACCTTTTACGCCAACTCGTTCTTTTATACAGGCGTGGCGACAGTGCTGACAGTGACGGCATCGGCAATCGTGGCCTATGGCTTTGCGCGCATCCAGTTCACCGGGCGGCGCTTCTGGTTTGCAACCATGTTGACAACGTTGATGCTGCCAGTACAGGTGCAAATCATTCCGCAATACATCGTCTTTAGCCAACTTGGCTGGATCAACACCTTCTATCCGCTGCTGCTGCCGCGCATCGGCGGCCAGGCATTTTTCATCTTTATGATCATGCAGTTCATCCGTGGCATTCCCAAAGACCTGGATGAAGCCGCCGAGATGGACGGCTGCGGCAAAGGCAGCATCTTTTTTCGCATCATCCTGCCACAGATCGCGCCTGCCATGATCACGGCTGCGATCTTTGCCTTCTATTGGACGTGGGAAGACTTCCTGACGCCGTTGATCTACCTCAACGCTCCCAGGCTCTACACGGTTTCGCTGGCGCTGCGCGCCTTTGCCGACCCTTCTGGCACGACGGATTGGGGCGCCATCTTTGCGATGTCAAGCCTGTCGCTGGCGCCAGTCTTCGTGATCTTTATCCTCTTCCAGCGCTTTCTGGTCGAAGGGATCAGCACAACGGGGCTAAAGGGATAAGCACGGATAAGCACAGTCAACGACGCACCGCCATTGCAAAGCAGTCAGGGGCACGAAAGGCAAAGCCTCTATCCCGCCCAGTGATTGACTTCCATGACGCACCGTGTTATACTTCAATCATAACGCATTGCGTCATAACTTTCGCCAGACATAGACGAAAGTGAACAATTCACATTAGCCAACCGGCGATGGGAGATAAACCATGAGAGTCGTAGCAATGATGCCTGCAACTATGCAGGACGTTGATAACAGGCAAGCGCAACATCGGGCTGATGCGCAGCCGACGCTGTGGAAGAGCGGCGGGCGACGGCTGATGCTGGCGTATGTCGGGTTATGGGGATGCGCCTACGACCGGGCAAGCGGTGTCTATCGCAGCGGGATGAAGTTGTGGGAAGATGCCATTGCGCGCGGCGAGATGATGGAACAGGCGCTTCGGCAACGTCTCGCACAAGTAGAGCGCCGTACGACAAAACAGTTCGGCGGGCTGCAGAACCGCTTCGGCGACAATGTCGAACAGGTGACGCGCACCGTTGCCGACGCCAGTGAAAATCTCGAAGTGGAGCTGGAGAAACAGATCGAGCGTGTGCTGGTCAATCTGGGCATTCCAACGCGAGAACGACTGGAGCGCCTCAATCAAGAGATTGACCGCCTCAACGCCAAGTTGGACGAGGAACTCGCCCGCCAAGAAGTCGTGCGCGCCTGAGCGCGGCGCCACGGCTTGGTGCAGCGGCGGAGAGCAGTGTTGCGCTCCGCCGCTGCTATGCAAATCTCAGTGGCTCGCTGCGATCTATCCCTTTATCAATGGTGAATGGTAGGTCGGGTCTGTCGCGATACGCCACAATTCCCCAGTCAGGCGCTCCGTGTAGAACACCAGCGCGTCCAGAATCGCGCTGAAAGCAGCATCGTCCAGTTGACGCTGCGCTATGTCGGCCACCAATGTCACGTCACCCTCACTATCCAGGGCAAAATGTGCGTTGCGCATCTGCTGATTGAGCGTTAGCAGCGCGGCGTGCAGGCGCGGCGCCTGTGAGTTGGGGAGCGGGGGCAGCAAAGGCGTCACCGCGAAATGCACCCAGTCATCCACCTCCATCACGTAGAGGGCGTACTCTTCCTCGCGGTCAGTAAAGAAACTACTTTGCCACAGCCCCGTCTCGGGCATCGTGCAGACCCAGCCCGCGCGCTCGAACAGCTTGCCAATATCAGACATAGCGGACACTCAACCCACTACTAGCCATTATTCCACCCGCGCCTTGCGTTTATGCCAATCGGTCTTGAACAGATTGAAATGGATGCGCTGCTCCGGGTGAGCAGCCACGACATCCTCGTCCAGTGTCACCCCCAGACCTGGGCCAGTCGGCAAAGGGAAGGCGCCGTTCTCCACGGCAGGCAACCCTGGCGCCGATGCCAGCACATACGCCTCGTCAAAATCGTTGAAGTTCTCCTGAATCTTGAAGTTAGGCGTACAGGCCGCCAGATGCAACGCCGCCGCCGTTGCGATCGGCCCACCAACATTGTGCGGCGCCATCAGCACGTAATAGGTGTCTGCCCAAGCGGCCAGCTTTTTTGTGTTCAGGATGCCGCCAAAGTGGGCGATGTCGGGTTGGATGACATCGGCGGCGTGCAGTTCGAGCAACTCGCGATATTCATGCAGTGTGTGGATGCGTTCACCTGTCGCCACCGGAATGCCAAGCGGCGCCACAGCGTCCGCCACCTTCTTGAGCGCAGGCAGGTTGGCGGGCGGCACCGGCTCCTCATACCAACTCGGTTTGAAGGGCGCCAGTTCGCGCGCCATCTCCACCGCCGTCACCGGGTTGAAACGTCCGTGCATCTCGATCAGCAGCTCGACATCCGGCCCGACGGCGTCGCGTACTGCTTCGACCAACGCAATCGTCTTCAGCTTTTCGGCGCGTTCCGCCTCGTAATAGCCGGCGCCAAAGGGGTCAAACTTGAGCGCGGCGTAGCCTTTGGCGACCGCGCGTTGGGCGGCGGCAGCGAACTCTTCCGGCGTGCGCTCCACGGTGTACCAGCCGTTGGCATAGGCCTTGATGTGGTCGCGCACGGCGCCGCCCAGCAATCGATAGACGGGCTGATTCAGCGCCTTGCCGATAATGTCCCAACAAGCCATCTCGATCATGGCCAACCCGGTCATTGCCAGTTCGCCGGGGCGACCGTAATCTTCGACAGTCAAACGGCGCACCAGCATCTCGATATTGAATGGGTCCAGCCCAATCACGAAGCGGTCAGCCACATCACGCACATAGCCGATGGCCGCCTCCACCTTGTTGATCGGGCGGCTTTCGCCAACGCCGACGATGCCTTCGTCTGTCTCGACTTTGACGATGACCAGATTGCGCCATTGGGTGCCCAGCACCATCGGCGTGATCGCGGTAATGCGCATGAGATTCTCCTCCGTCATTGATTGTGTGTTGCTAGACAAGGTGACACTTGCGCTTTTATCATACGGCGGGAATTGGCATGGGGCAATTTCGACGCTTCTGCTATAATGTCCGTAAGTCGCTAGAACAAATGAACGGATGACCATGACCGACGAACGCAGCGCCACTGGCCGCACACCGATTTCTAAAGGCACCCCCGAACGCCGCGCAGTCAGCGCGACGCCGCAACCGGGCGATCCGCAGGTCGATCACGCGTTGCGCCCACGCTCGCTGCGCGAGATGATCGGGCAGGCGCGGCTGCGCGACAAGATGCAGATACTCGTCGAAGCGGCGCGCCAGCGCGGCGATGCCATTGACCATGTGTTACTCTACGGTCCACCCGGCTTGGGCAAGACGACGCTCTCGCACATTCTTGCCTACGAGATGGGCGCCAACCTCAAGGTGACGGCTGGCCCCGCCATTGAAAAAGCAGGCGACCTGGCGGCGATTCTCACCAACCTGCGCAAGGGCGACGTGCTCTTCATCGATGAGATTCATCGTCTGGGGCGCGCCGTGGAGGAGATTCTTTACCCGGCAATGGAGGATTTCTCGCTCAACATTGTCGTAGGCAGCGGCCCGGGCGCCCGCAACATTCAGCTCAAGCTACCCAAGTTTACCGTCGTTGGCGCCACCACGCGGCTGGCGTTGATGACTTCGCCGCTGCGCGCCCGCTTTGGCGTTGTGGAACGCTTCGATTTTTACGAACCGGAGGCAATCCAGGAGATCGTGACGCGTGCGGCGCGCCTGCTGGAGACGCCCATCGAAGTCGAAGGCGCCGTTGCGATCGCACGCCGTTCGCGCGGGACGCCGCGTGTGGCGCTGCGCCTGCTACGGCGGCTGCGCGATTATGCCCAGGTGCGCGCCCACGGCGTTGTCACCGGCGCGGTCGCCAATGAGGCGCTCAGCCTGCTGGAGATCGATGACCTGGGACTAGACGATCTCGACCGTCGCGTACTGGACGCCATCATCGTCAAGTTTAGCGGCGGACCCGTCGGGCTGGACACACTGGCCGCCAGTATCAGCGAGGAGCCGGACACAATCATGGACGTGGTCGAGCCGTATCTGCTCCAACTTGGCTTTCTGGATCGCACACCGCGCGGGCGCGTCGCCACGCGTGCCGCCTATATGCACATGAAGATCGACTATCCAGATCGACCAGAGCAGGGCGGCTTATTCGGGTGAGCTAGGGAGATCAGGAGGGAGAGCCTCTCTCGCAATCTCCGCATCTCCTATTCGCACATTCTCTTCAACAATTCCCGTCAGCACACTAAGGTTTGCCGCATGAACACTTTGCGCTGCCTCGGATTGACGTCCCTCTGGCAATAGCGATTCAGCGACGCGTTCAATGGTTTCCAGCGGCTCCCCGCGCTGAAGCAACCCTGGCACGACGCGGCGCAACCCATGTAAATAGGCAACGTCGGCGGCGAGGCGCTCCATCACCTTGACTTTTTCCTTCACGGTTGTGCCCACATACGGCACGCACAACTGGAAGTTCTCATGCTTGATCAAGCGCGCCAGCAAGCGCAGCGTCTCCAGCTCATCGCCGCCATCCGAGCCTGGCACAATACGCGGTGGCAGGGCGTCGCTGCCATAGTCGCCGCTTAGAAGCACCCCCACCGCCGGCAGATAGACGACGACGCCCGACCGCTGTACGTAGACATCCAGGAAATGGTCGCCGATGCGCAGATGCGCAACGCCGCCCGGCAGCAATTCCACCTGAGGCAGCGCCGCGCGTGGGCGATCGCCGGTGTAGAGGGCGGCGACGTCATCGGCCAG
Source organism: Chloroflexota bacterium (assembly GCA_003451595.1). Classification (GTDB taxonomy): domain Bacteria; phylum Chloroflexota; class Anaerolineae; order Caldilineales; family Caldilineaceae; genus Caldilinea. The sequence goes on along the minus strand of DMDA01000088.1, from coordinate 48,658 downwards.
CTTAAACCGTTCGGCCGCATCGGCAGGCGGGTCAACGATCAGCAACTGGTCACGGCGCCCACCGCTGCGGTCATCGCCGTAACCAAGCACGAACAGGCTGTGCTGCGCCGGCTCCCCTTCACTGAAAAGCTCAAGGTTCTGATAGAGCTGCAAGATCTGCGGGCGCTTCTGACTGGACGAATCAAGCAAGGGAATCAGTGCCGTCATGATCGGTAATCTCACAAGGTTCAACAAGGCCAAGCTGCGCCAGCCGCGTCGCCAGCTCGCCAGGCAGGTCGGCGATGATCACGCGCCCGTCGGGCAGGATGTAGATGTCGGTTTCCACCGGCAGCAGCGGCCACGCGTCCGGCTGTGGCGTATCCGTTGGCAGCGCGTCAACCGTTGACGGTGACATCGACATGGGTGTCATCTTCGAAGTACTCGCCAGTGCGTTCTGTCTTTTCGACTTTACCCAGTTGTTCGAGCAGCGCACTGATGCTCTCGCACGCTGCACCCTTCACGCCTTTGATCGTGTACTCAACCCGCCCGTCCGGCAAAATCGAGATTTCGATTTCCTGACTTTGCATCTCTCCTCCTCTTCAACGTTCCGGCCTTAGCACACAACCGTGCAAATAGGGGCAAGAAACGAAGGGGCTGCTCATCGTCCCGGAACTTATGGAGCTGCCGGGAAGGGCTGAAAGCTGTAACGCCGCAAGCCCCAATGCAGTCAACGTCCCGCCAGCTCAAGGCAACTAGCTCAAGGCAATTGGGGTCGCACGCTTGCTGGAGAAAACCTCCGTCACCAGCGGCTCGCCAACTAAATCATACTCCATCGCGCCGTTGATGTGAACCTGGATCATCTCCCCGCGCTGCACACCCCGCACGCCCGGCGCCAACACCAGTCCATCGATCTCCGGCGCATCGCGGTACGAACGCGCTAGCAACAGCGGCTCGCCGCTGCCCTCGATCTCACCTTCGCCTTCCACCAGCACCTCCAACACCTTACCGACCTGCGCCTGATTCTTGCGCAGGCTGATCGGCTGCTGCAATTCCATCAGCCGTGCATAGCGCTCCTGCTTGACTTCGTCGGGCGTCTGGTCGGGCAACGCGGCGGCAGGCGTGCCTGGCTCTGGGCTGAAGGTGAAGGCGCCCACCTTGTCGAACTCGATGGCGCGTACAAAGTCGAGCAGCCCCTGGAACTCCTCTTCAGTCTCACCGGGATAGCCAACAATGAAGGTGGTGCGCAGCGCAATGTCGGGCATGGCGGCGCGCAGCTTCTCCACGTGATCGTAGACCATCTCCAGCTTGCTGGGGCGATGCATGCGGCGCAGCGTGCGCGGGTCGCCATGCTGCAGCGGCATGTCGAGATAGGGCGCAATCTTGGGCTGCGTCGCCATCACCTCGATCAGTTCATCACTGACGTGGCCGGGGTAGGCGTACATCAGGCGCACCCAACGCAGACGCTCGTCGGTGCGCTGGCAGATGGCGGTGAGCAAGCGCGGCAGGCTGTTCGGTGCACCGAGATCGCGCCCATAGTCGGTCGTGTCCTGCGCAACAATGACCAGCTCGCGTGCGCCAGCGTCGACCAGCGCCACAGCCTCATCGACAATTGCCTCTAGTGGGCGGCTACGCAACTTGCCTTTGAATGATGGGATCGTGCAGAAGGCGCAAGGCGCGTTGCAGCCGTCGGAAATCTTGAGATAGGCGCTGCCAGCGGTGACGGGCGGACGCGGCGTCGCCATGACGAAAGCATGAGCAGGATCGCCCAGCAGCGCCGGCGTCTGGCTGGCGCCCAAGAATTCAACGGATGGCGCAAGCTCTGCCTCGCCCAACAGTGTGTAGCGCTCAAGAGAACGGCGATTTTTTCCGCGCCGAATCTGCTCAAGCAACTGCAACACCTCCATCCAACGCCGTGTGCCTAGCAGCCCGTCGACTTTGGGCACACGTTCGAGCACTTCGGCGCCGTTGCGCTGCACCAGACAACCCGCCGCCACCAACACTTGATGCTTGCGCTTGCGACGCCCCATTTCCTGGAGCACGCTGATCGACTCTTCCTTCGACGCCTCCAAGAACCCACAGGTGTTGACAATGAGGACATCGGCATCCTGTTGCCGGTCGGTTGGCCGATAGTCAGCATTCCGCAGCAGCATCTCGATGCCATCGCTGTCGACTTTGTTCTTGGGGCATCCGAGTGTAACCAGATGATACTTCACAATTGATCTTCACTTTCCCACTGATCTAGAAACGCCGTCATCGCCTGGTAACGCGCCTCAGCCAGCGCGCGCGCCGGCGCCGTGTTCATACTCGCTACGGTCTTGGCCAGGACGGTGCGGGTAAACTGTGCCAATTCAGCGCATCGCGCCGCCAGCGTCATGCCATCAAACTGACGCAGACTGAGATTATACGCCAGGCTACTGACGCCGAGCTTGGTCAGCTTGTCCGCGTCCCACAAAACTGCAGCCTCAAGCGGCGTCATCGGCGTTGCGCCCGGTGGTCGCGTCAGCCCAACGTGTTGTGCAATCGCATCGACAACCACCGCAATCTTCTCTGATGGAAAATCTGTATCCCGCAAAAACTCCTGCGCCGCTGCTGCGCCAGCCTTGCCATGGTTGGGTGCGCGCTTGCAGATGTCATGCAGCCAGGCCGCCGCCTCGACAATATCACGGTCGGCCCCTGTGGCGTCTGCAAGCCACAATGCCATCTGCACCACGCGCTGGACATGTTCCCAGCGGTAGTTGAAAGGGATGACGGCGTCAGCGGCAAGTTGCAGGCGAGCGCGCGCTTCGGCCTCCGCGCGCATGAGCGCTTCGGTGCGGCAACTCACGCGCCATTCTGCGGATGCTGTCATGGCGCCGGCTCCAACTCCAGGATTCGATAAGGATACACGTTGATGACCTCGGTCTCATAGTAGCGCGTCTGCGTCACCACGTCGCGACGGTAGAGGTGAATGTGCCCATGCAGCAGATAGCGTGGACGAAACCAGCGCATGAAGGTCAGAAAACTCTTGAACCCCTGATGCGGGCGGTCAGGCTGATCGTGGATGCCCCAGGGCGGTGAGTGCGCCACCAATACATCGAGATAGCGGCCGTAACGCAGGCGATTCAGCATCAGGCGCGGCGCCAGGCGCAAGATAGTGAACATCATTTCGCTGTCAGTGTACTGATAACTGGGCGCGTTATTGTAACGAATTGAACCTTCCAGCCCCGCCAGCAGCAGCGACCCCTCGCGTGCTGTACGGGCATGTAGATTGATGGCGCCCATCGGCTCACTGACCGCACGCCATTCGTCAGAGCCGCCGCGACTGTGATACTCCACCTCGCGCGCATGGTTGCCGTGCACAAAGTACGTGGGACGCCCAGTCATCGTCATCACGTATTCGACATAGTAATGCGGCAAGTCGCCGCAACTGATCACGAGATCGAGCTGGCCGACGTGGCGATTGATGCCGGCGCTGTACAGAATTGGTTCCACTTTATCGCTGATCACCAGGGCGCGCATTGCACACTATTGTAGCATTGTCCAGAAAGACGCCCCAAAGCAGGTCGAATCCAGGTCTACTTTGTGCACAAGTGAAAAACATCCATCGTTGTCTGAATCTGTTGTTTTTGGCGGCGAATGCACCTTGAATCTCGCAGCGATGTGATACGATGGGTGTGGTACGATGTACAGGCAGATAGACGCCGTGTTCAGTGCGATCTGCCTGCGTCTATCTGCACCGCCTCGTAGTTCCAGGTCTTTGCCGTTCACGAAAGGACGTAAGATGTCTACCGACGTGACAACTTTTCGCAAAGAATACCGGCTCGATCGCCTCTCCGAAGCAAATGCCGGTGACGATCCGTTTGCACTCTTCGATGTGTGGTTTCGGCTGGCCGGCGAGCACGGCGCAATCCACGAACCCAATGCGATGGCGCTGGCGACAGCTACACCCGAAGGACGCCCCTCTGTACGGATGGTGTTGCTCAAAGGCTTTGATGTCGCTGGGTTCACCTTCTTCACCAACTACGAAAGCCGCAAGGGCCGTGAACTGGCGACCAATCCCCACGCTGCCTTGCTTTTCTGGTGGGAGCCGCTGGAACGTCAGGTGCGCATCGAAGGCGTGGTGGAAAAGCTCTCTGCGGCTGCGTCAGATGAGTACTACTACAGCCGGCCTCTGGGCAGCCGCCTGGGCGCCTGGGTCTCCCAGCAAAGCAGCGTGATCCCCAACCGCAGCGTACTTGATCAACGGTTCGCCGAGTTGCAGGCCGAATACAGCGACAGTCACCCGGATCGACCACCCTTCTGGGGCGGCTATCGCCTGATGCCAGAGAGCTTCGAGTTTTGGCAAGGCGGCGTCAATCGTCTGCACGACCGTCTGCGCTATCGTCGCCAGCCCGATGGCGCCTGGCTTCGCGAACGGCTCGCCCCGTGAAACGACTGCACTGAGCGGGCGGCGATCGTGGCGATCGATGCGCTGTTGCAGCAATTGCGCGCTGACACGCGCTTCATGAACAAGGTGGCTGCCTGGCGCACATTGCCCGGCCAGCCTGCCCGCTATGTCCCGCTGCCCGCCGCCTTGCACCCGACACTGCACCGGGCGCTTAACACACGCGGCGTCACACAACTCTATCAGCATCAGGCTGCGGCCATCACGGCGGCGCTGGCCGGCGAGAACGTCACCGTAGTGACGCCCACCGCCAGCGGCAAAACGCTGTGCTACAACCTGCCCGCTTTGCACACACTCCTGACAGACCCGACAGCGCGGGCGCTCTACCTGTTCCCTACCAAAGCGCTGGCGCACGATCAGTTGGCGGAGTTGAACCACTTTACCGCAGCGTTGGACCAGGCCCCTGCCATCGCCGCCTATGATGGCGACACACCGGCGGGGCAGCGCAGCCGCATTCGCAAGACAACTCGCTTACTACTCACCAACCCAGACATGCTGCATGTCGGCATCCTGCCTAATCATCCGCAGTGGGCTGACTTTCTAGGCGGGTTGCGCTGGGTGGTGATCGATGAGATGCACACCTATCGCGGCGTCCTGGGCAGCCACGTCGCCAATGTGCTGCGCCGCCTCCAACGTCTCTGTCGGCATTACGGCGCTGCACCGCGCTTCATCTGCACCAGCGCCACCATCGCCAACCCGGTGCAACTGGCCGAGCGGCTGGTGGAGCAGCCGGTGCACCTGGTGGACCGCGCCGGCGCGCCACGCGGGGCAAAACATGTCATCCTCATCGACCCGCCGGTAGTGGACGCAGAACGCGGCATCCGCCGCGCGGCGACGCTGGAAGCAGCTGACCTGGCGACAACGTGCATTGCCGCCGGTCTACAGACGATCGTCTTTGGCCGCTCGCGCCTGACCACCGAGCTGCTGCTGACTTATCTGCGCGCAGGCGTCGCGCGCCAGGCATTGATGATAGCACCCGATGCGGCAGTGCGCGGCTATCGCGGCGGCTATCTGCCAGAAGAACGGCGCGCCATCGAGGCAGGGTTACGGCGCGGCGAGGTGCGCGGCGTCGTCGCCACCAACGCCCTGGAGCTTGGCATCGACATCGGCGGGTTGGAGGCGGCGATCCTGTGCGGCTACCCTGGCAGCATCGCCAGTACATGGCAGCAAATCGGCCGCGCCGGGCGCACGACGGACGCCGCCGTAGCTTTCCTCGTCGCCACTGCTGGCGTGCTCGACCAATACATCATCCGCCATGCCGAGTTTCTCTTCGAACAGTCACCAGAGCATGCGTTGATCAACGCCGACAACTTGATGCTGCTGGTCGATCACATGCGCTGCGCGGTCGCCGAGCTGCCGTTTCAGCGCGGCGATGGTTTTGGCGCCAGCCCGTACACGGCCGATGTACTCACCTTGCTGGCGGAGCAGGGCGAGGTGCAGCAGCACGGCAATCACTTCTTCTGGAGCGGTGACCCACATCCCGCGCGGCAGGTGAGCCTGCGCAGCGCCGGCGGGGATGGGGTGGTGATTCAAACGGGCGCAGACGCAACGCAAGGGGGCGAGACAGAGGTCAGAGTGATTGGGGAGGTGGATCAAGCGAGCGCGCAGTTGCTGGTGCACACGGGCGCCATCTATCTGCACGAGGGGCAAAGCTACCTGGTGCGCCGTCTCGATCTGGCATCGCTGCGCGCTGATGTGACGCCGGTCGACGTGGACTTCTACACAGAGGCGATCAGCGATTCGGCAGTTGAACCGCTGACCTGTCACGCCACACGCGCCGCCGGTGCGAGTCTCGCCGGGCACGGCGATGTCGCCGTCCACACCCAGGTGGTCGGCTACCGACGCGTCAAACGCGTGACGCACGAGACGCTCGGCGTCTATCCGCTGGAGTACGCTCGGCGCACGCTGGAGACCAGTGCATATTGGTGTGAGATTCCGCCAGCGGTGCAACAGACGTTGGAGGCCGCAGGGCTATGGTTTGACTCGGTCAACGACTATGGCCCAAACTGGCAGACCCAGCGAGCAGCGGTGCGGGCACGCGACCACTATCGTTGCAGCGTCTGCGGCGCCGCTGAAGCACCGGGACGAGAGCACGACGTTCACCATAAAATCCCGTTTCGCACCTTCGGCTATGTTCCTGGCCTGAATGATTTCTACCTGCTGGCGAATCGGTTGGAGAATCTGATGTTGGTTTGTCGGGCCTGTCATCGGCGACTGGAGACGGCAGGACGCCTCAGCACCGGACTGGACGGACTGGCCTACGTCTTGAGCAATCTGGCGCCACTGCACCTGATGTGTGATCACGCCGATCTCGGCGCGTTTGTGGCGCGCGGTGCGGCGATTGGTGCGCAGCCACCAGCCCCACCGACGCCGTCGCGTGAGGTCGATTTCTACGCCACGCGCGTCGAAACGGCGTCTTCGCCACCGGGGGCTGGGCATGCGGCGCCGCGCGTCTATCTATATGAGCGCATCCCTGCCGGGCTAGGTTTTAGCGCCGTGCTCTACGATTTGCACGAAGCGCTGCTGGCGGCGGCGTATGAAGTCGTGCGGGAATGTAGCTGTTTGCGTGGTTGTCCAGCTTGTGTGGGGCCAGTGCTGGATGAACAACCGGTGCAACTGGAGACAAAGCGGTTGACGTTGGCGCTGCTGGAGCAACTCCAGCAGTAAAGCGGTCTTGCGGCGCAAGTCACGGGACAAGCTG
>DMDA01000088.1:0-41338 GCA_003451595.1 Chloroflexota bacterium | reverse complement strand
GCAGCTTGTCCCGTGACTTGCGCTGTCAGGAGCGTCTGTTATTGAGCAACCGTCACAGATCTATAAATCGTCGGCAGATACGACTCATAGGCAGCGCGCAACCCGGTCGTGGTGACAACTTCCAGCGGGAAGTCCGGCCCTGCGGCTGGCCCAACTTCCTGCGGGGCGCCGATGGCAAAGGCATCGACTACATCGCCTGCCGCCAGCCGGAAGGGTGGCAGGTCCAGCGCCACAGTCTGGCAATTGCTGCCGGCCACTGCAATCTTGAGGTCGTAGACATTGGGCGCCAGCGCCACGTTCGCCTGGATTGTGGGGAACTGGACATTGGTAAAGAGTGGGACGCCGCTTTCCAGGCAGATGTCGACCGCGGTCGCAGCGCCGCTAGCGGCAAATGGCGCCAGATGTCCGATCGTGACGAGCGCTTGACCGGCGGGCGCAGTCTGGCTGATCTCAGCAGTGATGAAATCTAGTGGCCAGCCGTTGGCGCCGCCAATTGCGAAGAGATCGTACTTGCTCATCGGATTGAGCGTGAAGACGCCGCTGATCACGACTGCACTGCGCACATCACCAGCCGCCGCACTGACCTGGCCACCGGGCGTCAAAATTTCGACCAGTAGCGGGCCAGAAGGCACAACCACATCCGGTACGTACTGACCATAGACGACATTGGTGTAGGCAAGCTGGCCGTTGACGCGAATATCGACAGCGGTGTTGGTAATCGTGGTGGCGAACGGTGCGAAGTGGCCGATCGTCGCCATGGCCGGGAAGTCCAGACCGCTGAGGCTTACCACGTCGAGCGGGAACGCTGCGTTATTCTTACCGATGGCAAAAGCGTCGTAGAACTCACCGGCGTTAAACTGCAGCGGCGGCAGGTCAAAGGCTTTCTGGGCGCAGTTGGTGCCGGGTACGGCAATACTCAGGTCGTAGATGCCCGCCGGGAATTGGACGTAACCCGAATTTTGACCGTAGACAACGGGCGCCAAAACCATTTGGGTGGCATCGTTGCAAAGCTCGACTGCAGTGCCGGGCACGGTGCTGGCAAAGGGTGCGTAGTGGCCGATCAGCACCTTGGCATTGCCCGGGATGGGCGGCGTCGCATCCTTGACGAGCAGTTGAAGCGAGAGCGGCATGTTGGCGGAGCCGTCGCCAATTGCCAGGAGCGAATACTCGACATTTGCCTCCAGGGTAAAGACGCCCGACATGGCAACCGTTGGCGAACCGGTGGGACGCACTTCGATGGTGTAGACGCCGGCTGGCAGCGCCACGCCCGTGATCACTTCTGAAAAGACAAAATCGGTGAAGACATCTGTACTGTTGACGGCAACTGTTACAGAGGTGCCGGCCTGATCAGCAGCAAATGGCGCGAAATGGGCGACATTCACAATGGCGTCGCCGTTGGCGCTTGCCTCTGGTGCGACCGCTTCCTGCGCCGAAACCGAAATCGTAATTCCGGTGAAAAGCAAGGCTGTCAAAGTCATCGTCACGAGAAATAGCATCACACGTTGCATGGGTCGTCTCCTTCACATCCTTACAGACGGAACATAATTGACAGTACAACTCAAGTGCGCGCAGTGGCAGCACAATAACGTAGCAGACGACCCATCACCGTAATACAATATCCATTACTAGATTTCTCGCTCGCTATTCTCGCGATTAGCGGACGGCAAGGGGGAGGTAAAGATCGTGGGCAAAGGCGCGGGCGGCTAACGCGGCAAACGCCGCCTGCACGTCCGCCACCGTGAAATTGCAGTGACCGAAGGCATCCACTGCGCGATGTTCGTACAGAGGCGCGCTGCCGGCGGCGACAACCTTTTGCGCGTAAGCCGTGGTATGCCAGTAGGGCGTGACATCGTCGTGCAGGGTGTGCAACGTGATGAGCGGCACACGCAGCCGCCCGCTCGTCTCGTAATGCTGTTGGATGGCCATCGTGGCTGCGGGGGCGGCGGCAGTGCGAAAGACGCCCTGGTTGAGCGCGGCGTCATCCAGCGCGCCGGTGTAGACGCGCGTGAGGTTGCCAAAGGGGTTGCCGCCAAGCTGCGCTTTGGCGTCGTTGGTCGAAAGCACGTTATACCAGAGCAGGCGGTCAAAGGTGGCTTCGGTGCTGGTGGGGAATGCCGAAGCATCGACCACCGCGCCCGTCACAGAGACGATTTGGGTGACCGAAAGTGCATTGGCTGGATCGAGCAGCAGCGGCTTGACAGTTGTCGAGTAGTAGGTCGTTTCCCAGGTGGTGAGCAGCTCACTAGGGACTGTGATCGGTGCACCAGGGATGACGCCAGGAAAGAAATAATCGAAGACGGTGCGGAACTCCGTAAAGTAATCGACCTGGCGCTGGAAGTCGCCGTACGGGCCGCAAAGCGCCAGTCCGCCATCAAAGACTTCAGGGTGGCGCTCCAACGCCAATACCGTGATCGCGCCGCCTTCGGAGACGCCTGTCAACAACACGCGATGCGGGGCGCCATGTCTGGCGGCAAACAGGTCGACCAACTCGACCAGGTCGTCGATTCCCTCCAGGATGGACAGCCCATTGCGGCGATAACTGGAGGCGGCAAAGGCATAGCCCTGCAACGTGATCACATCGGCGATGGCGACCCCGCCAATCGTGAGTTGATCCTCTGGAAGTCCGACGGGGGCGTTGGGGCTGACATATCCATGTGCATAGACCACCAGATCGCCATTCCAGAAGCCGGCGGGCAGACAGATACGATAGCGTGCGCCGCTGGGCTGGTCGCCATCCTCACAGGCCAGGGGGGCGGTCGGCAGTGCTGGCGTCTGCGCCTGGGCGCTGCGATGAAGCACGCCGAGCAGGAAACAGATCGCTGTCAATCCTAAAGCGACGGCGAGCAATGAGCGACGAACCTGAGGAGTCATAGGTGATTTTCTCTTTCGGGTAGTCTTGCATGGGCAATCAATAGAGATGCAGTCGTGCACTGGCGCCGTGCGCCGGATTCTAGCAGAGTTTGCCGCAAATGATAAGGGACGGCATAATGGCGTGATAAGGCTTTTTCCTACTTTCCTATGAACGCGTCAGGCAAATCATGTCAAAAGCAACCAGGCAAAATAAAGCCACTCCTGCCCGCAAGCAACGCACCACCCTGCTTACTGTCGCCCTGGTCATCGTTCTGCTGCACGGCCTCTTGATGTTCGCCATCTTCTGGACGGTGCGCCCTGAGGTGGAACGCGCATGGACGAACATCGCCGTCTGGCTGATGATCTTCTCTGCTGTCGGCGACATCGTGGCCGCAGGGGCGATGTGGTTCTGGAAACGCTGGGGCATCTACCTGTACGGGGCGGCGGCCATCGCTGCCGCGATTGTGGCCGTGATGGCAAGCGGCGATCTCTTCCTGCTCTTCGGCGCGTTGCTGCCAGCAATTATCGTGCTGTACATCGTGGCGATGCAACGCGAGAAATTCGAGTAGCGAACTTGCAGAGGCGTAGAACGCGAAGGCAAGGAAGGGAAATCGCGTCGCCTTCGCTTTCTATGCCTCTATGTGTCCTCTGTTCTATTCAGCCAGTTTAGGCTAGATAGTCCCGCAATTTGCGGCTACGCAGCGGATGGCGCAGCTTGCGCAGCGCTTTGGCCTCGATCTGGCGCACGCGTTCGCGCGTGACGTTGAACTCTCGCCCGACATCCTCCAGTGTGCGCGTGACGCCGTCCTCCAGACCAAAGCGCATGATCAATACGCGGCGTTCGCGGTCGCTCAAGCCATCGAGGATCTCCTCCATTTGCTCCTTGAGCAGGCGGCGGCTGGCGGAATCGACCGGACCAGGCAAACTGTCATCCTCGATGAAGTCGCCCAGGTAACTGTTCTCCTCCGAACCGACTGGCGTCTCCAGGCTCAGTGGCTCCTGGCTGAGGCGCTGGATGCGGCGCACTTTGGCTGCGGCGCGCTCCAGTTGACGCTGCAAATCAGGTTCGATGCGCCGTCCTTTGCTGACCGCCTCGCGGTAACGACGGACATCCTCCGGGTCGAGGAACTCCATCTCGATGGCGACTTCCTCGAAGGTCGGTTCGCGTCCGAGTTCTTGTTGCAGACGCCGTTGTGTGCGCGCCTGGCGGTTGATCGTCTCAACCATGTGGACGGGGATGCGGATGGTGCGCGCCTGGTCAGCGATCGCGCGGCTGATTGCCTGACGAATCCACCAGGTGGCATAGGTGCTGAACTTGAAGCCCAGGGTGTGATCGAACTTATCGACGGCGCGCAGCAGGCCAAGGTTGCCCTCCTGGATCAGGTCAAGGAAATTCAGCCCGCGCCCGATGTAGCGCTTGGCGACGCTGACCACTAGGCGCAGGTTGCTTTGCGCCAGCTTGCTGTGGGCGGTGCGTCCCTGATGGACGAGCAGTTCCAGTTCATCTTTGCGGTCGAGTTCTTCATCACTCAGGTCGGCCTCGGTGCGGCCTTGCATGAGCGCCGTCAGTTCTTCTTCAGCGGCGACGCCGGCGCGAATCTTCTCAGCGAGTTCCATCTCTTCCTCGGCGGAAAGGAGCGGATGACGGCCAATATCGCGCAGGTACATGCGCACCGGATCCAGGCTCTGACCAACTTCTTGCAGATCTGCGATCAGCGTCTCGATCGGGACGTACTTTTCCTGTTCGATCTCTTCTTCGAGCTTGGTGTCGCGCTCAATACGTGGGATTGGCGCGCTGTCTTCCTCTTCGGCCTCCGGGGTCTCCGGTTCCTCGAAGAGGTCATCTTCTGGCTTGGGTTCAGATTCACCCAGATGGATATATTCGTCCAGCTCGCTCTCGCTGCCAGTGCGATGCGGCAACGGGGCAATGAAATCCAGCTCGTCTTCTGGCTCGTCTTGTTCTGGGGAGGATGCGGTTGGCTTCGCCATTGATTTTCTGGTTCGCCCTTACTCTAAAAGCCCGAAAGTTTGATGCCTGCCTGTTGACGCATCTTGCGAAATAGCTCCTGAGGGATGCGCACACTCTGCCGCTGCAAGTGCGCCATTTCCCGTGCGCGAAGGTTGTTTGCCTTCTCAAAACTGCGTGCAGCTTCGAGATCGCCCGCACGCTGCAATTCGTCCTGCAAATAGCGGACTCGCATCGTCTCACTGCTCATCTGATCCAGGCGTAGCCGCAACATATCTTTGACGACGCCCTCGCGCATGGTGAGCGGGTCGCGAGGCGGCAGCGTCGCAGCATAGGCCAGCAACCGCGCCAGCCGTCCGTGCAACGAGCGATCCAGCGTCGCCTGAAATTGTTCCACGTCCCAGGGTTCGTCGCTGCTCAAGTATTGTTGCAGCGCACGATAGATTTCCTGGTTTTCGACGTGCTGCCAATCCTGCGGCTGTACGGGCGCCAGATGATAGCGATCGGTGACTGTTGCCAACCACACAACCAGATCGACATTGGCCAGCAAATTGGCGAGCAGGTGATCTTCCTGATCATAACGGCCGAACGCTTCCGGGCGCGACATCGCAGGCGCCCCACTTATCGCCGGCGATGTCGCCGCCGACGTCTCACCTGCCGCCGACGCACTTGTACGCCGCCTGTTGCTATCCACACCTGCGCGCGCGGTGCGCACCGACGCCTGGACGCGGCTGGCGATCGTCATCTCATCGACCTGCACCAGCCGGCTCAACCGCTGAATGTAATGTTGCTGCTCGATCGCATCACTCAATTCGGCGATCAAGGGCGTGAGTTCGGCGACAGCTTCGCCCTTGCCGCGCGCGCTGGTCAGATCAGATTGATGTGCGACAGCGTCGAAGTAGAAATCCACCAACGGCTTGGCGGCAGCAACCGTATGCTCCCACAGCGGTGCATCCTGACGAATGACATCATCCGGGTCGCGGCCTTCGGGCAGCGTGGTGATGAAGAGGTTGGCGCCCAACCGATCTTCAAGTTGCACCTTACCGCCCGGTGTCACCACGGGCTTGCTGACACGCATCAGCGCCTGCCGCGCCTGGTTGAGACCACGAATCGTCGCCTGTTGGCCGGCAGCGTCAGCGTCGAGCGCAAGCACGAAGTTATTGGTGAAGCGCTGGAGTTGCTGAAGTTGCTCGGTTGTCAGGGCTGTTCCCATGCACGCCACCACATTGTTGTAGCCAAACTGATGTGCAGCGATCACATCCATATAGCCTTCAACAATGACGACCTGATCGCGTTCACGGATCGCCCGGTGCGCTCGATCCAGACCGTACACAACATGACTTTTGTGAAAGAGCGGCGTCTCGGCTGTGTTCAGATACTTTGGCGTGCCATCATCCAATACGCGCCCACCAAACCCTATCACGCGTCCTTGCCGGTCGCAAATGGGGAAGATCACACGATGCCGAAACGCGTCGTAGGTGCTTTGACGCTCCTCGCTGCGTTTGATCAGGCCAGCCTCCAGCAACACATCAAGAGAAAAGTCGCGCCCCAGTAGGTGGTCGCGCAGACCACTCCAGAGCGCCGGTGCGTAGCCAAGCTGGAAGGCATCGGCGGTGGCGTCGTCGATGCCGCGTCGCTGCAAGTACGCACGCGCCGCCTCGGCGCCTGGATGATGCAGCAGAGTATGGTGATAGAACGCAGCGGCTGCGGCATTCGCAGCATAGAGTTGGTCGCGCTGGTTGCGCTGGTCGTTCCCTTCGGCGGCGGACAAATCCACGCCGACCTGATGCGCAAGCATTTCCAACGCCTCGCGGAAGGTGAGATTCTCTTTGCGCATCACAAACGCAAAGACATCGCCACCCGTCCCGCATGCACCAAAACAGTGCCATGTACCGGTGTGGGGAAAGACCACAAAACTTGGCGTACGCTCGCTGTGGAATGGGCAAAGCCCCTTGTACACGCTCCCAGCCCGTTTGAGTGGAGTGTAGCGGGAGATCAGCTCGACAACATCCACCCGTTGCTTGACTTCATCCGTGACGCTGCCGACCATACTCATCATTGCGCTCCATCGCCACGGCAAACTCTATGCCTCTGACCGACTCGGAACATGCGCATTATACCGGCTGTGTAGATGGGTGTCAAAGCAATTTGGGCGTATCGGCTTACGCGCCGGGCAACCCATATTGACGCGCGATCGTTGGGTAGATGCGTTCGGCGGCCGTGAAAACCTCTGCCAGTTGCATCGCCTTGAGCAGATTGCCGCGCGTTTGAATCCGACCACTCAAGAACGCTTGGTGGGTGCTCTCCGTTCCCAGCCACAAAGCGTGCAGCAGATCAGCATCCAGGCTGATCTCCAGGTTGGCGCGTCCAGGGCGGGGGCCAAAATACACACCTAACGGCGGCTGCCGGCCATCCAGCAAAATCTCGGCTTCTGGGGAGCGTAGGTTCATGCGGATCACCAGGTTGCTGTGAGAGAAGGCCGCAACATAATCAGGATGCTGCATCACAAAGTCAAAAACAGCTTGCATGACAGCATAGAATTGTTCGGCGGATTGGTAGACAGACATGCGCGATGACTCAATCTTGGCTTGGGGCGACGATGACGATCGACTCTGTCAGCCAGCGGGCACACGGAGCCGCTGTTCCGACTGAAGGGAACGCGTCACCGCTGGTCGCCCGAGGACGCTTTCATACCATTCCACGTAACAGCGAATGGTGTTGCTCAAGTGGTGTGGCCTCGATTTTTCCAGTCCTGCCAGTCCCATTTCAGCCCAGCGCTGGCGTTTGCTCAAGAAGAGCTGCACAGTGCCGGCGATGCTGGCGGCGTTGAACGGCTTGAACAGGTAGCCATTGACGCCGTGCTCAACCAGTTCCGGCAGGGCGCGTGCATTCGCCGCCAGTACCGGTCTGGCGCATGACATCGCCTCCAGGGTGGCGATGCTCTGCAATTCCTGGGCGCTGGGCATGATGAAGGCGTCACAACTGTTCATCAACAGCGGAAGGTCCTCGCTGGGCACATAACCGGGAAAAGCCACCACGTGGCCTAACCCACGATTGCCAACTTGCTCCATCAGGATGTCGCGGTACATGCCCTTTCCCGCAATTGCAAACTGGATTGGTTCGTTGGCAAGCATCTCGGCGGCTGCAACGATGTCATCCAGCCCCTTCTCACGATCCACGCGCCCCACGTAGAGGAGCACCGTCCGGTCAAGCGACAGGTGGTAACGCCGTCGCATCACTGCGGGATCAAGATGCGGGCGCGGATAGAACTCTTCTTGGTTGACGCCGCAGGAGATTGCTTTGACTGGGATGCGGATGTCCTGCTTACGCAAGATGGCGACAGCGGTTTCAGTGGGCGTCGTGGCGGCGTCCAGCTGATTGAAGACCTCCAGCATGTTGTACCACATTGCTTTATGGACAACGCCCTGCACGCTGCGCGGGATGTAGAGATTGTTCGACCAGTTATTGGGTAGGAAATGATTGGTGCCCACCACGCGCTTGCCATGCTGGCGCGCCAGACGCAAGACTGTGCGGTTGAGAAAAAGGTGATCCTGGATGTGGACAATGTCGGGGTTGAATTCCACCAACGCCGCCTCGACCAGGTTGTCGCTAAAGGCTGTAATGTTCAGATTGTGGCCGATGTGCAGCGCTGGCACCGTCTGTACTGTGACGCCGTTGACAACATAACGGTTGGCAACGCCCCTCTCGGAAGGCGCTAGAGCCATCACCTCGTGCCCTGCCGCTGCCAATCCTTCAGCCAGCCGAATCATGAATACAGCCTGGCCATTGTCCTTGCGATAATATGATTGTCCGCTAAATAATATCCGCATAAGTTGAGGCATCCTTGCCAGCGTTGGCTTGCCACGATTGCGCATAAGCCCTTATCTCCTCTTTATAACATGTTCAGCCATGCCTGCAAATTCTGTACACAATATGGGTTTACTTCACGATCGCGCCGCAGCAATGACGCGGGGTATCGATGCCCGCGTGACATGACGTCCTATCACGCGGGCAGTGATGCCCTGCGCAATGCGCCACCTTGAATGGCGCCCCACACAGTGGGCTTGCTTCACACTAGATGCGGACAGACATAGGAGTAGCGCAACGCCAGAGGATGCACATGTTGGGAGAGCGGCGCAACGGAGTGCACCGCTCTCCCGGCTGATTGATTTCTAGGTTGTAGCGTCATATTGTTCACAATCTGCCTGGAAGCCTTGAAGGCTTCCAGGCAGATGATCAGCTAACCTGGAAATCAATAACAGCACTTCTATGCGCGGATTTCCTGGCGTTGAAAGAGGACGTAAGCCAATGCAAAGAGCAGGATCGTTGCAGCAATAAGCCCGGTGAGCTGCGGCCACATCAACAGCACGCTCTGCGCCAGCGGCAACGGTGCGCCCATCACCGCGCCTTCCAACTGACTCGGCAACAGGATGCCAAAGGAACGCACTGCCGGGTTGAGGATGCCCAGGGTCGCCTCCACATAGAGAGTGTTGGGCGATAGGCGCGAGATCGCCTGCTCCGTCTGCAACTGCCGGAGAATTTCTTCCGGGAGACCATAGGTCACCGGGCTGAGCGTGCGCGCCAACAGGCTGGTGACCATGCTCCAGAAGATCGTGAAGAAGAGCCACACCGACAACCCGGCCAGCGCTGCTGTCGCCGGTTGTCGAAAGACCGTCGAGAAGACCATCCCCAAGGCCAGCCAGATGCCGCCATAAAAGATTGTCGCCACCAGGAAGATCAGACTACGCGCAACTTCCTCACCGTTCGGCGGCAACCCTAACCCCAGGATGCCCATGCCCATGATCAACAGCCAGATCGCCGTCAACACCAGGCTGAGCGTGAACAACCCGGCCAGGAACTTCCCTAGCAGCAGCGCGTCCCGATAGATCGGCTGCGCCAGCACGCGCGACATGGTGCGCCGGCTGAATTCACCGTTGATCGCGTCGAAGGAGATGGCAATTGCGATCAACGGCACTAGAAAGCTCAGGAACCCCACGAACGCCGGGAACGGGTCGCGCGCAGTAGTAAAGAGACGCAGAAAGATGAAGGGATCCTGGCTCACGGTCTGGCGGACATTTTGCATCACGGCATAGACCGCGCCGACCGCCGTCAACAGGATCAACACTTCGAGAATCTGCATACGCACGCTGGACAAATTGTCGGCCATTTCTTTACTGACCACTGCCCACAGCCCCGTCCAGGGCGAACCTTTGCGCCCGCGTGCAGGTGCCTCGACAGGCGCAGGCTGGGAGGATAACTCAAGCGATTGCGCCATTGGTCGCCTCCTTGAAATAGGTAGCATAGATTTCGTCCAGGCTGGGCGCCTCAACATCCAACCCGATCAGGCTCCCGCCGACGCCGACGATAGCTGACGCTGCGTCAGCACGCAGGTCGCGGTCGCCGACAATGACAAAGTGGTCGCGTTCGGCGGCTTCGACCTTCTTGACGCCGGGCAGCGCCAGCAGTGCGGATTGGATCGCGCGCGGATCGCCGCTTGCCTCGATCAGGATGCGATAACCACCGCCCAGGATGCGCTGCGCCAGTTCCGCCACGGCGCCGCTGATCATCATGCGCCCATGCGAGAAGAGTCCCACGCGATCGCAGACCGCCTGCACCTGATGCAGCAGATGCGACGAGAGCAGGATCGTGATGCCCTCGTGTTTGAGTTCACGAATCAGCTTCAGAAAACCCTGCGCCGCCTCCGGGTCGAGACCGAGCGTCGGCTCATCCATGATAATGATCTCTGGCTCTTTGAGCAGCAGTTCGGCCACGCCTAACCGCTGACGCATACCGCGCGAGAAGGTGCCAACCGGGCGATCGATCACCTCACTCAGCCCCATACGGTCGATGGCGGCGCGGATACGTTGCTGCGCGGCAGTGCGCGCCAGACCATTCAGCCGGGCAATGTAGCTAAGGTTTTCGCGTGCGCTCAGTTCATCGTAGAAGCCGACTGAGTCCGGCAGATAGCCAACACGCGCTTTCACCGCCAGCGGGTCGCGCGCGGGGTCCAGCCCGAGCACGCGCACGGTGCCGGCGGTTGGCTCGGTCAGCCCCAACAGCATGAGAATGGTGGTGGTCTTACCGGCTCCATTCGGCCCCAACAACCCAAACACCTCGCCGCGCGTCAGCGTCAAGTTGAGATTGTCAACAGCAACCGCCGCACCGTAGCGCTTGGTGAGGTTTACGGCCTGCAGCACCACCTCAGTCGCAGCTTTTGGCGGTGCTGAAGCCGACTTCGTACTTTTATCGACCATGGCAGGTCTCCTTTCGGCGCCGGACGCCTGTCATCGCCGACCGAAGCGTCCAACCGCCAGCGCCACCGCCACGACAGCGACTGCAATCAACGCCACGCCAACAATCCCCCATAGCGTGGAGGTTGTCACGGTGATGCGCATATCGATGCTCTTGGCGGAAGCGTCATCGGCGCGCGCGGTAAAGCTCACAACGTAGTCGCCATTGATCGCTTTCTCGTTAGGGGTGACTTTTGCCGTCACGTTCACACTTTGTCCAGGCGCCAACTCTGGGAGTTCAGCCGGATCGAGACTGGTGTTCCAGCCAGATGGCGCACTGGCGCTCACCGTGACATTGCGCGCCGGCGCCGTGCCCGGATTGGCGACCACGAGCGTGTATGTGGCCTCAGCGCCCGCGTTGGCGTCGCCGGAGAGCCGGCCATCTGGAGTGGTCAGGGTCAACTCAGGTTGCCCCACGACCTCGGCGGTCAGCAGCAGCGAGGCGGCGACATCACCAGCCTGCGCATTGATCGTGATTGGATATGCGCCGGCAGCAATAGTGTTGAAGGCGCGTGCTTCAACAGTCAAGCGCTTCGACTCGCCGCCAGCCAGCGGCACAGCCGTCACATCCTGGCTGTTAAGCGAGAAACTGACCAGGAAGACTTGCGGTGCATCCGCCGTCAGGCTGACATTGAGGTCATCAGCACCCTCATTCTTGAGCGTGACATTGAATCGGAAGCTCGTATTCGGCTTGCCGCGCACGGTGGGCAGGTCGGTTTCCAGCGTGATGCTTGTCGGCGCCTTTTCTTCCACCGACAGCGTTAGCGGCAAGCGACTGCTTTCCCCTTCACCGGTGGCGACGACAGTCAGGTTATAGACGCCGCCAGCAGCGGTTGTAGCTGGCTCTACGCGCAGGTCTAAAGCGGCATCGTTCACGCCGTCCACAAACACGGCGTTCACATTGCGGCCTCCACCCCGAAAGAAAATATTCCATCCCTCCGGGACATCCTCGAGGCTGAGCTGAACAGTTTGCGGCGTCCCTGCGCGCACCTTGAGGGGGATCGAGATGTTCTCATTAAGTCCGATTACTTGAGATGGGAAAGTGGTGAAGATAGAGAGTGGCGCCGGTGGTGTGGCGCTTGCTGCGGGTGTGGCGTCGCCCTGTGCAAAAAGTGCAGCAGGCGTCAGCAGCAGTGAGAGAACGATGAACAATCCAACAAACACATACCCTTTTCGCATAACCTTTCCTCCACTTCGCTCCTGCGATTGAATTGAAGGTGTTGATATATGATGATTGATAGATGGTGCACCATGGCCACAAAAAAATGCTCACCACGAATGGCAAGCACTTCCTGTAACCGATTTCAATCTAGTCCGCTCAGCTTAAAAAGTGATGAAGCAAATATGAATGAACAATTAGGTGCAATTGGCGATCAATCTGGCCTGATCACACTGGCGCACCCGTCTGCGCGTGCATTGTTGACGGCGCGCGCCCAGTTCGCTCCTGACGCGAACGTCTCGCTTGATCTCAACCGCTCTGTCGTCAGGGTGACGCTCACCACTGCGGGCGTCCAGATTCGCGATGGCTGGTCGATCTCCTGGGATGAGGTTGAGCGCATTGCCGGAGATGACGCCGGCTGTTATGCATGCACGCCGACCGGCATCCGCAAGATACAGGCATTCTCGGAAGCAACGCAGCGCGTCTACACCCTCTATCCGACGACCGGTGCACCGACGATGCTCATCTCCGGCATCCCAATGCATCGCATCAAGGACACCGATCCGCAGCGCGACACGCTCAGCAAAGTGCGTGCGTTGGGACGAATCAGCGGACGTATCCTAGACACGTGCACCGGCTTGGGCTATACCGCGCTGGCAATGGCGCAGCAGGCCGCGCAAGTCACGACGGTGGAACTGGACCCGGTGGTGCACACCATCATTCGCCAGAACCCCTGGTCATGTGCTCTCTTCGCCACGCCCAACATCACACCGCTGATCGGAGATGTGGCCGAGTTGGTCGAGGGTTTCGCCGACGCTGCGTTCGACGCCATTCTCCACGATCCGCCCATGTTCAGTCTGGCTGGCGAACTCTATGCGCGTACCTTCTACCAGCAGTTGCATCGCGTGCTGCGGCGCGGCGGTCGTCTGTTTCACTACATTGGCAACCCGGAGAGTCGTTCCGGCGCCACCATCACGCGCGGCGTTATCCAACGCCTGGGTGAAGCAGGATTTCAACGTGTGCAGTTACGGGTGCAGGCGTTCGGGGTGACAGCCATTGCGTAGCAGACGTCAAAAAAGAGAAAAATTGTGCGGAAGTCTGAAGGCTTCCGCACAGGAACCGCACCCGCTGTGAGGCGGAGCACACGCCAAACGTGGTCACGCAGTCGGTGCGTCGGCTTGTGTGGGGAATTCGCGCGGATAGCGAACGTAAAAGGTCGTGCCGGCTGCCGCTGAGCTGGAGAAGGCGACCTGCCCATGCAAATAGTGCTCGCTAAGCAACTTCATGCTGTATGTGCCCAGCCCGCGTCCGGCGCCTTTTGTCGAGAACGAACGTTGGAAGATCTGTAGTTGGACGTTGCGCGGCATTTCGTTCGGGTTATGCACCGAAAATTCGACAGCATCGCCCAAATTACGACAATTCAGCGTCACCGTCTGCCCGGCGTGTGACGCTTCGAACGCATTCTTGACCATGTTGCCCACGACACGGCGCACCAGGGTTTTATCGCTAACCAAGGAGACGGCTTCGGCATCTGCGGCGACCGCCAGGTTGCGCCCCTGCCCCACCTCATGTTGCGTGTAGGCGCCCAACAACTCGTACACCACGTGCAGTGCATTGAAACGCGTCAGTTCGAGTGACAGTTCGCCAGCTTCGGCGGCAGCAAGGATTTGTTGCGCCTTGATCTCATCGACCAGACTATGCGACAGCATATAGATAATGTCTTTGTACTCCTCGAAGTCTTCCGGCGTGCCATCGCGGAGCAGTTCAGCCAGCCCCATCATCCCGCCGGCGGTGTTGAGGATGTCATGGAAGAAGATGCGTTCCAGCACACGACGGCGCTTCTCGCTGGCGATATCGAGTACGGTAAAGAGCGAATAGGGGCGACCATCCAGATGGAAGGGGCGCGCCGACACCTGGAGATCGAGCGCCTCACCATTTTTCAGCGTCAGGCGGCACTCCTGCACATCGCGCCGCCCGCTCAAGCTGGTGAGGATGGCGCGCACGGCGCCACATTCGTGGCAAAATTCACTGGTGCCACAGCCACCCGGCTCGTCATCGGCGTGGATGCAATCCAGAGCTTCACCAGGGCGTAGACCAATCACATCGTCGATGCTGGTGACGCCGGGCAATGCGAGCACAGTTTCACTGGCAAAGACAATCTGCCGTTGTTCATTCAAGATGAAGTAGAAACCGGGCGCCGCCGCTAACAGCTCAACGGCAAACTGATCCTGGCGAAAACGCGCTGCATCCGCCCATAGCAGATCCTGAGCGGCGCGTGGGGCGGGGGCAAATTTAGTTGGCATCGCCTGCATGGACATACACCCTCCTGACAAGTTGGCACAACTTTGTTTCCACACAGAGGGGAAATCTGTCACACAGATCATACTGGTGTTGGGATGGACAAACATCGGATAAATGATGTTTTATTTGCCGTGATTGTTCGCGATCATCGTAAGATAGCGCCACCATCCACGGTCTGTTCTAGTTCGGCCAGGGTGGTGACGACCATATCGCCGTGTTGGCTGAGCGCCAGCGCCGCCAGCGTAACGCCGTAGCGCAGTCCCAGCGCAACGTCGCCAGCCAGCCAACCAGCCAACACGCCCGCAGCCAGGGCATCGCCGGCGCCGGGGCGGTCGATGATCACAGTCTCCCGCGCCGGCTGTTGGTGCAGGGTGACGCCATCCCATGCCACTACGCCAGCGGCGCCGACCGACATCACGGTCAGCGCGGCGCGGCTGCGCTCCGCCAGGCAGCGCACCGCATCCGCCGGCGCGCCGTCGATGCCAAACAGACGCACCGCATCGGCCCGGCTGCAGAACAGCAGATCGACGCCCTCGATCAGGTGGCCAAGCGTCGCGGCGGCTTCAGCAGCGCTCCACAGCTTCGCCCGATAATTGACATCAAAGCTGACGGCAACCCCGGCGCTGCGCGCCCGTTGAATTGCCTCTTCCGTAAGGTTGCGGCAATCGGCGGACAGCGCCGGCGTGATGCCGGTCAGGTGCAGCAGTTGCGTGTCGAGCAGATGATCCCACCGCATCTGTGCTGCCGTCATCTGTGCGGCGCTGGAGTGCGCCCGGTCGTAGATTACCTGCGTGGCGCGCGGCGGCGTCGCAAACTCGACGAAGTACAACCCCATGCGCCCGTCCACATCCCAGATGACGCCGTCCAGGTCTACGCCAGCCATGCGCAGGTGATTGGCGGCCAGTCGCCCAAGCGGTGAGTCCGGCAAGGCGCCACACCAAGCTGTGCGCCGCCCAAGCCGCGCCAGCAAAGCCGCCACGTTGGATTCAGCGCCGCCAGGACGCACATCCAATTGGGAGGCCGTCTCCAGACGCACCCCAACAGGTACGCTCAGACGCAACATCGTCTCTCCCAGTGTGGTCACATCAAACTGCGGCATGACTTCCCCCAAAGCAAATAAACTTTACCGGATCGTCAGACAATGTATTGACAGGATCGCAGAGGAGTGCAATTAGGTAAACTGATTGTAGAGCAAATTTTCAAGGAGAAGCAAGTTATGTTCAGCTTGAATTGCATCACTATCACACGCAGGGACAACAACGCAACGGGCGAACGGGGGCAGGCGCTGGTCGAGTATTCGCTGCTGCTTGGCCTGCTGATTTTGGGCGCTGTGGTTGCGATGGCTGCGACCGGCACGGCGCTTTCTGGCGCGATCGGTCAGGTGCAAACAGCAGTGACGACCATTGCCGACGCCCAGCCTGAACCGGCAATGACCAACCTGCAGCGTGAAGTCAACAAACTGCTTGAACGGATTCAACGCTTTTACAATGAACGTGGCCGCTGGCCGCGCAGTTGGGGTGATTACGCCTACACCGACATTGGCCTCTCGCCGGCTGACTATACCAACCCGATCGATGGCGTCTACATCGGCCCCAGCGGTGACAAGGTCAGCATCGGCTTGAAACCTGGCGACAAGAGCGTCAAGGTGTATGTCACCGACCTGAATGGCAATGTGCGCCAACTGTACAGCGGCTGGAAAATCTGGTGTCTTCCCGGTGGCAGTTGCTACTATCACACCGTCGCGCCGGGGAATGAGATTGATCTGGCATCGCTGGTGGTCGTCGATACGACGTCAGCGGTCACCAGGTAGAGTGTGTGCTCCTCGTGTCCGGGTTGGGCAGCCGCCATGCTGACCGGCTCGCACCGGTTGTTCTTCTCCTGAGTTGGGGCGACGGGTTTCCAGGGGGTGGATGGGGATGTTGAATGGCAGTCGACGTCTTCATTCCCCCGGAAACCGGCCCGCGCTTCACCGATTTTCTTTACCTCCACGCGAAATTGATTTCCGCCCGCTTCGCTGATTGACAATGCGATCAAGCCGTGCTACGCTTGCCCCAATTTTGGACGGCGGATGGTCGCAACAGTTGGTTGCAATAGTGTGTCGTTCCAGTCCAGACTGACTTTGGTTTGCAGGTATCCAGGCATGACAGCGCATTCCAGCGAACGCATTCAATCAGCGTTGACGACCGTGCACACCGGCGCGGTTGTGTTGCCCGCTTGCGCCCTGCTCTCCGACCCGCGTCCTGATTGGCGCGGGTTTTTTGTTGGCTATCCCTTTTATTTTTATTTTGGTTTTGGGGGCTATCGCCAGACGCCAACCCGCGCCGGAGCGCCGATGATGCCTGAGTAGGCAGCAAGCGCAGAATGTCAGGTGAGCGAGGTTGGCGAAAGCAGCCTCGCTTTTTTTGTTGTGTGAGGTACGGGTTGCGAGATGTTTGATTGTGCTAGCTATGAGATCGTGATCTAACCAGTCTATGCAGGAGCAATGAGTGATGAGCGTGATCTGTAGAGGTGTGCGCGGCGCGACGACGGTGACGCGCGACGAGCGCGAGGAGATTCTAAAAGCGACGCGCGAGCTATTGGCGCTGATGATTCATCTGAACGATATTCAGCCGGAAGAGGTCGCCAGCGCCATCTTTACGACGACGCCCGACCTCCGCGCGGCATTTCCGGCCACGGCGGCGCGGCAGTTGGGCTGGCTCGATGTACCGCTCATGTGCAGCCACGAGATCGAGGTGCCCGGCGCGTTGGGCATGTGCATCCGCGTGTTGATTCACTGGAACACGGCAAAATCGCAGCGCGAGATTCAGCATGTCTATCTGAAGGAAGCGCAGACCCTGCGTCCCGACAAGACCGTCGTGCTGTCCAACGTGGACATGGAAGAGTTGAATCGCTGGATCGAAGAACACTTGAAGACGTGGAGGGGATGATGACGATCGTAGCATTTCAGGGTGAACATGGCGCCTATTCCGAAGAAGCCTGTCGTCGCCACTTTGGCGACGCCGTCGCAACGTTGCCCTGCCGCACCTTCGAAGAGATTTTCGCGGCGGTTGAGGCTGGTCAGGCGGATTTCGGCGCCGTGCCCGTCGAAAACTCCACGGCGGGCAGCATCAATAAATCTTATGACCTGCTGCTCGACCATGATCTCAAGGTGCACGGCGAGATTCTGCTGCGCGTGCGTCACAACCTGCTCACGATCCCCGGCAGCGGCGTCGCAATCACGCAGGTGCGCAGCCATCCGCAGGCGCTGGCGCAATGTGAGAGCTATCTCAACCGGCGCAAACTGACCGCCGTCCCCTGGTATGACACCGCCGGCAGCGCCAAAGACCTGGCCGCCGACCCGACGCCAGGCGTCGCCGTGATCGCCAGCAGACTCGCGGCTGAAGTTTACGGGCTGGAAATCATCGACGAAGGCATCGAGGACATGCCCAATAACTACACGCGCTTTTTTGTCGTCGGCAGGGGCGACCCACCGCGCAGTGAGCGCAGCAAAACGTCGCTGGTCTTTGCGGTGCCCAACACGCCCGGCTCGCTCTATCATGCATTGGGCGAGTTCGCCACGCGCCAGGTCAACCTGACCAAGCTGGAAAGCCGCCCGCGCCGCAATCGCCCCTGGCAGTACGTCTTCTATGTCGATCTCGACGGTCACTGGCAGGACGACCACATCAGCGCGGCTGTGGTCGGCTTGTTGAACCGGGCAGCGTTCGTCAAGCTCCTGGGCAGCTATCCCGCTGCGCAGCCGTTGGATGCCGAACGATCCGGCAGTCAGAGTGCTCTGTTGCAGATTTAATGATTTCTCGTTGATATTTTATGAACGCAGTGTTGCGCATTACGTGTTGCGTGAGAGATTCCAACCCGTAGCACGCAACAAGCAACACTGAAAACATGAAAACTCTGCCTAGAAATCAGTAACTGCTAAGAATCTGACAGTCTTCATTCTACAAACGTTGTACAATTGGTGTTGTGTCAAGCAATTTTGAGGGAGGAAACCAGATGATTGTTGTGATGAAACCAGGCGCTACCGCCGCTGAGATCGGCGCTGTCATCCGTAAAGCGGAATCGTTTGGCGTCAAGACCCACCCGATCTACGGTGAGAATCGCACCGTGGTGGCATTGGTCGGCGATCTGACACGGCTAACGCGTGAAGTATTTGATCAAATGGAGGGTGTCATGCACACCTTGCGTATTCAGGAACCGTACAAACTGTCAAGCCGCACTACGCGGCCCGAAAACAGCATCATCGACGTGGCCGACGGTCGCGTGCGCATCGGCGGCTCGGACATCGTGGTCATGGCGGGGCCGTGCAGCGTCGAGAGCCGCAGCCAGATCATCGAGATTGCCCATGCCGTCAAAGCGGCGGGCGCCACAGTGCTGCGCGGCGGCGCCTTCAAGCCACGCACCAGCCCCTACGATTTCCAGGGTCTGGGTCTCAAAGGGCTGGAATATCTGGCGGAGGCGCGCGAGGCGACCGGGCTGCCCGTGATCACCGAAGTGATGCGCGAGGAGCAGGTGCCGATGGTGGCGGAATACGCCGACATCCTGCAGATCGGCGCGCGCAACATGCAGAACTACGGTCTGTTGCAGGCGGTCGGCAAGCAGAGCAAGCCGGTCATGCTCAAGCGCGGCATCAGCGGCACGATCCGCGAGCTGCTGATGTGCGCCGAGTACATCGTCAGCAACGGCAACTACAACGTCATGCTCTGCGAGCGCGGCATCCGCACCTACGAGACCGCCACGCGCAACACCTTCGACCTCAACGCCGTGCCGGTGCTCAAAGAGCAGACCCATCTGCCCATCGTCGCCGACCCGTCACACGGGACGGGACTGCGCGAGCTGGTGCCCGCCATGAGCCGCGCTGCCATTGCCGCCGGCGCCGACGCGCTGATCCTGGAGGTGCACCCCGACCCCGACGCCGCGGTCAGTGACGGTCGCCAAAGCCTGACGCTGGAGGACTTCGCCGTGCTCATGCAGAGCCTGCGCCGCGTCGCAGAGGCAATCGACCGCCGCATTTGGGAACCGGCAGAGATGTTGGAATTGGCGTAAGCGAGAATGGAGAATGGAGAATGGAGATTGGAGATTGGGCGATTAGGCGATTGCGGCGATTAAACTACGAACGCGCCGCAGCGCAAATCTCCAATCTCCAATCTCCATTCTCTAATCTCCCAATCTCCCAATCTCCTATCTGAAAGGCATAGACACACAATGATCATCGTCATGAAATCCCACGCCGAGCCAAAGGACATCGAAGCGGTGGTGCAGCGCGTGGAGGAACTGGGGTACAAGGTTCATCTGAGCCGGGGCGAAGCGCGCACGATCATCGGCGTGATCGGCGCCGACGAGTATTTGATCCAAAACAGCACCTTTGAGGTGATGGACGGCGTCGAACGCACGATGCGCGTGATGCAGCCCTATAAGCTGGCGAGTCGCGACTTCAGCGCCGCCAACACGGTGATCACCGTGAATGGCGTCCAGATCGGCGGCAATCGGCTCGTGGTCATGGCGGGGCCGTGCAGCGTCGAAAGCCGCGAGATGATTCTGGAGACGGCGCACGCAGTCAAGGCGGCCGGCGCAACCGTCTTGCGCGGCGGCGCGTTCAAACCGCGCTCCAGCCCCTACAGTTTCCAGGGACTGGGCGAGGAAGGGCTGAAATTCCTGGCGGAGGCGCGTGAGGCAACCGGGCTGCCGGTCATCACCGAAGTGATGAGTCCCGAAGACATCGCCCTGGTCGGCGACTACACCGACATCTTCCAGGTCGGCGCACGCAACACGCAGAACTATTCGCTGCTCAAGGCGTTGGGCAAACAGAACAAGCCGGTCTTTCTCAAGCGCGGTATCAGCGGCACGATCCAGGAACTGCTGATGAGCGCCGAGTACATCCTGTCCGGCGGCAACATGCAAGTGATGGTCTGCGAGCGCGGCATCCGCACCTACGAAACCGCCACGCGCAACACCTTTGACATCAATGCCATTCCCGTGCTCAAGGAGACATGTCACCTGCCCGTCATCGCCGACCCGGCGCACGGCACCGGCATGTGGCAATATGTCGGCGCGGTCGCCAAAGCTGCGGTCGCCGCTGGTGCGGACGGCTTGATGCTCGAAGTGCATCCCGACCCCGCCCGCGCCTGGAGCGACGGCGCGCAGAGCCTCACCTTCGAGCGCTTCGGCAAGCTGATGCAAGAGCTGCGGCTGGTGGCGCAGGCGGTGGGGAGAGAGATTTAGAGATTGGAGATTAGAGATTAAGGGATTGGGAGATTAAGGGATTGAGAGATTAAGGGATTGAGAGATTAAGTGATTGAGACATTTACGCGTCGTAGCGCGAATCTCCAATCTCCAATCTCCAATCTCCCAATCTCCCAATCTCTCAATCGCCCAATCACCCAATCTCCCAATCTCTCAATCGCCCAATCACCCAATCTCACCTAACCTTCTGTTATGACCAAACCTCTCAAAGACTGCTCTGTTGCTGTCGTCGGGCTGGGGTTGATGGGCGCCAGTCTGTGCATGGACTTGAAGGAAGGCGGCCTGTGTCGCGAGGTGCGGGGCGTCGCCCGGCGCACGCGCACCGTGCTCGACGCCTTCTTTGCCGGCGCCGTCGATCTTGCCACCAATGACCTGCAGACCGGCGTGCTCGGGGCCGACATCGTCATCCTGGCGACGCCGGTGCGCACGATTATTTCCACGCTGGCAGAGATCGGGCCGCGGCTGTGGCCCGGTGCGCTGGTGATGGACATGGGCAGCACCAAGGGCGACATCTGCGCGGCGATGGCGCATCTGCCCGCCGGCGTGCAGCCGGTCGGCGGCCACCCGATGTGTGGCAAGGAGACGGCGGGCTTCGAGGCGGCGGAGTGTGGCCTCTATCGCAACGCCACGTGGGTGCTCTCGCCGCTGCCGCGCACCAGCCCCGACGCGCTGGCGCTAGCGACCGAGCTGGCGCAGGCGGTCGGCGCGCGCCCGCTCGTGCTGGCGCCAGACCGCCATGACCGCCTGGTCGCCAGCATCAGCCACCTGCCCTTTCTGCTCGCCAGCGCGCTTACCGCCGCCGTCGCCGAGGTGGGCGCCGACGACCCGACGGTGTGGGACGTCGCCGCCGGCGGGTTCCGCGACACCAGCCGCGTCGCCGCCAGCGACACGCAGATGTTTCTCGACATCCTGATGACCAACCGCGCCGCGGTGCTGGCGCAGGTCGAACGCTTCCAGGCGCATCTGGGCGCGTTGCATGATCTGCTCGCGAACAACGACGAGGCCGCGCTACGAACGCTGCTCTCTGCGTCGCAACAGGCGCGGGCAGGCTGGAAGCCGCGGCGAGCGTGAGCGATTCTGCCATGCGCGATCTCTTTCTGCCCACCAAACTCCATCCGCCGCCAACGTTGCCGGCCACATTGCCGCGCCCCCATCTGTGGGAACGGTTGCGCGCCGGTCGCCGCACCCCGGTGACGATCGTGGCGGCGCCGCCCGGCTTTGGCAAGACAACGCTGATTGCATCCTGGCTGGCGCAGCCGGACGCGCCTCAGTCCGCCTGGTTCGCCATCGACGCAGATGATAATGTGCCCACGCGCTTTTTCAGCTACCTGATTGCAGCCTTGCGCCTGCGCCACCCGACAGCGTGGGAAGAACTGCTGCCGGAACTGGACACACCGACAACAGAACCGCGCGCGCTGGTAACGGCAATGCTCGCCGACTGGCCGCGCGCCGACGCGCCGACCGTGCTGGTATTGGAGGATTATCACTGCATCACCGCGCAGTCGATTCACGCAGCGCTGGCTTATCTGATCGATCACCTGCCGCCGACGTTGCAGCTTGTCTTCATCAGCCGCACCGATCCACCGCTGCCGCTGGGGCGCTGGCGGGTGCGGGGGCTGTTGACCGAGATTCGTGCTGCTGATCTCCGCTTTGGCGCCGAGGAGGCGACCGATTTTCTGCGGCGACGCATGGGGCTGAGTCTGCCCACCGCAGATGTCCAAACGCTCGTTGACCGCACCGAAGGGTGGGTGGCTGGTCTGCAGTTAGCGGGGCTATCGCTGCAACAGGCGGCAGACCCGGCCGCAGCATTGGCGGCGCTTGCCGGCAGCCAGCGCTACATTGCCGATTACCTGACCGACGAAGTATTGGCGCATCAGCCGCCGCCAGTGCGCCACTTCCTGCTTGCCACCGCCATCCTCGATCGGTTCTGCGCCGACCTCTGCGCCCATCTGCTGGATCTGACCGTGACCGATTGCGCCGCCATGCTCGATGCGCTGGCGCGCGCCAACCTGTTCCTGATTCCGCTGGACGACGCACTGACCTGGTTTCGCTATCATCACCTGTTCGCCGATCTGCTGCGTCGGCGTCTCGCCGCCGAGCAGCCACACACCGTCGCCGACCTGCATCGTCGCGCTGCGACCTGGTTTGAGGCGCATGACTTGCCGCTGGAAGCAGTGCGTCATTGGCTTGCCGCTGTAGAGCCAGCTCGCGTCGCCGCGTTGTTGGAGCGCGTCTTTCCGCAGCTGTGGGGACAGCCGGAGCTTGCCAGCCTGATGCGCTACGTCGAGGCGTTGCCGCCCGATGCGTTGGCAACGCAGCCGACGTTAAGCGCGCTGCTTGGCTGGACATGGCTGTGGCTGGGTTACGATGTCGGGCGCATCCTGCCGCTGCTCGACCGCGCCGAAGCGACGCTGCGCACGCATCCGGACGCAGCGCAGGCGGGCCGACTGGCGGTCGTGCGCAGCATCGTGCAGCGCGTTGCCTACTACGATGCGGCCACGTCAAAACAGTTGGCGCAACTGGCTTTGACGCAGCTCAATGACGATGATCATCTCTGGTGCGGCTTTGCCCACCTCAACCTGGCGACTGCCGCCCACACCAGCGGCGACTTGACCGCCGCCGAAGCCGCCTATCGGGTCACGATGCACCGCTGTCACGTCGCAGACGACCGCGCGACTGCCTGGATGGCAGCTTGTGCACGTGTACAGTTGTTGCGTGAACAGGGCAAACTGACGCTGGCGCTGGCGGAGAATCAGCGTGTGCTCCATGCCGTGCACCAGGGCGGCGTCACGGCGCTGGTGCGGGGGTGGGCGCACATCAACCAGGCCAGTCTCGATTACGAGCTGAACCGGCTTGTCGAAGCCACGGCACAGGCGACGTTGGTGACGGAGTTGCAGGCGCGCGTCGGCGCTCTGCCTGATGTTGGGCTGCGTCTGCACGCACTGGCGATCGACCTGGCGCTGGCGCAAGGTGACGTCGCCGCCGCGCGCGCCGCCGCAAGTGCGATGCTGGCATTGGCGGAACGTGGCGGCGTCACCAATGCGCTCGATTGGTCACGCGCGGTGCAGGCGCGTCTCGACTACCGGCTTGGCGACTGGCCCGCCTTCGACGCCTGGGCGCAGCGCTATCAGCCGCCGGAGCAGCCGCTCTTCTTCCCGTACCGGCTGGCAATTTTGCTCTACATTCGATGGTTGATTCGGCAACAGAATTGGCATTCGGCGCGGCGTTTGCTCGATGAGCAGACGCAACGGGCGCAGGCTGGCGGCTTTGACGAACATTTGCTGGAGCTTGACCTGACGCGCGCGCTGCTCGAACAGGCAGCCGGGCGCACGGCGCCAGCGCTGACCGCGCTGGAACGCAGCCTGGCCGCCGGCGCCGCCAGCGGCTATCTACGCATCTTCATCGACGCGGATGAGGCGCTGCGTCCACTCTGGCA
This sequence comes from Chloroflexota bacterium, assembly GCA_003451595.1. GTDB lineage: Bacteria > Chloroflexota > Anaerolineae > Caldilineales > Caldilineaceae > Caldilinea. The sequence goes on along the minus strand of DMDA01000088.1, from coordinate 17,099 downwards.
GGCGTTGCAGCGCACGCTCAACGATCCGCAGCAACAGCGCGTCTGCGTCGCCGTGCTCAGCGCGTTGGGTGTTGCGGCAACACCCGATCAAACCGGCTTGATCGAACCGCTCACCCCACGTGAAATCGAGATATTGCGCTTGCTGGCGGAGGGCAAGTCCAACCCCCAGATCGCAGCAACGTTGATCGTGACGGTGGAAACTGTCAAGACCCACGTCAAGCATATCTACGGTAAACTCGGCGTTGCCGACCGTGTCAGCGCTGCACAGAAGGCGCGCGCGTTAGGGCTTGTCAACGATGCATGAAAAAACACCCGCCAGGACCGAGCTTCGATCCTGGCGGGTGACGGTGACGCTTGGGGCGAGCGTTGTCTGCCCTTGTGTTCAGTTGCGGCGGGCGCCCAAGGCAATCAGCTTTTCGCTGCGGCCCTGCGCCCGCATTACATCCGGCTCGCCATAGTAGTGCACTGCTGCGCTGCCGTTGATGGCAACGTTCAGCGAACTTTGCGCCCAGACCACGGCGTCGCTGCTGCCGCTGGCATCCACGCTGGCGTCGCTCACCGCCAGGGCGCTGGCGTCGATGGCGCCGGAGCCATCCAGCCGGAGCGAGGCTTCCTGTGCACGCCCGGCGAGCTGCATTGCGCCCGAACCGCTGACCATCGCCTCGACCGTGTCTGCTGCCAGTTGGTCGATGCGCAGGTCGCCCGATCCGCTGATCTCCAGCGCAGCGCGGCGGGCATTCAGCGCCGCCAACGTCACATCACCCGAACCGCTGATCGAGAGAGCAAATGCATCGACCGTCAAAGGCGCCGCCGTCACATTGCCGGAACCAGCCACCGTCAGACTGCGCAGCATCGGTGCAGTGACCTCGTAGACAAGCGTCATTTTGTGCAACAGCGCGACATCCGGTTTGGTGCGCAACATCAGCACGCCATCCTGCGCCGTGATCTCCAGCGCCTGGCGCACGTTGTCGTCGGCGCGAATTTGCAGACGGGGGATGTCGCCCTGCACCAGGCGCAGCTCACCCGGCGTCGCCAGCATGATGCGGTCGAAGGATGCTACCGCCACCTCCTCGGTCACGATGCGTCCAGAGCCGGTGATCGCACCGGGCAATGTAACCCACCCTGCCGCCAGAGCGACAGCAACCACCACGAACGCTGTCAGCCAAAACAAAAGCCATTTCATTGTTGCCTCCTTGTGTGAATGTGTCTGATTATTACTGATTTCTAGGCAGAGTTTTCATGTTTTCAGTGTTGCGTGCGATGTGTCGGAATCCTTCACGCAACACGTCATACGCAACACTGCGCTCATAAAATATCAACCTGGAAATCATTAACTGTTGTTGATCTGCACGAGCGTTGATCCGCACGGAACCGTTGTGTTCCAGGCATTGTCGCTACTTCACGACCGGCAGCACGTTGACGGCGACATTGAAGCGCAGGTCTGCCGATGCTGCCCACCCGCTATAACCGCCGGGCAACGCCACCTTCACCCACACCCCGCCGGCGTCGCGTCCTGACACGCTCATCGGCTGGCAGCGATCAACGCGTGTGACGCGCGTTGCGCCCGCGTCTGCATCGACGAGAATGTCTGACGCCGCAGCCGTCACGATCGCCACCGGCTCTGTTACCGCCAGGATCGACGCATCGCAGCCAGCGAGCAGGTCGGGCGTCGGCGTGATCATGGCGGCGGGCAGATGATAGGTCACCGTCGCCAGCGTCTGATTGCGGACTGGGTCGATCACTGCCAGCACGAGCTGATCCTCGACGACGGCGGCGTTTGTACCGGGCCAGACAGTCGGCAGCGGTGCGTTGACAATAAAGGCGCCATCGCCATCGACGCTCATCCACGCCAGGTCAGCGTCATTGAGACCGGTGTTGGGCACGCCCATGCGCACCCGCAGCGCGGCATGGGCAGGGAAGTTGCGCCCGATGAGTGTGACCGTCTGCAACGGCCCGTGATCCGGCTCAACCCTCAGCTCCGGCGTCGGTTCAGCAGGCGGCTGCGCTGGGGTCGCCACTGTCATCGCTGAGGTCGCCGCCGCCGCCGAGCATCCGATCAGGAGGGCGGCGATCAGCACAAACGTCGCCAGTTGCACCAACCCGCCTGTTCTCAACGCGGCGCCAGGCTTCTCATAGGTTGGAATATGTAGCGGCAAACTAAATGCATTGAAGGGAATCATCTCCTCGCTCCTTTCTGTGCTTCCATCGTTTGGCACGCAACCCGTAAGCTGTTGTCGTGTCTGACGTTGAGTCTAGCCGGTGCGGGCGCAGCTGGCGTCACCCGCCTGGGGGATTGCAGCGGGGGAGAAATCACCCTGCCAACATCCCCCGACCGAGGGATGCTGCGCGCCCGCCGCCGTGCCATGATGACGCCATGCAGACACACACGCGCACACTCACCCACTCCATCATCTGTTCGATTGGTCTACGCGGAGCGTTGGATCGTGATTACGCAGGCTGGTTCGCCGATCTGGAGATTCGCCCGTTCGCAGACGGGGCGGTGGAACTCTGCGGCGAACTGGCGGATCAAACGGCGTTGTTGGGGGTGTTGCTGCGCGTGCACAACCTCAATCTAGACATCTTGTGAGTCAGCACAACGCTGAACATCGGTCGTGGTCGCTGATATCCGGGCTGTCCTCAACCCAAAGGAGATCGCAAATGAGTAGCCTGCGCCTGTCGCCAACCCTCGCATCGCATTCCGGCGTGCTTGTAGTTGCACCTTTTGCAATGATTTTTGCTCGTTTTGGCTTGGCTGTGACCTTCCAGGCGCTGACAGCCGGGGTGCTGTGGTTACAAGGCGCTGCGCAGCCCTGGCAGGCGGCGGCGCCCTGGTGGACGGTCTACGCATAGTCACAAAGTGACTGGCGAATTCAGCGTACGCCCACCTGAAAATGCAGAGCGATCCGGAATATGCATCAATCGTCGCCGTAGATTGCACAGACGATGCGCGCAGGATATTCTGTAGCGTTGAAACTTCGCGCGTGTCACAGTGGCGCGCACCAGAATGAAAAGGAATCTATGAGCACGCTTCAAATCATCGCTCTTCTCATCATCGTCATCACCTTAATTGGCGTCGCCGTCGGACGCTGGCCGTGGCTGCGCATGAACCGCGCCACGATCGCGCTGACCGGCGCCACCGCGCTGATCGCTATCGGCGCCATTTCGCTGGAGGAGGCCTACGCTGCGCTAGACCTGGACACGTTGACGCTGCTCTTTGCGATGATGATCATCAACTACAACCTGCGACGCGCTGGCTTTTTCCAGATTGTCGCCAATCGCGTCATCCATCATGCCCACACGTCGCGCCAGCTGCTGGCCTATGTCATCGTGGCGTCGGGCGTACTCTCGGCCATCTTCCTCAATGACACGATCGTGCTGGTCTTTACGCCGTTAGTGCTCGACCTATGTCTGGCGCTCAACGTGCGCCCAATCCCTTACCTGGTGGCGCTGGTGACAGCGGCCAACATTGGCTCAGTGGCGACAATTATTGGCAACCCGCAGAACATGCTGATCGGCGTAGCCTCCGGGATTTCCTTCAACACCTTCACATTCTACCTGGCGCCGGTGGCGCTGGCGGGACTGCTTGTGATCTGGTTGGTCGTTATGCTCGTCTTTCGGCGCGACTTTGGCGAGCGGTTAGTCAAGGAGCCAAGCGTGCGGTTGCGCACCGAATCGGCGTTGTTGCGCAAGAGCATCTTTGCCACCGCTGTGATGCTGGCGGGTTTCATCCTCGGCTTCCCGATTCCGCTAGCCGCGCTGGTGGGAGCGGCGATCCTGCTCATCAGCCGGCGGCTGGAGCCAGAAGCCGTCTTCCGCGAAATCGACCTGTCACTGTTGGTCTTCTTTGGTGGACTGTTCATTGTCACCGGCGCCATCGAGAGCGTTGGCTTGAGCGACCAGCTCTTCCGCGTGGCGCGACCGCTGGCGGAGCAGGGCGTGGCGGCGCTCTCGCTTGTAGCCGTCGTGCTCAGCAACCTGGTTTCCAACGTGCCAGCGGTGTTGCTCTTCCGTCCCTACCTCCCAGCGTTTCCCAACCCAATGCAGGCGTGGCTCACGCTTGCCATGTCCACCACACTGGCAGGCAATCTGACGCTGCTCGGCTCGGTGGCAAACCTGATCGTGGCGGAGATCGCCTTCCGCCGCGACGTGAACCTGTCATTCACTGAATATCTGAAAGCCGGCCCGCTGATCACAGCGCTCAGCCTGACATTGGGGATCATATGGTTGACTTTCGTGTTTGGATGATCGCTATACGGGGGCTGTGACGTAAGCAATGAAGCGCTGCCACGCGCGTCAATCTCCAATCTCCAACCTCCCATGTTATGATCTCATGCCATGATCCAGGCGCTGACTTTCGACTTCTGGGACACGCTGGCCGCCGATGATTCCGATGAGCCGAAGCGGGCGCAGATGGGACTGCCATCTAAAGCCGATGAGAGGGTTGTGCTTTTTGTCGACCACATCATACGGCGCTACCCACACATCGAGCCGGACGATGCGGCGCAGGCCTATCGACAGGCAAACGCACGTTTCCGGGAAGAGTGGCGCAATCATCATCAGACGCCCAGCGTACACCGCCGCTTGAGTTACGCCTACGACTGTCTGGGCTTGACGGCGCCGCCGGGCAAGTATGCCGCCTTTTTGCATGAAGTCAACGAACTGGCGCGCGCCATCGAAACGATGGAGGTGCGCATCCCGCCGGACTTTGCCCCGCACGTGCACCCCACATTGGCTGCGCTGGCGCAACGCTACACGCTGGGCATCATCTCCGACACCATTCACACCACCGGACGCGGCGTGCGACAGTTGCTCTATCAGCATGATTTGCTGCAGTACTTTCGATTGTTCCTTTTTTCAGATGAAGTGGGCGAATCGAAGCCCTCTCCGCGCATCTTTCGCCGCGCCTCGCTGGAATTGGGCTTGCCTCCCCACATGATTGCCCACATCGGCGACCGCGAAGCCAACGACATCGCCGGGCCGCTGGCAGTGGGGATGCGCGCCATTTTATACACTGGCATCGTCGATCGTGGCAGCGCCAGCACGCGCGCGCACGCGGTCTGTCGCGACCTGCGCCAGTTGCCCTACATCGTACAGCGCATGTCATAAGAAGGGAATGATCGTGCCCAAGACTACCGTCGAGGTAGACCTCACACTTGCACCCATCTTTGCCGAACTGGCAGAACGCTTTGCCGCCGGCTTTCCCGTGTCAACGCCTGCGCCGCGCACGGTCGGTCGTGAGGCCGAGTTTCCCGTCGTGGCGGCGAGCGGTGAGGCCGTCGATGTCCGACGACTGTGGCAGGCGCTGCTCGCCAATCCACGCCTCGAACCGGAGTATGGCGCAGGCGCGCTCGGTCAGCGCGACTTCATCGTCGGTCTCAAAGGGCCAGATTTTTCGTACGCGCTCGAAGTGGGCGTTGGCACCATGGAGATCAGCACCAGACCGTGCCAGAACTTATTTGAAATTCAAGAGATCATGCAGGATGCTGTGTCACAGCTTGTCAGCGCGGCAGCGCGTGCAGGCTGGCGCGTGCTTGGCTACGGGGTGCAGCCGCTTAGCCCGCCCCATCTGCGCATTATGTCGCCCAAGCAACGTTACCTGAGCCTCTACCGTGCGATGGCTGACCCCTGGCTCTGGTACACCGTCACCGCCGCCGACCAGTTGCACGTAGCAATCGGGCGCGATGAGATGACGGCGATGCTCAACTATGGCAGCCTGATCACCCCGATCGTGATTGCGCTGTGCGCCAACTCGCCGGTCTACGCCGGCAGGGAAAGCCCCTACTGCAGCGCGCGCGAGGGCGTCATGGCCGCTATCCGCGCCAACGAGCACCGTCACGGCATGTTAGCGCGCCCGATGCGCGACGTTGCCGACTTCATTGAGACGATTGCCCAGGCTACCTACCTCATCGTGCGCGCTGGCGGCGAAATCGTACCTAGCTCGATTCCCTTCACTGAATATCTGCGGGCGCATGGCGCCGATTACGCCGCATTCCTCTTCCACGAGCACTACATCTGGAACAGTGCGCGGCTGCGCGCCGCCTACGGCACGTTGGAAATTCGCCCCGCCTGTCAGCAACCTTGGACGGAGACAATGGCGGTCGCTGCGCTCAACCTGGGGTTGGTCGAGGCACAGCCGATGCTTCACGCGCAAATCATCGAAGAGTTGGGCGACGACTATTGGGGGCGAATGCGCACATATCACCAGCAGGTGATCCGATACGGTCTGAATGCGCCGCAACCGCTCCCTGGCTTGTTGGGGCGCGCACTGGCGCAGGCAGAGGCTGCGCTGACGCAGCGCGGCTTTGGCGAGGAGCGCCTGCTTGCCCCGCTCTGGCGCCGACTCGAACGCCGGCAGAACCCGGCGCAACGGGCGCGTATCGTCTTCCGGCAGGACGGCATGGCGGGATTACTCAACCACGCCACGATTCGACCGGGCGAAGTCAAGCGGTGAACGACGCTCGCCACCCAGGTTCCTTACACGCAGCCGTGCGACGAGAGACTCACCGGGGCTTTTCCAGCACGCTTTATCGCCGTGATATAATGACTTGACCAGTCTGTTTCTGCGCCAAGCTGACCTGCTCGAAGGAATCGTACGCTTGGCCGATATATTGGCGACGATACATCGGCAGCAGCGTCGCGGGGTGCACAGATACTGGCGCACATTGCTGTCTTGCAAAAAGAGGCTCGACCCACATGGCTCGCTATATCGCCCTGACCTGTGAAGCATTAGCCCGCTCTGTCTACGCTGCCGCCGCCACTTCGCCGCACACCGTCACTGCACGCTTCTTTCGCCAGGGGCTGCACAACTCGCCCAAGAAGCTGCGCCACACCCTCCAGGACGAGATCGACGCCATTCAACCCGGCGAGTGCGATGCGATCTTGCTGGCGTATGGGCTATGTGGGACATCGACCGCCAACCTGATCGCCCGTCACACGCCGCTGGTGATACCGCGCGCCCACGACTGCATCACGCTCTACCTCGGCTCGCGCCAGCGCTACCAGGAGCAGTTCGAGCGTCACCCCGGCACCTACTGGTACAGCACCGACTACATGGAGCGGCAGGAGCCAGGTTCATCCGGCGGCTTGGGCGCGGGCATGGTCGATGACGCCGAGCAATACGAAAGCTGGGTCGAGAAGTACGGTCAGGAGACCGCCGACATGCTGCGCGAAGAGATGCGCGGCTGGATGAGCCATTACACGCGCGCCGCCTTCATCGACACCGGCCTCGGCGACGGGACGCAGTACGAACAAAAGGCGCAGGAAAAAGCGCAGGCGGAGGGCTGGACCTTCGAGCGCATCCCCGGCGACCGCCGCCTGATGACAGCGCTGGTGCATGGCGACTGGAATGAAGATGAGTTCCTCATTGTGCCGCCGGGTCACGCCATCAAACAGACCGGCAACGAAAGCATCATCAAAGCCGTGCCGGCGGCATAACTCCGGCACTTGCACTTTCGAACCACATCAGCAAATTTACACAGTTTTTTGGAGGCTTTACCCAAATGCAGTTGGCAAAACGACTCGAGAATCTTGGCACGGAGACCGCGTTTGCCGTCTCCGAAGCCGCTGCTGCCTGGCGCGCGCAGGGGCACAAAATCTACCCCTTCCACCTGGGCGACATCAACATTCCCACGCCGGCGAATATCGTCGCCGCGCAGAATAAAGCAATCGCCGACGGCAAGACCGGCTATGCGCCCGCCGCCGGTATTCCACCGCTGCGCGAAGCGCTGGCAGAGGTGGCAGGCGGTGAACGCGGCATCGCCTACACGCCGGAGAATGTCGCCGTGCAGCCAGGCGGCAAGCCGGTCGTCACCAAGTTCATCCAGGCGGTGATGGAGCCGGGCGACGAGGTGCTCTACCCCAGCCCTGGCTACCCGATCTACGAATCGCAGATCGACTACTTCCACGGGGTCGGCAAACCCTATCGCTATATCGAAACCGCCGACGGCTTCCAGATGGACATGGAATATCTGGAGTCGCTGATCACGCCCAAGACGCGCATCCTGATCTACAACAACTGTCAGAACCCGCTGGGCACAGAATCTTCAGCGGCGGAGATGGCGCACGTCGCTGAGCTGGCGATCAAACACGATTTGTGGGTGCTCTCCGACGAGGCGTATTTCGACGTGCGCTACTCCGGCAAGACGACCAGCATCGCCAGTCTGCCCGGCATGAAAGAGCGCGCGGTGATCCTCTACACCTTCTCCAAAAAGTACGCCATGACCGGCTGGCGGCTGGGAGCAGCGATCGGGCCGAAAGAGGTCGTGCAGGCGATTGCGCGGCTCAACACCAACGACGAATCGTGCACGACACACTTTGTGCAGTGGGCCGGCGTCGAGGCGCTGCGCGGCGACCAGAGCACAGCGCGCGCCAACGTCGAAATCCTGCGTGAGCGGCGCGACGCCACCGTCGAGATTCTGCGCCAGATCGACGGGATCGTCGTCCACAAACCCGAATCGACCTTCTACCTGTTCCCCAATGTGACCGGCGTGATGGAACGCCTCGGTTACGCCAGCGTGGCGGCGTTTGCCGACGCCGCGCTCAAGCACACCGGCGTCTCGTTCTGCACGCGCCTGCATTTTGGGCGTCCCCTCCCCAGCGAGACGGGCCATTACATCCGCCTCGCCTACTCCGGCATCGACACGCCGGACATCCGCGAGGGTTTGAGCATTTTCCGTGATTGGATCAACAGCGCCGCAAAAGGAGCCGCCGCATGAGCAAGCCACGCGTCTTTGTCACACGCATCATTCCCGACCGGGGTCTGCGCAAAGTGTTGGAGCAGACCGACGCCACGGTCTGGGAGGACGAACTGCCGCCGCCGCGTGCTGTTTTGCTGGAATGGGCGAGCCAGGCCGACGGGCTGTTGACGCTGCTCACCGATAAGATCGACGCCGAGCTGATGGACGCTGCGCCCAGGCTCAAGGTCGTGGCAAACTTCGCCGTCGGCTTCGACAACTTCGACGTGCCCGCCGCCACGCAGCGCGGCATCCTGATGACCAACACGCCCGGCGTGCTGACCGACACCACCGCCGACCTGGCGTTTGCGCTGTTGATGGCGTGCGCACGGCGCATTGTTGAGGGGCGCGATTACGCCAAAAACGGTCACTGGCGCACGTGGGGCCCGATGCTGCTGATGGGGCAGGACATCCACGGCGCCACGCTGGGCATCGCCGGCATCGGGCGCATCGGGCTGGCGATGGCGCGGCGCGCGGCCGGCTTCAACATGCGCATCCTCTACCACGACGCCATGCGCAGCGAAGTCGCCGAAAAGGAACTGGGCGCCATCCCCGTGAGCAAGGAGGAGTTGCTGGCGCAGTCTGACTTCGTGTCGCTGCACGTACCGCTGACGCCGGAGACGCGCCACTACATCGACGCCGCCGCGCTCAAGCAGATGAAGCCCAACGCGGTGCTGGTCAACACGTCACGCGGCCCCGTTGTCGACACGATGGCGCTCTACGAGGCGCTCAAAGCCGGGCAGATTTTCGCCGCCGGTCTGGATGTCACCGACCCGGAGCCGCTGCCTGCCGACCATCCGCTCTACACGCTCGACAACGCGCTGATCGTGCCGCACATCGCCAGCGCCAGCTTCGAGACGCGCAGCAAAATGGCGGAGATGGCCGCCGACAACCTGCTCGCCGGGCTGGCCGGCAGGCTGCCGCCGAACTGTCTCAATCCTGAGGCGATGAAGTGACGTGCCCGCATCTAACCTGCCTGCCTACCAGCGCACCGCAGCCGAGGTGGTCGCCGAGCTAGGCAGCGACCCTGTACGCGGCCTGACGACCGCTGAAGCGCAACAACGTTTGCGGCGGTATGGTCTCAATCAGCTCGAGACCGTGCCGCCACAGCCGCGCTGGCGACGCTTTCTGGCGCAGTTCAGCAACCCGCTTGTGCTGCTGCTGCTGGCCGCCACCATCATCTCGGTGCTCGCCTGGCTGCTCGAAGGCGCCGAGGGGTTGCCCTATGAAGCGATCGCCATCATCGCCATCGTCATCCTCAACGCGCTGATCGGCTTCTTCCAGGAAGAACGCGCCGAAGCCGCGGTCGAGGCGCTCAAACGGATGACCACCGCAACAGCCACCGTGCTGCGCGATGGTCGTCCGCAACAGATTCCTTCCCGCGAGCTGGCGCCCGGCGACATTCTGCTGATCGAGGAAGGCAACGCCATCACCGCCGACGCGCGCCTGCTGGAGGTGACCTCGCTGCAGATGGCCGAAGCGGCCCTGACCGGTGAAAGTCAACCGGTGACCAAGACAGTTGCCCCCATTCCCGACGCAGTGGGGCTGGGCGACCGCACCAACATGATCTTCAGTGGCGCCGTGGCGACGTTTGGGCGTGGCCGCGCCATCGTCACCGCCACTGGCATGGCGACGGAGATGGGCAAGATCGCCGGCTTGATGCAGGCGACGCCCGAAGAAAAGACGCCGCTCACGCGCGAAATCGACGACGTGGGGCGCAAATTGGGGCTTGGCGTCATTGCCATCGCCGTCGTGATTATCGCGACAATTCTGCTGGTGGATCGGGTGATGACCTTTGCCGGCATCGTGGACACCCTGGTGCTCGGCGTGTCGCTGGCGGTTGCGGCCGTGCCCGAAGGCTTGCCAACCATCCTCACCGTTGTCCTGGCGTTGGGTGTGCAGCGCATGGCGCAGCGCAACGCCATCATACGCAAGCTGGCCGCCGTCGAGACACTGGGCGCAGCCTCGGTGATTTGCACGGACAAGACAGGCACGCTCACCAAGAACGAGATGACCGTGCGCACCGTCGTCACACCGTCGGGGCGCGTCGATCTGACCGGCGCCGGTTATGCCCCGATAGGCGAGATGCTCCAACACGGGACAACACAGCCCGTGACCGATGCGGTGCTGCGCAATGAGGTATGGCGCACGCTCCTCGGAGGCGCCCTTGCCAACAACGCCGTGTTGGAGGAGAAAAATGGCGTCTGGACGATCCAGGGCGATCCAACCGAAGCGGCGTTGCTTGCGGCGGCGCGCAAGGTCGGTCACAGCGTGGAAAGTTTGGAGCGTCGTTTCCAGCGCGTGGGCGAGGTGCCCTTTTCCTCGGATCGCAAGCTGATGAGCACCGTCCAGGCAGACCTCGAGCAAGCCGCCACATTGGCGGTGGTGGTCAAGGGCGCTCCCGACATCCTGCTGGCGCGCTGCACGCACGAGCGCGTCGGCGACGAAGTCAAGCCATTGACGCCCGTCCGTCGCACAGCCATCCTGAGCCAGGTGGAGATGCTGGCGGCAGAGGCATTGCGCACACTTGGCATCGCCTATCGCCGCATCGCCGAAGCACACTATGATGCAGCCGACGAGTCCCTGGAATACGACCTAGTTTTGCTTGGCATCGTCGGCATTATCGACCCACCCCGGCCAGAGGCGCGGGCAGCCGTCGCCACCGCCCAACGAGCAGGCATCCGCGTGATCATGATCACCGGCGACCATCCGGTGACGGCGGCCACTATCGCCAGCGAGCTAGGGATCATCGCCCCGGGTGCGTCGGCTCTCACCGGCGTTGCGTTGGAACAGATGGATGAGGCGCAGTTGTTGATGGCGGTGCGCACACACTCGGTCTATGCGCGCGTCAGCCCGGAGCACAAACTAAGCATCGTGAAAGCGCTGCGCGCAGATGGGCACGTCGTAGCCATGACTGGCGATGGCGTCAACGACGCCCCTGCGCTGAAACAGGCCGACATCGGCGTGGCCATGGGCATCACAGGCACCGACGTCGCCAAAGAGGCGGCGGACATGATCCTCACCGATGATAACTTTGCCACCATCGTCGCCGCCATCGAAGAAGGGCGCGCAATCTTTGACAATATCCGCAAGTTCCTGCGCTATCTCATTTCATCGAACATCGGCGAAGTGCTGACGATGTTTCTAGGCGTGCTCTTTGCCGGCTTCATCGGCCTGACTGCAGAGGAGAGCGCTTCCTTCATCGTGCCGCTGTTAGCGACACAGATTCTGTGGATCAATCTGCTCACCGACGCTGCGCCAGCACTGGCTGTCGGCGTTGATCCTGCCGATCCGGGGGTGATGACGCGCGCGCCGCGCCCTCGTGGTGATCGCGTCATCAACCGGGAAATGTGGCTGGGCTTCGGCTTGATCGGCCTGGTCATGGCGTTGGTCTCGCTGACCGTCATGGACATTGCCCTACCCGGTGGCATAGTTTCCGGCGAGAAGGACATGGTCTTTGCGCAGACGCTGGCATTCACCACGTTGGTCTTTTGCCAATTGTTCAATGTCTTCAATGCCCGGTCGGATGACGCCAGCGCCTTTCATTTCCTCTTCTCGAACGGGTTGCTGTGGGGGGCGGTCGGGGTGTCGGTGGCGTTGCAGGTCGCCGTTGTCTACGTTCCATTTCTCAATGCTGCCTTCGGCACCACACCACTTGGCTGGCAAGATTGGGCGCTGTGCATCGGTATGGCAAGCCTGGTGCTCTGGGTGGATGAAGTCAGGAAGCTGATCCTGCGGGCGCGCGTCCACACAGGGCGACGCAAGTCGGTGCGTGCGCCTGCGCCATAACATCTGGAAACATCCGCGCCCACAGATGAAGACCGTAGCGCTCCCTCTACGCTACAACTTTGACAGCCTGCAAGTCACCCAACTATAATGCCGAAGATTTTGCTCAAACCGCGGAAGACATAAACAGACAAGGTGCGTGAACGATGGCGGAAGTACAGACCCTGCGCAAGGGCAGCATTTTTGAGGAAGACGGCCAGCTCTGGCGAGTGCTGGAGTACCAACACATCAAAGTAGCGCGGGGAGGGGCGACGATCCGGCTGAAGGTGCGCAACCTGCGCACGGACGCAACTGTCGAGCGCACCTACAGCAACGGCACGCGTCTCAACGACGTGGAATTAGATAAGGCCAATGTGCAGTATCTCTACACCGATGGCGAACTCTATCACTTCATGAACACCGACACCTTTGAGCAGATTGCGCTTGGCTCAGAATTCATGGACGATGTCAAGGATTACCTGCTAGAAAATGCCGTCGTCAGCATGGAGTTCTATGAAGGCGAACCGATCTCGCTCAAGCTGCCAACCGCCGTGGATTTGCGCGTGGTATGGGCCGAGGCCGCCATTCAGGGCGATACAGCCAACGCGCCAACCAAGACGGTTGAACTGGAAACAGGGTTGCGCACGCAAGTGCCCATGTTTGTACAGGAAGGTGACATCGTGCGCGTAGACACGCGTGACGGCGCCTATGTCACGCGTGTCAAACAGTAACCAGCGGGGTTACTCACGGAGAGACGTTGTGCGGCGAGGTCTCTTTTTTGCCGAATTCCATACTGTTCGCTATACTGCATGACACAATCAGCCGTTGTAGCTCAGCCGGTAGAGCGGCGCACTCGTAATGCGCAGGTCGAGAGTTCGAGTCTCTCCAACGGCTCTCGATAAATAAATTCATGAAAGAGTCCATCAGGCAACGCACGATGGACTTTTTGTTGCCTTACGCCCATCAGATGATCGACGTCACACAGAGCGCCCCCTGCAGGATTCGAACCTGCGACCCACTGCTTAGAAGGCAGTTGCGCTATCCTCTGCGCTAAGGGGGCGAGTTCGTCCAGATTGTAATGGAGGGTGCAGGCTTCGTCAAACCCTGTCGCTGCGCGTGAAGCATCCCCTTGCCCCTGTGACGCCCCAATTTGCTCGCAACGCCAGCCTCGTGCAAACTAGCAGCATGAAGATAGATTGGCGCTTTGGGTCACAACGCAGGCGCTGGCTGCTGTTGTTGCTATTGTTGCTGGCAGGCTGTAGCCAGGAAGCGACGACGCGTTCCGAGTTCATCTTTCCCACCCCGACGCCTACACCGTTCGGCTTTCTGGCTGGCACGCCGCAGCCAGGCGGGCAGTGGGTGCGCGCCATCACTGCCAACCCGCAAAACTTCAATCCAATCCTGGCCGCCGACCGCGCCAGCGTCGCAGTGCACGCCATGCTCTACCCGGCGCTCGTGCGGCAGGACCCGATCACTGGGCAATATGGCGCCGCCAACGCCATGGCGGAACGGTGGGATGTCGCGCCCGATGGCCGCACATGGACCTTCTATTTGCGCCCTGGCGTCACCTGGAGCGATGGCGACCCGGTCGATGCCAACGACTTCAAATTCACCTATGACGCCATCAAGATTAGCGCTGTCGACTCTCCCTATCAACAGTTAGCGACGCCCATCGAAAGGATTGAAGTCGTCAACCCGCTGACGGTGCGCGTCACCTTTGCCGAAGCGCGCTGCGACGCGCTCGAATTGCTGCGCGTTGGCTGGCTGCCAGGCCATCGCTACGCAGCTGACTTTAGCGACATCACCAGCAATTTTTTTAATCAAGACCCAGACATCAGCGCCGGCCCCTTTATTTTCCAGAGCTGGATACCTGGCGAAAACGTCGTACTGCAGCGCAACAGCCGTTACTGGCAAGGCGCGCCATTGATGGAACGCATGATCTTTCGCATCGTGCCCGACGCCAACCAACGGCTGGAAATGCTGCTGGCAGGCGAACTGGACGAAACGCCGCTGACGCCGGATCAACTTACCAGCCTGCTCGATGCACCGGCCATCAAAACTTTCAGCGCCACGATGGACGCCTATGACTTTCTCGCCATCAATCTTGCCAACCCCACCGCGCCGCAGCGCGGCTTGACCGATGCAGGCGCATTCCAGTTTCAAGACCCGCACCCGATCCTGGGCGATGCAGTCGTGCGCGCAGCCATGGCGCACGCCATCGACTATCGCGGCATCGTCAGCGCCATCTATCTGGGGCAGGCTTACCCGCTGGCAGCCAATGTGTTACCGATCACACCGTGGGCCTTCGATGCCACGCTTGAACCATTGACTTACAACCCTGACCTGGCGCGATCAATGCTGGAAGAAGATGGCTGGATCGACACCAACCGCAACGGCATCCGCGAAAAGGATGTGCGTTCATTACGCCTCACCCTGAACATTCCCGACAACAACCCCTATTACGCCCGCATCGCCGCCACCATTGAAGACCAACTCAACGCTGTTGGCTTTGACATCATCACCCAGCCGCTCGACGTGACGACGTTCATGCGGCAGTTACTCGGCCAACGCTTCGACCTGGCGATCAGCGGCTGGACGAACATCGGGATCGATCCCGATGACACGGAATTATGGACTGCAGCAAATGACCGCCCAGGCAGCGGCTTCAACTTCACCAGCTATCAGAACGCACGTCTCGAAACGCTCCTGGCGCAGGGACTGACGACGCCGGGTTGCCAGCCGCAAGATCGAGCGCCATTCTACCGAGAAATCCAACAAACATTGCATGACGATCTACCCTACATCTTTCTAGCCGGCATCGTGGAGAATATCGGCTATACATCGCGTTGGGGCGGGCTGACGCCCGGCCCATGGGACTTCTATCATAACGTCCAAAGCTGGTATCGTTTTCCATAGCTGCGCGCCCCATGACGAACACTCCACCGGACGCCACCATCTCTCCCACGCCACAAGCGCAGCCCGACGCGTTGGCTGACGCCGATGCAATGGATCGCGAATGGCTCACATCGCTGTTGCGCCCACTACTGGTTGTGAGCATGGTCAGCATGATCGACATCGTGCTGCTGGCCTTCCTGCGCCAGTATGCGCCAGATATGGCCGCAGCCGTGCGCTGGAGCATCGTCGGGATGGGCATCCTTGCCGCCATCATCGGCTGCACAACCACGAGCTGGCTGGCGCTGCCAGCCCAGCGGTTGCGCCGCTCGGCTGGTTATCGCCTGGCCGAAATTTTCCTGCTGGTGGCAGCAACACGCGCCCTGCTTTGGCTGGCGGACGGGACGCTGCCCAGCCCCATTGCCATGCTCAACGACCCGGCTGGCGTCTTTGCCGACGGCGCTTTTCTTTTTGCACTCATCGTCGTTCTCTTTACCTGGTACGCCGCCATCGACTTTACCGACGACCTGATGCAGATGGCGCTCCAGCCGGATGAACTCTGGATCAACCGCCGCGCCAACATACGGTTTGCCGACTCGGCGCGCCCGGCGCCAACCAACCGTGCACAGCTTCTACGTGGCTTTGTTGCACGCTGGGTCGGTTGGGGAATCTTGCTAATCCTGATTGCCTCGACGCTGCGCATGGGAATCACGCGGCCAAACTTCTGGGCGTTGGGCCGCCTGGATGTTGAACCAATGGTGGTGGGCGCCGTCCTGACATACTTTCTGATCGGGCTGTTGTTGATCAGCCAGGGGCAGTTGGCTGTGTTGCGTGCACGCTGGACGCTGGATCGCCTGCCGACCGCGGCGGCCATCACGCGCAACTGGCCGGTTTACACCCTGTTGGTGATTCTGCTTTTTGCCGTTGTGGCGGCATTCTTGCCTCTCGGCGACACCTATCTACTCTCCGTCGTGCTGGCGACGATCCTCAATGCGCTCTTTGCGTTGGTCTATCTGATCTTCCGCCTGGTCACAGTGGCGTTCCTGATGCTACTTTCCCTGCTGCCCTTTGCGACCCCGACGCCGGCGGAAGCGCCACCACCGCCGCCCGCGCAGAATCTCCTCGAATCACCGCCGGAAACGTTGGTGATCCCGCCCTGGGTGGGCGGGGCGTTCTTCTGGCTGTCGGTGGCGCTGCTGCTAGGCTACGCAGCCTATTTCTATTTCAGCGATAAGGAAACCTCGTTGCGCTGGCTGCGCCAATTTTGGGGACGCCTGGCGGCGCAGTGGCGCTTGCTCTTTGGCGCGGCGCAGCGTTGGTACGTGCAGCGTCGGCCAGGCGTCAGTGACCGGGCCGGGGGGACGTCCAGGTCATCGCCTCTGTTGATGCGTCGTCTATTGCCATGGCTTCTACTCAACCCCAATCAGCGTGTTCGCTTGCTCTACTTTCAGTTGCTGGCAGCCGCCGAGCAAGATGCGACCGCTCGCCAGCCAGCGGAAACGCCAGATCGCTTTGCGCCGCGCTTGGAAACAGCCATCGACGCCGCCGAGGAAGAGGCCAACGCAATCGAGCGCCTGACCGCAGCATTTGTCGATGTGCGCTATGCCGGGAGCACCATCAGCGTCGCAGAGAGTGAACAATTACGGCAAAGTTGGGAACATTTACGCGCCGCGTTTGCGCCGAAAGGCACAGAAAAGCCCAAGCCGTAAA
>DMDA01000092.1:189446-235269 GCA_003451595.1 Chloroflexota bacterium | reverse complement strand
TTCGTCGCACCAGCAGCCATTTCGTTGCACCAACATCCGTTCGTCAACCAGAACCGTGCGGCTGCGAGCCGCACCTACAAGACGCCGCCGATTCCTGTTCCGGCGCCGCGCCATTATACAATACGTGCATCTACCTGCGGTTTTCAGCCATGCGTCCGAAAGGCAGCAATCATGTCGCTCTCCTACAATTCCGCCATGCGCGGCATTTTGTTCACAGATCAATATCAGCTTACGATGGCGCAGCTCTACTTTCGCCATGGGCTGCACGAGATGGAAGTCCAGTTCGACCATTTCTATCGGCGCAACCCCGACTACGACCAGCATCAGGCCGGCTACTGCATCAACGCCGGGCTGGAGTGGTTTCTGGACTGGATGCAGCAGGCGCACTTCCGCGACAGTGACCTCGACTATCTGCGCGGCCATCGCAACGCGCAAGGCAATCGCCTCTTTGCCGATGATTTTCTCGATTACCTGCGCCATCATGGCAATTTTGACGGCTTGAGCATCCGCGCCATCCCAGAAGGGCGGGTCGTGCACCCGAACACGCCGCTGACCATCGTGCGCGGCCCCATGGCGATGGCGCAGATCGTCGAGACGCCGCTGCTCAACAAGCTCAACTACTCGACGCTGGTCGCTACCAAGGCGTCGCGGCTGGTGGAGGCGAGTCGCGGCGGCACAATCCTGGAGTTCGGGCTGCGCCGCGCCCAAGGCGAAGGCGCCAACGACGGCACGCGCGCAGCGCTGATCGGCGGCGCGCACTTCAGCTCCAACGTCGGCGTCTCGCACGTGCTGGGGCTGCCGCCGAAGGGTACGCATGCGCACAGCATGGTGCAGTTGATGATGGCGCTGGGCGAGGGCGAGATCGGCGCGTTCCGCGCCTACGCTGAGCTGTACCCGGACGACTGTCTGCTGCTTGTCGATACGGTGGACACGCTGCAATCGGGCGTACCCAACGCCATCAAGGTCTTCGAGGAGCTACGGCGCAAGGGCCATCGCCCGGCCGGCATCCGCCTCGATTCGGGCGACCAGGCGTATCTGAGCATCCAGGCGGCAAAAATGCTCGACGAGGCCGGCTTCGACGAGTGCGCCATCGTGCTTTCCAGCGACCTCGACGAGCTGGTGATCTGGCAGATCATCACGCAGATTCAACACGAGGCGCCGCGCTATGGCGTCGATGCCGACAAGCTGATCAAGCGGCTCGTCTACGGCGTGGGCACGCGGCTGATCACGTCGTGGGGCGAACCGGCATTGGGCGGCGTCTATAAGCTGGTGGCGGTGAAGAAGGGCGACGACTGGAGTTCGGCGATCAAGATTTCGGAATCGCCCTCCAAGACGCCGACGCCAGGCGCCAAGCAGGCGTGGCGCATCTACGACCAACGGCAGAAAGCCACGGCCGATCTGCTCACGCTCGAAGATGAGGTGATCGATCTCGACGCGCCGCTTGTGTTACGTCACCCTAGCGACCACACCAAACAACGCACGCTCCAGCCCAGCCAGATCAGCCGCATCGAGCCGCTGCACGCCGAGATCGTGCGCCAGGGTCAGCTTGTCTACGACCTGCCGTCGCTGGAGGAACTGCGCCGTCGCCGCTTCACCGATGTCGAGGCGCTTGACCCTGGTGTGCGCCGTCTGGTCAACCCGCACATCTACCACGTGTCGCTGAGCGAGGCGCTGTGGGGGCTGAAGCAGGAGTTGATCGCCGAGGCGCGGCGCAGTAACATCAACTCGGAATCATAGTCAGCTCAGGAAGGCAACTTATCGTGACTTGCCCAAAAGGAAGTTGCACCCAGCATGAAAGACGATCTTGACCTCTACATCCGCGCCCGCTATCCGCTGTTGTGGGTGGTGACAGCGGAGGAGCCGCGTGCCCTCAAAGAAATCGAGAGCCTGGCGCAGACACAGCGCAAACGCCTGCTGCTTTGGAGCACAACGGTCGGGCTGGTCAATCCGGCTGTGCCCGACCGCGAGGATGCCAGCAAGCGCGATCCGCTGGTGCTGCTCAAGACAATCCAGGAAGACAAGGAGCCAGGGTTGTGGGTGCTACGCGACTTCCACCCCTTTCTCAAAGATGCGGGCGTGGTGCGCCGTCTACGTGAGCTGGCGTTCAGCCTGGGCGCCAGCGCCAAGACTGTGATCTTGTTGGGGCCGGTGCTCAAGATTCCGCCAGAACTGGAGAAGGAGGTCACGGTTGTTGACTTCGACCTGCCGACCGCCGCGCAACTGCAACAGGTGGTTGAGGGAATCATCGCCAAACTGCAAGAGAGCAAACGCGTCGATCCGGGGCTGGATCGACGCCAGCGGGCGCGACTGGTGCAGGCGTGCCTGGGTCTGACTGAAAGCGAGGCAGCCAACGCGCTGGCCAAGGCGATTGTCCAGGCGGGCGGAACGTTGAGCGGCCAGGCCGTGGAAGCTGTCACCGCCGAAAAAAAGCAGATCATCCGCAAGAGTGGACTGTTGGAGTATTACGACAACACCGAGCTGATCGACAATGTCGGCGGGCTGGGCGTTCTCAAAGAATGGCTGCGCAAGCGCGTGCGCGCCTTTACGGATGAGGCGCGCACCTTTGGACTGCCGGCGCCCAAGGGCATCCTGCTCGTGGGCGTCCAGGGCTGCGGCAAGTCGCTGATTGCGCGCTCGGTGGCGAACATGTGGCGGCTGCCGTTGCTGCGGCTGGACGCCGGTCGCCTCTTCTCATCACTGGTGGGTTCAAGCGAAGAGAATCTGCGCCAGGCGATCAAAACCGCCGAGAGCATTGCGCCGGCTGTACTGTGGGTCGATGAGATCGAGAAGGGCTTTGCTGGCGTCGGCTCCAGCAATGTCAGCGATGCAGGCACGGCGGCGCGCGTTTTTGGCAGCTTCATCACCTGGCTGCAAGAAAAGCAAAAACCCGTCTTCGTTGTCGCCACTGCCAACGACATCTCCAACTTACCGCCAGAACTGGTGCGCAAGGGGCGCTTCGACGAAATCTTCTTTGTCGATCTGCCCACTGTCGAGGAGCGCGCCGCCATCTGGCGCATTCATCTGGCGAAACGCAACCGCGCCCCCGATCAGTTTGACCTGACCTCGCTGGCAATGGCCTCCGAAGGGCTTTCTGGCGCCGAGATCGAGCAGGCCGTGATTGCTGGCCTCTACGAAGCCTTCGACGCCAATCGCCCGCTGGAGATGAACGACCTGCTGGACGTGCTCAACGAGACGGTGCCGCTCAGCACGATGATGAGCGAGGAGTTAAGGGCGCTGCGAGCATGGGCGCAGCAACGCGCACGACCGGCCAGCAACCGATGAGTCAGGCATCACCCTTTGATGGCGCCCTCCACCATCGCCGCAAAAAAGCTGCGCCGGGCAAAGATAAAGAGCACCACAATCGGCAGCGCAATCAGGATGCACGCGGCGGCGACGACCTGCAAATTGATAATGTTTTGTCCCAAAAATTCATAGAGTCCGAACATAGCTGGCTTGAACTCGTTCTTCGCAATGAGCAGATAGCCAGCAATGAATTCGTTCCAAACATTGACAAAGGTCAACAGAAAGACCGCCATCAACCCCGGCAACGCCAACGGCATACTGATGCGCAACAGCGCGCTAAATGGAGAGCAGCCATCGATCACCGCCGCCTCCTCCAGTTCACGCGGGATGGCGTCGAAGAAACCTTTGGCAATCCAGACACTGAGCGGTAGGAAGAAGCCGGTATAGACTGCGACCAGGAAAAGGCGATCATCATAGAAGGGCACTTGCGCCTTCCGAATCACGACGCCCATCTGATACAGCGCCAACAGATTGGTCAGCAACGGCACGCCGGTGATGGCCAAAATGGCGAAGAGCAGTAGGCTCCGCCCGCGGAAGCGATAACGCGAGAACGCGTAGCCCGACATACCCGCCAGAAATACCACGATCAACGCCGTCGAAGTCGCGTAAAGAAAGGAGTTGGGGATGTAGACGCGCACAATGTTGCCTGTCAGGGCAAAGGGCAACAAACCACCCTCGCTCGGTTTGGGCGACAAGACGCGCTGATAGCCTTCAACCGACCATCGGCAGGCAGTCGGGTCGAAGGCGCTCGTCGGTGTGTCACACGGTAAAAAGTTGGGCGGCTTACGGATGATATCGCGCTCCCCCTTGAAGGAGATCACCACCGTCGTCACCACCGGAATCAACGCAAAGATGCAGATGACGACCAGCGCCAAGTTCACCAGCCAGACATTCAGCCGGCGACGCGAGACTCCAAACATATCAATGCGTCCTTTCCTCGACGCGTGTCACGCGTAAAGTGCTGAGGATCAGAATCCAGTTGACCACGGCGATCAGCATTGCCAACGCCGCCGCGCGCCCGAAATTGAGTTGTGACCAACCCAACACATAGAGCAGATAGCTGAGCACCTCAGTGGCCGAGCCTGGCCCACCGCCAGTGAGACTGAAGACCATGCCGACGCCATTCATGCCGCCTAATGTCAGGCTGAAAAGCGCCACAACCAGGGTGGGTAACATCAGCGGAATCATGATCCTGCGCACCACCTGCCAACCATTGGCGCCGTCAATACGACTGCTCTCAATCACTTCGGTGGATACAGTCTGCATCGCAGCCAACAACAGGAGCGTGATGAAAGGTAGCGCACGCCATGCTGAGGCCATGATCAGGTAGATCATCGCCAAAGCCGGGGGAAACGGAAAGCCGCCAAACCAGGAAGGCGGGCGCGTGGCAGTCAGCACAGAAATGCCATTCGGCGGAAAGATCGCCGGGTTTTGCAGGATGCCCGACAGCAGCCCATAGTCGGGCACGACGAGGAGACGGAAGACAATGCCCACAATGATATCGGCAATGATCCAGGGAATAAACAGAAGGGTGACGTACAACCCGGAGAGCTTCAATTTGCGGTTCAGCAGCAGCGCAATGATGAACCCCAGCACCAGCGTCAACGAAGTGTAGCCAACCAGGAAGACGATAGTGTGGCCAACGCTTTCGCTGAAAACGCCCATGCCCAACAGCCGCACGAAGTTGTTGAGGCCAACATATTCCCAACCCTGCGGCTGGCGCTCATGAAAACTGAGCCAGATCGTGTAAAAGGCGGGGTACACTTGAATGGCGAGAAGAACCAGCACGGTAGGCAGAATCAACCAAAACGGAAGCATTGTGTGAAACGGCCCGCGTCGCTTCTTCCGAGTCTGCGTCTGTTGCATTGGGATATGATACTCTGATCAATCGTTGGGCGGCTGAAATTCACGAGACAGTGGCAGGTGATCCATCAGGAGGCGTACATCCTCCTGATGGATCACCTGTTCAAGCGTATGCTGCCCATCCAGCAAACGCTCTCTGGGCAGCGTGTGGCTTAATTCCCAGCGTTATACTCGTCTTGCGCTGCCTGCAGCACGGTGGCGATGTCGGCAGTCGGGTCCTCCTTGATCAGCTTGTACACAGCGCCCATGATCAGGCGTTGCGCCTCCGGCCTGCGCTCGAGCGAGCCGTGCCAGGGGCGACAGGCACTGGCCGCCACCA
This sequence comes from Chloroflexota bacterium, assembly GCA_003451595.1. Taxonomy (GTDB): domain Bacteria; phylum Chloroflexota; class Anaerolineae; order Caldilineales; family Caldilineaceae; genus Caldilinea. The sequence continues at coordinate 229,784 of DMDA01000092.1, read as the reverse complement.
CGTCGCCCGCTTGCTGATAGAAGGGCGTCTGGAACTGCTCCAACCCACGCGAGGTCATTAGCGCAGGGAAGCCCGCACCCGGACGCAGGACCCAGTCGGGGTTCTGCTCCGGCGACATGATCCAGTTGATGTAATCCTGGGCGGCTTCCGGGTTCTTGGCGCCAACCGGGATTCCGAAACCGGTCACCTCATTATTGCAGCCGGGCTTTTGCCCTTCAACCGCCGGGAAGGGCGCCAGCACAACATCGCCTGCAGCGATCGCGTCCAGCATGTCCTCCTCATTCCCCTTGGAGTACTGCGTGCCATTGGGCGCCGTCAGCGGATTCACGTAGCGGTAGCCAAACAGACCGGTCGGGAAGGAACCCGCCGAGGCATCCTTAAAGGCGTTTTCTTCCTGGAAGCCACCGGCAAAGGCAATCTCCGGCACATAGCCATTCTGCACCATCGAGCGCAGGAACTCCACCGCCGCGACATTCTCCGGCGTGTTCAGGAGCATGTTGCCCTGGCCGTCATCATAGCCGCCGCCAAACGAAGCAAACGTCATGAAAACCGCGCGCGTGGCGCCGCTTCCATCGAAATCGGTCGAGCCAAAGAAGGTCATGGCATAGAGTCCCTCACCTTTCAGGCGTTCGCCCTCAGCCAGATAGCCATCGGGCGTGGTGGGGAAGCCATCCGGGAAGCGATCCTTCCAGACATAAACCAGATGCGGACGCTCTGCAATCGGAATGCAGTAGAGGCCACCATCCGGCCCTGTGCACGCCGCCAGCGCGTTCGGGTCCATGTCGGCGTACCAGGATTGCGCTTTCGCCCACTCACTCAAGTCTTGCAAGGCGCCATTCTGATAGAGCAGGCTGAGGCCGCTGCTGCCCATGTCGAAAAGGTCGGGTACGTCACCGCCAGCCTGTACTGCTGCCACCAGTTCAGCATTCATCCGATCCCATGCCTTGGGCTGGTTGACCCAATTCCATTTCCCGGCAAACGCCTCGTTAAACTGCGGGATCGTGTCGCGCAGATACTGGTTGCCCACGCGCTCGTCGCTGGCCGGGTCTTCATTCTTCTCATCGTACTGGTACCACGTAATGAAATCCTTCACCTCACCGCTGGGAGCGGCTTCACCACCTGCCGGTGCAGCGGCCGGCGCCGTCGCCGGGGCAACGCAAGCTGACAGAATCAAGCTTGCCAACACCAGCATCGACATCAGAGTCCACAGACGTTTCATAGGTTTTTGCTCCTTGTCCTGACTTGGTTGGTTGAGACTACTGTTCGCCACCGCAGCGTCGCGGGTAATGACGTTCCGGTGACGCCGATTCACTTTGTTACACCGTGAAAATCTTACCTGAGCACGGTAAAATGTGCAACACACATTTTGCAATGCATATACATCGAAATCAGCAATCCAGATTGCAGATGTCGTGTAAAAATAGACGCATGTGCTCAGACGCGGGGGAGATCAGTCTGCACAGAAGGCGGGGAAGCAACGTAGTATGGGTATTCACTCCACTGCATCAGCAATGGGTAGACGCGGTCGATCTGCTGTTGGGGCTGGGCCGGATCGATCAGGTCGTGCGTCAGCCCCCAATCCACTGGGAATGTGTGCACGGCGATATTGGCGCCGCGGCGACGCCAGCGTTTTACCACTGCCAGCACGCCATCATTGTCGATCGATTCGTCGGTGGGATTGAGGACCAGCGCCAGCGAACGCGCTTTGGGCGCCGCCTGCCCGGCTTCCTCACCCACTAGCACAGCCAGTCGCAGCAATTCGGAAAGGGCGCGCAACTGAAAACCATAATAGGCATGCTCTGGCCCTGGCGCCTGTCCCTTGTTGGCAGGGTCCCACCAGACAAAACGCGTCGGCGCGTAGCGGGCGTAAGTGGCATAAAGCGGCATTACGCCAAAAGGCACTGGCTGAACGGCCAGCGCTGGCGCCACCATCACCGCCCGGTCGATGTCGGCGCGGTGCTGCGCCAGCCATGCCGTGACCAGACCACCCATCGACAGCCCCAATACGGTGACATGCCGCCCCAAACCACGCACAATGTCGACAGCGCTCATGCCGGTGCGCACAAGGTCTTCCGCTGTGAGCGCCGCCAGTGCTTTGGGCGCTCGATTGTAGAGGCCATGATATGGAAAACGCGGAACAAAGACGTTGTAGCCTCGCGCAAAATACTGCTCGGCCAGCGCCTTGAATTGCAACGGGCAATTTGTGAAACCATGCAACAGAACAATGGCGCGGTCACGCTGTGCGCCATGCGTCAGGACGATGGCGGCGGCGTCGGGACGCATCCCTGGCTCGCGCTGGGCAACTTGGTCGGCAGCGGCAGTCAATGCCGCATCAAAGGTAGGCGCCGGGTTGGCGGGCGGGACGTCGCGTAGCGGCGGCTGACGCCACGCCAGCCGATAAGCCGCATAACCGAGGGTTGACGCGGCCGCGATGGTAGCCGCTCGTCGCGCCGAAATCATTGCAGTATCCCCAATAGATCGCGACCCACTACAATACGAATATCGACCGGCGCCGAAGCGGCCAGCCCATTGATCTGCGCCTGCGCGGGTTCAAGGTTCAAGTCAGTTGAGACAGCCGCCGCCACTGCATCCGCCACCCCGTAGTTGATCACGATCGACTGTGCGTAGTCGCTGCGGTCGGCGTCGCCAATCGAGGCCACCTGCCACCCCTGTTGTTGGAGCAGCGCCGCCGTGCGCGCCGCTGCGTTGGGCGAAGTTGTGCCATTGAGAATCTCGATCCGCACCGACTTGGGGTCGGCCAACGCCACCTGCGCCGCGCCACTGGGCGCCTCGAGCGCTGCGTAGAAGGCGCTCAGCGCCGTGCGTACGCGTGTGCGGTCGGGTAGCAAAATCCACGCGCCTTCGCTGCTGAAGGTCTCCTCGCCATAGCGGTTGTCGAGCACCAGCTGCTGCACATCACCGGCGGCGCGGTTCTGGAAACGCTGCGCCAGCTCGATGCCAGTGGCGATTGGGATGTCCGTCTCAATGCTGTTCTGCATTGTCGCCAGCAATTGGGGCGCTTTCGTCAACAATTGCGGGAGCATCCCGGCGCTCATCACTTGCTGCGCCACGGCGCGGATGATGTCTTGCTGGCGACGCGCCCGACTGTAGTCGCCGTCGTTATGTCGGGTGCGCGCATACTTCAGCGCCGTCTCACCGTCAAGATGATGCGTGCCGGCGTCGATATGAAAGGTCTCAACACCGTAATCAGGCGTCGGATACTCCTCGTCATGGATGGTGTTTGGCACCTCGACAGTGACGCCACCGATCAGGTCAATTATCTCGCGGAAGCCGTCGAAGTTGACGCGGACAAAATAGTCAACCGGACGCCCCACAAAGCTGCTTACTGTGTCCTTAGCCAGCTGCGCGCCGCCGCCAGGGTAGTCCTGCAACTCCCCGAGCATGTAGGCGGTGTTGATCTTCGTCGTCACGCCCAGACCAGGGATCGGCACCCACAGGTCGCGCGGCAGGGAAAGCATGCCCATCGCCCCCGTTGCCGGATTGACGGAAAGCAAGATCATGGTGTCGGTGCGCGTGGGGCCGTACTCGTCTGGGCGCTCATCGGTGCCCAATAGCAGAATGTTGAGCAGTTCGACCGGCTCCGGCGTGATGGCGGCATCCGCCACCATCTGCGCGGGAGCATCATTGCTGACGGGCGGCGCAACGATTGGCGTCGCGACTGCGGTGCGACCGGCTACCGGCGCTGGCGCATCGGCGAGTTGCGCCAGGATCGAAGTTTGCACGATGCGTTGCCGCGCCCAATCATGGACGCGCACACCAAACAATAAGGCAAACCCCAGGATTGCTACAGCGTAGACAGAAGTGACAATTGCAGCAAAGCGGCGTGGGTTGAGGCGACGTCGTCCCTGCTGCGGAGAGGATGAGTGCAACCGAAAATGATCTGACATACTACACTGAGTATATCAAAGCCTGGAAGCGTCAACAATTCGCCGCCCCGAGAATTCGTGATACCAATCAGCGCGGCAATCGTTCTTGGTAAAGGCCGGCATCGGTAAGGAGGTATTGGAGGCTGTGGATGCGATCCACGAACAGGCCGCGCAGATCGCGGAGCGGGTTACCCTCAGCGGCCTGGAACTGTTCAAGATAGGCGCCGGTCTCCTTGTCAAAGACGAGAATCCGCTCAGCCAACTGATCAGCCAGATAGATGGCGTCGTCGCCATCCTGTCCGCACCACAGGTCGGCGGCCTGCACCGGCAAGGCGATGCTGCTATCGAGGCTGTAGGGAAGTTGCTCTCCATCACGATAACGCACGACCTTGCCGTCATCGTACAAGAGCCAGATATTGCCATCGATGCACATCACTTTCAAGCCGTCCAGGTTGACTTGCGTCGTCGCCGCAAACCAGGGGTCCGCAACGTCGTACTGCCCGATCGGGTAGCGGTAAATCTGGTTTCCCCCTTCGTCCGCCACGTACAACCTGCCCAGAAAAGTTTCGATCTGTGTGGCGCGCACCCAATTGGAGGCGTCGCCGAAGTTGACGACAGAGGCGCCATCCACCTGCTGATTATAGCGAAAGATGTGGTTGGCATCGTCAAGCACCAACAAGTTGGACTTGTCGTCGACGCCCGGTACAGGCGGCTGCCAGGCCAGATCAATCGGCGCCCCGACGGTGGCGCCATCCACTGTGTCGCCCATCTGCAACACAACCTGGCCCTCGTTTGTCGCCAGGCTCTCACCATCTGCGGCTAGTCGATACGCGATGATGGCGTTGCGCCCAGTGTCGAGCAGATAGATGTCCTGCCCGGCCACAAACACTTGCTGCGGTTCGGCTTCAGACGCAAACGCAATCAGCGGCGAGTCCAGACCGTAGAGCGACGCAACGCGTTCCACCGTCCGGCGATCTCGGGCAATGAGCGCCAACAACTCGCTGCTGCGCGTGGTGCGCCCGCTCATCTCTTCGGCGCGACGGGCGAAGGTCTCTGCTTCGGTCAGCAAGGCGCGCGCCACGCTGTCGTCGGCATTGTCCAACGCCTGCACGGCGCTGGTGTAACGCGCTTCGGCCAGATTGAGCATGGTTTCCGCCTCTGCGCGTCCTTCGGCGCCTTGACGCCAATAAAGGGTGGCAACGATGGCAGGCACCAGCAACAGCAAAATGACAGCGCTGGCGATTAGCACCCGGGCGCGGCTGCCAGTGGCTGGCGCAGGCGGCGTGAAAGGCGCTGTGGCCGGGCGGACTTTGGGGGGCGGCGCGCTGGCGTAGGTTGCGCCCACTGGCGCCGCCGCCTCCATCATCACCGGGGACGGCGCCGGCGCGCTGCGATCTGGTAGTAAACTTGCCAGCAATGTCTGGACGCGGCCGGCGCTCACACGCGCATTCGTTGCCCAACGCATCGCCGCTGTCGAAAAAGCAACGCCTGTCAACGTTGCTGGAGCGTCTCCGCCAGCATCGCCGCTAGTGTCTTCTCCGCTAGTGTCTTGATCAGTGTCTTCGGTGGGTGCTGAGGTCAAGGGCGCTTGCGGGCTGGCAACTGACGGCGTGGCTGTGCGTGGGGATGACAGGACTGGGCTTGCCATCGGTATAGGTGACGCCGCAGTCTGGACGGCGCCGCTCGCCGCGGCCGCCCCCACCTTGGGCGCCCCTATCACCGGCGGCGAAGCATTGACAGCCGTCGGCAGCCCACCTGGTGCTTTAGATGACGCCGATCTAGGCGGCGCGCCGTCACCTGGCGCAGGCGCCGGTGATGAGGGCGCCGGTGATGAGGGCGCCGGTGATGAGGGCGCCGGTGATGCAGGTGTGGCTGGCGGCTGGGCGGAGGTGGCGCCCGGTTCGATCACGAGCACAACGCCAGGTACATCGTTGCGTCCAGCTTGCTCGCGCAGGCCATCGGCCGCATCTACGCAACTCCCAGCATCGACATAAGCAGCGGTGGCAGCCAATGTGCGCACCGAAACAAGGTTGAGCCAATCACCGCTGCCCGCGATCATGGCGGTCACGCCGCCGAGCTTCTGCCGATGCAATGGCCATAGCTCCAGGCCGGCTTGTCTGCCCGCCGCATGCTGCGCCAGCCGGTCAGGTGGAAAGACGCCGACTGCGCCGTCTTCAGCGGTCAGGAAGGCAAACGCGCTGCCTAGCCCGGTCAACGCCATGCGATCGGCCATGACGCCGATGCAAACCACGCCCGCCTGCCAGGGCGTAGCGCGAGACTCCATTTCGGCGGCCAACATTGCCTGCGCCTTGCGCACTGTCTCCGTGATCACTTGTGACTGCGTGCCGCGCTCCGAATAGTAGGTGCGCTGCATGGCGCTCAGCACCCGCTCGACGAGGGCGTCACCCCCCGGCGCTCCGCGCAGATCGACAAGTGCGCAAAAACTGCCGCGCTGTGCCTGCGGCGTCCCCTCCATCGGCACAATGATGCGCACGCCTGGGGCAACGCCTTCGACTTCTTCGGCCAGATAAGAGACGTGGATTGACATGAGCTACATTCACGCTGTACAAGGACGGCTTGGCACAAAGATTGTAACGCGACCCGCAGGTAATGTCAACGTGAATTGCAGAAGGGGGCTAGGGTCGATTGACTCTTGCGCCCTCTGCATTTTCGTGCTATTACGGTGCATATAGCTTTATTCAAGCGAAAGGATTGAGATATGTCAGCTTTGTGCGTTGAATGTGACGCCGAATTGAATATCGGTGGGCGCGTCCGACTTGGTCAACGCATCATCTGTCCCAATTGCGGCGTGCAACTGGAAGTGATCAGCACCCACCCCATCGAAGTCGATATTGCCTACGATGAAAGCGAGGAATGGGACGATCTGGATGGCTACGGGCTGGAAGACGAGGACGAGTACGACGACCTGGATGAGTACGCGCAACTTGACGGCGTCCGGCGACGACAGCCCGCCGATCTGGACGACGACTTCGAAGACGACGAAGAGCTTGGCGAGTTTGATGTGGAAGATGACGACCTGCTTGACGCTGACGTCCCACTCTGACGGCGCCATGTAGCCGGCATCCTTGCCAGGCGCGCCGCCTCTTACTGGCCTCCAGGTTATCTGTTCATTTTCCTGGAAGCTTTGAAGCTTCCAGGAAAATTGTGAACGATATGACGTTACAGCCTAGACATCAATCATCACAACTTCCACATCACTCATGGTCGAGAGTCGCTATCTGATACCGGCGGCGGTGCACCGCGTCGAGGAAGAGATCAAACGCAGCCGCTTTATCACAACCCTCGCCCCTGCCCCGACGCTGAAGGCTGCACGCGCATTGATTGCAGATGTGTGCGCCGAATTCCCGGACGCCAGCCATCACTGTTGGGCCTACGTCGTGGGGCCGCCTGGCAGCACCGGCCAGATCGGCATGAGTGACGACGGCGAGCCGCATGGCTCCGCAGGCCGCCCGATGTTGAACGTCTTGCTCCACGCCGGCATCGGCGACATTGCCGCCGTGGTCACGCGTTACTTTGGCGGGACGCTGCTTGGCGTCGGCGGGCTGGTGCGGGCCTACAGTGGTGGCGTGCAGCTGGCGCTGGCAACGTTGCCTACTGTCGAACATGTGCCGAGCGTCCTGTTAGATGTCGTGGTCGATTACGCTGCCATCACCCCATTGCAGCGCCTGACGCCAGAGTTCGAGGCAGTCATCGTTGCGCAAGATTTCGGCCTGGACGCCACGTATCGCATCCGTTTGCCGCTCCAGCAGGTCGATGCGTTCCGTGCCGCCATTACCAATTTGACGCATGGTCAAGCATTGGTCGAAATCGCCGCTTCCGAGTAAAATTCCGGCAAATGGCATTACTGCGCACAATCGAGATTGTGCGTCAGGGTGAGCAAGCGCAATCGAACCTCTTTCTGCGCAAAACATTTCTACGCAAAACAAGGAGCACTTTTCCATGCCACTTTACGGCGGGATCGAGGCTGGCGGCACCAAATTCGTGTGCGCGGTCGCCAGCGGAGCAGACGACTTTCGCGCTGAAATTCGCTTTCCAACGACAACACCAGATGAAACGTTGGCGCAAGCAATTGATTTCTTTCGGGCGCAACATGCACAGGAACCACTACACGCGATTGGGGTCGCCTGTTTTGGACCGATTGACCCCAATCCGGCCTCTCCCACCTTTGGCTACGTGACAACCACGCCCAAACCGCACTGGGCGCATACGGATGTGGTCGGGCGGCTGCAAGCAGCGCTCAATTTGCCCGTAGGCTTTGATACGGATGTCAACGGCGCGGCGTTGGGCGAACATCGTTGGGGCGCAGCGCAGGGGTTAGACACTTTCGTCTATCTCACGATCGGCACCGGTCTGGGCGGTGGTGGCATGGTCAATGGTCACCTGCTACACGGTCTGATGCACTCCGAGATGGGACACATGCGCGTCCCGCACGACCGCATGCGCGATCCCTACCCTGGGCAATGCACCTATCACGGCGATTGTTGGGAAGGTCTGGCGTGCGGGCCGGCCATCGAAGGACGCTGGCAGACCAAAGGCCAGCATCTCCCTCCCGACCATCCGGCATGGGCGCTGGAAGCGCATTATCTGGCGCTGGGCGTCGTCAATATCATAATGACGCTCTCACCGCAACGCATTATTATGGGCGGCGGCGTGATGGATCAGCAACAAATCTTTCCGATGGTGCGGCGCGAGGTGCAGACGCTGCTCAACGGCTATATCCAGAAGCCAGCCATCCAGGAAGATATTGATCACTATATTGTACCGCCCGGTCTTGGTAATCGTGCTGGCGTATTGGGCGCAGTGGCGCTGGCAATGGATGCAGCCCAACAAGCAGGAGGCAAGGCATGAACACAGTGGTCTTTGAGCCAACGGAACACCCCCATCGACGCCGCAACGCACTCAACGGCGATTGGGTGCTGGTGTCGCCACATCGCACCCGACGCCCCTGGCAAGGACAGCTCGAAAAGAGTGTGCAGGAGAGTCGGCCCACTTACGATCCGACCTGCTATCTATGTCCCGGCAATGCGCGCGCTGGCGGCAAACGAAATCCACAATACACGAGCACCTTCGTCTTCGACAACGACTTTGCCGCACTGTTGCCCGACGGGCCGCGCGGCGAGGTGGGCGTTGGCGAACTCTTCCAGGCGCAGGCGGAGACCGGCACCTGCCGTGTGATCTGTTTCAGCCCACGTCACGATCTAACGCTGCCACTGATGGAGCTGAGCGACTTGCGCCGCGTGGTCGATGTCTGGGCGCAACAGATCGAAGAACTTGGCGCCCGCGCCGATATCAATTACGTGCAAATTTTCGAGAACAAGGGCAGCATCATGGGATCGTCCAATCCCCACCCGCACGGGCAAATATGGGCCAATTACACCATCCCGCTGGAGCCAGCTAAGGAGGATGTACAGCAGCGCGCCTATTACGATCGTCACGGACGTGCACTGCTGCTTGACTATCTGGCGCAGGAGCTAGACGCTGGCGTACGCGTCGTCATCCAAAATCGACACTGGGTAGTGGTGACGCCGTATTGGGCGGTGTGGCCTTTCGAGGTGCTGCTGCTGCCGCGCCGCCACGTCCTGGCGCTGCCCGACTTGTCCGGCGACGAACGCGACGCGCTGGCGGACATTCTGAAGCGGCTGACGACGCGTTACGACAATCTCTTCGAGACGAGCTTTCCCTATAGCATGGGCTGGCACGGTCAGCCAACGGACGGCCAACGCCATCCGCACTGGCAGCTTCACGCCCATTTCTACCCACCTTTGCTCCGCTCCGCCACCGTCAAAAAATTCATGGTCGGCTACGAAATGTTGGGCATGCCACAACGTGATATTACCGCCGAACAGGCTGCAGACCGCCTGCGGCAGATGAGTGAAGTCCACTATACGACGGTGGCTGATTCACCAACAGTTTCAGCCTGACCGCAAGCTGCCACGCACCTATCCCTGACAGCCGCTTGGCAATGCGGTTGTCAGGGGCCTATTGTCAGCATTGCCTTAGGGCTGTCCTTCATGCTGGCGACGCACCTACAATTTTTGTGGCAATATCGCCTACAGCATCGAAAAATTCTTGCGGGTGCAGGGCGTGCAGCGCTTCTGGGTTGGTGTAGCCCCAAGCAACGGCGCCAAAGGCCATGCCTACCTTTTGTGCAGCGTGGGCATCGCGGATTTCATCCCCAATCAACAGACAATCCTCTGGCGTCACGCGGCACTTCTTCATCACGGTTTTGAGCTTTGGGGCTTTGCCAAAAACAGATGCGCCACATTTGAAGATGGCGAAGCGCGCTACATTTTCCGGGCCAAGCACGGCGCGTACATTCTCTTCCGAGTTCGAGCTGACCACTGCCAGCAATACGCCGGCATCCGCTAATGCCTGCAACATTTCACTTGTGCCAGGAAAGAGCGGAATCTTGTCGATCTCTTGCGCCATCCGTTTACGCACATCGCGCGCCATGCCGGGCACGCGCCACATGCGTACGCCAAGATGACGCATCAGCCGCCGCGCATCATAGTTGCGCAGCTCAGCATGATCCGCTGGGTCGATGCGCTTGAAGCGGTATCGCTCTGCATAAAGGTTGACGACGCTCGCAGCCCAGGGGAATGAATCGGCTAACGTGCCATCGAAGTCAAAAATGATCAATTTGTACTTCACACCGGGCGCTCCGTCTCATTGCCAGGAAATCTCCACAGGGGTCTGTCATTTTCAGGCAGAGGAGCAAAATTGCCAAACTGACGTGCAGTTGATGGACGACGCCCGGCGCCCACGCAAAGCGCCAGGCGCCCACGCCTGGTCATTGATAGGCCAATACTTCCCGCACGGTCAACCGTGACGCGCGCCACGCCGGCAGGAAACTTGCCACCATAGCCAACACAACCACAATCGCCAACCATAGCGCCAGCCCGCCGGCGGAGAAAACGTAGGGCAGCGCCTCCTGGAAGAGCACAACGCCCACCGTTTGGGCCAGCAGTGCGCCCGCCGGATAGGCCAACAGTGCGCCCAGGAGCCAACTGATCAGGCCGATCAGCACCCCCTCCACGATCACGATGCGCAGCACGGCGCCATCTGAAGCGCCGATGGCGCGCATGACGCCAATCTCACGGGTGCGTTCCAGCACATTGGTGCTCATGGCGCCAGCCAGCCCCAGCGCACCGACTGCTGCGATCAGCACACCCATGGCCAACAGCAGGTAGACAATGATGTCGAAGAACGCGCCGGTGAAGCGGCGGAGCGTGTCAATTGTAAAAACGGACGCAACATCGTATCCCGCCACCTCCAGCCGATCGTTGAGCAGTTCCGCCGCTTCGTCCTGAGTCAGACCGGCGGTTGGATCAAGCTTGAGCTGTACACTGGTCGCCCGGTTCATGTTGGCTGTCAACCAACTGAAGTAAGGATAGTTTACGTAGACAGGAATGACGTTGGGCGGACCTCCCAGCACCTGCGCAATGCCGACCACCACCCATGTCGATTCTTTGTCGCCAATTTCCAGCGTGATCGCATCGCCAACTTTGATGTCTGGTTCAGCTGCAAGTACATTCTGGCTGAGTACGATCGCGTTCTGATCGTCGGGCAGCAACCAACGCCCTTGCGAGAGCGTCGGGCTAACCATGGCGCTATCCGCAGCCAGCGCTGTGATCGTCAGCGGGTTACTCTTGCCGCCATCGGCGCGGACGCGCACCGCCTGTGCCCCCAGCCAGCCCTCAACGGTCATAAATGCCGGAATGGTGCGCACGACTTGCTCGATGCGCACCGTGCGGTAAGCCTGAGCAAGCTGCACCTGCACGTCGAACTGGTAATAGTTAAGTCCCGTATTGATCAGCCCATCCAGCGATGAGCGAACGCTGCCAACCGTCATAAAGATCATGCCGCCCAGCACCAGCGTGATCAGGGTGAGCGCCAGTCGTCCCCGGCGTCGAAAGGTGTTGCGCAGGGAAATCTGCATCGGCCGCGAAACACCTTTGACCGACTTGAGCAAGCGCATGAAGCGACCGTCGCCCTCAGCCTGTGCGCCGACGCCATAGTCGGTCACGGCCTCGCGCACAGTCACGCTGGCGCCGCGCCACACCGGTACGATCGCCGCCAGCAGCGGCGCCAGAATGCCCACTGCCAACTGGATTGCCACAACCGCCGGCGGTAGCGACCAGCGCGGAAATTCAACGTTGATGAAGCCGCCGAGAAACGCGGCCAACCCGCCCGCCACCACCACCGTCAGTGGGATTGCCACGACCAACGCCGCCAGGCTATAGATCAATACGGCGCCCAGATACATGCCCATAATCTGGGCGCGCCGCCCACCGATCGCCTTCATCACTCCGATCTGGCGCACCTGCTGCGCCATCAGCGCTGCTATCGTGTTGATTACCAGAAAGCCACTCAGCAGCAGCGCTAATAATCCGAGCGGCGTCAACAGCAGCGCCAGCGCGTCAAAGAGGTCCTGCAAGGCCAGTCGCCCCGGGTCTGGCACCTGGACGCGGGCGACCGTAAAGCCAGCCTTTTCCACCTTATCCGCCGCCGCGTTCGCCACCGACGTTATGTAGTCTTTATCTAATTGTTGTTCTGGTGTACCGGCTACACGCAACAGAATCTGCTCATAGGTGCGGGCGCCGCCCAGTCGCTCGAAGGTGTCGTAATCAACGTAGCCGCTGGCGGCGCCGGTGAAGCGCGCCGAAAAGCCATTGGGATCAAAGACTGCGCCGGTGACGCGCAGCTCGCGCACTTTGTCGCCCGCAGTGAGCACGCGCACGCTGTCGCCCACGCGGATGCCGGCGGGCAGCACATCGCTGGCGCCGAGCGCACTACGTTCCAGGATCAACTCATTTTTCTCAGGCCAGGTCGTGCGTTCGGCGCCAAACTCAGGCGCTGCGGCCACGGCAAAGATCGGCTCGAGGCGATTGATTCGCACATCTTCGAAGTCCTCAATGGCGGTGACGGTCAAATTCTTCCACTCGCCCGGCCTGACTTCAACCTTGAGACCTAGCGTACTGCGCCCCTGCGCGTCGGCGACGGTGGGAATGCGCCGCACGGCGTCCAACGTCTCAGCATCCGCGCCACTGACAAAGAGCACCGCCTGACTTGCGTTGCTGGCTGCGTAGATCGCCTGCAACTCGGTCAAGATCACTGAACGCAGAAGTTGCACCGTGCCCACCGCAAAAACGCCGACGGCTATCGACGCCACGACCAGGATCGTGCGCGCACGGTTCAACCACAGCTCGCGCACCACTTTACGCCAGCGCGGATTATGCATGTGCAACCTCGTTGGTTCGGCCAAGGCGCAGCGGCGTACCCGGCGCCACGGGTGGTAAATGGAGCGCACCACTGGCATGGTCGCGCAGCAGCCGCGCCGCCTCAGTGTGGAGCGTCCCGGTGTCAGAGGAAATCTGACCATCAGCAATGGTCACCGTGCGCGTCACGCGCTGCGCCATATCGTCGTCGTGCGTCACCATCAAGATCGTCTTGCCGGCGCTGACGAGATTCTCAAACAGGTGAAAGACGGCGCCGGCCGTGCGCGAGTCGAGATTGCCGGTCGGTTCGTCGGCGACGATGATGGCGGGATCATTTGCCAGCGCCCGCGCAATCGCCACACGTTGTTGCTGACCACCCGACAGCGCGGTGGGAAGTTTGGCGGCATGCTCGGCCATCTCCACCTGTTCGAGCAGGTGGTAAGCGCGCGCCTTGCGCTCGCGACCGTTGTACATATTGCAAAAATCCATCGGCAACAGGATGTTTTCCAGCACGGTCAGCGTGGGCAGCAGTTGGAAGAACTGAAAGACCACGCCAACGTTGCGTCCGCGCCATTCTGCAATGCGCCCCTCGCTGAGTTTGTGCACGGGCGTGCCCGCCACGATTACCTCGCCGGCGGTTGGGCGGTCGATGCCTGTGATCATGTTGCTTAGCGTCGACTTGCCGCTGCCAGATTTGCCGATCACGGCGATAAACTCACCCGGTGCGATCGCCAGATCAATACCTTTGAGCGCCTGGAATTCGCCGGCGGGGGTGGCATAGCTCTTGGTGACGCCGCGCAGCGTGATCAATGTGTCTGTATGTACAGGTGCGCCGTTGGTGTAGGACGCACCATGATTGCGCCGAAAGAAGGGTAGGCCAAGCATGATATCTTTCTCCTTTACCCATTGGATGACTTTACCAACCTAACGGTAGGTAGGATACCATGCCAGGTGCAATCTTTGCGTGGGATTTGATACAATCTTGTACAAAACCTTGACAGACGACAAGCTCTGTCCACAGGGGAAGGCGGCAGCGCACGAAACGGGTGGCCGCGCAGTTGCGCGCCGCCCTGGAAACGGTTTAAACAAAAGAGCCGGGTTTGCACGTGCGCAAACCCGGCTCCTGACGATCAAGCGACATCGGTGCAAACGCCCCCCTTATAGATAGCACAATCAAACATCGTACATCCGATATCTTCCCGGAAGCTCTGAGCTTCCGGGAAGATGAGCAAAGTCTATTTGTGTTGTCTATTAGGAGCGTCGGCGTCGCAGAATATCCAGATAGACAGCCAGAATCACGATCAGACCAGTGACAACAAACTGCCACTCCTGTGGCACGTTCATGATGCGTAGACCATTCGTCAGTGTGCTGATGATGAAGGCGCCGATGATCGTGCCCAGGATCGTGCCTTCGCCGCCACTGAGCGAGGTGCCACCGATGACAACCGCCGCAATAGCATCCAGTTCGTAGCCTACACCCAATGCTGGCTGCGCCGAGTTGAGGCGCGAAGCGATCATGACGCCAGCCAGACCGCTAAAGATGCCGCCCAACGCGTAGACTGCCGTCTTCCAGTTGGCGACATTGACGCCCGAAAGCCTAGTCGCCTCCTCGTTGCTGCCCATTGCCACCGTGTAGCGACCGAGCACCGTCTTGCCCAGGATAAAGGCAGCAACAAGCGCTGCGCCAAACATAATGAACACGGCGTTGGGCACGCTGAAATTGGGAGCCATCGGCTTGATGATGGGATCGAGCACCGAAGACATCGTCAGCAGGCGAAATTCTGGCGTGTCGTTGAAGTAGATCGGCTTGACAGTCCCTGTTTCCAATGTTGACAGCACCAACGCCAGGCCGCGCGCAATCATCATCATGCCCAGTGTCGCAATGAAAGGCGGGATGCGCATGCGCGAAATCACAAGGCCGTTGATCAAGCCGGCTATCGTCCCCGTCAAGATGCCGACCACGATGCCAACGGGCACAGGCAACCCGTAGATGGTGATCGCCAGACCGGTCATTACGGCGGACAGTGTCATCACGGTGCCGACAGAAAGGTCAATGCCGGCGGTGATGATGATGAAGGTGACGCCCAACGCCAGGACGCCGTTTACAGCCGTCGCCAGCAAGATACCGACGATATTTTCCGGAGTCGCAAAATATGGCGACAAAAAGGTGAAGACCAGGAAAATGACGATCAGCGCAGCAAACGCCAGCAATTTTTGTGCGGCGCTGGACTGAAAGATGGAACGCCTGGTGGTGGTGATGGTAGTTTCTGCGACTGCCATAGTTATTTCTGCTCCACTGATGATCCATTGTTGGTGGGCGCTTCATCCGTCGCCACCATGACGGTGCGCTGGGTCGCCAGGCGCATGATACCTTCTTGGGTCGCCTCAGCAGCGCTCAACTCTCCAGTGATCCGCCCTTCGCACATCACGACAATACGATGGCTCATGCGCAGAATTTCGGGCAGCTCCGAGGAGATCATAATGATTGACTTGCCTTGCGCTGCCAGGTCGTTGAGCAGGCGATAGATTTCGCTCTTGGCGCCAACGTCAATCCCGCGTGTCGGCTCGTCGAAGATCAGCACATCGGTGTCGGCTGTCAACCATTTACCAATGACAACCTTCTGTTGGTTGCCGCCCGACAGGTTGCGCACGCGCTGCTGAATGCCAGGCGTCTTGATCGCCAGTGTATTGACGTAACGCTCAGCAGTCTGGCGCGTATCGCCGGCCTTGACGATGCCAAACGCATTGGTGAACTGGTCGAACGAGGCCAATGCAATGTTCGCCTCAACATCCAGCCCCAGCGCCAGCCCGTAACGTTTGCGATCTTCGGAGAGATAGCCAATGCCATGCTGCACGGCGTCGCGTGGACTCTTGATCTCGACCTTTTGTCCTTTGATGTAGATTTCACCAGAATCCAGTGGGTCAGCGCCAAAGATTGCACGCGCCACTTCGGTGCGCCCGGCGCCCATCAACCCTGCAAACCCGAGGATTTCACCTTTCTTAAGCCTGAAGCTCACATCACGAATGGCCGTCCCTCGGTTCAACCCACGCACTTCCAGCACGATCTCTTCATTGGGATGTTCAGGCACTTCTGGCGCCGACTCGTAGATCGTGCGCCCGACCATCATGCTGATGATGCGATCAATGGCAACGGTGGCGGCATCAACGGTGTCCACGTAACGCCCGTCGCGCATCACGGTGATGCGATCGGAGATTTGTTTCAATTCCTCAAGCCGGTGTGAGATGTAAACAATTCCCACACCTTTGGCGCGAAACTGCCGAATAATCCGAAAAAGCTCCTCAATCTCCGACTCCGTCAACGCGGCCGTTGGCTCATCCATGATCAGGATTTGCGAGTTAAACGACACCGCCTTGGCGATCTCCACCATTTGTTGCTTGGCGACGGTTAGCTGCGCCGCTTTGGTGCGCGGATCCAGCCGCAAGTGCATTGCATCAAATAATGCCTGCGTCTGCGCGTTGATCTTTTTCTCATCGAGCATGAAGGGCAAGACACCGCGCGGCTCGCGCCCAACAAAGACGTTCTGCGCAAGCGTCAGATGGGGCATCAAGTTCAGCTCCTGGTGAATCATGCTGATTCCCAGAAGTTGCGCAGCGCGTGGATTGGGAATGTCGATTTCTTTCCCTTGATAGCGGATCGTGCCAGCATCTTTGGCATAGATGCCGGCCAGAATCTTCATCAACGTCGATTTTCCGGCGCCATTTTCCCCTACAAGCGTGTGCACCTCGCCAGCGCGCAACTCAAACTGCGCTTTGTCGAGAGCATGTACACCCGGAAAGGACTTATCGATCCCTTCCATCTTCAGTAGGACGTCACCCATGCGTTTTACCTCAAATATTGTTTCCGGGAAGGCGACGCCTTCCCGGAAACAGGGCAATGATGAAGCTGAGGAGAAATTAGTCGTACAGCAACGGTGCGATCTCTTCCGAATCCATGTTGGTGGCATCGTACCAGAAGAAGCCGGTGTCGATGACCTTGTCCACTGGTTCGCCGTTGATCGCCTTGACCGCAGCCTCAACGCACTTGTAGCCGATGCCGATTGGGTTCTGCGTGATCGCGCCCGCCATGACGCCCGAGCGCACAGCTTCCTTCTGCTGCTTGCCGGCATCGTAGCCAATGACGACGATCTGGCCTTCCTTGCCAAGCTCAGTCACTGCATTCAGCACGCCGATGGCCGAGCCTTCGTTTGCTCCAAAGTAGCCCTTCAGGTCAGGATTCGCCTGGATCACGGCCTTGGCCAGGTCGGTGGACTTCAGGTGATCGCCACCGCCGTAGTCAATGTTGACGATCTCGATGTTCGGATAGGCCTCAGCAATGCGGTTGACAAAGCCATCGCGGCGGTCGATGCCGGTGCGGCTGGTCTGGTCGTGAACGAGCACGGCCACCTTACCCTCACCGCCAATCAGCTCAGCCATCTTGTCGGCAGCTAGCGCAGCGGCGGCGATGTTGTCCGTGGCGGCGGTGGCAACCGGGATGTCGCTGTCCACGCCGGAGTCGAAACCGACGACCGGAATGCCCTTCGACTGCGCCTCTTCCAACAGCGGAATCGCGGCCTGGGTGTCCAGCGCTGCAAAGCAGATCGCCGCCGGGTTCTTAGCCAACGCCGCCGTCAGCATCTCAATCTGCTTGTCGACTTCCGCCTCAGTCGCCGGCCCCTCGAAGGTGATGTCGACGTTGTAGTCCGCCGCTGCCCGTTCAGAGCCAAGCTTCACAGCCTGCCAGAACTGATGCTGGAAGCCCTTAGAGATGACCGGGATATACGGCTTGGCGGCGGTGGCGCCTTCGGCTGGTGCTGCCTCAGTCGCCGCAGCTTCACCACCGGCAGCCGGCGCCGCCGGCGCTGCCGCCGGTGCGACACAGGCGCTTACCATTGCTGCTACAATCAGCAGCCCTACCATCAACATGAGAATTCGACTGTTTTTCATGGAACCTCTCCTTGAAAGTTGGATATATGTCAGACTTCTTGCGAAGTCTTCACCACGACTGATGGACACCGGCGCGCTGCCTGGCACGAGCATAGTCGCTGTCGCCGCAGACAGAGCGTAAGTTGCAGGTAGGCTGTGCAATTTCCGGATGTCACAATTATACATTTTGCCGTCGGCCGCAGCAAAGCGCCGCGAAACGCCAGCCAATTATTCACGTAAAAAAATGGTCAGGCTTATTGTAATCGATTACAGGTTGGCTGTCAATGCACAATGTCGCCAAGTACACACAATCTCAGGTCGGCGCGGCTGTCGAGCTGCGCACAATCAACTGTACAGGCAGCACAAGCTCGTGCGGCGGCAGATCGGGCTGTTGGAGCCGCGCCAGCAGCCGCTCGGCCGCTGCCCGCCCCAATGCGTACGCAGGCTGCACGACGACTGTTAGCACTGGCGCCGTCACATAGGGATCGGGCAGATCGTCAAACACCACAACCGAGATGTCTTCTGGCGTGCGCAGCCCGGCTTCGCGCATGGCAGTCAACGCGCCAGCAGCAATGAAGTTGTTGGCGGCAAAGATTGCGGTTGGGCGGCGCGTCAACAGCTCGCGCATCATAGCGTGACCGCTTGCTATGGTGAAGGCGCCAAACCGTGTCAGCGCCGGGTCTGGGGTCAGCCCGGCGGCATGCAACGCCTGTTGGTAGCCAGCAGCGCGCTCCTGGCTGACCGAAAGCCCAGGCGGGCCGGCCAGGAGCGCGATGCGACGATGACCCAGTCCGGTGAGATGTTGCACAAGTTGAAAAGCGCCATCCACCGAGTCGCCACGCACGATGTCGACCGCAACGCCCTCGACGCGGCGGTCAAGCACGACAACACCCACATTCTGCCGTTGGAGTGCGTGCACATCCGCACCATCGCTCGACGCTGGCGCCAACAATACGCCGTCGACGCGACGGCGCAGCAGGGCGGCGATGTATTGCCCTTGTTTCGCCTGGCTTTCGTCGGTGTTGCAAAAGAAGACGCTGAAGCCCGCTGCACTGGCGACATCCTCCACGCCGCGCGCCACTGTTGTCCAAAAGGGGTTGGTGATGTCGGTGACGACGAGCGCCAGTGTGTTGGTGCGATGCGAGCGGAAGCTGTGCGCCAGCATGTTCGGGACATAGTGAAGCTCGGCCGCCGCCTGCTCCACGCGCCGGCGCGTCTCTGGACTCACGTACCCGGCATTGTTCAGCACGCGCGACACCGTGATTGGCGCCACCCCGGCGCGTTTCGCCACATCGCGGATCGTTGCCATGTCAGTCCATCACAATGCAAACCTTGCCACTCAGTCCGGCATCGGCAACCTTGTAGGCTTCATCCGCCTGCTCGAGCGTGAAGCGATGCGAGACAATGACCTCTGGCTTGAGCTTCCATTCCACCAGTTTTTCGACCAGGTCTTCCATGTGTCCCAGGCTTGTCACCCAGGAGCCGTAGATCGTGATCTGGTTGTGGATGATTGTCTGGCTCACATCAAAGTCGACGCGGTTGCCCTCACCCACCATCGCACAGCGCCCCCACCGCCGCGTGCCCTGTAGCGCCAGCACGCGCCCCTGAGGCGAGCCAGAACAGTCGATGGAGACCTCACACCCTACCCCGTCTGTCAGCGCCTTGATCTGAGCGAGCGCGTCAGGGGCGTCGGCGCGCACGACATGATCGACGGCGCCCACCTCCAGACTGAAGTCAAGGCGGGAGGCGGCCACATCCGCGCCGATCACCTGTGTCGCGCCCATCTTTTTGGCGATCAACCCGGCCGCCATCCCCACCGGACCCATGCCTGTGATCAGCACGCGATCCTCGCCGGAAACGCCCACGCGGTTGAGCGCTTCATAGACGGTGCCAAAGCCGCACGCCACCAGCGCGCCATCGACGTAGCTCAACGCATCGGGCAGCGCGATGCAGGTGTCCTCCTCTGCGAGCAGATAGTCAGCGTGACCGCCATCGCGCTGCCAGCCATAGGCGGCGCGATGCTCGGAGGTGCACGAGATCATGTAACCCTTGCGGCAGTCATTGCAGACGCCACAGCCGCTGATGTGGTAAAGGATGACGCGATCACCCGCCTTGAAGCGCTTGCAACCAGGCCCAGTCTGCACGATCTGGCCGCACGGTTCGTGACCGGCAATAACGCCCTGATAGCCCTCCGGGCCGCGCCCCAGGTGCTCGCGGTAAATGGCGCGAATATCGCTGCCGCAGATCGATGACGCTTTCATCTTGATGAGCACCTGGCCATGCCCTGGCTGTGGAACATCGAATTCCCTGATCTCGACTTTGCGCCCACCAGGGAGCAATACACCTCGCATTTTCATAAGTCGCCTGTCCTTTGCGCTATCTTGTTAAGTATTCAGTCTCAATTGACCATCGCACCTTGCCTCTTCAAGGCGCACCAAACAGCGAAAATCGTCAGAGCATTTCAGCCGTCGCGACTCGCCCACCATCGCGACTCGCCCGGTGATGCTATTCCCAGGTGACGCGCGGCGCTACGCGTCACTGCGCAATCACGCCGTCTTCATCCCACAAATCACGCCAATCTTGATTCTCTTTCCACAAGAAAACTTGACCCTTGATCAGCCGACAGCCTTTGTCGATATTGGCGATTGCGGCCATCTCGTCAGCACTGAGTGGGTCGCTGACGACGCCCTGTAAGTTGGCGAGATAGTTGCGCCGCTTCACGGAAAAGGGAATCGGCGTTTGCCCGCGCTGCACCGCCCACTTGATGCAGACGACTGCCGGATGAACGCCATGCCGCGCCGCAATCTCGACGATCACCGGGTCTTCGATGTCCACAGTGTCATCGGCGGTGCGATCGCGCGCAGGGCGACCGGGTGAGCCGATCGGGCTGTAGCCGACCGGCTCAATGCCATGGCGACACACAAAATCGAACAGCGCCGGCTGTTGGAAGTGTGGGTGTAATTCCATCTCATTGACGGCCGGTTTGATGCGTGCATCGCGCAATAGTAACTCCAGCTTTGGGATCGTCATATTCGACGTGCCAATATGTCGCACCAACCCTCGATCAACCAGCGCCTCTAGTTGTCGCCAGGTCTTCATGTAGTTCGCGTGGATGTAGGGTCTGGCATTGTGATCGCGTGAGTTGACATCGACGCCGGGCGCATGGTGGTTTGGAAAAGGCCAATGGATCAGGTACAGGTCGAGGTAGTCAAGCTGCAAATCATGCAGTGATTGCATGAACGCCGGAATGACTTCTTCCTCTGCATGCCTGTCATTCCAGAGCTTCGAGGTGATCCATAACTCTTCCCGCTTGACGCCGCCTGCCATCACGGCTTGTAGCGCCTGCCCGATCAAGTGCTCGTTGCCGTAGACCGCAGCACAATCGAAGTGACGATAGCCGACTGCCGCCGCACCCATCACGGCTGCGGCTACCTCTTCTCCTGAAACATGATCGGAGCCAAAGGTGCCCAGGCCAATCGCCGGCATCGTGGCGCCGGTGTAGAGGCGACGCTGCGGCACAAGGCGTGGGTCGACGCCGTCGTCGGCAGGCGACCATGTCGGCGCGGAAAACGCAGAGGTGGAAAACGCAGAGATAGACAAGCGCACCCTCCATGGATAAGCCCAAGCGCCCGATGCTGGCGCTGGAAACAGTGTATAAATGGAAGAATTGGTTGACCGCTGTGGTACCGGTACCATAATAACACGCAATGCCTGGATTGTCTAGAGGCGCACCGCGCCAAATGAAGGTATATCCACACATTGTGCTCACGGTTCCGCCTCACGCTGGTATGATGCTATAATGCACACTCTGCGTGACGCAGCGTGCAATGGGCAACGAACACGAGTCGATTCCCTCGCAAACCCGGTTTCCGGCTGAGATCAGGCTAAGATTAGGCGTCGCGCGTTCATGAAGGGTGCAAGCAGTTGTGATGCAAGCAGTGTTGCCGCCAGACGCCTTGCCAGGTGAGGAAATGCGCCGGCAGTTGTTGCGGCGCCTTGAGGACGAAGTGCGGGCGTGCCAACGTTGCCCACTCGCGACCACGCGCACCTGCGCCGTGCCAGGCGAGGGGAATCTGAACGCAGTTGTGATGTTTGTTGGCGAGGGACCGGGCTTTGATGAAGATCGCCTGGGACGGCCCTTTGTCGGGCGCAGCGGCCAATTCCTGACTAATACGCTGGCGCAGCTCGGAATTGCGCGCAGCGAAGTGTATATCACCAACGTGGTGAAGTGCCGACCGCCACAGAATCGCGATCCGCTGCCCGCCGAACTGGATGCGTGCAGTGATTATCTGACGCGTCAGGTTGCGTTGATCAACCCGCGCATTATCGTGACACTGGGGCGCTTCAGCATGCGACGCTGGTTCCCCACAGGTGCGATTACGCAGATTCACGGCCACGTGCGCAACATTGGGCGTGGGCGAATCGCCCTGGCGATGTTTCACCCGGCGGCAGCGCTGCGCAATCCAACCTGGCAGGCTGCCTTCATACAGGATATGGCGAAGTTGCCTGCCCTGATCGAACGCGCACAGCGCGCCAATGCTGCCGCCGCCCGCGGCGAAGCGCTGCCCGCTGGCGCACCACATCCTGGCGACGAGGATTATGTCGCCTGACGATTGACGCACACAGGCCACCGGAGCGGCGCGCCTGTTTCGTACATAAAGCGAATCATTGATTGATTAAGGAGAATTCATTCGTATGACAAAAGATAAGAAAAGCCTGGACGACCAGGCCACGCCCTTGCTGCGCGTCATCCCTCTGGGCGGCCTGGGTGAAATCGGCAAGAACATGCTCGTATTGGAGGCGGATGACAACCTGCTGATCATCGACGCCGGGTTGATGTTCCCCACCAGCGAGATGCATGGCATCGACATCGTGATCCCCGACGCCACCTACGTCATCGACCGGCTCGCGCAGGTGCGTGGCGTTGTCTTGACACATGGACACGAAGACCATATCGGCGCGCTTTCGTACTTTGTCGAGCAGGGGCTGCGGGCGCCCGTCTACGCCACGGCGCTGACGCAGGGGCTGCTGGAGGTCAAGCTGCGCGAGCAAAAGTTGCTGGGTGAGGCTGACCTACACACGGTCACCGCAGACGACGTCATCGAGCTGACGCCCTTCACCGTGGAGTTCTTTCACACGACGCACAGTTTCCCGGACAGCGTTGGCGTTTCGGTGCTGACGCCTGCCGGGCGCGTGGTTCACACCAGTGACTACCGCTTTGACCCCACCCCGGTCGATGGTCGTCCGACGGAAGAAGATAAATTGCGCAGATGGGGCGACGAAGGGGTGTTGCTACTACTGGCCGACAGCACCAACGCAGAGCGACAAGGAACCACCGCCAGCGAAGCCTCATTGGAAGCGACGCTGGATACCGTCATGGCTGAAGCACCGGGACGCGTACTGCTGGCAACCTTTGCATCGAATCTTGGACGCGTCCAACAGGTGATCAACGTGGCGCGGCGGCATGGTCGTCGCGTCGGCATGGTCGGGCGCAGCATGGTCAACAACGTGCGCATCGCAATCAAGCTCGGCTACCTGGACATCAAAGAAGAAGAGTTGCTGACAGCGGGCGAAATGGAATCTCTGCCAGGCAACCAGGTCGTCATCGTGGCTACGGGCAGCCAGGGTGAGCCGACCAGCGCCATGGTGCGCATGAGTATGGGCGACCACAGGCAGTTGATGTTGCGGGCGGGTGACACCGTTGTACTCAGCGCTACGCCGATCCCCGGCAACGAAGAATTGTTCAATCGCACAGTGGACAACCTCTTCCGTCAGGGCGCCAATGTCCTCTATCACGAGCTTGGCAACGTTCATGTTAGCGGACATGGCGGACAAGAGGACTACCTGCGCATGTTTGCACTGACGCGACCACGATATTTCATTCCTGTGCACGGTGAATACCGTCACCTGGTGCTCCACGCCCGCCTGGCGCAACAGTGGGGGTTGCCGGCAGACCGCGTCTTCATTCTCGAAGATGGCGACACAGTTGAGTTCGGAGATTTCTCCGGCACAGGCGAGATCGAGGCGCGACGCGGTGAAAAGATCGAGGCGGGGCATGTTTATGTCGATGGCCTGGGCGTCGGCGATATTGGCAATGTCGTGCTCCGCGACCGGCGACAGTTGAGTCAGGAAGGCTTCATTGTCTGCATCGTCGCTGTCGATGAATACGATGGCGAGATCATCTATGGCCCGGAGATCATCAGCCGTGGCTTCGTTTACATGCGCGAGCAGGAAGACCTAATCCGCCGGGCGCAGGAAGCAGTCTCGAAGGTCATCAAGAAAAAGGCGCCTACCTCCGTATTGGAGAACAAGATCAAGGATGCGCTCGGCAACTTCGCCGCGCGCGAGATCGGTCGGCGCCCAATGGTGTTGCCACTCGTAATCGAGATGTAGAGAGCGGTCGGTTGGCGCGTGACGCCTGACAGGGGATGCATGTCAACTGTCAGGCGTCACTTCTTAGCCGTCAGACTTTCCTTGAGGACCCATCAACGCACACCCATGCCCAAACCCAATCGGTACGTTCCCTATTATGACGACATCGTTGCGGCTATGGCGGAGCCGGGTTGTGCGTTTTGTCGGCTGCAACTGCGCGCGGCGGAGCGCTACATCGACGCCCTGCTGTGGGAGAGCGTCAACGATCCGCGCATCCGACGCCAGGTGGCGCAGGCGCGCGGCTTTTGCAATCGCCATGCCTGGCTGCTGATCCGTCCCGGCGGCGCATTGAGTGCAGCCATCATCTACAAAGATGTCATCCAGGCGGCGGCACAGGTTGTACGCACTGCGCCAGTCCCCAAGATGTCACTCTGGCAGCGGGTGCGCGCCCTGTTGGGACGCCATCAACCAGGTGAAGATACGCTGGTGCGCGCACTGACGCCACAACAGCCTTGCCCGGTGTGCACAAACGCTACGGAGATCGACGCCCATCTTTGCGCCACCTTGCTCGCAGCGCAGGCCAGATCAGATGATGTGCTAGAGCACTATCGTACATCAGCCGGTCTATGCCTGGAGCATTTCCGGACGTTGCTGAGCTACGCCCAGCAACCAGCCGGGCGCGCAGCGTTGATTGCCGTACAGCTCGACCTCTGGGCGGCGCTGGATCACGAGCTAGCTGAGTTCATCCGTAAATCCGACCACCAGGCGCGCGGTGAGAAGTTTGGCGCCGAGCGCGATGCGTGGGAACGTGCGATTGCGCTCACCTCCGGGCCACAACCACTCAGCCGGTCGCAGCGCGGCGGCATCACGCAGTCAGGCGCATAGGCAGGACTTGCAATCGCTCAGCGTGGTGCGTGGCGAGATGGAACACGCATCACACTGAGCGTCACCTCACCTGCGCCCGTGCGCCTCCAAAATGATCTCTGCGATATCCAGTGCCGCGCGTGGTCGCCCCATCCGCTCCGCGTGCTGCGCCATCTGTGACAGTCGCTCAGGCTCCGCCAGCAACGCTAGCGCCGTAGCCGGCGCCATCTCTGGCATTCGCAGTTGGATGCCAGCGCCAGCGCCGGCCACAAAATCGGCGTTCCATTCTTCCTGCCCTGGAATTGGGTCAATAATGATCATCGGCGTACCGCGCGCCAGCACTTCGCTCACCATCAGCCCGCCCGACTTGGTGATAACGATGTCGCTTGCCACAACCAGATCGTCGACGTAATCGATCATGCCTTCCTTGCGTAATTTCATGTGTGCGCCGCTATGCAGTCCATGCAGCGCGTCCGCCAGGTCACGATTACGCCCTGCCACCGTCACCGCCAGCGCAGGTCGATCCGCCTCCTCCAGCAGGCGCTCAACCAGTAGCCGCACACGCTTTGGCTCGATGCCGCCGCCGAAGATGCTGATCACGGGCCGGTCGATGGGCAGAGCCAGGGCGCGGCGTGCATCCTCCGTCCGTTTCGGCGTCATCAATTCGAGCTTGACCGGGATGCCAGTCGCATAGATAAGGTGAGCGGGGACGCCACGCCGCTGTAATACATAGGCTGTCTGTGGGTGTGCGACAAAATAGCCATCGACGCCGGGTGCAATCCAGGACGCGTGCACCATGAAATCGGTCACGACGACGTAGAGGGGCATCCGCAGCCGTCCCTGCTGTTTGAGAAAACTCACTGCCGCCAGCGGAAACTGTTGGGTGCAGACGATCGCATCTGGGGCAGTGCGCTCGATAAATTTGAGCAGGCCATGAAGAAATGGCGTGTAGAGCGCATCCGTCAACAAATTGGAGGTGGTGGCGAACGCAAGTTCATCCACATCCGTCGATTCGTAATAGGCCTCGTACAGCAATGGCGCGCGCTCGCTCAAGCGCGCGTACAGAGTGGAGACCGTGTTGCGTAAGGTGGAGCCAACACGTTCAAAGATATCTTCCACTACGACAACATGTTCGGGATCGTGAGCGCGGAAGGCTGCTGCCAGCGCTTTCGAGGCACTGAGATGTCCTGAACCAAAAGGCGAATAGAAGATAATGACTCTGGCCATGATTGCACCTTTCTGCTGCGGAAAGCGGAAATCTGTTTGGAAGTGAACGGTACCACGAAATCTCGGATATGCCACACTTGCCCTGTCTTAGGGTGGCGCCAGGCGCGCCATCAACGCAAGATCAACGCAGTCGCGGCTATGCTCATCAACACACAGAGCTGACCTGGCAGAACATCCAGGCAACAAGACGGAGTGAACACAAGAGAAGGCGCACCATGATGACCCGGAGCCACACCACCGACCGCGAGTTGTTTTTGATCTTGATCAGCCTATTTCTGTTGGCTCTCGCCACACATTTCAGCCCAACCGGCGATGCTGACGTGGAGATAGAGTTGGCAACACACGTCGCTGCCTCACAACCGGCTCCTGCTGCGTTGGATGCCGCTGCGAATCCCTACTGGGCGCCTGCTCATGCTTTTCCGAGACGCCCGGCGCCTGTCTACAGCGACGCCACCCCACAGGCAATGCGCAACGCAACGCAAGAATAGGCGCTGCATAGTCGCCATCGCCTCAACTGCGATCTTCGTCGCACGCGACAGAGAAGCTACAATACCGGATGGCGGTGCATTGAGCGCCGCCATCCGGTATTGCCTTTATTGGCGGGCGAAAAGACAATGAGCGATGCATCCCGTGTTTCTCAAGAGAGTGTTTCTCCAGACAGCGCCGCGCGCCTGGCCACCGCGCTGTGGCGCCTCTATCGACGACCAGAGCGACCGTTGGCATGGGAAAACGGCGGCAACCTGCCGTGGCACGACCCTGCCTTCTCCGCGCGCATGTTGGCGGAGCATCTTGATGAAACTCACGGCGCCGCCTCGCGGACATCTGCTGAGCGGGCGCTCCAGCTCGACTGGCTCTGGACGCGTCTACAGTTGCACCCCGGCAGCCGTGTGCTCGACCTGACCTGTGGGCCAGGGCTGTATGCAGTGGCGCTCGCTGAACGCGGTTGCTACGTGACTGGCGTCGATTTCTCACCGGCGTCATTGCGCTATGCCCGAGAAGAGGCCGCGCGGCGAGGCGTGGCGGCGGCGTGCACCTTCATCGAACAGGATGTGCGAACCGTCCAGCTGGAGGCCGGTGTATTCGATGCCGCTCTCTTTCTGTATGGACAGCTCGCCGTGTTTCCGCGTCATGAGGCGCAGGCTCTGCTCGAACTTGCCGCCAACAGCCTGCGCCCCGGCGGCATGCTCTGCCTGGAGCTGCTCGATCAAGAAAAAGTCGACAAGTCGCCCAGCACCTGGTGGTTCACTGACGACACCGGTCTGTGGGGCGACGCCCCCTTCCTGCACCTGGGAGAACGCTTTTGGGATGAGACCCAAGCGATGTCGCTGGAGCGTTTCTATACGATTCACCTGACAAGCGGCGTCATGGATGAGGTGCTCCTCTGCGATCAAACCTACGCTGTTGCCGAAATGGAGGCAATGCTACATCGCGCCGGCTTTGCCCATGTCCAGACCTGCGCCAGTTGGGATGGTCTGCCGCTATACGACGCAGTGGAGTGGAACATCTATGTGGCGCAGAAGCGTTCACAGCACGAGGAGCAACAATGACAAATCTCTTGATCACCACCCAGAACCCTGCTCGCACAGACCCCGCTCACACTGACCTCGTTCACACTGACCTCGTTCACACTGACCAGGCCGCACTGGATGAACGTCGCGGACTTGCTTTCGAGCTGGAAATGGAGCACGCCCGACAACATCGACTCATTTCACGCCGCAGGCTCTTATGGATGGTAGGTGGGTTGTTGAGCGCCTCTATCGGTGGGACAACAGCATACGCACGCTTCGGCGAGCCACAACGGACGCAGATCGACCACATCACATTGCCGATCGCTGGGCTGTCGCCACGCCTGGCAGGGACACGCCTTGCGCAGATTTCCGACATTCACGCCGGCGCCTTCTTCACGCCGGAGCAATTGGCCCGTGCCATTGATCAGGTCAACCAGCTCGGCGTAGAAGTGCTGCTGCTGACCGGTGACTTTGCGACAGTGCGCGAACGTGACCGCACCCAACGCATCGCCCTGCGCGCGCGCGCCTTCATGTCACTCGTCGAGCCGCTGCGCCGTGCCACCATGCCGATGGTTGCCGTGACGGGCAATCACGACCACTGGGGCGGCCTCGAGCCGATGCTGCAGATGTTGCACGCGGCGGGCGTCACCCTGCTGCGCAATGCAGCCATCCCCATCGCGGATCGCCTGTGGCTGGCCGGGGTGGAGGATGTTTGGGGCGGACGCCCCGATCTACCGGCGGCGCTGCGCGACATTCCAAGAAATGCAACCACTTTGCTCATGGCGCATGCGCCGGACTATTTTGACAATGTTGTGCAGCGTGATGCACCAGTGGCGGTGCAATTCAGCGGTCATACGCATGGTGGGCAGGTGCGATTGCCGCGGCTCACACCTGGCCCCGATGGGCTTTACACCTATGCACCGATCGTGCCCGATTTTGGCGAGCGCTACCCAATCGGTCTGCGCCAGGTAGGCAGCCGCTTTGTCTACACCAATCGAGGTTTAGGCACGTGGCCGGTGCCGTACCGCTTCAATTGCCCACCGGAGATCACAGTGTTCACACTGGAGAGTGCATGAGCGTAGCGGAAGATCAAACAGAGATATCGGCTGAAGCCCCTTCCCTTGCGCCTCTGCCCAGCGCTATAACTTGATGAGAGCACGCACTTCCGCCCACAAGTCGCGATACGCAGTTGCCGCAGGTGTGTTGGCGGCAAAGGCGTAAATCGGCGCGCGATGGACGCCCATCTGCTCCACTGCTGCCAGATACGGGATTGCCGTCTGGAGAACATTGGGTAAGCTGGCGCGCGCATCGATCATCAGGTCTCGATGCAGTCGTTTGCGCACATCCGCCATGGAAAAGAAGGCGTAGACGCGCGCTCGCCGGTAATCGTGTTCACCCAGAAACGCCAACAGTTGGCGATGCGCCAGCAACGAGAGCGACGTCGGAATCAGCGGCGTGAGCAACACGTCGGCGCTCATGAATACATTTTCCGCCAGCAGATTGATCGTTGGTGGGCAATCCAACACCACGACGTCGTACTCGGACTGTAATGGTTCCAGCGCCTTTGCCAACTGCGCAGTTGGTTTCTTGCGCTCGGCGTACTCGAGATCAAGACGGCGATGTGAAAAATCAGCCGGCAATAAATCGAGGCCGGCATAGTCTGTCGCCTTTACGCTATCGAGAAGCTCCCTGTTGCCTTTGACCAAACCGCGCGCTTTGCGCTTGATGCCCGGCTGCACACGAAAGTAATACGTCGATGACCCCTGGGCATCCAGATCGCACAACAACGTGCTGGCGCCGCCCGCCGCCGCCAGATAAGCCAGATTGACGGCAGCAGCCGTCTTGCCCACCCCACCCTTGTTGCTGTACAGCGCAATGGTTGTCATTAGCACTCACTCATCATGCGCCACAAATGGGATATAAGTGCGCGCCTGGTCGGGCGCAGCGTCAACAGGCGCGGTTTCCACAGATGCAGCACCCACAGATGAATCGGTGGACACAAAGGGCAGATAGACATTCGAGCCAGCACTATATTCGTGCATCACGCCGGGTAGATAAAGCTGATGCTCTTCCAGCGTCATCCACTGCCACAGCCAGTTGCGATACTCCACGCGGTGCAGCGCGCCATGCACTACACCGCGCGGGTAAATGCTGATGGCCTCCACCTGTATCCCGGCAGAGATTGCCGCCGGCCAGCGCTTGGGAAAACCCACAAAGTAGCTGGTGTAGGTTATGTCGTCGATCTGCAGGAGCGTGGTTTGGTTTGGATAGTTCACCATCATGGTGAAGGTGTGCCATTCCATATCCGGTTCCAGATAACCGACCGGCTCCCACGCTGCTGCGCTCACGCCCTCAATACTGGAACGCACTTCGCCGAAACGCTCATACGGATTCAACCCCCACTGGAACGCCATACCGCAATCCAACATGGTCGTCAGTCCATCCCACACGAACAGCCCCGCCTCCAGCGTCTGTGCATTCTCTTCTATGTTTGAGACAGATGGCAGATAGGGAAGCCGAAACTCGCATCTGAACAGATGTGTGTAGTCGAGTGCGTGCTCATCGCGTTCGCGTCGATAGGTGATGTTGTGCGCCATGATCTCGCGCTGGCGGATGTTGGCGCGCACTTCGCTCAGCCCTTCGTCGTGCCGCGTCTCGATGTCTTGCAACGAGACAGGGTCCTGGCCCGGCGCCGCATAGTTGCCGTCGCCCAACGAGACTCTCCAGCCCGCCATATTGACGCCGCTAAACTCGCGATAGATTACATCTGTCGCTGCGCGCGGCGGCGCCGCCTCTGCGGTCATATTGCGTGACGTTCCCAACAACAACGTTGTCAATCCAGCGCCTGCCCACGTTAAAAAATCGCGTCGATTGCCGCGCCAGACGTGCGACGGCGTAATGGCGGCCTGCGTAGCGTTGATATCCATGTCTGCCCCGATGTCGATTTGTGCCGATCATGACATGCGTGGATGGGGTTCGGGCACAGGATATCCAGGTCGATCGTATCATTGAAGCAGGAAACGCTCAAATAGCAATTGATCGTCGCCGCCAACCGCATCGGGTGGCATATGATACAACATTTATCTGATGAACCATCAAGACACAAGCGCGCAACCAGGTGGCAGTTGGGCTGCCTGCGCGCTGCGGATCAGGGCGCCAGTGTGCCGCGCAGGAGCCACGGCATCCCCCAGCCCGCGCGGTCGCCAGCATCATTGCCCGCCGGCCCTGGATCGGTGATCAGCATCAGCTCGATGGGTTCGTTGCGATACGCATCCAACGATACAAATGCCTGCTGCCAGGCCCGATCCGCAACATTGGCGGGTGACAGATGTTGCGTCCACAAGGTTTCTTCGCCCGCCGCTGTGCGCACCTTGACGGTGAAGGTCACGCCGTCGCCGCCCCAATCCCATGCCTGCGGATCGAGCGCCGGGCTGAGCCACAGAAAGGTGCGTTCATTCGGCAACGTGAGCGGGATCGCGATCTCGGCCGGCGCGTGCGCAAAGATCACAGGTCGCGTGTCGCCGTTTTGCGGCATCGTGAACGTCGTCAGCGCCACCCGTTCGCAGCCCACTGCCTCCGCGCAGATCGGCGTTGCCGGCGTCACTGTCGCCTCGGGCAGCAGTGTGGTCAGATCGAGCAGACGATAGCGCAGAAAACGCTCACGCTCCGCAGCATCAGGGCGCAGCAGCGTGTAGGTATGGTTGACGCCAACCCAAAACAGCGTGTAGCAGCCCGCAAAGATCAGCCCCACCATCA
Source organism: Chloroflexota bacterium (assembly GCA_003451595.1). Lineage (GTDB taxonomy): Bacteria > Chloroflexota > Anaerolineae > Caldilineales > Caldilineaceae > Caldilinea. The sequence continues at coordinate 198,008 of DMDA01000092.1, read as the reverse complement.
GCACGTGGTGCAATGTCGCCGCCGCACGCGGCGATGCAACTCGCTCGCCAAGCCACAACCACGCCACCACGCCCCACAACGTCAGCGGCGGACCCACCACCGCAAACAAATCCCAGTCGCGCGGGCGCGGCAGATCATTCTGAAACGCAAACAAGTAAACCATGACGCCCGCCGCCGCCGCTGCAAGCAACCACACGCTGCGCACGTCCAGCAACAGCGATCCTGCCCCTGCACCCCGCGCCCTACGCGTCACCAGCAGCGCCAGCGTCGCCCCCAACCAGAGCAGCCATAGGGGTGCAATCAGCCATAGATTTTGCAGCACATCGGCAAGTTGCGCCGGAGCCAGCGCCTGCATCGGCGTCCAGAACAGTTGCGGGTCGCCGGCAAAACCGCCTTGCAAACCCGGCGGCGCTGCCCCCAGCATCAGCAGCACAGCCACCGTCGCCGCCGGGATCGTCAGACCGCTGACGGCCAGCACCAGCACCTGACGCAGCCAGCGACGTCGTTGCAGCACGATCAGCAGCGCCGGCAACACAAAAGCCGCCTGCGGATGAAAACTCACTGCTGCGCCGCCGGTCAGCCCCACCGCCCACAGCGGCATGCGTCCTTGCAAATGCCCGATCGCCGCCACAAGTGTGGCAAAAGCCAGCGCGGTCGACCAGCTATAGTTCTCGATGTGCCCAAACCAGAGCAGACTCGTCCCACTCGCCAGCAGCGCTGCACTGATCGCAAGGCGACGCACCCGGCAGTCGGTCAGCCAGCGCGCCATCAGCCCAACCATCGCCACAAAGACGCCGCCAGCCAGCACACTCATCAGGGCGATGGCAACTTCTGGACCGGGGCCAAGCGGTCGCAGCGTCGCCGTGGCGACATGTTCCAGCAAGCTGTCCAGCGGCTCTTTCCAGATGTAAGGATTGGCCGCCAGCGGCGTGCTTTCCAACAATGTCACTTTATACAGGGCGTCGCCGTGCCAGGTCTGTTCCCGGAACACCCAGAACACAGCCATGGCGGCGAGCGTCGCCAGCCACCACGACGGCGTCCAACGACGCAGCCAGGTCTCCATGCCTGCGCCATGACGTCGCCACCAGGCGAAGACGAATGGCATCGCCGCCGTGACGATCAACGCGCCTGCCGCCCACCGCAGCGCTGGCGGAACCAGGGTCAAGAACGCAAACGCCCACCAGCCTTCGACTCCCCACGTGGCGCCGCCCGCCGTGACGAGCAACACCGCGCCCACCAACGCCACCAGCAACGGCATCGGCGCCCAGGGTCGGGGCATCTTCGCATGGTCAGAAATTGTGTGCAATCGCTCCATCGACAGGTTTGGTTGATCCTTTGCGCCTGCGCTACAGTATCGTTTCAGCGCCTTACCGCCTGCAGGGCGAAGTACACTTCGCCCTGCAGGCAACGACGCCGACCATAGTAGCATCACGCACACGCGCAGGCAATTAGCGTCCGTGCGCAGCAGAGTTGACGAACGATCGTGACGCATTTGAAGACGACGATAACGGAGCACATGGCGACGGAAGCAACGGGCGGCTGGCGGCGACGCCTGCACCTTCACCACGACTTCCTGCTGCTGGCGACGACCTTCATCACCTTCCGTCTGGCGGCGGTCTGGTTTACGCGACCAGGCGGCTACATCCGCGATTACTCCGACCTGATTTTCTACCGGTCGCGCGCAAGCTGGCAGGACTTTGGCTTTCTTCCCTATCGCGATTACTGGTCGGAATATCCCCCCCTCTTCGCCTGGTTCAGCGTCTGGATCGACAGCCTGGCGCGCCTGTTCCCAGTCTGGGAGGATGAGCGTTTCTGGTACGCCCTCTTTTTTGGCGCAGCCCTGGTCGCTGCCGAAAGCGTAACCTTTGTCTGCCTTTACCTGCTGGCGCAGCAACTTTGGGGGGAGCGCGCCCTGCGCGTTGCGTGGCTCTACGCTGGCCTCTTTCTACCCGTCGCCATGCTCAGCGGCTGGTACGACGCCCTGCCCGTCATGACGATCTTCGTGGCGCTGACTTGGCTGCTCACCGTGCGCTCAACGTGGGGCCTGGCGCTGGCCGGAATCGCGGCTGGTGTGGGCGGCGCGCTCAAGCTCGTTCCCCTGGCGATCCTGGCAGTGACGCCGCTGGTGACGCGCCGCTGGCGCGACGTCGCACTGGCCGTGCTGCTCGCCGTGCTAGTGGTGGCTGGTGTTTACGCTCTGGCTTATGTCAATGGTCCAACCATGACGCTGGCTTCGCTACGGTCGCTGGTGGACCGCACCGGCTGGAGCACGTGGTATGCGCTGGCTGATGGCTTCACGCGACTGGGCAAGGTCGTTGGCGACCCCTTCGATCCAGCCTCCGAAGTGGGTCAGTATGATCCGCATGTGCCCCAACGTTTGATCTGGTTCGGCTGGCTGACGCTGGGTGGACTGATGTTGTGGCTGGTGCGGCGCCGGCAGTCACCACCGCAGGCAGCATGGCGCGTCGTGAGCTTTGCCGCCCTTACCTACGCAATCCTGCTCCTTGCCTACCCGGCCTGGAACCCGCAATATGCGCTCTATCTGCTGCCCTTCCTGGTGCTGATCTGGCCCAATGGGCGCGGCCTCCTGTACGCACTGCTGTTGAGCGCTTATGTATTGTTGGAGCATCCCGTTTACTTCAATCTGATCGGCCCAAACTATCCACCGACAACGCAACAGATTCTCGGCCTCGACCATACGCGGCTGCTGTGGGTGATCGTCAGCCTGCGCACGCTGGTGCTGATCGCCATCGCCATCGATCTGGGTTGGACACTGCTTCAGCCGGCAGCGCGGCGACTGGCGCCGGTGTTCCTGGCGCTGGCGACAATTCCGGCGCTGCTCTGGTTCACTCCCGATTTCCTGGCAACCTATCGCGCCGGCCGGCTGGCGACGACGCCGCTGCGCCCGGCAATTGTCTACCTGAACGCGCAAAGCCACGATCTGCCAGTCGTTGCCTCGAATTTATCGGTGGAACGCACTCTGCGCCCGCTCCTGGACGCCCCCGACCGGCTGATCCTGGCGGGCGGGCGGCCAGAACGCGTCGAGCCGCTACCGGCGCTACTCGACAGCGGGCGGCCCTTTGTCTACGTGCGCACGCCCGACGATGCCAACGACGTGGTGGCCTATCTGGATGCCAGCGGTGCGTGCCCGCACCGCGAGGATATCGGCGACGCGCAACTCTGGCGCTGCCACGTTGATGCGACACCGCTGGCTGTCTTCGACGATGCGATTGCGCTGGCTGCCGTGCATCTGCCTGACGCCTTGCGCACTCCTCTTTATCTCACCCTGTTCTGGCGCGCAAACGCACCGCCGCGCGCCGACTACACCGTCTTCGTGCATGTCGTTGATGCCAGCGGCAACATGATCGGCCAGTGGGATCAGCCGCCTGCCGCCGGCGCTGCGCCAACCTCAAGCTGGACGCCGGGGCGCATCGTCGTGGATGACTATCGCATTGAGCTTGATCTCGCTGCCGCCCAACGCCCGGTGCGTGTGCTGGTAGGGCTGTATGATCCGGCGACTGGCACGCGCCTGCCCGTCTCGGCGACAGTGCTGCCCACTGCCGACAACGCTGTTGAAGTGTGGAGCTACCCATGATTCCTGCGCCGCGCTTGATGTGGTGGCAGTGGCTGTTGTTGGCAGCCGCCTTGTTCCTGTTTGCGTTCCAGTCCGCCTGGAGTTCGACGCACAAGTCCGCCGCCTTCGACGAACAGTACCATCTGGCTGCAGGGTATGCTTATCTGCGCACCGGCGACTTTCGCCTTGCCACCAATCATCCGCCGCTAGCCGGATGGCTGGCAAGCCTGCCGCTGCTGGGCGATACGTCGATCTCCCTGCCGACTGAGCATCCTGCCTGGCAGAACGGTGACCGTTTTCTCTTCTCCGACATTTTTTTGTGGGAAAGCGGCAACGATGCGCAGGCGCTCTTGTTACGCGCACGCTTGATGATCACGTTGCTCGGCGTGGCGCTGGTGGCGAGCATCTTCTTTGCAGCGCGCCAGATGATGGGCGCCAAAGCTGGCTGGCTGGCGCTGCTGCTGGCAACGTTCGAGCCAAACCTGATTGCCCACAGCCGCTTTGTCACCACCGACCTGCCGCTCACGCTCTTCATCCTGCTGGCGGTCTGGTGGTGGTGGCGCTGGCTGGTGCAAGCACGCTGGCGCAATGCCTTGCTAGCCGGAGTCTTTGCCGGGCTGGCAATGGGCACAAAGTACAACGGCGCGCTCGTCTGGGCGATCATCGGCCTGGCGACGTTGATCCAACCTGCGCCATCTCGCCGCAAAGATGCAGGGGCGTCGCAGCTCGCAAAGCATCAAACCAACGGCGCCATTGCGAGCGCCTCACAGCCTGGCGTCTCCGCATCGGCGCTAGAAGACGCCGACCTACAGGGCGCAACCTGGCGCCAGCGTCTGGCGGGTTTGCTCGCAGCCGCGCTCGTGGCAGTCCTCGTACTGTGGGCGCTCTATCGCTTCACAGTCGGGCCGGTGGACTTCTTGCCTGAAAATCTACCCGTGCTGGCGCCGCATTATTGGCAGTGGTTCTGGAATACGGTCGTACGCATTATCGACCTGCAGGGCGCGCGTGTGGATTTCTTCATGGGCGAAGCCTCGAATCACTACTGGTGGCACTATTTCTTTGTGGCGGCGGGCGTCAAGCTGCCGCTGCCCGTGTTGCTCCTTGCGCTCACCGGCTTTGCGCTGCTGGCGCGCGATCACAGCCTCCGCCGCCTGAGCGTGCTGTGGCTGCCGCCAGCGTTGCTGCTGCTCTTGGGGGCGACGCAGGTGCTCAACATCGGCTTCCGCCACATGCTGCCAGCGATCCCGTTTCTGCTGTTGCTGGGCGCCAGCGTCGCCGAGCGCGTCCCCTGGCTCACAGCGCGCCCGCGCCGCGCCGCCGTCGCCACGACGCTGCTGGCAACCTGGCTTGCGCTCGATGTCGCCCGCATTGCGCCGCATTACGAGTCCTTTTTCAACCAGCTTGCCGGGCCGTGGCAAAACTGGAGCAATCTGCTGGTCGATTCCAATCTGGACTGGGGTCAAGATTTGATCGAACTGCGTCGCGTCATGGACGAACGCGGCATCGACATCGTGAACCTCGCCTACTTTGGCAAAGCCGCGCCCGAAGCCTACGGCGTGCGTTATCGACCGCTGCCCTCCTATTTGCGCTTCATGGAGGGGCGCGAGATCGCCGCGTATAATCCGTACACGCCGGAGCCAGGCTGGTACGCCATCAGCGCCACTGCCCTGCGCACCGGCATCATGACGCCGGATACGGTCGATCTCTACAAGGTTTTCCGCGCTCTGGAACCGGACGCCCGCGCTGGCTATTCCATTTACCTGTATAACCTGACCTATCCGCCAGGAACCACAATCGTCCGCCCCACCGTGCTCGATGCGCCGCTCTGGTCGCTGACGCCGGAAGCCTTGGCAATTGCACCAGGACGCCGTGCGCAGGTCAAGTGGCTGGCGTCGCCCGACGCCGCGATCTTCCCGCAGGGCGAGGGCTTCACCGCCAGTGGGGATGCTGCCTTTCAGGCTGTGAATGCTGACTTTGAGAATGTATTGACTTTACTTGGCTACACGAAAAATGTGGAGCCGGCGCATGCAGGCGACCCACTCACGCTGACGCTCTACTGGCAGGTCGGCGTCACACCGATGCCGCAGCCGGCGCCCACACGCGGCGCACCGCTCTCGACTTTCGTGCATCTGGTGGATGGCGACCCCACGCGCAAGGTAGCCGAAGCCGACGGCTGGCCCACGGCGCTGCGCGGGCTGGAGCCTGGCGATGTGATCGCCCACACCGTCACCTTGCAGATTCCGGACAACACGCCGCCCGCGCGCTACGATCTGCTGGTGGGCGCCTACTCGCCACAAAACTGGCAGCGACTCCAGACAACACAATCCGGTGAGTTGCGCGACTACGCCAGCGCCGGCAGCGTGGAGGTGACGCCGTGAATCCTCTCTACACGCGACGGCTGGTGCTCATCCTGACCACAACCAGCCTTGCCGCACAGTTACTGCTCTGGAACAATGCACTTGCGCTTACCCTGCGGGTGACACTGCTGCTGATCGCGCTGGCCTTGACGCCAGGTGCTCTGCTGGTCGAGTGGTTGCTGGGCGCTCGCTACGGCAATGACGACGCCTCATGGCTAGAGAAGCTGCTCTACGGGCTGGGCGCTGGCTTCGCACTGCTGGTCACCACGGCGCTGGCGGTGAGCTTTCTGCCCGGCGGCGTCACCGCGTGGCAGATCATGGCGCCGCCCAACCTCATCGGGATCGTGGCGGCGCTGGCGTTGTGGCGGCGCACGGGCAGGCAGCATCCGCTCGCTCCAACTCATGACAACACACAACGCTTCCCCTGGCCCGACCGGCGCAGCTTCTGGGTCAGCGTACTGCTGGTGCTCCTCGTCGGCAGCGCGCTGCGGCTACCCAATCTCGGCTATAGCGAGTTTCAGGGTGACGAGGCGCGCGTCATGCTGCGCGCCAGTGAGGTGATCGAAGGCTACGAAAACGCTCTCTTTGCACATCAGAAAATGCCCGGCGAAATCCTGGTCGAGACGGCGCTTTATGCTGTGACGCAGCAAATGACGGAGAGCGCCGCGCGCCTGCCCTTCACGATCGCCGGGCTGACTGCCCTGCTCGGCATGCTGTTGTTGGGAGCGCGACTGTTCGGGCCGGTAGCGGGCGTCAGCGCTGGCCTCCTGGCTGCGCTGACTGGCTATTTCGTCGCGTTTGCGCGCATCGTGCAATATCAAAGCCTCGTGCTGCTCACCGTTGTCCTGACGCTACTGGTGTTATGGCGGATGTTGGAAGCGCGCCAAGACCTCTGGCGCTACTTCACTGTGGCGGCCCTACTGTTGGCAACAGGCGTGCTGGCGCACTATGAAGCGGTGGGCATCCTGGCGCCGGTGTTGTACATCGTGTGGCGATTGTGGCGCGGCGGCGTCAGCGTCACGGCATTGCTGCGCGCACTACCCTTGCCGCTGTTGACCTTCGCCACGCCGGTGCTGCTCTTTGTGGCGCCATTCGTGCAAGACCCAACCTTTTCTGCTGCTTACGCCTACGCCGTCGGGTATCGCGTCGACGCAGGCGGCTTCCCTTACAACAACCTGGTGGACTTCTTTCAGCGCGCATCGCTCTATGGGACCGCTTATTATGTCGTGCTCATGACGATGTTCGTGTTCATCGCATTGGTAAGCGTCTATCGCCGCACGCTGCCAGCGCGCGCGGTCTGGCTACTGGCGTTGCTAACTGGCGGTGGGCTACTGTTGACGTTTTTGCAACCATCGTGGTTGCTTATCAATGGCGTCGATCATACCTGGTTCTTCTTTGCAGCGGCGCTGGCTTTCCCACTGGTCGCGCCACGCGTGACACCTGCCGAACGCCTGATCTGGTGGTGGTTTGCGCCGCTAGTGGTGTTGGCGCTCTTTGTGGTGCAGCACCCCAATTCGCACGTGTACACCTTTTTTGCGCCGTGGGTGCTGCTGGCGGGGCTGGTGCTGGCACGTGCCACGGACTGGCTGGCGGCAACTTTTTCCCCACGCGCAGCGCGGGCAACAGGGCTGGTGATGGGCGTGGCGCTGATCGCCATCTTCGGCTTCTACTTGCAACGACTTTTTGTTCACACAGAAGTCGAGGTGTTGCGCCAGTGGCCGCAACAGCGCCCACCCGGCTACTGGATGCCATTCGATATGCCGCCGGAAGTGGCGATCTTTGGCTTTCCGCACAACAGTGGCTGGAAGGTGATCGGCGTACAGTACGCGGAAGGAACGCTGAGCGGCAACTTTCTCACCAACGAGAAGCCAGAAGTAGTGGACTGGTACACGCGCGGCGCGGGAGCATGTCCACGCGGGAATCGCTATTACATCGTCGCCAGCCGCACGGAGCCACAGGCTGACGCCGCCGCACAGCAACTGCTCGACAATGTCGCCAACGAGTTCAGCCTGCGCCAGGTCGTGACAGTGCAAGATCAGCCCAAGTTGCACCTCTTCGACCAGCCGGGCGTGGGTGAAGTGGAGCAGCTCGATCTGGCAGCCTTCGCCTTTCGCTTCGACCGCGAGCTGACCGCCCCAACATTTACAGCACGACGCGGCCGCGTGGTCGATCCGCCCATCCAACACCGGCTGGATTATCGCCTCGGCGACGAGATCGAGCTGCTGGGCTATGACCTTGACGCCACAACGGCGACGCCTGGCGACGCCCTCAACCTCACGCTCTACTGGCGGGCGTTGCGCCCGATGCAAAACGCCTACACTGTCTTCAACCAGGTGATCGATCTCACCACCACTGCAAAAGCCGGACAGGTGGACGGCATGCCTGTGTGCGACCGCAACCCTACCGGGCAATGGTTTGCAGGCGACACGATCGCTGATCCCTACATCATTCCTATTGCACCGGACGCCGCGCCGGGAAGATACACCTTGATCAGCGGCATGTACAACCCCGCCACCGGCGCCCGGCTGGAAATGACAGCGCCTGACGGCGCCCCAATCGGCGGTGAAGCAGCACTGGCGGAGATCGCAATCCGATAGCGGCGCCCTCCGCTCAATCCACACAAACGCCTGC
>DMDA01000092.1:188988-189409 GCA_003451595.1 Chloroflexota bacterium | reverse complement strand
GATTTGCGTGTGCAGGAGCTGGCCAGTAGCCTTGACCGCCCGCTGAATCTGATTTCCTATCATCTGGCGCAGTTGCGACGCGGCGCACTGGTGACTGAACGCCGCAGCAGCAGCGATGCGCGCGATATCTATTACAGCCTTGATCTGGAACAACTGCACGCGCGCTACCAGGACGCGGCGGCGGCGCTGCATCCCGCGTTGCGCCTGACGGCCCCCTCCCTGGATGCATTGGGCNNGCCTTATACTTTAATAATACAATATATTTTGATTCAATTTTATTTGGTGGATTTTCACGAATGGCAAACGCAGCGTCGCTATCTTTCACCCAACCACCTGCCCTGCTAAAGTTGCTGGCGCATGAACTGCGCTGGAATCTGTTGCAATTGCTGGCGCAGACGGATTTGCGTGTGCAGGAGCTGGC
>DMDA01000092.1:186766-188750 GCA_003451595.1 Chloroflexota bacterium | reverse complement strand
CCCTCCCTGGATGCATTGGGCGAGCGCCAGGTGCGCGTGCTCTTCCTCTGTACGCGCAACAGCGCCCGCAGCCAAATGGCGGAGGCGTTGTTGCGGCAGCGAGGCGGTCTCCACGTGACAGCGGCCAGCGCCGGTGCAGTGGCGACGACCGTGCACCCGCTGGCGTTGGCGGCGCTGGCCGAGTTGGGCATCGCCGATGCAGGCTTGCGTTCCAAGTCAGTCGAGGAATTTGCCGGCCAGCACTTTGATTATGTCGTCACCGTATGTGACCGGATGCGCGAGGTCTGCCCTGTTTTTCCTGGAGCGGTGCAAGTGCACTGGAGCATGGCCGATCCGGCCGATACGCCTGGCGATGCGGCGGTGCAGCGCGAGGCGTTCGTCGCGACGGCGCGCCAGCTCTCTGTGCGAGTACAGCATTTCCTGGCCTTAGTGATCGCCAACGCGATCGATAGTGGGCGCCAGGTTGGCTAGAAAGCCACTATCTAACCATCAATACATCACATCGAAAACCGACTGAGCAAGCGAAGATACTGAGCAGGAGAGGATCATGAGCAAAACCAGAGTCTTGTTTGTTTGCGTTCACAACAGCGCCCGTAGCCAGATGGCAGAGGCGTTTCTGAACACGCTCTACGGCGACCGTTTCGAGGCAATGAGCGCGGGGCTGGAGCCTGGGGTGCTCAACCCTTATGTCGTGCGTGCGATGCAGGAGATTGGGATCGATATTTCCGGCGCCAAGACAAAGAGCGTTTTTGACCTCTACAAGGGAGGTCAGCTTTACAGCTACGTGGTGACGGTGTGCGATCCAGAGGCAGCCGAGCGTTGCCCGATTTTCCCTGGCGTCACCACACGGCTGCACTGGGGCTTTCCCGACCCATCCCAGGCGCAGGGCAGCGACGACGAGAAGATGGCGCAGGTGCGCGTCGTGCGCGATGCGATTCGTCACCAGATCGAGACCTGGGTGCAGAGTCAGGCGTGACGCTCACGCGGGCGACAATTGGTCGCCGGTCAGTGCATGGCGCACGGCGACGGCCAACTGGTGCAGAGTGAAGGGCTTCGAAATGAAGTGCACACCTGTTTCCAGCACCCCGCGCTGCGTGACAAAATTTGCCGGGTATCCCGACATATAGAGACATTTGACGCCGGGCTGCGATTGAGCGATGCGCTGCGCCAGGTCGCTGCCGTTCATCTCCGGCATGATCACGTCGGTGATCAACAGATCGATCGCGTCCGGCTGGGCAGAAGCAAGCGAGAGCGCCGCCGCTGGCGTTGCGGCAGTCCAAACCGTGTACCCCAATGTGCGCAAACTCTCCGCGCTCATCTCCAGCACGGGCAGTTCATCCTCCACCACAAGCACGCGCTCGCCATGACCGCGCGGAGTTTCCACCCGTAGTAGAGCGGCGGCGTCTAGAGACGCAGCATCCTCACTTGGAAAGAAGAGCTTGAACGTTGTACCGAAATTTTGCTCACTGTACACGAGGATATGTCCATGATTCTGCTGCACGATGCCGTAGACGGTCGCCAGCCCCAGCCCTGTACCCCTGCCAACCTCTTTGGTGGTGAAAAACGGCTCGAAGACATGGCTGAGCACTTCCGGCGACATGCCGCTGCCGTTATCGGCGATCGTCAGCATGACATAGTTGCCTGCCATCAACGGCGGATGCAAGGCGGCGTAGCCCTCATCGATCTGGATGTTCTCAGTCTGTATCTTGATGACGCCCGTGTCAGCAATCGCATCACGGGCATTCACGCACAGGTTGACCAGAATCTGATCGATCTGCGACGGGTCCATTTTGATCGGCCAGAGGGCAGAGCCAGGCAACCACTGCAAGTCGATATTCTCACCGATCAACCGCTGCAACATCCGCAACATGCCAGCAATGACGTCGTTCAGATCGAGGACGCGCGGTGCGATCATCTGTTTGCGCGCAAAACCGAGCAACTTGCGCGTCAGCTCAGCGGAACGCTGGCCGGTGCTGTGGATCTC
>DMDA01000092.1:174907-186524 GCA_003451595.1 Chloroflexota bacterium | reverse complement strand
CGCCTGCGCCTCTTCGACGCGCTTCCGTTGCACGATCTCCCAGGCGACATCCGCCAGATAGCTGACCAGGGCGACATCACTGGCGGTGTACGCGGCGGGCTTGTTGCCGACGCCCAGGACGGCGACCACCTGATCCTGGCGCAAGATCGGCACGACGAGTTCGCGCGTGAGCAGCACGTGGCCAGCTGGCGTCCCGCGATGGTTGGGCGGGCTGACGTAGTTATCGTGAATGATCGGCTGCCGCTGGCGCACAGCGTCCGCCCAAACGCCAGCGCGGTCGATGGCGTCATGCAATTCCTTGCCTTCGGCGGTGCAGAATTCACGCAGCGTGCGCGTGGACCAAGCTTGCAGCGACAGGGTGCGCTGGTCAGGCTCCACAAAGTGATAGAAACCGATCGGGCTGTTGACCAGCGCGCTGACTTCGTCCAGGGTTTTGGTCAGCAGATCGCTCAACGGGTGGTCGTTGGCAAATTCAAGCAGCCGCAGCCGCGCCTGCATCATCGCCTCATTGCGGCGGATGTCGCTGACATCGCGCGTGATGGCGATCACCTCGGTAGCCGAGATAGGGGCGATCCGCTGCTCGAACCAGGCGCGCCCTTCGGGGAGATCGAGCGTGTATTCGTAGACCTGCATGACGCCGCTGCTGAGTGCACGGTCAACCGCACGCGCGCCGCCCTCGGCGATCTCCGTCGGCAACACCTCGAAGGTACGTTTGCCCAGGAACTGCTCCGGCGGCACCATGAGACGAGCCGGATCAGAGACCTGGAAATCCAAGAAACGATATTCATGATCGATGCGGAAGATCAAGTCCGGTATGGCGGCTAACATTGCGCGCAGACGTGCTTCGCTCTGCTCCAACGCGCGTTTGGCGGCGCGTTCAGCGCTCTGGTCACGAAAGACGAGCACGACGCCCAGCATGTCGCCATTGGCAGCCAGGATGGGCGACGCGGCATCTGCAATAGGTCGAATGGCGCCGTGACGATCACGCAGCAGCGTGTGGTTACCCAATGCCACGATGCGGCGTTCGCGTAAGACAACCTCGACAGGATTGGCAACCGGCGCCAGACTCTCTTCATCGATGATCGTGAAAACTTCGTTGCAGGGTCTGCCGGACGCCTCGGCTTGCGGCCACCCGGTCAATGCCTCCGCCACCGGGTTGAGCAGCGTGATGTTGCCACGCGCGTCAGTGGCGATCACGCCTTCGCCAATGCTGTGCAGCGTGACGGCGTAACGCAGCTCTTCGGCGTGTCGCGCCAATTCCGCCTCATAGAGTTGCTGCACATGCCGTCGCCGCTGATATTGCAGGACAATCATTGCCAGTGAGCCGAGCAAGCCCAGCGCGCCGAATAGCAGCAGCGCCAACATCGCAGCGCGTCCTTGCCAGCCAGCTTCAACCTCAGCGACATCAATTTTGGCGACTAGAAACCATGGGGAATCGGGCACGGCGCGCAACGCTGCGATGATATCTTTGCCCCGATAGTCTTTGGCGTACACGACGCCCTCTTCGCCCTGCACGGCGCGCACCGCCGCGATCTCCGTGGCGGACAGAGGCACGCGGAACATCAGCGCCGTGTCGGCCCGATGGCGCAAATCATTCAGAAAGAGCACTTCATCGCCCTCGCGCCGCACTAAGAGCGTCTCGGCAGTGTCGTTGGGCACCGGCCAGGACTGAATGAGTGGATAGAGAAACTGACGCACATCTGTGACAAGCACCAGGGCGCCAAGGGGCGCGCCGTCCCGATCCAGAATCGGCGCAAGGGTGCTGATGTGGGGGGTGGTGATGGACGGCCCGGCGTGTAGATCAGTCAGGACAGGTGCATTAGTCTGCAACGCCAGCGCCAATGCACCATCTTGCTCAACTCTGCCCTGACTGCCAGTGGCGCTGAACAGAATCTTGCCGGCAGTGTCAACCAGCATGACATCCGCATACTCATCGTGTGCCTGGAGGGCGCGCAATTCCGCAGGCAAGATGGCATCATCGCCTGCAGCAGGGGTGCGCAATTCCTGGCGCAGCAATTCCATCAGAAGCGGGCGCGCCGTAATCTCCTCGCCCTCGCGCAGCCGGCGTTGGCGCCATTCGGCAATCTGGTCGATCTTGAGGTGAGCCACACTGTCCAGCTCGCGCTCGATCTGGACGCGCACGGACTCTTCCTGGCTCTGATAGAGCGCGATGCCACCAACAATCAGCAGTGCCAGCCCGAGCACGAAGATTGTCAGCACAGCGATCAATGTCCGTTGCATGAAAAATCCATTCGCAAAAACTGAACGAACTGGCTGTCATTGGGTCAACACAGCGGAAAGGTGCGCCAATACACTGATTGCCAAGCAGGGTTTTATGTTTGCAGTGTTGCGCTCACAAAATGCCAACCCGGAAATCAATAAGCGCCAATGTAAGCCCTAATGTAATTGAAGTATAGCACACTTTTCAGAGACAACATGGCTGACAACATGGCTTCCGGGGGGGGTGGGGAAAGAGAATCTATTTCACCGGTGCTGGATGACGCGTTGCAATTCCGCATGCAGCGCCTTGAGGTTGTACGGCTTCTGACAGTAGCCCGCAATAGCGCCGGGAGGGAAACCGTCCATGCTGTCTTCGACATCATAGCCACTGACAATGATGATCTTAAGATCCGACTTGATCTGCAAGAGGCGCTGACAGGTCTCTCGCCCACTAAGCCCTGGCATCGAGAGATCAAGCAGGACGCAGTCAATGATGTCACCATGGGTTTCCACAAGGTGGATGGCTTCCTCGCCACGCGCGGCGTCGAGCACACGATAGCCAAACTGCGTCAGTACATCGCGGCTCGTCTCGCGTAAGATATCTTCATCATCAACCACCAATACTGTACCGGCATACGGCGTCGCGTGGTGGCCAGACGCAGACATGCGACTGTCCGAGAACGCCACAGCCCCTTGCGTTTTGTCGCCGTCTTCCTCAACCTGGGCTGGCGGCAGCACAACGCAAACATCAGTGCCTTTACCTAATGTGCTATCAACAAAAATTGCCCCATGATGGCCGCGTACGATGCCCAGCACAGCCGACATGCCCAACCCTCGCCCCACGAAATGCGTTGTGAAAAACGGGTCAAAGAGACGCTGAAGGGTGGCGGCGTCCATCCCCACGCCGTTGTCGCGCACTTGAATGCAGAGATAACGCCCAGGAGCCGGGATTTCGTCCAGACGCGTCCGGCGCAGCATCTCCTGATCGAAGAGGCGGTAGAAGGTGGCGACCACGATCTCGCCAGTTTGGGCATCGATCGCCTCGATGGCATTGGTCAACAGCGAGATGAGCAGTTGCTGAATCTGCAGAGCGTCCGCCAACGCCAGGGGCAAGCCGGGTTGGAGTTCGAGGCGCAATTGCGCAGAGTCAGGCAACGTCGGACGCACAAGGGCAGCAACTTCGGCCACAATGGCGTTTATGTCAATTTTCTTACGCCCCCAGGAAGCCTGTCCGGTGTAGGTGAGCATCTGCTGCGTGAGTTCAGCGCCGCGGCGCACAGCCGCCAGCGCCTGATCGATGTAGCGATGGTTGGTGGCGGCTGTTCCCAGATGCAGGCGTGTGAGTTCCAGGTTGTTCGAGATCACCGCCAGCAAGTTGTTAAAGTCATGCGCCACACCGCCCGCCAGCGCGCCCAGGCTTTCCCACTTCTGAATCTCCTGCAACCGCTGCTCCATCTCGCGTTGCTGCGCTTCCAGGCGTTTGCGTTCAGTCAGGTCGCGCGCAATGTACAGCACCATCGGCTGCTGTTCCCAGATGAATCGGCTGGCATGAATTTCGACCGGCAGGTGTTCACCCATGGTGGTGGTGAGCGTTGTCTCAAACAACGCATGGTGCACTGTGCGCAGTTGTTGCCGAGCAGACGGCGGCAGCAGGTCAGAATCATTCGCAAGCCTGGCGAGAAGAAGGCGCTGCAATTCGTCGCTCGCATAGCCAAGCTGTTGACACGCCGCGTGGTTGACTTCGACCAGGCGGTCAAGCGTCAAGTCGGGTGTGAGCGAAAAGACCAGCACGATGTCGTCGGCCATCTCGATCAACAACCGATAACGGCTCTCGCTGGCCTGCAATGCGGCCTGCGCAGCGCGCGCCTCCGAAATATCGATGACTGCCATGCGCAGGAAAAGAGCGCCGCTTTGATGATCAAGCTGACTCTGCACGCGTGCTGGGAAGCGCTTCCCGGCGCCAACCCAGAGCAATTCGGTGGCATGGCTGGAGCCATCTTCACCCACGCGACGGAGATGCAGATAGAGCGCGTCCTGGCTGTCGGGGGCTATGTAGCGAGTGATCGGCTGGCCGATCATGCTCTCTGGCGTGACGCCAAGCATGGCCGCCAGGGTGGCGTTGACCAGCTGGATGCGTCGATCGTCGTCGAGCACTACGTAGCCATAGGGGGCGCAATGAAACAGATCGGCGTAGCGCTCTTTGACAGCCTCAATCTCAGCCTGGGCATAGCGCAATTCTTGATTTTGGAACTCCAACTCCTCATGGTAGGCGCTCAGCTCGTGCACCAACGCCTCCACCGTCCACCCATCGACGGCGTCCATGCCGCGCGGAGCGCCTTGCAGCGCTTCCGCAATCTGGCGTTCGAGTTGTGTACGGCGCGCGGATTGCTCACTCATCTTTTGCCATCTCCATGACAAATATGGCGCCGGCCAATCTCCCTTCCACGCTCAGTGTCGGTGAGCCGTGCATGACGAGGGGTACGGCGTTGCCGCCGGGAAGATGCAGCAAGAAATGGCGATCCAGGAATGGTTGCATCGTGTGCATGATCGTCGCAAACGGGTACTGTTCAGCCGGCAGCAGATGACCGTCCATGTCTTCGATGACCCAATCGGTGGCGTTGAAGGTCAGGCTGCGCAATTGCTGGCCGTCAGCGCCCAGTACGCTCTCGGCGCGCTGGTTGGCGTAGACGATGCGCCCCTCGGCGTCCACCAGCAGCGCCGCCAGGGCGCTGCTCTCCAGGAGCTTGAGCATCACGTCATGTTGATGGCGCAGCCCCACCTCCAGCAGCTTTTGCGGCGTGACATCGATGACGATGCCGGCCACACGCAGCGGTCTGCCCTGGGCGTCCCGCGCAACAATGCCGCCGCGATCCGAGTACCAGCGGTAGCCGCCATCTTTGGTGCGGATGCGATAGGTGACCTCGTAGGTAGACGTGACGCCGCTGAGGTGGTCGCGCATAGCCTGCATCGCTGTGTCGTAATCATCCGGGTGAATCAGCGCGCAGATTTTATAGACGTTAGTTGGGAATTCATGCACGCGATACCCTAACATCGTGGCCTTTTTGCTGTCGGCGACCACTTCGCCGCTTGCGATATCCCAGTCCCACCAGGCCATTCGCCCCATTTCGAGCGCCAGTTGCAGCCGTTGGATGGCCTGGTTGGCGCGCGTGGATTCTCGTTTGAGGCGGCTGATGTCGACAAAAGTCACCAGCACGCCATCGACGGCGTTGTCTTCGGTGCGATAGGGCACAATGCGCATCAAGTAGGGTGCGCCGCTGGCCGTGAGAATCTCCTTTTCCAACGGTTGTAAGTCTCTAGCGACCTGTTGGATATCGTCCAGCAGCCCGGCGTAGGCATCGGAGACAGAAAGGTGATAGAGCGGGCGCCCAAGATCGACGTCGCGCAGGTTGGTAATGCGCGTCAGGGAGGGAGTGAATTTGCGGATGCAAAGGTGGCGATCCAGGTAGAGCGCCGCCACCTAAGTGTTGTTGAGCAGGTTGTTGATGTCGTTGTTGAGCCGGATCATCTCCTCGATCTTAGCCTGGTATTCGGCGTTGACCGTGTACAACTCTTCATTGACCGACTGCAACTCCTCGTTCGTGCTCTGCAACTCTTCATTCGACGCGATTAACTCCTCGTTGGAAGACTGCAACTCCTCATTCGAGGTCTCCAGTTCCTCGATTGCAGCCTGAAGATTCTCCCTGGTGAACTGCAATTCGCGCTCGACTTCGGTCAGTCGCGCCTGAATCTGTTCATCGGCGGCAATCGCCAGGCGGGGCGCTGTCTGAGCGTCATCGTGGCGCGCCACCGTGCGGAAGGTCAACAGCACATAGTGCTGACGGCCATCCTCGACCATGCGCCCTTCCAGGTCGACGCGCTGGTTCGCCAGGTCTGAGAGGCCAGCCACGTCTTCATAGATGACCTCGGTGCGCGTCTCGCGCAGCCGCCGCAATAGGCTGCTGACAATCAGGCCCAGTTCCGACGGCAGCAGGTTGAACAACTGTTGCGAAAAACGGCCTGGTCGCAGTTGAATAAAGCGGTTGACATCGTTGATGACATGCACGATGTTGTTGTTCTCATCGATCAACACCGAAGGCGGCGCAAAGACACCCACTAATTTTTCGAGCAGGCGCGAGGCGTCGTTGGGCGTGCCTACGAGGGACAGCGGCGTGTCGACGTTGGTGCGGGTGGTGCGGAAAAGAGGCAGGTTCCTTAAGAGCGGGGGAGTATACCCTGGACGCTGACGGTAGAGTTTCCATTTGCTGTCAATGACCTGAAAGCCATCCTGCAACTCGCCAATATTCTCGCTGCTGCCCATCAGGAAGTAGGCTTCGGGATTGAGCGCGTGATAAAAGACCGACAAGATACGATTCTGCATCTCCGGCTTGAGGTAGATGAACAGGTTGCGACAAACGATCAGGTCTTGTTTGGAGAAAGGCGGGTCGCGCAGCAGGTTATGTGTGGCGAAGATCACCATTTTGCGCACGCTCTCGTTGATCTGATAGCCGCTCTCGCGCCGGGTGAAGAAACGGCTCAGCCGCACTGGCCCAATATCCGCCACCATGCTGTCCAGGTAGAAGCCCTGTCCCGCCACCTCCAGGGAGTGACGGTCGATATCGGTGGCGAAGATTTTGACATCGCCCTCAAAATGGTGGTGATCCATATACTCGCGGCACAGCATTGCCAACGAGTACGCCTCTTCACCGGTGGAACAGCCAGCAGACCAGATGCGCACCACGCGCTTGTCCGGGTGGAAGATGCTGGGAAACACCTTCTCTGCAATCAGCTCGAAGGCTTCGGCGTCGCGGAAGAAACGCGTTACGCCGATCAGCAATTCGCGATAGAGGATCGATTGCTCTTTTTCCGACTCGGAGAGAAACTGCACATACTGTTCAAGCGTCGTAAAGCGGTTGATGCTGACCCGGCGCTCCAGCCGACGCAAAATCGTGTTCTCTTTGTAATAGGAGAAGTCGATGCCACTGTGCTCACGCACAATCAGCATGATTCTGGTCAATGCGTCGAGATTTTCTGTGAGCGCCGCCTCCAGCGCCTGCTCCTTGCCGACAAAGGGATGTTTCAAATAGTTCAGCAACTCATCCGGCATTTGCGATGGCGGCAGAACATAGTCCACCAGCCCGGTGGAGACTGCGCTGCGCGGCATTCCATCAAACCTGGCGGTGACATCATCCTGCACCATGATCATACCGCCCACCTCTTTGATGGCGCGCGTGCCCAACGCACCATCGCTGCCCGTCCCCGACAGAATGATGCCGATGGCTCGCTGTCCTTTCTCGGCAGCCAGTGAGCGGAAAAAGATATCGATCGGAAGGTTCAACCCCTTGCGCAGGTTCTGATCTTCCAACAACAGGCGATCATGAAAGATGCGCAGATTCTTACGCGGCGGAATCAGGTAGATGGTGTTCGCCTCGACCGGCATGTTTTCTTCCGCCTTGAGGATGCGCATGCGCGTGTAGCGCGCCAGCAGTTCATCCATCAGGCTGCGGTAATCGGGCGAAAGATGTTGGATCACCACGAAAGCCAACCCACTGTCGGACGGCATGGCGCGGAAGAACTCCTGGATTGCTTCCAGTCCGCCAGCCGAGGCGCCAATAGCGACCACGATCTGACCGTGTTCGTCCTGCTGCTGCGGATTCCGTTGCGCGTTCGTCTGTGACTTCTTCATGGTCTCATTTCTTCACGATCTCATATCGATCTCATACCAGCATTGCCATTACGCCCGACGCGGCTTGATTCCACAATGGGCAGCCCAGCTACTTCGTCGGAATTGACAAAGTAGGATGGGCGCATTTGCCGGCTCTGGCACAGAAGCGGGTTGCCAGAAATTGGAAGCAAACAGGTTAGCTTTGTCATCCGCGCTGCTGATTCTCCGCTACTATCCACAACATTATAGCAAACCTTATTCGTTCGCTACATTTGACACCTACAGTTGACGCCTACTGCCCTCTAGATTAGCTGTTCATCTTCCCGGAAGCTTTGTAGCTTCCGGGAAGATTGTGAACGTACCAGTTGGTCAAGCACGCCATAACATGGTAAGCTGTGTGACCGTTCAGCAGTGACGAAAGCAGCTAGGATAGCACCGCTCACACGAATCTTTACGCAAATCTTTGCGCGAATCTTAAGGAAATCAGGAGTGACAACCATGCGCGCCTATTACGACATCGATTTAAACACACGTTCGATTGCGACGCAGGAACTACACGGCCGCGATATTGTCTTCGCCGGACGTTACCTGATTGCCAGGACACTGGTCGAACGCGGGCTGGCCAACGTCGATCCGCTCTCGCCCGCCAACCCGTTGATCTTCTCTGCCGGCCCCTTTGCCGGGACAACCTTCTCCAACGCCAACCGCACCAGCGTCGGCTGCAAGAGTCCGCTGACTGGGGGCATCAAGGAAGCCAACGGCGGCGGCACCTTCAGCTACGGTCTCGGGCAATTGCGCATCGCCGGCTTCACACTGACAGGCGCGTCGCCTGAGTGGGTGGTACTCCACTTCCGCAAAGACGGCGGCATCGACTTCGATGACGCCAGCCCTTACCTGGGCAAAGGCAACTTTGCGGCCGCCGAGCTGCTGTACGCGCGCTACGGACGCAAAGTGGCGATTGCGCTGTGTGGGCCGGTGGGCGAATACCAGGGGTTGCTGGCAGGCATCGCCTTTAGCGACAAAGACTTGCGCCCCTCGCGGTTGGCGGCGCGCGGGGGCGTCGGCGCGGTGCTAGGCAGCAAACGCGTCAAAGCCATCGTCGTCGATCTTGACAAAACGCCGCCTTTTGGCGACCCCAAGAAAGTCACCAGCAGCATCAAAGAGTACACCAGGCTCCTGCGAGAAGACTCTATCGTCATGAACTTCTACAACAAGGTCGGTACGATGGGGATGGCTGACTATCAGAACTACATCGGTGGTCTGCCTGTGCGCAACTTTACCGCCGGACAACTAGCGGACACCTCGGCAGGTGAGACCTTCAAGATGGGCGGCGATTATATCGGGGAACTCAACACCAGTCGCGGCGGTGAACAGACGCACCCCTGCATGCCTGGCTGCGCCATCCAGTGCAGCAACGTCTACTTTGGCGCTGACGGCAAAGAGATCGTCTCACCCGTCGAATACGAGACGCTTGGTCTGCTGGGCACCAACTGTGGCATCAGCGACCCTGACGACCTGGCGCAGCTCAATTACATTGCCAACGACCTGGGCATCGACTCCATCGAAACCGGCGCAACGCTGGCGGTGCTGATGGAAGCGGGCCTGGCCGAGTTCGGTGATGCGAAGTGGATGGCTGCAGCGCTTGCAGAGATCGGGCGCGGCACCGAATTAGGACGGCTCTGGGCGCAGGGCACGGCGCGCGTCGGCGCACATTACCAGGTAGCGCGCGTGCCTGTGATCAAGAAACAGGCCATCAGCGCCTACGACCCGCGCGTCGTCGAGGCGACAGGCGTCACGATGATGGTGACCGCACAGGGCGCCGACCACACGGCGGGCAACCTGCCGCGCCTCAAGACGCGCGAGATGGATCTGGAAACGTTGCTGGATTTGAGCCTCAAACAACAGATCAAGGTGGCCGCCAATGACTCCCTGGGGCTGTGCGTCTTTGGGCAAAGCGTCACCAACGTCAACCTGGAATTTCTGACCGACGCCATCAACGCCGCACATGGCACGACGTTGACGCCCGCCTTCTTCGAAGAGCTGGGGCGAATGACGCTGGCGTACGAACGCGAATTCAACCGTCAGGCCGGCTTCACCGCCGCCGACGATGAGCTGCCTGCGTTCTTCTACCAGGAGCCGTTGCCACCGACGCACCACGTCGCCCGCTTCCATGGCGTCGATGTACACGACATCTACGACAGGCTGGAAGCAGCGCAACCAGCATAATAGTGCACTCACCCACAGGAAAGGACGTATCCGTGTCGCTACTGGCGCAATTCAAACACGACGCCTTCGCATTGCAGCCGCAACTCGTTGCCTGGCGCCGCGACTTTCATGCACACCCAGAGCTTGGCTTTCAGGAGGTGCGCACCGCTGGCATTGTCGCCGACCACCTGCGCAGCCTGGGATTAGAACTGACGACCGGCGTCGGCAAGACTGGCGTGGTGGCGCTGGTGGAGCCAGACAATCTGCCCGCCGACGCGCCGACGGTGATGCTGCGCTTTGACATGGATGCGCTGCCGATTGAGGAGGAGAACAATATCCCCTATCGCTCGCAGACGCCGGGCGTGATGCATGCGTGTGGGCACGACGGCCACACCGCCATCGGCATGGGCGTGGCGCAGGTATTGACGCAACATCGCCAGGCCTTGACCGGCCGCGTGAAGCTCGTCTTTCAGCCGGCGGAAGAGGGGTTGGGCGGCGCGCTGGCAATGATCGCCGATGGCGCGCTGGCGGCGCCGACGCCCACAGCAGCGTTTGGTTTGCATCTATGGAGCAGGCTACCGCTCAATCAAGTCGTCGTGCAGGCAGGGCCGTTGATGGCTGGCGCCGACAAGGTCAATCTCGTCGTTGAGGGCGTGGGTGGTCATGGCGCCATGCCGCATGAGACAATCGACGCCATCGTGGTCGCCAGCGAGATCGTGCTGGCATGGCAGACGATCGTGGCGCGCACTGTTGCGCCAACAACGCCTGCCGTAATCACCGTGGGAACCTTTCACGCTGGCGGCGCCTGCAATGTCATCGCCGGTCGCGCCGAGTTGAGCTGTTCGATCCGTTCCTTTGATCTGGCGACGCGCGACCTGCTGGTGCGGCGCATGCGTGAGGTGGCTGACGGTGTCTGCGCTGCGCATGGCGCTCGCTGCGAGCTGACCTTCACCCCTGGCGTGTTGCCAACGATCAACAGCGAAGCAGGCGCTGACCTGATGCGGAGCGTTGCCGCCGAAATCGTCGGCGCTGATCACATCGCCACAATGACGCCGGCCATGGTGGGCGAAGATATGTCGGAGTTTCTGATGCGCGCACCCGGCTGTTTCGTGCTCGTCGGCGCCAACGATCCCGACGGCCCGCTCAACAGCCCCCATCACAGCCCCACCTTCAACTTCGACGAGCGGATGCTGGCGACGGGCGTAGCGCTGCTCGCCAGCACCGCCGCCGTCTATCTTCAGCAACAGGGGCTTCAGCAACAGGGGAAGCCATCCGCATGAACAGCACTGCCTTTCTGCACGTCACAGACTTCATTCGCACACCTGGCGAGAAGAGCTTCAAGCACACATTCTTTCAGAGTGAACGGCTGTTGGTCGGCCTCAATGTGTTGGGGCCGGGTCAGGTGCAGGCATTGCACGCGCACCCGGACCAGGACAAATTCTACTATGTGGTAGCTGGCAGCGGACGCTTCACTGTAGGCGAAACTAGCCAGACCTGCACAGCCGGCATGCTGATATTGGCCCCTGCCGG
>DMDA01000092.1:135000-174688 GCA_003451595.1 Chloroflexota bacterium | reverse complement strand
CGGAAAGTGAAGCGCACCAATCCAGGAGTTACTGATGTTTGACCAGTTGAAAGGACAGATTGATCAATGAGTGAAACCAACGCACCCGCTGCCACACCAGACGCCTATGCAGGATGGCGCGCCATCGTTGCCAGGTATCAGCAACCAGACGCGCGCAGGAGCATCTGGCAGATCATCAACTCGTTTGGTGGTTTATTTTTGATGTGGGTGCTCATGTATTTTAGCCTGAACGTCGGCTACTGGCTGACGCTGCTGCTGTCGATCCCGGCGGCGGGCTTTGCTGTGCGCATCTTTATCATCCAACACGACTGCGGCCACGGCTCGTTCTTCAAATCGCGAAAAGCCAACGATTCGGTAGGCATCGTCTGCAGTCTCTTCACGCTTACGCCCTACAAATTCTGGCGCAAGTCGCATGCCATCCATCACGCTCATCACGCCGAGTTAGAGGAACGCGGCGTCGGCGACGTGTGGACGCTGACTGTCGACGAATATCTGGCATCGCCGTGGTGGAAACGCACCGCCTATCGCATCTTTCGCAACCCGTTCTTCCTCTTTGGTATTGCACCGGCCGTCAACTTCTTGATCCTGACGCGCTTCCCAGTAGGCGGTGAACGCGAATGGCGCAACGGCGAACGCGAGTCGGTGATGTATACCAACCTGGCGCTGGCAGGCATGTTTGCGTTCTTCATCGCCCTGGTCGGGCTGGGAGCGGTGCTGGCCATTTTCCTGCCCACCCTTATCATCGCGGCGGCGACCGGCACCTGGCTCTTCTATGTGCAACATCAATACGAACGCACCTATTGGGAGCACACGCCAGAATGGGATTTTACGCTGGCGGCGATGCACGGCAGCTCTTATTACAAACTG
Organism: Chloroflexota bacterium; assembly: GCA_003451595.1. Classification (GTDB taxonomy): domain Bacteria; phylum Chloroflexota; class Anaerolineae; order Caldilineales; family Caldilineaceae; genus Caldilinea. The sequence goes on along the minus strand of DMDA01000092.1, from coordinate 173,821 downwards.
CCCAAAGTGCTGCAATGGTTCACCGGCAACATCGGTTTTCACCATATTCACCATCTCAGCCCGCGCATCCCCAATTACAACCTGGAACGCTGCCACACGGAGAATCCGCTCATGCAACGCGTCGTGCAGTTGACGCTCTGGAGCAGTTTCAAGACCACGTCGCTGGCGTTATGGGACGAAGAGAAGCGCACCCTGGTCAGCTTCCGCGAGGCGCTGCAGGGACAGGCGCTGCGGAGACACACATCACTGACCACCTCAAACGCTGGCTGACGCCAGTTACGCTTGTATCCAGGCGGCTGGTGGTCGCCTGGATAACTTCGTTGTAGCAGGATTGCCGCTATGCCGGCCGTCGAAGCGATTCAGCTCACCCGCACATTTGGCGCCAAAGTGGCCGTCGATCACCTCGATCTGGCGGTGGAGGAAGGCGAGTTTTACGGTTTTCTCGGTCCCAATGGCGCCGGCAAATCTACAACCATCAAGATGCTGGTCGGTCTGTTGCGTCCCACCGCCGGCCAGGCGCGCATTGCGGGCATCGATATCTGGCAGGAGCCGCTGCGCGCCAAGCAGTTGCTCGGCGTCCTGCCGGAAGGATTGGCGCTCTATGAACGCCTGACCGCGCGCGAATTCGTGCGTTTCGTGGGCGCCATGTACGGTCTGTCCACGCGCGACGCGGCCCAACGCACCGACGAACTCCTCACCCTCATGGACCTCGACGCCGACGCCGACAAACTGATCGTCGACTACTCGCAGGGGATGCGCAAGAAGACCGCGCTGGCGGCAGCCATCATCCACACCCCGCGCGTCATCTTTCTCGACGAACCCTTCGAGGGCGTCGACGCCATCTCTGGGCGCGCCATCCGCAATGTGTTGCAACAACTGCGAGCGCGCGGCGCCACCATCTTCTTCTCCTCCCATATCCTCGAAGTGGTTGAACGGCTCTGTACACGCATCGGCGTCATTGCCCAGGGGCGTCTGGTGGCGCAAGGCACGATGGCGGAATTGCGCACGCTGGCGCAGACCGGCGAACATAGCACCCTGGAAGATATCTTTCTACGCACGGTGGGCGCCGACAACGAACAACTGCGGGAAGGCGGCGAACGGAGCCTGTCATGGCTGGCATAGTCGACCGCCCTCTGACATGGCTGGGGCTGGACGCAGCGCGCCAGCGCGCCCTGATCGGGCTGCGGCTGCGCTTGCTCCGGCGTCAGTTCGAGCGCGAACCGGGTCGGATGGTGGGCTTCATCGTCTTTCTGGTCATCTTTGGCCCGCTGGTCTTGCTCCTGGCGGCGTTTTCGGCGTTCATCTATCTGGCTGCGCCAGACCCCTGGCCCGTACAGGCGCTGGGAATCGTGCTGACCGGACTTTGGCTGGCGTGGGTAGCGCTGCCGCTCTTTGCATTTCGCACGAACGAAGGACTCGACCTTTCTCGCCTGCTTGTCTACCCGCTCAGCACGCGCGACCTGATTGCCAGCGCGCTATTGGGCACGCTATTCGATGGCCCCAGCTATGTGACGCTGCCTTTTTTTCTGGCGATCTTGATCGGCTGGTTCGACCAGCCGTGGTTGTGGCCGATCACACTGATCGCCATTCTGCTCGCCTACGCGCTGATGATGGTGACAGGGCAGCTGGTGCTCACTGCCAGCATGGGGTTGCTGCGTAGCCGCCGTTTCCGCGACCTTTCCATCGTGATCTTTTCGCTGCTCGGTTCATCCTGTTATCTGATCAACCGCCTCCTCGAAAGCTTGGCGCGGGCGACTGACGCCGCCACCCTGCGCACGCTAGAGCCGCTGCTGGCGCTGCGCTGGCTGCCGCCGGGCGCGTGTGCACAGGCGCTGGCAGTCGCCGAAAATGGCGACTGGGCAGGCGCCGGGCTGTGGCTGGGCTACGCCGTCGCCTGGCTGACCGTGCTGATCTGGGCCTGGTGGAAGTTGCTGCTACGCATGACAACCGGCGTCGCAACCTGGAGCATGCCTGCGTCTGCAGCGCCAGCACGCCGCCAGCGCCACACTAGTGACGCCATCGGCGCCATTGGGTTCGCCTGGCTGCCCGCGCCAGCGCAGGCAATGCTCATCAAGGAGTTCAAACTGACCTGGCGCGTGCCGCAACGGCGCATTGGACTGATGCAAAGCGTACTGGCGCCCTTTGCCCTGATCGTCGCCATCTTCTTTGGTGAGATGGAGGCGTTACGCCGCCTGCCAGAGTGGACAGCCGCCGGTCTGCCCGCGATCATGCTCTTTGCCGCCTGGGGACTGAGCACCAACATGCTAGGCATGGAGAGCCGCGGACTGGCGACGTTGCTGCTAACGCCCGCCCCGCGCCAGCAACTGCTCCTCGGCAAGGGTCTGGCTTACACTTTGATGGCGCTGGCGCCAACGACGCTTTATGCAGCGGTGCTGACCAGCGTGGTGCGCAGCCCCCTCATCGTCGTTGGGCTGCTGGCTGGCGTCGGCGTCGCCCTGATCGTCGTCGCCGTCAACATGGTGGCGGCAGTCTACTACAGCTATCCCTTCGACGAGAACAGCACAGTGCGGCAACGTTCCGGCGGTGGCTGGCAGACTGGCTTCGTACAGATCGTCGTCGCACCGCTGGCGATGGCGGTGGTCGCGGCGCCCGCAACACTGCCCATGCTAATCGGCGTGTGGTGGGGGCTGCCGCTGGCGTTAACCGTTATCGGCACACTGGCGGGGCTGGCCTATGCCACCTTCCTGTTTGGCTGGACGACTCATTACGCGGGCAAGGTGCTGACCACGCGCGAGGCCGAGACGCTGGCAGCCGCAAGCCTGACGCAATGAGCACTCACTCCCCGACTCACCCCACACACTCTCACCCCACCGGCGCACCGTGCAGAAATTTCTGCATTTTCTCCCTCACCCATTTTGGCAAATCCACCGACTCGTGCTACAATCATTCTATCAATTAGAATAATCATAATAATCATATGATTCTATGATACTGTCTAAGCATGATACTGTCTAAGCATGATACTGCCTAAGATCGACTCCGAATTCCTGTGCTATCTCCTAGCAAACGGCCACCCGGTGGGTGAACGGCTGCCGTCATTGGCTGAGCTGAGCACGGAGACCGGCATGAGTATGGGTAAGCTGCGCGAGCAATTCGAGGTGGCGCGCATGTTGGGTCTGGTGGAAGCCAGCCCTCGGCGCGGCATTGTGCGCACCGGGTACAGCTTTCTGCCGGCAGTGCGCCTGAGCCTGCTGACGGCGCTGGCGATCAACCCGGCGCACTTCGACGCGTTCAGCGGGCTGCGGGCGCATCTGGAAACAGCTTACTGGGACGAAGCGGTGGCCCTACTCACCGGGGAAGACCTGGCAGCGCTGCGTGCGCTCGTGGCGACAGCCTGGCAGAAGCTCAGCGAGCCGCGCATCCAGATACCCTATCAGGAGCACCGCGAGCTGCACCTGACGATCTATCGCCGGCTTGACAATCCCTTTGTGGTCGGGCTGCTGGAGGCATATTGGGACGCGTACGAGGCGGTCGAACTGAACACCTATGCCGACTACGCCTACCTGCAGGAAGTATGGCGCTACCACGAACAGATCGTGGAAGCGATCTGTCGCGGCGACAGCATCGAAGGCAAACGACTGCTGATCGAGCACATGCAGTTGTTGAATGCGCGCGGCGTCGCCATTGAGACCCCGGCGCCCACCAATGGGCCGGCCATAATGGCAACAGCACGTACGTGAGTCAAGCAACGTCAGCACAGCTGGCGTCGTTTTCTCAATAGAGTATCCAAATTTTCAGAGGATCGTGGCAGAGTCGCCGCATCTGGGAGGAAAACAGCATGAGTGTGATTGTACAAGAACCCCAAGCCGAACAGGTCTCGCAACTGATTTACAACGACTTCAACATCAATGTGGCGACCGCCAATGGCTCCGGCAGCCAGACCAGCAACAACATGCTGATCCGGTCGCTCTACAAGATGGGCATCCCCGTCACCGGTAAGAATCTCTTCCCCAGCAACATCCAGGGCTTGCCCACCTGGTACAACATCCGGCTCAGCAAGGACGGCTATCTTGCCCGCCGCGAGCGCGTCGAGATCATGATCTGCATGAATGGCGCCACCGTAGCCGAAGACATGGCGAGCGTCGAACCGGGCGGCATCATCCTCTACGATGACACGTTGCCCATCGCCGATCATCGCAAGGATGTCAAGTTCTACCCAATGCCGGTCAGAGAGCTGGTCAAAGCGGCCAACCTTCCTTACAACCTCCAACGCTACATTGCCAACATGGTCTACGTCGGCGTGGCCGCCTACTTGCTCGAAATCGAAATGGACGAGATCAAGGACGCGCTTGCCTGGAACTTTGGCGGCAAGACCAAGCCGATCGAGCTGAACTGGGGCATGGTGACTGCGGCCTACGACTGGGCCAAAGCCAATCTGACCAACGACCAGCCCTACCGTGTCCGTCGCATGACCGGCTTCAACGAAGGCACGTTGTTGGTGGACGGCAACACGGCCAGCGCGCTGGGTGCAATCTTTGCCGGCTTCACCTTCGCTGCCTGGTATCCAATCACCCCGTCGACCAGCATCGCGGAGTCGCTGGCTGACTATGCCGCCAAACTGCGCCGCGACCCGGAGACGCAGAAAGCCACCTACGCCATCGTCCAGGCTGAGGATGAGCTGGCAGCCATCGGCATGGTGATGGGCGCAGGTTGGGCTGGCGCGCGCGCCATGACCGCCACCAGCGGCCCCGGCATCAGTCTGATGTCGGAATTTGTCGGCTACGGTTACTTTGCCGAAATTCCCGCTGTCATCTGGGATGTACAGCGCATGGGGCCGAGCACCGGTCTGCCCACGCGCACCAGCCAGGGTGACTTGCTGGCAGCGCACACGCTGGGACACGGCGACGGGCGTCACCCCGTGTTGATTCCGGCCGACCCGACCGAATGTTTCGAAATGGCGGGTACAGCCTTTGACCTGGCCGAACGGCTGCAAACGCCGGTCTTTGTCCTCAGCGACCTGGACATCGGCATGAACATCTGGATCACCAAAAAATTCGAGTACCCGGAAAAGCCGCTCGATCGCGGCAAGGTGCTGAGCGCCGAACAACTGGCAAAGTTCAAGGACGAGCACAATGGTCAACGCTGGGGGCGCTACCTGGACGTAGACGGCGACGGCATCCCCTATCGCACCTTGCCGGGCACTGACCATCCTGGTGCGGCGTACTTCACGCGCGGCACCGGTCACACCGAGTACGCCACCTATAGCGAGCGTCCTCACGACTGGGAGAAGAACATGCTGCGGTTGGCGCATAAGTTCGAAACTGCGCGCAAACTGGTGCCGGCGCCGGTCGTCGATGAAGTGGAGGGCGCTTCAATCGGCATCATCAGCATGGGCAGCAACCACCCGGCGATCATCGAAGCACGCGCCCGCCTGCGCGAGCAGGGCATCGAGACCAGCTACCTGCGCGTGCGCGCCCTGCCGATCAACGATGCGGTGCGCGCGTTTGTCGAAAAGTATGACAAGGTCTATATCGTCGAGAACAACCGCGACGGCCAGCTTTATGAGATTTTGCTGGTCGATCTCCATGAAGTGGGGTACAAGCTCGTCTCCGTCGCCAAGTGTGACGGGCTGCCGCTCTCGGCGCGCTGGATTACCGAACAAATTGCCAAGTAAACGGGGGATTCTGATATGACTGCAACACCAACACGCACACCAGCACCACGCGCACCGAAGCTGAATCTGATCGGGCTGGAAAAGAATGCCTACAAAGGCGCCGACTCTACGCTGTGCAATGGCTGCGGCCACGATAGCATCAGCTCGCGCATCATCAACGCAGCCTGGGAGATGGGGCTGAAGCAGGAGAAGGTCGTCAAGTTCAGCGGCATCGGCTGCAGCAGCAAGACGCCCGCCTACTTCCTGGGGATGAGTCACGGCTTCAACTCGCTGCATGGACGCATGCCCTCCGTCGCCACCGGCGCGCTCGTTGCCAATCGCACCCTGATCGGCATCGGCGTCAGCGGTGACGGCGACACGGCCTCAATCGGCATCGGCCAGTTCAAGCACCTGGTGCGCCGCAACGTGCCTATGGTCTACATCGTGGAGAACAACGGCGTCTACGGGCTGACCAAAGGACAGTTCAGCGCCACCGCTGACCAGGGGCAGAAACTCAAGTACGCTGGCACCAACCCCTACATGCCGCTCGACGTTTGCCTGGAAGCACTGGCCGCCAATGCCACCTTTGTCGCACGCAGCTTCGCTGGCGACGCCAAACAGCTCGAAGCGCTGCTCAAGGCGGCCATTGCCCACAAAGGTCTGGCAGTGCTCGACGTGATCAGCCCGTGCGTGACCTTCAACAACCACGACGAATCGACGAAGAGTTACGCCTTTGGCAAGGAAAACGAGACGCCGCTGCACGACCTTAGCTTCGTGCCCTCCTTCGAGCAGATCGAAATCGACGAGTACGACGACGAGACCGAGGTGCAGTTACACGACGGCTCGTGGCTGGTGTTGAAGAAACTCGATGAGCACTATGACCCGACCGACAAGCACCTGGCTTATCGCACGTTAGAAGATGCGCGCAAACAGCAAAAACTGCTGACCGGCATCTTCTACATCGAGCCAGAGACGCCGAACTTCCTCGACATTTTGCAGATGACCGAGACGCCGTTGGCCCATCTCCCGGAAGCTCAGACCCGTCCCGGCCGCGCTGCGCTGGAAAAGCTGATGGCAGAACTCTAAACTGGCGTCTGTAGCCCGTTTCCCTCGCTGTTGACATCCAGGCGACGTGTGCGTCGCCTGGATGTTTTATTTGCACTTGCCACACTTGCTTGAGCACCCGGCTTTCTCGTCTCTCACGACAAATATCATCACACTGAGCCGATTCGAGCCATTTCTTGACCAGCAAAACCATGAATTAAATGTGAAGTATGGCATCCTATAGATGAATATATCGTAATGAATGACATCTACTGCGATTATTTTGAGGAGGCCACGCATGTGCACGCAACTGCAAAGAAACACCTGTTCTGCATGGTTGGGGTTGTTCATGATTCTCGTGATGGTTTTGGCGACACCGGCCTCGGTGCTGGCAGGCGACTCCACGCCCAGCCCTGCTGCGCCGGGACATACGCTCTATCTTCCCGTGGTGCGTAGCGAGGGCGAATCGACGGACGCGAGCTGGGCGCGCCTTTTCCCTGTCGATCTGGCGGTGGCCTCACCGCTACACATGGAAACTGTGGTCAGCGCCGCCGCAACTGATGGAAGTTGGACGACCGGCTACGCCGTGGCGACAGCAGAGATTTACAGCGTTTTGAGCGGCGCGACAACGATCACCGACCTCTTCGACCCGGCTGCGCTGTTGATAACTGGCGCCGACGCCGCCTGCTATGGGCCTACGTTACGATACCGCAACCATCCTGATGGGGGCGGCAGTGGCGCCGGTGAACTGCCGCGCGGCGACCTCGGCATCTGGCAGGAAGTGGACAGCACGGGCGACGCCTGCGCCGCAGCACAGATCAATGCGCGCCTCAACGGCGCCGAACAGCAATCTCAAGCGTCACTGCTGCTGATGGCCGCGTTGATCCAGGCCGCTGCAGATGCAGGATTGCCCTTGCCAACCACTGGCGGCGCGTTGGATGTCACGGCTGCGATCAGCGCCGTCGGCATTCCTCATGTCACCTTCACATCGGCGACCATCAGCTACGACGCCGCCACGGGAACGTGGACATATTCCGCCGAGTTCACGCACTTCGATCCGGCCGATGGCTCCAGCCACGCGATGGCTGTCAGCCTGGAGTACACGCCGGACGCAACCTCACCAACGACGGCGTATCAAGGTGTCATGTACTATCGCGCCAATGACGACCAGATGTGGGGAAACTGCCCAGGCAGCGGCAGCGGTGGTGCAACAAAACCGGTGACACACAACGGCACCCTGGCCTTTGTCCGGCTTGGCGCCGATGAACTGCACATCCAGCAGCGAGCAGGCGTCTTTTGCGGGCACAATGTCGATGCGCGCACCGGCGGCATCGTTGACCCCACCAAGAGTTGGGGCGACAATTACGCCAGTTTCACGGCAAACTTCAACCCAACGACGATGGCGGGCGACTATGCCTACGCCTGGCAGGCTGGGGTGCACGATCGGGCGTCGCGCGTGCTCAACCTGGGCGTCAACAACTTCGAACCACTGGACGGCGAAGCGTACTTCGGCTACGGCGCGCGTGTTCAGGATGACGCCGATGGTGTGTTCGTGGCGCAGGGTATGTATTGCAACTGGGCGGCGCCGGGCGCGTCAGGCAGCTTGCAACCCTACGCACAACGCCAGTTCGTCAGCTTCAACAGCGCAACCGGTCATTTCGAGACACCCGTTGGCGGCAGCGACCTGCGCTACGCGCCGACCAACACCTGCCAGTACGACGGCAGTGGCGCCTTCTGGTACGATCGCAACCTGAATGACGTTGAGGATGAAACGCCTGACGACCTAATCGTGACACCAGGCGCAGTCAATCCACTTGACTTGATGGAAGCTATCGACAGCGACGGCGATGGCGTAGCAACGATCGCGGAAAAGATTGCGACGCGCGGCTACGACGCGCCTGTCGCACCGTAAAATCATGCGCCAGGTGCTCCGTGAGCACGCCGGGCAGGGCAATGATGAGATCAGTGTCATCGTCCCTGCTCGGCGTAACCCTAGATACATCCTCACTTCCACAGCGCGCTTTGCACGAATCCAGCGTCGTACACTACGATGAAAGTCAAAATTGTTGACGAAAGAGGATTATGGACATGGAAGAGTTGTGGAAGGCCGTCGTACTGGGCGCCATCGAAGGATTCACCGAATTTCTCCCTATCTCATCGACAGGCCATCTGTTGGTGGCCGGGCGTTTCCTGGATTTCCACGCCAGCATGGGCGGCACCTTCGAGATTTTCATTCAGCTCGGCGCCACGTTGGCGATGCTGCTTTACTTTGCCCGCGACCTGATCGCGCAGGCGCGCACCGTGTTGCATAGCGCGCCTGTACAGCGCCTGTGGCTCAACGTCATCATTGCCTTCATCCCTGCCGGATTGGTTGGCTTTTTCATCCATGACTGGATCAAAGAAGTGCTGTTTGTGTCGCCCTACGTAGTGCCCACGACACTCATCCTGGGTGGATTGGTCATGTTCGGCGTCGAACGCTTTGCACGCGGGCGCCAACAGACGGCAGACTTTCAGCAGCTTTCACACACACAGGCGCTGACGGTGGGTCTGGCGCAGATTTTGGCGCTAGCGCCCGGCGTTTCACGTTCTGGCGCCACCATCGTTGGCGGTATGTTTGCAGGCGCCAGCCGCACCGCCGCCACACGCTTCTCCTTCTACCTGGCGATCCCCACCATGCTGATCGCCACCACCTTTGACCTGATCAAGAGCATCGACCACATCTCCGGCAACGACTGGGTGTTGCTTGCCGTTGGCGCCATCACCGCCGCCATCACTGCCTGGATCGCCATCGCCTGGTTGCTCCGCTACGTGGCAAACCATACGCTGGCCATCTTCGGCGCATACCGGATTGCATTGGGTGTGCTCCTGCTGTTGTTGCTGACCCTAGGCATCGGCGCGTAGTGCATGACAGCTCCATTGCAGACTACGTGCGCAACCAGCAACCTGCGGGCAAACCGTATCCCCGATCACTAGCCATTGCACTGCATCTCTGTTACAATGCTGCGACGACATGCACATGAGGAGGCATCGATGAGTGCAAATTGGAGCAGAAACGCGTTCGTCTACCTGTTAATCATCGTAGCGGCGGCGACGCTCTTTATCAATATCTACCAACCAGGGGAAGCGCCCCAACAGATCAGCCTGACACAGCTTGCCAACAAGATCAAAGCTGGTGAGGTTGAAACTATCATCGTGCGCAATGACGAGTTGCACATCACATTGGTTGGGAGCAATCTGGCCGTCATCTCGCGGCGCGAGAGCACCGTCCCACTAACACAAACGCTGGCGGGGCTAGGCGTCACACCAGAACAGTTGGCAACTGTCAACATCAAATACGAGGCGCCTGGCAACGCAGCAAACTGGCTCTCGCTACTCGTCAACCTGTTGCCCTTGGTCTTCATCGGGGCGCTCTTCTTCATCTTGTTCCGGCAGACGCAAGGAAGCAACAACCAGGCGCTCTCTTTTGGCAAGAGTAAAGCGCGCGTCTTCACCGGTGACAAGCCAACCGTCAAATTTGACGATGTCGCTGGCGCCGACGAAGCCAAAGAAGAATTGAAGGAAGTCGTCGAGTTTCTCAAGGAGCCACAAAAATTTGCTGCACTGGGGGCGCGTATTCCCAAAGGCGTGCTGCTGGTGGGGCCGCCCGGCACCGGCAAGACCCTGATGGCGAAGGCTGTCTCCGGCGAAGCAGGCGTCCCTTTTTTCAGTATTTCCGGCTCTGAATTTGTCGAGATGTTTGTCGGCGTCGGCGCTAGCCGTGTGCGCGACCTCTTCGAGCAGGCCAAGCGCAACAGCCCATGCATCATCTTCATCGACGAGATCGATGCGGTAGGACGCTATCGTGGCACCGGACTGGGCGGTTCGCACGACGAACGCGAGCAGACGCTCAACCAGATTCTCGTGGAGATGGACGGCTTTGGCACCGACACCAACGTCATTTTGATCGCCGCCACCAATCGCCCCGACATCCTCGATCCGGCGCTGCTGCGTCCTGGCCGCTTTGACCGCCGCGTCACAATGGATCGCCCCGATGTTGTCGGGCGACGCGCGATCCTGGAGGTGCACGTCAAGGGCAAACCGGTCGAACCGACCCTTGATCTGGACCTGATTGCACGTCAGACGCCGGGCTTTGTGGGCGCTGACCTGGAAAATGTAGTCAACGAGGCTGCCATCCTGGCTGCCCGCCGCAACAAGCGCGCCATCGGGATGCGTGAGCTGCAGGAAGCAGTCGAGCGCGTCGGCATGGGTGGCCCGGAGCGCAAAAGCCGATTGATGACGCCGCAAGAAAAGCAAGTTGTCGCCTATCACGAAGCAGGGCATGCGGTTGTCGCCAAACTGGTCGAGCACTCCGATCCGGTGCAGAAGGTGACGATCGTCCCGCGTGGCGGCGCTGGCGGCTACGTCTGGCGCGTGGCGGAAAAGGATCGCCTGATGGCGAAACGGGCGTATTTCCTGGACAACATCGCGGTGGCGTTGGGCGGTCGTGTGGCGGAAGAACTGGTGTTTGGCGACATCTCCAACGGCGCCGCCATGGACATCCAGCAACTCACGCAGATGGCGCGGGCGATGGTCACCAAGTATGGCATGAGCGAGAAGATGGGGCCGCTCCAGTTTGGGCAACAGGAAGAGATGGTCTTCCTGGGACGCGAGCTGGCTGAACAGCGCGACTATAGCGAAGAAGTGGCCGAAGAAATCGACGCCGAGGTCAACCAGCTGGTGAGCGCAGCCTATACGCGTGTCCACCAATTACTGTCGGATAACATCGATTCACTGCACAAGGTTGCCAATGCGCTACTTGAACGCGAGACATTGAACGCGGACGAGTTCCAGGCGCTATTTGCTACAGCCTAAACAGTGATTCCTAAGCGGTGATTCTGAGTGGGCGTCGTTCCGGTGACCGGAACGACGCCCAGAGACCGCAACCATGATCACTAGAACGACGTCGGCGCGCCCAGCAGAGCGTCTGACTCACCCACGCGTCACCAAGATCACGCCGGTCACGATGACAAAGACGCCGGCCCAACGCATGGCGCTCACGTGTTCCCCCAGGATCAAGGCGCTGACGAGTGTGATCAGCACGTAGCCCATGCTCAACGCCGGATAAGCGTAACTTAACTCGACGCGGCTGAGCAATACCAGCCAAAAGACGGTGCTAAAGCCATAGGAGGCCACCCCAGCCAGCACATAAGGATTCATGATCGCTCTGGTCAGACTGTCCAGCAGCAAACTCAGGTCGCCACTGATGGCGCCCACACTGCTCATGCCGCGCTTCATCATCAACTGACCAAAGACGTTGAGGGAAACAGTCACCAGCAGCAAGATCAATTGTTTCATTCCACGACTCCACAAACAAGTATCGGCGCAAGAGTATTGGCAGCGCACGCAGCTGCGACGCCGCGCTGCATTCTACTTGCTAGTCTTCACTTTGGAGAAGTTTATGGCGCACGCTCAGACACTTACCGAAAAACCTATCGCTACCTTCTCGATCGTCGCTCATGATCCGCTGCGCCAGGAGTGGGGTGTAGCTGTGCAGTCGAAGTTTCCGGCCGTGGGCGCAGTGGTGCCATGGGCGCGTGCAGGCGCTGGCGCGGTCGCCACACAGGCATACGCCAATCTGACCTATGGCCCGCGCGGTCTCGACTTGATGGCGTCCGGGCTGAGCGCCGCCGATGCAATTAGCATGCTGATCGATGCCGATGATGGATACAGTCACCGGCAGGTTGGCATGGTCGATGCACAGGGACGCGCCGCCGCCTTTACCGGTGCTGAGTGCACGGCGTGGGCAGGGCACATCGTGGGTGAGGGCTTCGCTTGTCAGGGCAACATCCTGATCCCAGGCACCGTGGAGGCGATGGCGACGCGCTTTGAGGCGGCGCGCACTGGCGCCGGCGAACTGGCCGATTGGCTGGTGGCGGCATTGGAGGCTGGCCAGGCGGCCGGCGGCGACAGTCGCGGCCGCCAATCTGCAGCAGTGCTCGTCGTGCGTGCTGGCGGCGGCTATGGCGGCAACAATGACCGCTATCTCGATCTGCGCGTGGACGATCATCCCGAACCCATCGCCGAGTTGCAGCGGCTGCTGAAGATTCACCATCTCTACTTCGGTCCCATTGATCCGGAAGATACGCTGCCGTTGGCGGAAGTCGCCGCCGAATTGCAGACCATCCTGACTCGCACTGGCTTTTACAGCGGCGCCATCACGGGTGACTTCGACGCCGCCACACGCGCGGCGCTGCGCGAGCTGGTCGGGCGCGAGAACCTGGAAGAACGGTGGGACGGCGCGGGCGATCGCATCGATCGGATTGCGCTGACGTATTTGCGTGAACGCTTTGCGCCACCCGCCCAATAAATCCGACATGAAACGCATCGTCGTCACCGGCGCCGCCGGTTCGGGTAAGAGCACACTGGCGGCGCGGCTCGCAGCCGTGCTCGGCTACCCTTTCATCGAGCCGGACGCGCTCTTTTGGGGGCCGAACTGGACACCTGCGCCGCGTGATGAGTTCCGCAACAAAATCGCCAACTGCATCGCTGGCGATACGTGGACAATCGGTGGCAACTATAGCGTCGCCCGCGACCTGATCTGGCGACGCGCCGACACGTTGATCTGGCTTGATTATCCGCTGCCATTCGTGTTATGGCGTCTGAGCAAGCGCACGCTGCGCCGTATCATCACACAGGAAGCGCTCTGGGGCGGCAACGTCGAAAGTTGGCGCGGTCAATTCGCCAGCCGCGACTCGCTCTTCGTCTTTGCCGCTAAGACGCATCATCGCCAGCGCCGCGAGATGCCGATCCTGCTCACACAGCCGGAGTACGCGCATTTGTACACGCACCGGTTTCGCCAACCAGACGAGGCAGAGAAATGGCTGTGCTCGCTGCACCTCTCAGCTATAGGCGGGGAGTAGTGGCGCCGGACACTCCGATAATCATTGATAGCCTGACTTCTGTAGCCGATCTTGCCGCACCGTCGCAGCAGTTGTATCATTCGCTTGCCATCAACTAGCTGCGATTTTACCTGCGACCAGGCCGCCAAGTTCTCGATGACTGCATCTGCCTTTGCACCAACGCCTCTCGTCTCGTTTCAGCATGTCAGCAAACGCTATCCGGGCGTGCTGGCGGTGGATGATGTATCGCTCGATCTCTTTGCCGGTGAGGTGCACGGGTTGGTCGGCGAGAACGGTGCCGGCAAGTCGACGCTGATCAAGCTGCTGGCGGGTGCAACCCCGCGCGATAGCGGCGACATCCTGGTGCGCGGCAGGCCGGCAGCGCTCCATCACGTGCGCGACGCCACCCGGCTGGGGCTGGCGTTCATCCACCAGGAGCTGAACCTCGTCCCCTACTTCGACGCCGCCGAAAACATCTTCCTTGGCCATGCTTACCCGCGCCGCGCCTGGGGCGGCATCGGCTGGCGCACATTGCGGGAACGAGCACAACAGGTGCTCGACCAGCTTGGCGCCGACCTTCCGCTCAACCTGCCTGTCAGCCGTCTCGCACCCGGTCAGCAGACATTGGTCTCGATTGCCCGCGCGCTGGCTGCCAACGCCGACCTGCTTGTGATGGACGAGCCGACCGCTTCGCTCACCAACCAGGAGATCGACCACCTGTTCGCCGTGATCCGCACGCTGCAGCAGCGCGGGGTCGGCGTGCTCTACATCTCGCACCGGCTGGCGGAGATTTTCGCCATCACGCAGCGCATCACCGTGATGCGCAACGGGCGCATCGTGACGACCCAACCCACCGCACGGGCGACCGAACGCGACCTGGTGCAGTGGATGACCGGTCGCGCCGTCGATGCGCTCTATCCACCGCGCTCGCCTGCCACGACAACGCCGCTGCTCACCGTGAATCGGCTCAGCGGCGCATACTGCCGCGACATCTCCTTCACATTGCACGCCGGCGAGGTGCTGGGCGTCGCCGGGCTGATCGGCGCCGGGCGCAGCGAGCTGCTGCGGATGCTCTTTGGCGCAGCGCCGGTGACGGACGGCGAGATTGTGCTGCACAGCGCGGGCGCGGCGCAGTCGATCCACCCGCGTTCGCCCGCCGAGGCATATCGGCTCGGTCTGGCATTGGCGCCGGAGGAACGTCGCACGCAAGGCTTGGTGCTGACGCGGCCGATCTACGAGAACACGACGCTCACCTTTCTGCGCAACTTTGCGCGCGGCGGTTGGCTCGTCGATCGGCGGCGCGAGATCGACGTCACGGTGACGTTGGGCGAACGGCTCAGCCTGCGCAGCCGCTCGCCGCAGCAGCCGGTCGGTCAACTGTCGGGCGGCAACCAGCAGAAGGTCGTCTTTGCGCGGGCGCTGGCGGGCGCGGTCAAGGTGCTGCTGCTCGACGAGCCGACGCGTGGGGTCGATATCGGCGCCAAACAGGACATCTACCGCATCATTGGTGACCTGACGGCGCAGGGCGTCGGCGTGATCCTGGTCAGCTCGGAGCTGCCGGAAGTGCTGGGGCTGGCGCACCGGCTGCTCGTACTGCGCGAGGGGCGTCAGGTCGCCATGCTGGATGCCAGCTCGGTCAGTGAGGAAGATGTGCTCGGCTATTGCTTTGGCTTGATGAATGAAGCGATGGAACGCGGATAACGCGGCTTGAACGGCTCGACGCGGATCAAAAGACAATCCGTGCACATCCGCCCGATCCGCAGCATCCGCGTGCTATTGAACCCAGTCACTCAGGATGAATTCGATGCAGGCAGACAACTCTGTTTCTACCACCGCCGGGCTGCGCCAAGGCGCCAACCGCTGGCTGCGCGTCTACGGCACCTTCGCCGGCTTTGTGGCAATGATCGTTATCTTCTCGCTGTTGCGTCCGGGCGTCTTTCTCAGCCCGAACAACCTGCGCAACATCACCGAACAGGTCGCCATCCTCGCCATTGTCGCCACGACGATGACGGTGGTGATGGTGGTCGGCGACTTCGACCTTTCCGTCGGCGCGCTGGCAAGCCTCAGCGGCGTGGTCGTGGCGGATATGTTGATCCGGGGCGTGGGGCTGTGGCCCGGCGTCGTGATTGCGCTGCTGATCGGCGCGGTGGCCGGGCTGTTCAACGGGCTGCTGGTCGCCTATTTCGGCCTCTCGGCCTTTGTGGCGACGCTGGCGACGATGACGGCGTTTCGCGGCTTCTCGCTTTTCTACACCAACGGCTCGACGCTCTTTTCGGGCATCCCGGAATCCTTCAAGATTTTCGGGCAGAGTTTCACCGGGCCAGTTCCCAACTCGGTGCTGATCATGCTGGCGGTGCTGGTCGTGACCTGGTTCGTACTGGAACAAACGACGCTGGGGCGGCGGCTCTATGCCATCGGCGGCAACGCGCAGGCATCCTATCTCGCCGGGCTGAACGTGCGTGCACTGCGTCTCACCGCCTTCATCATCTCCGGGTTGGGTGCGGCGCTGGCGGGCATCGTGCTCACCAGCCGCCTCTTCTCCGCGCATCCGACCGCTGGCGAGCCGCTGATGCTCAATTCAATCGCCGCCGTCTTCCTGGGTATGACGATGTTCCGCGAGGGCGAGCCGCACGTGCTCGGCACTTTCGTCGGCGTGCTGCTGCTCGGCGTGATGAGCAACGGCCTGAACATTCTCCAGGTCAACTCCTATCTGCAACTTGTGTTGACGGGCGTGATTATTTTGCTGGCGGTGTTGCTATCGGGGCTGGCGCGGAGGGAGTAGAGATTGGAGATTGGAGATTGGAGATTGAGAGATTGGGCGGCGTGACAAAGCGTCCTCACGGAGAGACGCGTGACGTAGGTCATCGCCTCCGGCGTGACAAAGCCTCCTCACGGAGAGACGCGTGACGTAGGTCATCGCCTGCGGCGTGACAAAGCCTCCTCACGGAGAGGCGCGTGCCGTAGGTCATCGCTTCCGGCGTGACAAAGCCTCCTCACGGAGAGGCGCGTGCCGTAGGTCATCGCCTGCGGCGTGACAAAGCCTCCTCACGGAGAGACGCGTGCCGTAGGTCATCGCCTCCGGCGTGACAAAGCCTCCTCACGGAGAGACGCGTGCCGTAGGTCATCGCCTGCGGCGTGACAAAGCCTCCTCACGGACAGGCGCGTGCCGTAGGTCATCGCCTCCGGCGTGACAAGTCGCCCTTACGTTGGGGGGACCGGCATCGTGGGTCATCGCCTCCGGCGTGACGTGACGCTTTGCCCTTCGTCATTCACGATTTACAATTCACAATCCATGCTTTAATTTTCACAACCAAAGGAGTTTCACCCATGAACCATGCGTTTGTTCGTTTGTTGTTGGCGCTTGCCGTGATTGTGAGCCTGGCGGGATGTACGGCGGTGGCGCCGGCGCCAGCGGCGGGGGACGCAGCCGCACCGGCTGCAGCGACGATCACCGTTGCGGTGGTCACACCCTACATGGCGAACGCCACCACCAAGTACGCGATTGAGCAGTTCGAGAAATATGGCAAGGAACAGGGCTGGAATGTCACCGTCACCGACACCAACGCCGATTTCAACCAGCTCGTCAGCCGCATCGAGGACGCGGTGACACAGCAGGTCGACGCCATCGTGCTGGGCATGGGCGACCCGGCGCAGATGACCAAGGGGCTTGAAGCAGCGCAGGCGGCCAGCATCCCCGTCTTTGGGCTGGACGCGGGCAACGGGCCGGGCGTGGTGCTCAACATCACCTCGGACAACGGGCAGCTCGGCAAGGAGACGGCGCATTTCCTGGCGGAGGCGATCGGTGGCAAGGGCAACGTGATCATGTTCACGCATGACCCGCATCCGGGTGTGCGCGCCCGCGCTGAAGCCGCCGCCGCCGAGTTCGCCAACTACCCGGAGATCACCGTCATCGAGAAGAAGCACATCGAGGTGCCAGGCCCGGTGGACTTTGCCCGCAACGCCACCCAAGACCTGCTCACCGCCTATCCCAACGACGGTGACATCGCCGGCATTTGGGCGGGCTGGGACGAGCCAGCGCTAGGCGCTACGCAAGCCATCGAAGCAGCGGGTCGCACTGGCATCGTCGTGGTCGGCATCGACGGCACCGACTTCGCCCGCGCCGAGATCGCCAAGGGCGGCCCCTTCGCAGCCTCCATCGCCCAAGACTTCGACGGCATGGCGAAACAACTGGTCGAGATTATCGCCGCCTACCTCAACGGCGAGCAGCCCGCCAGCGACAGCGTCCAGATTCCAGGCGTGTTGGTGACGGGAGAGTAGGAGAGTAGGAGAGATTGAGAGATTAAGAGATTGAGAGATTAAGAGATTGGGAGATTAAGAGATTGAGAGATTGGAGACTGGAGATTGGAGATTGAACTGTCTTTGAGCTCCAATCTCCTTCTCCAGTCTCCTAATCTCCCAGTCTCCTAATCTCCTAATCTCCCAATCTCCTAATCTCCTAATCTCCAATCTCCTAATCTCCAATCTCCAATCTCCAATCTCCGCTTTTCGACTATGGACACAATTCTTGCGATCGACATCGGCACAACCGGCGCCAAGGCGGCGTTGGTCAGACGAGACGGGGCGTTGCTGGCGAGCGCGCTGGCGACCTATCCGACGCATACGGCAGCGGGCGGCGTGGTGGAGCAGACGCCGCAGGATTGGTGGGATGCATCTTGTCGCGCGCTGCGTCAGCTTTGGGCGGCGGCGCCGGCTGGCGTGCATGTCGCCGCTGTGATTCTCAGCGGGCAGATGCAGGACACGATCCTGCTGGGCGATGACGACGCCGTTGGGCCAGCGCTGCTCTATTCTGACAGTCGCGCCCAGGCAGAGGCGGCTACGATCGAGCATCAGATCGGCGCGGCGCAACTGACAGCGATCACCGGCAACGCGCAGGGGGCTTCCAGCGTGCTGGCAAAGTGGCGCTGGCTGGCGACGCACGCACCATCGCGGCTGGCGGCGGCACAGACGATCCTGCTGGGCAGCCATGATTACATCGCCTGGCGGCTGTGCGGGGCGCGCGCCGCCGACCCCACCACCGCCGCCACGACCGGTCTGCTCGACTGGCGCACGCGCACCTGGGCGCACGACCTGCTGGCGCAACTTGAGCTGGAAGCTGCTCTGTTGCCTGAACTGCACGCGTCTGGTGCGTCAATCGGTGCAGTGCGCGCCGAAGCCGCTGCCGCCACCGGCATCCCTGTCGGGACGCCTGTACTGCAAGGCGTCGGCGACCTCGGCGCGACCACTGTCGGCGTCGGTGCGGCGGAGCCAGGCATGATCTACGCCTACCTGGGCACGAGCGGCTGGATCGCGGCGAGCCAGTCGGCAGCCGCGCCCATGCCCGAACGCGGCGTCTTCACGATCTGCCATCCACAGCCCGGTCGCTTGATCCAGGTGGCGCCGGTGTTGACAGCGGGCGGCAACCTGGAATGGCTGCGCAGCGCACTGGCAACGCCGGCAGGTGCACCGCCGGACTATGCGCACCTCAACGCACTGGCGGCGCAGGCAGCGCCCGGCAGCGGCGGCGTGCTCTACCTGCCCTATCTCAACGGCGAGCGGTCGCCTTTCAGCGACGCCAACGCCCGCGCCGGCTTTCTCGGCATCTCCGGTGCAACGACGCAGGCTGACCTGGTGCGCTCTGTGATGGAAGGAACGGCGTTTGCCTATCGTGCGCTGTGCGACGCCCTGGGCGTGGCGCGTGGCGGGGCAATGGTGCTGGCGGGTGGCGGCGCACAATCCGCCGTGTGGGCGCAGATTCTGGCGGACATGCTGGCGGCGCCCGTGCAGGTGGCGGCGTCGCCGGGCGATGCGCCAGCGCGCGGGGCGGCCATCATTGCGGGGCAGGCGCTGGGGTGGTACACGAGCCTCGCGCCGGGCAAGGAGTTCTTCCCGGTGCAGGCAACCTACGCGCCTATCGAAGCTAACGTGCGTGTATACGATCGACTGTATCCGGTCTTTGCCGGTCTCTATCCGGCGCTGCGTGAATTATTTACGATGCTGGTGCAAACAAATGTAGTCGTTTGACGCCGGGTTCGATGTCGGATGTGATGTCAGATATGATGGCAGATGCGGGATCAAAAGGGGTGAATCGATGCCTAGATATGTGCGCTAAACCTGCCGAGAGAATTAAAACAAGAAGCGGAAAGACTGGTGAAACAGCAAGATGTCTCGCTCAACCAGTTCTTGATGTGGAGCGTGGCTGAGAAAGTTGCCTCACTGCGCAGCCAACTCAATGATCCGCGCTTTCCCCAAATTGTGTATCGAATGCCGCCGCTGTCATGCCCGAGCATGATTGCGCCACTCAAGTCGTGCAGCAGATTCCAACCCCATTCTGCAACCCTATTCTTTCGGTATCTCGAACGCCGCCCAAATCATCAACAAGAAGCTGACATAATTGATCGGCGTGCGTATGGCGTTCAGGCGATTCCATTGATCGCGCAAGGTCTGCCAGTCGGCGGGTGGTGCAGCCGGGTCCCAGGTCAGGACTGTGTTGTTGATCGGCACATTGAGAGCAATGGTGAACACACCGACTCCGAAGAAAAAGAGCACCCATGCAAGCGCCGTTAATCGCCAGTAGGTCGTGCGCCACAAGTGGCGGAGGCGTAGCAGCGGAAATAATGGCAGCAACATCGATATGGTTGCCACCACAATCACGCCGGTCGGAAAGGCGTCCAAAGCACGAATCAGCCCTTGCTCCACTTTGGCATATTCGACGGCTGTCAGTGTATTCAGAGTCGGAATGACGCCTTGTTCAAAGGTATAAAGCAGTCCGGCAAACAACCCGATGCCGAATGTGAACAGTAAGTGAGCAATACGGATACTACGCATACAATCTTCCTTCAACGATTCTCACCACAGAGACTCACGCCGATTGGCGCGTCTTGAATGGTGCCACTATACTTGAATCGGTGTGGATAATCTATGCGTGCTCGTCTGTTTTTCTTTGCCATTCGTCCAAATGATCGATGTACTGACACATGTTCTGGACACTGTTCGTCTAAAAAGCAGTCTCTATTGTCGATCTGAGCTTGGGTCGCCGTGGGGATTGCACTTTGCGCGCCATTCCTGCGCAGTCTTCCATGTCCTATATCAGGGCTGTGGGAGCCTGCAAATATGCGGAGACGCTGATCCGATAGAATTAGGCGCCGGTGATGTGGTGCTCTTACCGGGCGGTGACGAACATTCGATCGTGGAAATGGTCGACGCACCGGTTCTTCATAGCATCCGGCTTGATCAGTGGGGTGAGTGCGCCTTGATGCGCTGGAGTGACGATCCTACCGCAATCCTGCTGTGTGGGACATTCGACTTCGAGCATCCGGAAATGCTGCCTCTGCTCAAACAGCTACCACGTGTGTTGCGAATCCCTCATACAGAAGCAGGTACGCTCAATCAGGTGTTGGCGCTGATGGTGGTGGAGGCGGAAGCTGAGCGCCCGGCCCGGCAGGTTGTGTTGCGTCGCCTGGCGGATATTCTCTTTATCCAAATCATCCAACGCTGGGTTGAAATTGCAGGCGTCGAACGCTGTGGCTGGTTGGGTGCACTCCACGATCCGGTCATCGAAGAGGCGTTGAGACTGATTCACACACAACCACACCAACCGTGGACAGTGGCATCACTGGCGCGTGCCGTCGCCTGTTCGCGCGCATCCTTTGCTGCGCGATTTCGAGCGCGAGTGGGCGAAGCGCCGATGGCGTATCTCACGCGGTGGCGGATGCAACAAGCCGCTTTGCTGCTCGGCGCCCAACCTTCTCCCTCGATCACAGAGGTGGCTGAGCAGGTAGGCTACCGCTCGGCAGCCGCCTTCAGCAAAGCCTTCAAGCGCCAGCTCGGCGCAGCGCCCAAGACATATCGGCAGTAAGCCCGACTTTCACACACTTACCCCAGGCTGACCGACCCGCCAATTCTTGCAGCGATTGTAGAAACTTCCGACCACGCTCTATATTCATGGGCTTGGCGACTGTAGCCTTATGACTCACTACATAGCATGCCCGCCAAGCCCGCTTTCGTCAAGCACCTCTTTGCCATTCACCAACACACTTTAGAACCGAGTCTAACTTTTTCTCAGTTTCGAATGTACACCGTCAGCTCTTCACCTGCGGTCACAGGCAGAGTAAACGGCAGGCTCTGTCCCACCAATGCACCGGCCGGGGATTCGTAGATTACCCAACGAAACGGACCTTCGCCGAAATTGCGTTCATACACTGCCCACCGTTTGCTGCCCGCCTCGACGGTTCCCTGCCAGCCATCGACAACGTGCCAGGCGCCGTCGCTGCCCTGCCACTCCACGACCGACCACAGCCCGTCCTGCGCAGGCGTGACGACCAGGCGAATGTGACTCAGGCGCAACGGAATCGGCGTCGGGCGCGGCGTCCTGGGTGCGGGGGTGAGCGTGGGTGTGTGGGTTGGCGTGACGGCAGGGGTCGGACGCGGCGGCAATGCATCGACCGCGGTCGGGGTGAACAGATAGCTTGCCAGCACAGCCACGGCGATCAACGCGCTGACGCTCACGGTGAGCCAACCGTGGCGTCTGGTCATGGAATGTTTGGACACGCTTGCTACTCCTCACTTTCCGGCGTGCGACCGGTGCGGAAACGGCGTCGCAGCAGCAGCGGCTCGTTGTGAACCGCCGCCTGCGGCACTACGACCGCGCCCTGCTCGTCTGCCGTTGTGACAAACGCAGGGCCAGTGATGTTATTGTACACTCCACCCTCGCGTTCGTGCGACTCTTCGACGGAACCAAACGTGCCAACCTCGCCATACGAATCGACCTGCACGTAGACTGCTCGCTCCGGCGTCAACGGCAGATTCACCGATGAGTACTCCGCCAGGAAATAAGGATCACCAATTGCCAGCGTCAGCGCGGCGTTGGGCGCCATCGGCAGCGCATCGGCGGTAATGCCCCAGACCAACCCTTCATTCCCAACCGTGTCCCAGGTCTGGTTGACGGCGGTGGGCGGCGTGCGCGGCCCGATATACGCGTCGATCCAGAATTCGTTCAGAACGGGCGCCGTACCAATGTTGCGGATCGTCACCTGCAGGGCGCCGTCCACTACGCTGATCTGCTCCACAATCAGGTCGGGCAATCCGGACCTCGCCACCATCGGCAGGTAGACGCGATTGAGCGAGGTAGGCCCAGCATTGACCAGGATGAGCGGCAGATAAGCAGCAGGCGCCCCACCTGGCGGCGTAGCAGTTGGCGTGACGGTTCCAGGTGTAGCAGTTGGCGTGACGGTTCCAGGTGTAACCGTTGGCGTACCCGTCTCAGGCGTAGGAGTCAGATCGTTGCCGTCAGCTGAGATCGTGACATTCACGTCAGCAATCGCAAGCCCGTGATAGGCGGCGTCTGCGCTAGTGGCGCGGTGCCGGATCACATCCGTGCCAGGCACTGGAGCGCCACTGACGGCGCGCACGGTCACCATCTGCATCACTGACCAGTTGTCAAGTGTGAACGTCAGTTGGGCGGGGCTGACCGCAACATGGCCATTGGTAGTCGCCAGACTGACCAACACCGGCGCCGATGGTCGCGCCAGCAGCACAACGCCATACGTTCCAGCACGCGTGAGCGTAATGAGCAATTGGCGCGGTGCAACGCCAACCGCAACCCCCAGCGTGCCTGGCGCGCCCAAGAATTCAATCTGGCCGTTGACGGCGCCGTCATTATCTCCTGTCTGCCCATCTGCCAGTTGTAATACAATTTGAGACGCAGTAAAAGATGCGCCAAGATTTCCTTCTCGCAAAAAAGACTGCCATCCGCCTGAATCGGGGCTGTAGATAAAGAATTGGTTCAAATCAAGCCCTGATTCGCCGTGCAAGATCACCGTCACCGTGGCAGTGCTCCCGGGCGGCAGACAGCCAAGCGTGAAGCTGAGGAATCCCAACACAGCGCTCCAACCAGTGGGTGTATCTGCTGGCGAAGGATTTGGCAGAATCTGCACATGATTGAAACAACTGCCTGGCGGCCCCACCAGCGTCACATAATTGCCCGTGATCGGCGACGGCAGCGAGGTGACATTGAGCTGCTGGGCGTCGGGGATGCCGTCGTTGTTGCCGTCGCCGTTGTTGGGCGCGCCGTTCTCGACCTCGTCGGGCACGCCGTCGCCGTCGATGGTGATAACCGCCAGCCCGCGCTGCGTGCGATAGCTAGGCGCCGCCCCAGCCGCCCCCACCAGTTGATCGACGGCGAGACGCAGCGGTGTGCTGGCGCCCGGCGCGCCGATCGCCTCGAAGCGGATTTGCGCCAGACGCATACGGTTGGCGACGCCGGTTCCCCCGACCAGCGTGAAGCGAACCTGATCGGCGGCAAAGCCAGCATTGCAGCCGCCGACGGCAAACATGGACGTGTTGGCCGTGCAGCCGAGCGGTCGCAGCACAGCCGGGTCATAGAGCAGACGCATCACCTGCGCCGACCGTAGTTGTGATCGCACCGCCGCTCACTGCGGGCAGGTAGAGCGAGAAGCTGCTTTGCGGCAGCGACAAGGCGGCGGAATCAGGCTCAGTCGTCGGCGTCGCCTCCTCGGTTGGCGGCGCGGTCGGCGTGACGGCTTCCTCCGGCGTCGGCGTCGCCTCGATCGTGGCGGTCGGCGACAGTTCCTCGGTCGGCGCCAGCGTTGGTTCAGCTGTTGCTGTTGGTTCAGCTGTTGCTGTTGGCGCAGGTTCCTCGGTCGGCAGAGCGGTCGGCTCGGATGGCGGCGTCACTTCCTCGGTTGGCGAAGGCTCCTCGATGGGTGCAAGCGTGGGTTCAGGTATTGCGGTCACCTCTGCTGCCGGGCTGGAATCGAGCGCCGCCTGGCCGAATTGGCTGACGACCGACGGCAGGAAGAGCTTGTGCGCCATCTGCGCAACCGGCGTCTCTGGCGCAACCGGCGTCTCTGGCGCAACCGGGTTCTCGACGCTCCATTCCATGCCGGCGCCGTCCACGTCGATCACGTCGTTGGCGGTGAGCGTGAGGGTCGGCGCCTGACCTGCGGCGTCGCCGATGCGCTGGAAGCGCAGCGTGGCAAGCGCGGCGCCATCGGCAGCGCCCGTGGCGGCGAGGGCATTGAAGCGCACCGCGCCCGGCGCATACGTCGGATTGCAAGCCACCATGCTAAACGCCGCGCCCGGATCAGTGTCGCACGCCGTCGGCGCCAGGAGAGACGGATCGTACTGAAGCTCGAAGACCGCCGCGCCAAAGCGGTCGGCGCCGTGCTTGAGGAGCACGCGCACTTCGACCTCTGCGGCATCCGCTGCCTCGGCGACCGCCATCTGCAGCCCGATGCTGGCGCCGCTCGCTGCGCGCAACGTTGCGTCCGACGTGGCGGTAAGCGGCGTCATCGCATTGGCGCCACGCACCGCCGGAATCGTCGTCATCGGGCAGGCGACTGTAGTCAAGCCGACGTCGCACTGCAGGACGCGCAGCGCATCGCTTGAATCGCAGCGCCCGTTCTCGACGATGTCGCACAGCGGCAGGTAGACCGTGTTGGGGCCGGGCGGGAAGGTCGTGACGCCGATGATCAAGCCGATGTCGTACTTGAGCGTGAGCATGGCGTCGGCGGCGTTGCGCGCGCCGTTGGCGTTGACATCGCCGACCAGATAGCGCATCGCATCAGGCAGGGAGAGGTTGAGCGCAAAGCCGCGCCCGGCTGCCCCGACGGGATGCGCAGTTCGCTGACCGTGAGGCTGGTGACCGGGTCCTGGTAATAAGCCGGCACATCGTTGACCAGGAAGGTCAGCGCATCGCCCGCAAGCGCGATGCCCGTCCCCCTCTCTGTGCTGCCCGGCTTCAACATGCCGACCGGCGCCGCCAGCACATAGCTGTAACCCGTGCCGTTGACCGCACCGATCTCGGCGCTGGCGATGGTCTGCCCGTTGAGCAGCGCCTTGATCGTGCCGCTCTCGAGTGGGTCGCCAGTGGCGTTGGTCACCGTGCCGTAGATGAGCATGTCCGGCAGCGGCAACGGCCCTGTCGATTGCGCCGCGGCGCGCCCGGCCGTCAGCCAGCCGAGCAGGAGAAGCAGCACACCGGTTGCCATGAGATTGAACGAACGAGCGATGCTGTGTTGATTGTTCATCGGTTACTCTCCACCAGCACGTTCACGCTGCGATAACATATCCGGGTACGGACACGACACATCGTGCCCGTACGATTCACATAGACCCTGCAGTCCGACAATCCGGCGACCATCTCAGCGCGTCCCCGCGTAAGCATACGTGTCGAAGTTGATGTAGATGTCCGTCACATCCTCGATGAAGCGATCCAGGTAGAGCACATCCATCTGACCGGCGGCGCGTGCCCACAGCCCACCCTTGAAGTCCTTCCAGAAGGGACGCGCCGTCAGGTCGGCGGCTTTGGTCTGTGTACACGGCTGAATGTCGAGCAGGTTGCGCAGCGGCGTCGGCGCAAAGATCGGGTTGCCCGCCACCACGTCGTAACGCAGCGACTGGTAATCCGGGCCCAGCAGGCTCGGCGCCGAAAGCGTCAGCGTGGTGGGCGCGTCGCTCGCCGGCGCATTGCCGACGCCGCGGAAGGTGATGTCGCTGAGCGTCAGCGCGCCGCTCACGCCGTGCTTGTTGCGCGCCCGCAGCGTCAGCACCAGCGCGTTGGCGCTGCCATCCGGCTCGATGCGGCAGCCGGTTGCGGCGGGTGGCGCCAG
The DNA here is from genome assembly GCA_003451595.1 of Chloroflexota bacterium. GTDB lineage: Bacteria > Chloroflexota > Anaerolineae > Caldilineales > Caldilineaceae > Caldilinea. The sequence goes on along the minus strand of DMDA01000092.1, from coordinate 147,656 downwards.
GCGTCCGGGCAGCGCGTTGTCGGCGACCACGACCGTCGTCGAGGCGCTCAGCGGCGCAAAGCCGCTGGTCGACGCCGTCACCGTCACGGTGTAGGTTCCGACTGCGCCGTAGACATGGCTGACGCTGGCCCCGGCGATGCGCGTCGAGCCGTCGCCAAAGTTCCACAGATATTGCACATCGGTGCCTGCGCTGAGGATGGCTTGCATCCGGACGACGCGCAGCGGACGTGCTGGCGCGTCGGTCTGGAGTTCCAGCCCGAAGGGCGCTTCGACAAAGTCCTGGCGGTTGGTGACGCACGCGGTTGGCTGTAGGAGCGCCGGGTCGTAACGCACGCGCAGTGTCATCGAATGCAGGTTCTGCACGCCGAGCGCCTCCACCGGCACGCGCACCGTGCCGCCCGCAGGCAGATCGCCGCTGCCGATGCGCAGCGTCACCGGCGGCGTCGTTGCGGCGCCAACCGTGGTCGCGGCGCTGCTGGCGCCGCTCTCGCCTGCCAACAGCGTGATTGTGCCGGAGAGCAGGCTGGTGTTCGTGATCGGCTGCGGCGCCTGCGTCAGCCGCACCTGGTAGACCGCGATCTTGAGGCGGTTGTCCTCGCGCGGGTCACGGTATTTGAGCAGCGCGTAGGGCTGCGTCGCCAGGTCGGTGCGCAGCGCGTAGAGCGCCGGTTCCTTGTTGCCCAGGTTGGAAGCCGCCAGCAACGCGTGCTCGTCGTTAGGATTGTAACCCGGCACATTGACGCTTGGCTGATGGTAGACGGTCGGGCTGCCGAAGAGGTCAGGATCGAGCACAGTCTGCCCGCCGATCTCGGAGCCGAGTTCGCTGGCGATCACGATCTGCGGCGGGTTGGCGGGCCACAGACAGCGATAGCCTACGCTCTTGACGGGCCACGCCACATTGCGTTCATCCGGGCGATACCAGGCGACGCGCAGGTCGTGGCCGCCGTTGAGCGTGTCGGTGTCGTTGAAGGTTGGCGCCGTGTTGAGCACTGGTATGATGTAGCCTTCGCGCGTCTCACGCACGTGGGCTGGCGGCAGCAAGTTATCGACCGTGTTCTGCGTCACCGGCAGCGCGGCAGCGGTCATCACGCCGTCAAAGGCGATGCCGCTGAGGATGTAGCCGCTGCGCCCTTCAGGGTCGCTATGCTTGACCGTGCCGCCCGCCGCATCGACAAAACTATAACTGAATCTGGAAGGGCAGCTTGTTCTGGAAGATGATCTCATCGCCGGAGAGCGTCTCGGTGATCGGGCGGATGAAGCGCACCTCGCCGGAATTGAGGATGGCTCCCATGCTCACAAAAGGGTGTACTTCAAGTTTGGGGCGCCTATCATAGGTCATCGCCTCTGGCGTGACGGGCGCCTGGCAGCGCAGGCAACCTGGAACCTTCCTGCGTTGATTGCGGCGCTACAGCGAGTTCTGGTAGAAAGTGAGGCAGGGGAATGGCGTGGCCAGGTGCGTTGGCTTTCTGACTGGCGCTAGGGCTGCTTGGGTTTTGCGAATATCTCCCCCAGAACTGCGTAGGCAAATCCTGATCGAGGCACTGGACGCGGCTTGTACAGTAGCCGTTCGGTGTGAAACGTTGGCGCAGACGCCCCACCAAGAAACCTAAACACCCATCCGGCGGCTTCTTTCCATCCAACCGTGAGCTTTCCCAAGCGGAAAAGCTCACGGTCTTCTGTTCATTCGCTTAGTTCGTCACTGTGACCTGAATGCTCACCACAACTTCATGATTGTCGCTGACGCCCACGATCGGGATGAAGTAGAGCCCGGGCGGCGTGTTCAAGGATGAAATTGTGGCAGTCACGGCGACTCCGGTTGCCGTTGGCATGATGTGACCGTCGCTAAAGTTGATTGTCAGACCGTCGCCTTCTCGGCACCAGATCGGCTGCTGAGTCGGCGGCTGAGTTGACTGTCCACTTCTGCTGATCAATGGCAAGAACACATTGACGGCATTGGTGGCGTTGGCAAAGAGACAATCATCAAAGAGAAAGACTTCTTCGGGAAAGTCTGGCAGTTCGCTCGATAGGTTCAACGTAACATTTGCCGAACCATGCTTAGCCAACGTTACCGCAGTCGTTGAGGGCGTGAGCGCAAAGATCGCTTTCTTGGCTTCCACCTTGAACTCAGGCGAAAGCACAAAACGTTCCGCGCTGGTGACACGGCGCCCATCTGCTGCAGTGATTGCATCGCCGAAGGCGCCGATGGCAAGATAGAGCGGCTCTTCGCCATCCAGCCCCACGAGATGGAAGTCATTGTCATAGCCAACGGAGAAGACCTCCAGGGCATGCTCCGGTGTTGCTTCGCCAGATTTCTCGCTAAGATAGACCTTGTAGTGTGTAACGTCGGGGCTGGGATGGTGCGACCACTGGATGTAGGCTTCATCGTAGCCTGGCGCAACGGTGACGGTTGGCTCCCAACTTCCATTAAAATCGTTGGTGCGGCTGACTACCAGCGGCTGCGGTAGATAGAACTCCACCGGATCGTTGACGCCGTCATCGACTTCGATCCAGATGCGATAGGTTCCACTTGGCAGAAAATCGGTGTCGACCTCATAGCTTTGCAGCGTGCCGTCGACCAAAGCCTGGATGTCTTCAGCCAACACATACCCATCATATTGTTCGAAAACTTCCGCCCCAGAGTCGCCGGCGCTGCTAGAGACGGTTTGCGTGATCGGCTCTGGATTGGCGTAGATGGCGACGTAGGTCTCTGGATTATTTGACCGGATTCGCCAGGAAACCGTGGCAGTGTTGGCGGCGCTGCCAACCACCAGTGCTTCGCCTGCCTCCACTACAGGTTTGTCGAAATTGCCGATGACTTCAAAGAAATAGGAATCCGCAGTGGCAGGCTCGCCCTCCAGCACAGCCAACCATTCACCCGGCTGTGCATCAGCCACCGTGAATAGAATCTCAGTGCCTGGCAGTTCATCCGGGTCTTCGGCCTCGATGAGCGCTTCTTCGTAGCTGACGTTGCCCGGCAGTGAATCTTGAGAGATTGCTACGCCGTCGGGCGTGATCAGCCGCAGCGTCGGGTTCGGCTCTCCGCGCACCAGCGTAAAGATGAGTTCGCTCGGCTGCGTGATGGTGGTGGAGACGGTGAGCGGGAAGGCGCTGGTCAGCGATGCGAATTGATAATCGCTGTACGCGCTGGCGGCATGCATCGCCCCGGCGCTTGACCAGGACGCATACGCCATCGCCACAGTTTCTGGCGTCACCAGTTTGTAGCTGTTGACATCGCCAAACTTGATCGTCCCCTGGGTGTCGACATAGAAACCTTTCTCGAACTTGAGGACCTTCACCGAGCCTTTGAATCCCCATTGCCCATTTTGGAACTCACCCACCTGCACCTGCGTATTGCCCACCACCAGATCCTTGGGAGGCACTCTCACACAGCGAAACTTGATGAACAAGAATTTGATGCATTTCTGGTAGATTTTTCCTTTCGGAATGCCGACCTCCAGGCTTCCGCTGCCGGTCAGGTGAAAATCGTTCTTGCTATCCACCCAGGAATTGACCGAGACATTGCCGCGCGCCACAACCAATTCGATTTGCAGGACGCCGCTGAAAGATTGCGCCGTGATCTCCGCTTGCGTGGTGGCGGCATCAAAGATAAAGAGTTTCACGCCGCTTTCCAACGCCAGCCGAAATGGCGAGGTGTTCAATGTCACCTGACCGTCCGCACTGACTACCGATTTGCCCAACACCTGAGCGGTGGTGGCGATGGAGGCTGCGATCTGGATCGTCGTGTTGCCGTCCGCGAGCGTCACCGTGCCACTAACGCTCTCCAGATTGAAACCGGTTGCACCGATCGGGATTGCGCAGTTCAGCTTGAGTTGTGCTTCGCGGAATTTCACCTTGTCTGGACTTTCCACCAGATATGGACCTGACGGTCGAACCTCCACGAGCGAACGCTGTTCAGGCGGCGGCTGCAACGTCATCAGGATTCCGCCGCTGTCATCTTCCTCCAAGGTCACGTCCACCTCAATGCCGCTGCAGCCAGTCGGTGCAGCGAGACCAGGTATCGTGAAACTGCCGCCCGCTTTGATGACCTGGACGCCATTTTGATTGGTTTCGATCGAGCCGCGCAGACCCAACACGAAATCAGCCACTTTGATCCGAGGCAAGTCAAATTTGCCGCCGCCGATGCTGATTTTTCCATCTTTGACGGTGACATCGTGAACAGTGCTGGAGGCTGGGAATGGCCCCGGCACGCTCAGCTCTGCTCTGGGCGCGTACAACGACCCATCTTCGCGCTCTTCAAATGTCGGGAGCCGGAGCGTCAGGCCCGCCAGCGAAAACTCGCGCGGAATCTGCGCCGCTGCGACCAGAGGTCTGCTGTCTTCATGCGTGGGCGTCTGTGCCTTTGCACTGTGTCCCAACGCAAGCGCGCAGACAAGACCCAAAAACACAGACAGTGCAAGTCGAAACAGCAACAGCGGATTTGGATTTCTCCCACATGGGTGCGATTGCATCGGTCTCCTCCTTTCCAGTTCTCCAGCAGAAAAGCATTTGATCTAACGTGAACGAATGCAAGTTGGTGAAATGCGCTGTCAGGTGCACACGTCGCCCTACATCTTGGAAGCGCTTCCGGTGATTGCTTGCGCGCCAAAACGGACGTAAAATATGCACCCATTGCCTGCATCCTGTGCGATGGTCGGTGGCGCGCGGCTTCAATGGCCGAATGGCTGCTCGGCGCTTGGCGTTTCATCACATTGGCTCAACCTCGAAAAAGCATAGCAGTTCAACTGTCGGTCATTCAGGGACAGCGCCTGGGACAAAATTGGGACAATTGTTCAGACTTGGCAGATGACAGAAGCAACGGCGGATTTGGTACAGTTCGGAAAACAGCTCCGGTTGCTGCGGAAACAGGCAGGGCTGAGCCAGGAGCAACTGGCGAGAGCTCTCGACCAACGCGCCCGCGCCAGTCCGCCTGAAGAATATCGAGTGGTCGATGGCACATTGATCTCGCGCTGGGAGCGCGCATGTGTTCGGGCGGGACGGCGCTGGCATCCTACCCGGCATTACGTGTTACTCCTGATCGATCTGTTTGCCACACAGCTGACGTATGAAAGCGCTCAGACCTGGGCCAGGCAGGCAGGATATGTTCTGGCAGCAAAAGAACTTGAAAGATGGTTCACCCCGATTGTAGAAGCGCCGCGGGGAGAAAAAGCACTTGTTTTTGAGAGAAATCATGAGATTCGACCAATAACTCACAATTTGCCCGCACCGCTCTCTTCCTTTATGGGCCGGCGTAATGAGTTGGCTATTCTGGTTGATTTTCTCACGCGCCCGCGCACCCGCCTGGTGACGATAGTCGGGGAAGGGGGCGTTGGCAAGACTCGCCTGGCGCTGGCGGTTGGTCACACCCTCCTGGAGATGCAAACTTCTCTGTCGGACAGCGAGCGATTTGTTGATGGGATATGGTTTGTACCTCTCGCTGGGGTGGAAATGGCCGATCCAGCCGATCTGGTCAACCAGTTGGTGTTTGCTGTCGCCAGCGTCTTTTCCTTGCCTTTTCAGCGGATGGACTCGACGCCGCTTGCCGTGTTGATTGATTTTCTGCGTTCGAAGAGACTGCTCCTGATTCTAGATAATTTTGAGCATCTGCTCGACGGCGCTTCCTTTGTTCTCGACCTGCTTGCCAATGCCCCTTCCGTGTTCATTCTGGTCACTTCGCGTGCACCGCTTGACTGCCAGGCGGAGCAATTGCTGGTGCTAGAGGGATTGCCTGTACCCCTCAATGGAGAAACAGACGCTCTTGATTTCGCCAGCATTCAGCTCTTTGTGGAGCGAGCCAATCAGCAAGACCCTCACTTCGCTGTCGATCGGCGGACCCTGCACCAGATCGGCGAATTGGCAGCGTTGGTGCACGGCAACCCGCTGGCGATGGAGTTGGCGGCGCGTTGGATCAGACACCTGTCGATCGCCGAACTGGCGGCGGCATTTCGGCACGAGGATGGTATTCTACTGAGCACCCGTCAACAGGATGTACCCCTGCGTCATCGCAGCATGGAAGCCGTCTTCGAGGCGTCATGGAGACTTCTATCGCTTGAAGCTCAGCAGGCGCTTGCCAAACTTACAGTTTTTCGTGGCGCATTTTCGCGCCAGGCTGCGCTGGCGATTACACAAGATGCCGTCGATCAATTGCAAGAATTAGTCAACCACTCTCTGCTGCACATCGTACAGGTATCGACAGGGCGCAAAAAATATGTGCTGCACGAGTTGTTGCGCCAGTTCGCGGCGTTGAAACTCGCTGCCCCGGAAAAAATTCAGCCCGGATTGGAGGCGGACATTCGTCGGCGTCATAGCGACTACTATCTCGACCTGGCGGCGAAACACGTTGACGCTCTGTATAGCCGCAACATGAATCTCGTGGCTGAGGAAATGCAGGCGGAATTCGACAATTTTCGAGCCGCGTGGGAATGGGCTATGCAAGAACATTCTGTGTCCACAATCACGCAGGCGATCCCTGGCTTGCAGGCGTTTTATCACGTGCGTAGCTTATATCAGGAAGGGGAGGCAGTGTTTGACAGAGCTGCAGCTGTTCTCTCCACAACAGCGGTTTCTTCCTCTGAAGCTGCGAGGGTCATTCTTGAACTTCAGCTTGCCCGCGCCTTTTTCCTGAATTTGTTGCATCGTTACAAAGATGCTGCGGAAGTTGCGCACAAGGTGTTGCAGGCATGTGAGGAACAGAATGCTGCATCTCTGACTGCTGTGGCGCAGGTGGAATGGGGCATCGCCATCTCGCTGCAAGGATGGCACGATGCCGCGCGGCAACAACTGGAAAAGGCCGCGCAGAGCGCACATCAACTCGGTCTACCTCTGGTTGAGGCAAGAGCATTACACGCCATGTTCCGCTGCCTCCTTCCAGTGGGTGAGATTGAGCAAGCCGGCTCGGTGCTAGAACAGGCGCTGCTCCTTTATCAACGCATCGGAAATCGGCTAGGCGAGAGCTTCGTTCTGCGTTCACTGGGTTACGTTGCGCATTTTCAGAACGAAGAGAAAAAGGCGCTCTATTTTTGGGAGCGAGCAGTGAGCATCTATCAAGAGCTAGGCGATCAGCCGCGCCTGATATCGATCTGGCAGCATCTCGGTGACGCCCACGCGGCTTTGGGCGATTTGGGGCGCGCATATCAGTATTATGACGCTGCTTACACCAGACGGGAAGACGTACATGATCCGCGCCATGCGGCGCACACTGCCGATGGCTTTGCGCGGCTGCTGATTCGACTGGGAAGATTTGCGCAAGCGCGCCAGCTTTGCCAACAGGCGCTGGCGGAGTTGCGACGCTTGGGCGATCAGGTGGGCGCCATCGAGGCGCTGTGCACACTGGCAATGGCGGAGCTGCAGCTCGGCAATGCCGCCGCTGCGCTGGTTTGCCTCCAGGAGGCGCTGGAACTAAGTCGCGTGTCGAGTGCACAGGTGTACGAAGGCTCGATCGTGTTTGGAATTGGCTGTGCGCTTGCAGCCATGAATCGATGCGATAAGGCGCTTGATCTTTATCGCCAGGCGCTCAACTCACACCACGCACAGGGTCAATATCTTGCCATCGTAATAAAAAGCGAGATGGCGGCTGTTTATTTGTCGCAAGGGCGCAACGCCGATGCTCTAGCGCTAATCAATGAAGTGCTGCCATTACTCAACCCGTCTGCGTTTCCGAAGCTGCGCGATCCGCTGCGCGTCTGGTTCATCTGCTATCAAGTGCTTCAAGCAAACCACGTTGCGAATGCCGCATCCTATCTGACCGAGGCGCACGCTCACCTGCAAGCGTGGGCGCAAAGTCTTGATGACGATCGGTTACGCGCCTCTCTTCTGCACCAGGTGGCTGTCAACCGAGCGATTGAAAGAGCCTATCGAAAACAAACGGATTGATCGCCAGCGCTTGCACTCGAAAGAAGTTACGCGGCTCGCCTATCTTCCCGGAAGCTCAGAGCTTCCGGGAAGATAGCCTTCCGACAGGCTCGACAGGGAGCCTGCTTTGTCAAACTACTCCACCTTCACCGGCTTCAGATTCCAAATATCCCGTACGTATTCGCGGATCGTGCGATCTGACGAGAAGAAGCCGGTGCGCGCCGTGTTGAGGATCGACATACGCGTCCACGTTTCCGGGTCGCGGTAGACGTCAGCCACGTGATCCTGAATATCGATGTACGCCTGGTAGTCGGCGAAGACCAGATACTCGTCGTGGCGCAGCAGCGAGTCGAGCAGCGGGCGGAAGAGCGTGGCGTCCCCGCGCGAGAAGACGCCAGCCGCAAATGCATCGATAGCGCGCTTGAGCGTGCGGTTGTTGGCGTACCAATCGTAGGGATGGTAGCCGCGATTCTTCAGGTCCATCACTTCCTGGGCGTTGAGGCCGAAGAGGAAGAAGTTTTCGGGACCGACCAACTCGCGAATCTCGACATTGGCGCCGTCGAGTGTGCCGACGGTCAGCGCGCCGTTGAGGGCGAACTTCATGTTCCCTGTGCCCGACGCCTCTTTGCCTGCCAGCGAAATCTGCTCCGACAGCTCGGCGCCCGGATAGATGATCTGTCCCATCGTCACGTTGAAGTTGGCAGGGAAGACGACCTTCAACCGATCGCGCACGATCGGGTCGGCATTGACGACTTCGGCGACGCTGTTGATCATTTTGATGATGAGCTTGGCGGTAGCGTAGCCCGAAGCGGACTTGGCGCCAAAGAAGAAGGTGCGCGGCACAATGTCCAGGTTGGGGTTGTCCTGTAGCCGTTGATAGAGCGTCACAATGTGCAATAGCTTGAGCAGCTGGCGCTTGTATTCATGCAGACGCTTGACCATCACATCCATCATGGCGCTTGGGTCCACGGTCACGCTAGTGCTGTGTTCCACAAACGCCGCCAGATTGCCTTTGTTGTGCTGTTTTACGGCGCGCCAGCGCTCACGGAATGCCGCATCGTCAACAAATTGCTCCAGCCCGCGCAGCCGTTCCATGTCATTGATCCAGCCGTCGCCGATCGCCTCGGTGATCAAGTCACAAAGTTGCGGGTTGGCGAGCTTCATAAAGCGCCGCGGGCTGACGCCATTGGTCTTGTTTTGGAACCGATCCGGGAACATCGTTGCAAAGTCCGCCAGCGTGTGGTCGCGCAGGAGCTGCGAATGCAGTTCCGCCACACCATTGATGGCGAAACTGCCGACGCTCGCCAGGTTTGCCATGCGAATCTGGCGTCCGCCGCTTTCATCGATCAGTGACATGCGCGCCACACGCCCCTCGTCGCCGGGGAAGCGGGCGCGCACGTGCGCCAGGAAGCGATGGTTGATCTCGTAGATGATCTCCAGATGGCGCGGTAGCAGATATTCGAAGAGGCTGACGGGCCACTTCTCCAGCGCTTCGGGCAGCAACGTGTGACAGGTGTAGGCAAAGGTGCGCTGTGTGATGCGCCACGCCTGATCCCAATTCAACCCTTGTTCGTCGACCAAAATGCGCATCAGCTCCGGGATGGCAATGACCGGATGCGTGTCATTGAGCTGGATCGAGACCTTGTCAGGGAAGGTGTTCCAGTCCGTGTTGCGCAGCCGGAAGCGACGGATGATGTCGTGCAGCGAGCACGCCACGAAGAAATACTGTTGGCGCAGGCGCAGCTCGCGCCCCTGCGGCGTGCCGTCGTTGGGATAGAGCACCTTGCTGATGTTCTCAGAGTAGATTTTCTGCTCAACGGCTTGGGCATAGTTGCCGGTGTCGAACATCTGGAAGTCGAACTCCTCAGCGCCGCGCGCGCGCCACAGACGCAGGATGTTGACCGTGTTCGTGCCGTAGCCGGGTACAAGCGTCGTGCACGGCTCGCCCAGCACCTTCTGCCCGGGCACCCAGCGCACGCTGAATCGCCCGCCGCCGATCGGCACATGCTCGGTGTAGCCGCCAAAGCCCACTTCGATCATATCGTCGGGATGAATGAACTCCCAGGGATTGCCGCGCAACAGCCAGGTGTCGGGCTGCTCCACCTGCCAGCCGTCAACAAAAGTTTGGCGGAAGATGCCGAACTCGTAGCGGATGCCGTAGCCCACTGCCGGTAGGTCGAGCGTCGCCAGCGAGTCGATAAAGCAGGCCGCCAGACGCCCCAAGCCACCGTTGCCCAATCCCGGCTCCGGCTCCAACTCCAGGAACTCTTCCAGGCTATAGCCAAAGTCTGCCAGCAATTCCTCTGCAACCTGGGTCACACCGGTGTAGAGCAGGTTCTGCCCAAGCTGTTTGCCAAGCATGTACTCGGCGGAAAGATAGTAGGCAAACTTGGGGTTGGCGTTGTAATGCGCCTCGGTCGTCTTGCGCCAGCGTTGGGTCAGCAGGTCACGCACCGCCAGCGAGAGCGCCATGTAGAGATCATGCTTGCTGGCGGATTGAACGGCGCTGCCGACAGTGTTGTAGAGCCGCTCGGCAACGGCCTGACGCAATTCCTCTTTGGTCAAGGTGAAAGTGCCAATAAGGGGTTGCGCTTCGATAGTTTTGGTTGTACTCATGATTGGTTCCATCTGATCTGGCCGGTGCGTTCCTGTGTCGCTGGGTGTGAGCGCTTCCGGCACGCTGATAAGTTGCAACGAAAAGCAACGCAGTGCACCCTTGCTCTGCGCATTTTGCGCCATCACTATACATCAAGTGCGGCTTCCCGCCTAGCAACTCATCACACGGGAACACTGTCAGCGCAGCAACCGCAACACCCGCTCATACATGATCACATAGTCAACCACCGCCGCCGCCAGAAACGCCCCCGCCCACACCGGCTGCCCGGCCCAAAACAACATGCTGATGGCAATGCCAAAGACCGCCCACTCGATCAGCAGACGCAGCAGCCCCGGAACCGCCACGATGGCAGGCCCCGGATCATTGGGCACGCGCAAGACGCCCCACGCCAGCGCCGCCACAACCGGCAGGACGACGCCCAACAGCAGCCGCATCAGCAGCGTATCGCCGATCCGGAAACCGGCATAGACCATTGCTACAAGCGCGCATAATTCCAACAAAAAGTGTAATCCCAAACCGACAGTTGTGATCGACATCGTCAGTCTCCTGAACCCATCTGAATTTTTGCCTGTTGCCCCAACCCTGCGTTCACCATCGCCGTCAGCCTGCGAAAACTTTCGTCCAGATCAAGCGGAATGCCGAAGCCGCCTGCCGCTTCCAGCGTAGCGAAGCCGTGCGCCACGCTGCGCAGCGCGCGCACGGCGTGGATGGCGTCGTCACCTGCCAGCCCAAATGACGCAACGACCGCCACCGCTACCTGCACGATGCGCGCCTCCGCCTGAATCCGTTCGGCGTCGTCGGGCGCGTCCAGGGCGGCGGGGCGCACAGTGTAGGTGGCCAGCCCAGGGTTTGCCGTGACAAAGGCTCGGTAGGCGTCGAGCAGCGCCGTGACTGCCGCCGCACCGGACTTGCCGATCACGGCGGCGGTCAGTGCATCGCCCAGCCGCTGCACGCCGAGCAGCGCCAGCTCGCGCTCCAGCCCCGGCAGCCCGGCGACGTGGTTGTAGAGCGATGGCGTCTGCACGCCTAGCTCCTCTGCCAGCCGCTTGAGCGAGAGCGCAGCCACGCCGTCGCGATTGACCAGCGCCGCGGCTGCCGCCACGACAGAAGGCTTGTCCAGCCCGGCCCTACGCGACATGCCGCACCGCCTGCTGCGCCTGCAAGAAGTTGACGATCAGCGGCGCCGTTACTTCTGGCATCTCGGCGTGCGGATAGTGGCCGGCGCCGTCGACCATCAGGTGACGACCGCGCACGGCGTCGGCAACCCATTGCGCCTCCGCCTGTGGCTCGGGAAAATCGGGGTCTTTGCTGCCCATCATCACCAGCGTTGGCGCCATGACGCCACCCACCCGTTCCGCCGACGCCGTCTTTGGCGCGCGCATCATCGCCTGTAGCGCCTTCAACCGGCCCGGCTCCCGTAGATTTGCCCCGAGTGCGGCGATGTAGGCGGCAAAATCCGCCGGTTTGCGCGTTGGGTAAAGCGTCGAATAGTACCACTGCCACGCCCGCACGCCCCACAGCTGGTTGAAAAGCAGCGAATAGAGCAGCGCATTGGTCGCGCTTGTCTCACCGCGCACGAATGGCCCAATCAACACCAGCCCGGCTACGTGCGCGGGCGCTTCCGCCGCCGCCCACACCGCTGCGCCCGCCGCCATCGACGCGCCGATGATCACGGCTGGCCCACTGTCAAGGTGGCGGATCAGCGCCAGCATGTCGCCGCCGATGCCCGCCACGGAAAAGTCATGCCATTGCGTGCTCGACTCGCCCAGCCCGCGCAAGTCCATCGTGACGACGCGAAAACCGGCGTCAACCAGGAACGGCGCTAGAAAACGATACTCTGCGCGCACATCGCCCATCGACGGCGCACAGAGCACGAGCGGTCCGCTGCCTGCGTCGTCATAGGCAATGCGGCCGGATTGGTGGGTCAGGTATTGAGTGGTCATCGGTCTCTCCTTTGGAACAAAACTAATTATATTAGTATAATAGCTAATAAAATTAGTTTTGTCAAGCGCCAATTCTCTCCGAAAATCAAGGTTTCGCGTAGGTCGAGCGGCCATGCCACGCCGGAGGCGATGACCTACGCGGCGGTCGAGCGGCCATGTCACGCCGGAGGCGATGACCTACGCGACGGTCGAGCGGCCCTGTCACGCCGGAGGCGATGACCTACGCGGCGGTCGAGCGGCCATGTCAC
>DMDA01000092.1:117659-134845 GCA_003451595.1 Chloroflexota bacterium | reverse complement strand
GCCATGCCACGCCGGAGGCGATGACCTACGCGGCGGTCGAGCGGCCATGTCACGCCGGAGGCGATGACCTACGCGACGGTCGGGCGGCCATGTCACGCCGGAGGCGATGACCTACGCGACAAGCTCTTGCCCCCAAGTGTAGAGAATAGGCCCTTTACTTAGTTCGAGCTTTTGGGGCACGCAGACTCGTGCTAAGATGTCGCTATGAAAACGATTACGTTGATCGGTGAAACCTACAAACGATTTGACGAACGTAGGCTTAAACATTGAAGAAGGCGATTTCGGAATGGCTCGATTTACATTACCGGTCAAAATCGGTCTCGGCTTCGGCCTGGCCGGCTTGCTGTTGACTATTGTCGGCATCGTGCGTGGGCAGGTGCCGCTGGCGCCGCTCAACATGGCGATTGCGCTGCTGATCGGCGGCGGCGTCTGGTTTGTCGTGGCGTGGGCGGTGGCGTCCGCAGCAGTGGACGTGGAGAAGGATTTGGGAGAGTAGGGAATTGGAGATTGGGAGATTAGGAGATTAGGAGATTGGGAGGAGTCAATCTCTAATCTCTAATCTCTAATCTCCAATCTCTAATCTCCCAATCTCTCCATTACTCTCTTACCCAATCACTGTCTGGCTCTGCTCGTGCATGTAGAGTGGCAGGGTGTAGTGGCCGCCGACGCCTTTGCCGCTCATGCCGGAGCCTTTCCAGCCGCCGAAAGCCTGCACACCGGGCCAGGCGCCGGTGGTAGCGCCCGCACGTCGATTGGCGTAGGTGGTGCCCGCCTCGATATTGTCGAAGAACCACTTGACTTCAGCCTTGTCCTCGCTGAAGAAGCCAGCGGTCAAGCCGTAGATTGTGTCGTTGGCTTTTGCCATGCCTGCCTCCAAATCCTTGACTTTCGCCACATAGAGGATCGGCAGGAACAACTCATTTTTGACCAGCTCGTGATCGTCGGGCAGGCCGGTAATGATGGCTGGCTGGACATAATAGCCACGGCTGAAGTCACCCTCGGTGATGGTGTTGCCGCCAAAGAGCACCTGACCGTCACGGCGCGCAAGCGCAATGTATTTCTGATAATCCTCGTAGGCGCCCTTGTCGATCACTGTGCCCATGAAAGTGTCGCGCGCCGTGGGGTTGCCGACCTTGAGCGCCGCCGTTTTTTCGAGCAGCAGCGCCAGGAACTGGTCGTAGACCGGCTCCTCGACATAGACGCGCGAGCACGCCGAACACTTCTGCCCATCCAGCCCAAAGGCCGAGCGGGCGACGCCGGTGGCTGCCTTGTCAAGGTCGGCGTGGCGTGAGACGATGGTCGGATTCTTGCCGCCCATCTCGATGATCGCGGGCTTGGGATAGCGCCCATTCAAGGCGTTGCGCGCCACCTGCATTCCCACCTCGTAGGAGCCGGTGAAGGTCCAGCCGGCGATGTCGGGGTTATCTTGCAACTCTTGACCGACCGTGCGCCCGGGCCCGCTGACATAATTGAAGACGCCATCAGGCAGCCCCGCCTCGGCGAAGAGTTCGGCCGTCTTCCAACCGGTATAGAGCGTGGACGATGCACCCTTGAAAACAACCGTGTTGCCGGTGATCAGCGCCGCACAGATCGGCGCACCGGACAGCGCCATCGGGAAGTTGAAGGGCGAAATCACGACCCATACACCGAAGGGCTTGAGCACGCTGAGGTTGGTCTCATTGTCGCTGAGTTTTCCCAGTTCGCGGATGTAGCCGTTGTTCTGCTCCATGGCGTTGGCGTAGTAGCGCAGCAGGTCGGCGGTTTCCTCGACCTCGCCGAGCGCTTCCAGCCGGCTCTTGCCGACCTCCATCACCATGATCGCCGAAAGCTCCAGGCTGTTTTCGCTGATTTTCTCGGCGATGCGGCGCATGATGGCGACACGTTCTTGCCAGGGCGTCGCAGCCCAGCCCTTGAAAGCGGCTTTGGCGGCGGCGACGGCAGCTTGGGCGTGCTCACGCGTCCCCTTTTGGGCAGTGCAGAGATGGATGCGCGTATCGACGGGACTGTAGGTGATGGTCTTTTCGCTGGCGTATACCTTTTCGCCATCAATGAACATCGGCACCTCGACGCCCAGCATCGAGGCCTTCACCTTGTCAAAGGCTTCATCAAAGGCCGACTGCAGCTCCTCGTTGTCCGCCGACATGGTGGCGTAGGTGATTTTCATTTTGAGCGCCATGACTCTCTCTCCTTTGAGCATCATTCACACATTGAGCGGTTCTGCGACGCCTTCCACATCATGGGGAAAACGTTCATTTCACTATACGTTACACGATCTATATGCTTGCGGCAAACCATCAACCATTCAAGTTGTTGTGGCATCTGCGGGCTGTGGCATGTCAGGCTCATGGACTCCGTTATGAGAACAGCATATCACGTCGAAAGTGATGACGTGCAACATTAGCCCCAACGCACAAGTACTTTTCGACCGTTTGCGCACCATTTCCCCAGAAATATAATTGAGGGCATTTCAGACTACTCCTCGGAATTTGATACGCGGGAAGGATAAAGACCAATGCAACGCAGTGCTTTGTTTCTACTGGTATTGTGGATTGGGGTGCTTTTTGGTGGCTCTACGCCGACCGCCGCTTCCGCTACTGACAGCCCGCCGCGCGTGACCCACGGGCCAATGAGCGGCGAGGTGAACGCATCGAGCGTAACCCTCTGGGCGCGCGGGGATCGGAGCGGGGTCATGACGTTTGTTGTCAGCGCCGCCGACGCGCCGGCCATAACGGTCGCTAGCGCGGAAGTTGCCGTCGATGAATCTGCGGATTTTGTCGGTGAGGTGAGGATCGAAGATTTGACCCCGGCCACATCCTATCTCTACACAGTGACGCTAACTGCGGCGGCGCAAACCAGCGCTCCCCTAACCGGCACTGTTCGCACCGCTCCCCAGCCAGATGCTAAGATCGGTTTCAGTTTTGTTTTCGGCGCCTGTCTGGGTGGACAGGGATATTGTCGCGATGCAGAAACCGGTTGGGCTATCTTTGATGCGATGGCCGCCACACACCCCGACTTCTTTTTACTGACGGGTGACAGCATCTATGCCAGCAGCGCCTGTCCTACGCCACAGAACGCTCCCGGCGCCGAACAGCCAGCCCAAAATTTGGAGGATTTTCGCGCCCGTTATCGTTACCATCTAGAAGACCCTGCGTATGCTGCCTTTCTGAACCATGTGCCTGTGTTTGTGACGTGGGACGATCACGAATTGCGTGACAACTATGCCGGGCCTGAATTGGCATCCTGGAACCCACAACGCTTGCAAGATGGTCGCCAGGCTTTCTTTGAGTATTGGCCCGTGAGTGCATCCGAAATTCCGACTGACACCCATCGCCTGTATCGGCAGTTTGGCTATGGCAGTTATGCCGACTTCTTTATGCTCGACACGCGCTCCTACCGAGATCCGATTGTCAATTGGGACCCGCATCCGCGCACGCTGCAACCCAAAACCATGTTGGGCGCCGAGCAAAAGGCATGGCTAAAGCGCAGCTTGTTGGCATCAACGGCTACATGGAAATTCGTCGTCACCAGTGTTCCCTTAGCCTGGCCCACGGGTTTCCCGCAGCCTGAAGTAGAAGGGCGTGATAGTTGGGCGAACTTCACCGATCGCTCTGGCTATGAGACAGAGCTGATGGAGTTGCTCTTCTTCATCACTCGTCACGACATTCAGAATGTGATCTTTTTGACCGGCGACACGCACTGGCCCTTTGCGATCAGCTATGATCCTGACCGAGATGGCGTGACCGATTTCTATGAATTTGGCTCCAGCCCGATCAGTGCGCTGGTGCTGGCGCCACCACCGCAACCAGACCCATCCTTCAACCCGGCCGTGCTGTATGCCGAAGGCGAGTTTCAAGGCGACCTGTTCAACTTTGGGCAAATTTCCGTGGACGACGCCGGTGTGCTGACCTTCCGTCTCTATGACCGCACGGGAACTGTGCACTACGAGCAATCGATCGCGCCAACGTCCTGAGGCAGTGCTATCTGGAGGAGACCGGGCTGCTGCGCCTTCATCCTGACAGCAGCGATGGCCAGGAAACCCGGTCTTCCCAACACATCCCTATCACTTTCGATAGACAACAACCACATTGCTTCGAGCGCTTACACGTGCCGGAAGCGCCAGACAGCGATGGTGAAGGTTGCCAGCGCTATCGCCAACAGCGCCGCCAGGTTGGGTAGCACGTCTGCCAGGTCGCCGCGCAGCGCCGTGATGGTCAAGAACCCCTGCACTGCCCAGTAGTGCGGCGTGATCTGCGCCAGCCCCGGCGCCTGGATGCTGGGAAAGAGCGCACCGCTGACCGCCGCCATCACCAGCGTCAGCAGCGTGGGGACGCTGTTCGCCTGTCCTTCCGAGCGCACCAGCACCGAGACCAGGATGCCCAGCCCGCCGACTGCCAGCCCCGTCGCCACAATCAGCAGGATGAGCGCCAGCGGCGCGCTGCCCAGGTCATAATCGAAGAGCAACGTGCTGGCGGCAAAGACGCTCACCACCTGCAGCATGGCGATCAAGCTGTAGGGCAGCGCCTTGCCAAGCAGGAAGGGCACGCGGCGGATCGGCAGGCTGAAGATGCGCCGCAGCGCGCCGCCGACGCGTTCTTCATAAATGGTCTCCGCCATCAAGCCCATCAAAAAGAAGGCAAAGAAGACGCTGTAGCCCGGCACCAGATAGTCGAAGACGGTCGGCGCCTGGCGCGGCGCCGCATCGGAAGCGGGGCGCAGGTCGATGCGCACGAGCGGATCGTCGATGGCGTCCTGCACCTGGCTGGAGACAACGCCGTTGATTGCCGCCGCCAGGAATTTGGCAACCGCCTCCAGATCGACGCCGAGCGACGCCAGGTCTTCATCCGTGAAGCCAAAGGTCTCCGGCGCGGTGTTGAAGACGGTTCGCACTGCGCGCTCCACCTCGGCGTCGATCAACATCGGCGCGGTGGCGGCTTGCACCTGGCCGAGCACAATGCCCGCGCTCTGCTCGCGCGCCGGGTCGACGATCACCTCGACTACGCCGCCGGCATCGGTCAGCACGGCCGCGCTCAACCCGGCCGGAATCACGATAGCGGCCATGCGCTGTCCTGCGCCGACGCGACGGTCGGCTTCGGCGCGGCTGTCGAGCATCTCCAGCGCCAGCGTCGGCTCGTCGCGCAGCGCACTGACGATCTGCCGCCCCAGCCGTCCTTCATCCTCGTTGACCAGATAGACCGCCACTGTGGGCGCGCCTGTGGCGCCGAAGGTGGCGCCCATCACGGCGATGAAGATGAGCGGCGTCAAAAAGACCAGCAGCCACTGCCCGCGATACTCCGCCGCCACCTTGATCTCTTTGCGCGTCAGCGCCCAGATTTGCCGGAGCATGGCTCACCCTTCCAGATCGAACTTCCACACGGCGATCGCAAAGAAGACCGCAGCAAAGCCCAGCAACACGGCGATCTCCGGCAGCACATCGACAAAGCCCATGCCGCGCGTGATCAGGTCCTGGTAGCCCTGCATCGCCCACGTCTGCGGCAGCACAATGTTGACCGTGCGCAGAACGGGCGGCAGCCAGTCGGCGGGGAAGGCGCAGCCGGCGAGCAGCGCGCCCACGATCAGCAGCACATTGATGCCGCGCTCGATGCGAAACGCCGCCGCCGCCAGCCCAATGCAAACCGCCGACAGCACGACCGCCACCGTGTGCACGAAGAGCGCCACCGGCGCGTTGCCTAGTCCCATGCCAAAGCCGATGGCGCCGATGGCAAACATCGTGCCGACCTGTAGCACGCCGATCGCCAGCGCCGAGAAGGTCTTGCCCGCCAGCAGGTCAGCGCGGCGCATCGGCGTCACCAGCAGACGGCGTAGGACGCCGGTGTTGCGCTCCAACTTTACCGCAGCGACGACGGTGCCGATCAGAAAGTAGACAAACATGACCGTGTAGCCGGGGATCGTCTGTTGCAAGGTGTTGGGCTGCACGGTGACACGCGCTGCGCTCGGCTTGACAGCAACCACAGAGAGCGCTGGGGCGGAAAAGAGCGGCGCCGCGCCTGTCGCGTCCGACGTGCGGATGTTCTCGCGCACCTCCGCCGGCGCCAGCTCGATCAGGTCGCCGAATTGCTGCAAGCCATTGCGCAACTGATGCTCGATCGAAAGCCGCATCGTGCTGCCGGTGACGACGCCTTCGATCAGCTGGCGATCAACCGGACTGCGCGCCGGGTTGTAGAGCAGCGTCACCGAGATGTGTTCGGCGGCGTCGATGGCTGCACTGAAACCCGGTGGGATTACCAGCGCGGCGCTGCGCCAGTCGCGCAGCACCTTTTCGCGGGCGACGGCTTCGTCGCAGACCGCGCCCGTCACCGTGCAGGCGGCTTCCACTGCGGCGCCCAGCTCCGCCGCTGCCTGCGTCGTGACATCGCGTTCGAGCGCATAGCTCTCCGCCAGCATGTCGAGCAGTTCCTGCGCATGGTCAGCGACCGCGCCGTCGATCACATCGTGCACCGCGACCGGCAACCCTGGCTTGCGATCCTCGGTCAGGTTGTAGCCGTTGGGCGGAAACGCCAGCACAATCGGCACGATGAACGCCAGCGGCATCAAAAAGAGCGACGCCATCTCCCCCCGGTCGCGCAGCAACAAACGCAAATCTTTTAGCCAGACAGATAGGATTCGCATAGGATGTTGTTGAAAGTGTGATTAGGAGATTAGAGATTGGAGATTGGAGATTGATTTACGTACAGCGACGTCAATCTCCAATCTCCAATCTCCAATCTCCAATCTCCAATCCCTCAATCCCTCAAACTCTTCCCCGTCAGATTCAGAAACACGGTTTCCAGATTCGGTTCGAGCAGGTCGAGCGACAGGATGTCGACATCGGTTGCGTTGCAGTAGTGTAGCACCTGCAGCAGCGCCTCGTTGCCGTGGCTGGCTTCAATTTTCAGGATGGCTTTGCCTTCGGCGCCTTCTTCTGCGGCAACGAATGTGGCGAAACGCACCGCGGGCAGCGCCTCCACAGCGGCGCGCACCGCTTCGTCGGCGGCGGCTAAGCCAAGCTGGATGATGCCGCCGCCCAGCGATTCGATCAGCCGGCGCGGCGTGTCGAGCGCGATCAGCTTGCCGCGATCGATGATGCCGACGCGGTGGCAGAGACGTTCGGCTTCCTCCATGTAGTGCGTCGTGTAGAGGATGCTCATGCCACGCTCGCGGTTGAGTCGTTCGACGCTCTCGAAGATGTGGTTGCGGCTTTGCGGATCGACGCCGACCGTTGGCTCGTCGAGGAAAAGCAGGCGCGGTTGGTTGACCAGCCCCGCCGCCAGGTTGATGCGCCGTTTCATGCCGCCGGAGTAGGTCTGCACACGGTCGTTGGCGCGCTCGCTCATGCCGACATAGCCGATCACCTCATCGACGCGTGCGCTGAGCGTCTTGCCGCGCAGCCCGTAAAGTTCGCCGAAGAAGCGCACATTCTCTCGCCCGCTCAGCGTGGGATAGAGCGCCAGCTCCTGCGGCACAACGCCGATGACCTGCTTGACCTTGGCCAGGTCGCGCACGATATCCAGCCCGCAGATCGCAGCGCTGCCGCTGGTGGGCGGAAAGAGGCCCGAAAGCATGGCGATGGTCGTGCTTTTGCCGGCGCCGTTGGGGCCTAGCAAGCCAAAGACCTCGCCTTCCTCGATGGTGAAACTGACATCGTTGACGGCAATGATGTCGCCGTACTTCTTGACCAGGTTGCGGGCTTCCAGGATGAAAGCGGGCATGACAATACCTCATGAAAATGCTCTGCGAAATTACACTCGCTATCATACACTATCATGCTCATCTTCGGCGCCTTCGACGGCTGGCTGACCCACCAACGGCGGGATGATCGCCGTCTCCTGTATCGGGGGAGGCGTCACTTTGCCAGCCTCTGGGCGCTGACGCAGCCACCAGACATAGACGCCAAAGAGCAGCGTCCCTGCCAACGTCAGCCCGGCGCCGAGCAGGAAGGTGACATCGTAGCCGAACTGTACAATGATGTAGCCGCCGGCCAGCGAGATCAGCGCAAAGCTGAAGCCAGCCGCCATCTCCCCGGCGCCGGTCATGGCGGCGCGCAAGCGCGGTGGCGTCCGTTCCATCATAAAGACATAGAAAGTCGGGTAGCGGATCGACGTGAAGGCGAGCAACCCAAGGAAGCCAATACCTGCCGCCGCCGGGTTGGGGATCAGAATCAACGGCGCCATGCTGATCACGCTGCCCAACGAGCCGAGCACTGCGGCTTCGCCATAGCCGATGCGCCGTGCCAGCGCTGGCCCAAGCAGCGCAGCCGGAACTGCCAGCAGACGCGCCGAAGCAGCAATCAGACCAATCGTTGGCGTCGCAACTTGCAGGGCGTTGTCCATGTAGACGTTGAAGAAGGTCACCGTCGCCCCCACCCCTGCCACTTGCAGGAAGCGCACCACTGACATGAAGACGATCAATGAATAGGCAGAGCGCGGGCGCGGCGCCCCTGGTCGCGCCTCAACCATCTCCGGTTCGAGTTCGGCGGCGTCAGGTTCGTGTGTCCGTAGCACGATGAACAGCGCCGCCACCATGAGCAGCCCTACAACCAGCAATGGCACACGATAGGGCGCCGCTGCCAGCATGGTCAATCCCAGGGCAGCGGCGAAAAGTGCAGGCAAGATGCCGCCAATCAGCCCGCCAGTGAATGAAGCCAGGCCACTGATCGCTGACTGGATCGCGAAAATGGCGCCGCGCGCGCTCACCGCCGTCACGCGGATCAAGAATGGCCCTGAGTTGACGAAATAAAAAGACAGGCCACCAAAGATCAAGAGCATGGTAACCGTCAACCAGGGCGCGCGCCAGTGTTGATCGAGCAGATCCGCCATAGGCAAAGCGAGCGACCCGAGCATACCTGCGGCTATTCCCAAAATCATGATGCGTCGGCTACCGTAGCGTGTACCAAGCCAGCCTGCCGTCAGGCTACCGATCGCAAAAGTCAGATTCGCCATCGAGTTGATCTGCCCGACGAATTCCGGCCCGAAGTTGAGACGCAGAACGTAAAGGTTAAAGATCACAGAGTAGATGCCGCCGTCGATGCTCAACCCCATGATGGCAGACAACAAGAGAATGAGGCGGGCGTTGCGGTTGGTAGCCCGTAGAGTCTGTGCATACGCCGACAACATGGATGATGGCTCCTCGACGCTATTGGGTGGTGAGAGATCGAGCATCGCTATTCGTCACACGTCAGGCGTCACTCGTCGCCGCTGCAGCGTCGCCTCCGCCGCGTGATATGGCGAGTGGCGTTTGACGTGTGACGCTCATTTTCCATGTGATTGTACTCTACGCTTGCACCCGCCCTCGAAACTTGAAGCAAGCCTACATTGTCGTTTTCGCCCTGCGACGTACAATAATGATTCGGCAGCGCCGAGTATGCATTGCGTCTCGTTCGTTATACGTTGCTCGCCAAGCATCATGCACCCGTCATGATGTCTGGCGCATGATGCTTGACGCAACATGACGCATCACACCGGACTCATTCACCACGCACCGAAAGGGGACATGCGTGACAGCACAACCCAAACGCCCGGCCCGGGAACGCCCCAACTTCCAGAACCTGGGGCGGGCAATCCGCTTTCTTGGCCATTACCGCAACATCACGCTGGCAGCGTATGCGGCGCTGTTCTTGAGCACAGGCGCGCAGTTGCTCGTGCCACAATTGCTGCAAAACATTCTTGACGCCGTGACGCGCGGCATGATGGCGCAGCAGCTCAGTCAGGCGCCAGCCGATGTACAGGCGAAGATGCTGACGCAGGCGGGCATGACCTCCGCTGAACTTGACCAGATTCTCAGCAACCCATTGGCGCCGCTTTACTGGGCAATTGCGTTGATTCTGGCGCTCGCACTCGTGCGCGGTTTCTTCGCCTTTGCCCAGTCCTACATGTCGGAAAAAGCCGGACAGAGCGTCGCCTTCGACTTCCGCAACGACCTTTTTGCCAAAATTCAGCGCCTCTCCTTCAGCTACCACGACCGCAATCGCACCGGCCAGTTGATGATCCGCGCTACCGACGATGTGGAGAAAGTGCGCATCTTCATCGGGCAGGGGCTGCTGCTGGCAATGCAGGCTGTAGTGCTGCTGACAGGCGCCTTGTTGATGTTGCTGCTAACCAACCTGCAACTCACGTTAGTGGTGCTGCCCATCCTGCCGATAGCGCTGGTGATGTTCATGCTCTTTGGCGCCATCACGCAGCCGCTGTTCATCAAAGTGCAGCAAAAACTCTCCGCACTGAACACAATCTTGCAGGAAAATCTAGCGGGCATCAAAGTCATCAAAGCCTTTGCCACCGAACCCAAAGAGCAACAACGCTTTGATGCGGCGGCGGTCGTCTTGATGAAGCAGCAGATTCAAGTGGCGCGCATCTTCAGCTTTCTTTTCCCGGTGATCTTCCTCATCGCCAACCTGGGGCAGGCAGCTGTACTCTACTTTGGCGGCGTCCAGATCATCGAAAGCACCTTGACGATCGGCGAGTGGCAAAAGTTCAGCCTCTACCTGGTCTTTGTCTTCTTCCCGCTTGGTCAGCTAGGCTTCATCATCTCCCAGATGAGTCAGGCCTCCGCCAGCGCCAATCGCATCTTTGAGATTCTTGACGCCCACAACGAAGTCACCGACAAGCCAGATGCCATTGCGCTGCCGCCGATCCAGGGCGAAGTCGTCTTCGACAATGTCGTGTTCCGCTACTTTGGCAGCACAGAGCCGGTGCTCAACGGCGTCAGCTTCCACGCCACGCCAGGCGAGACCGTGGCGATTCTCGGCGCCACCGGCAGCGGCAAAAGCAGCGTGATCAACTTGATCCCTCGCTTTTACGACGTGACCAGCGGGCGCATCTTGATCGACGGCTACGACGTGCGCGACGTGACCATCGAGTCGTTGCGTCGGCAGATCGGCATTGTGCTGCAGGAAACCAACCTCTTCACCGGCACCATCCGCGACAACATCGCCTTTGGTCGTCCTGACGCCACCGACGAAGAGGTGATCGCCGCCGCAAAGGCCGCTGCCGCCCACGACTTTGTTACCAGCTTCCCAGATGGCTATGCAACATCGGTGGGCGAGCGCGGCGCCACGCTCAGCGGTGGGCAAAAACAACGCATCGCCATCGCCCGCGCCTTGCTGCTCAACCCCCGCATCTTGATCCTGGACGATTCAACCAGCGCTGTCGATGTCCAGACAGAAGTGCTAATCCAGCACGCCCTCGATGCCCTGATGAAGGGACGCACCAGCTTCGTCATTGCCCAGCGCATCAGCACCGTGCTCAACGCCGACAAGATCATCGTGCTCGAAAAGGGGCGGATCGTAGCAGAAGGACGCCATACAGAGCTGATCGAGAGCAGCCCCATCTACGCAGAAATCTATCGCAGCCAGCTGGTGGAAGACCCGACTACCGAGATAGCGGATAAAGAATTGGAGTTGACCCTATGATCGGTGGGCCACGCGGTATTCTCGAACAGGAAGTCAGTAAACCTCGTAGCCTCGGCCGGACGCTGTCGCGGCTGGTGGCTTACTTCAAACCCTTCTGGCTGGCGGTAGTAGGCGTGTTGTTGATGATGGTGGTCAACGCCTGGGTGCAGGTCATCACCCCGGAGCTGCTCGGTCAGGCGGTGGATTGCTACCTGACGCCCGCTGTGACGTCAGAAATTGCCACAGCTGCGACAGCACAAGGGCTGCCAACCGGTGACGCGCCAACCGCTGCCAATAGCGATTTCACCTGTTGGTTTGGCGCAATGCCGGCGGGCGCCGCCACCAGCGACTATATCGCCGGGCTGGGACGACTCACCTTGGGGCTGGTTGGCTTTTTTGTGCTGGGTGCGATCACCGGCGGCGCCATGTTCTATCTGATGTCGTGGGCAGGTCAGCACGTGCTGCGCAGGCTTCAGGTCGAAGTCTTCACTCACTTGCAGCGGCTTTCGCTCGGCTTCTACAACCGCCACGAAAGCGGCGACCTGATGAGCCGGATCACGAACGACGTCAGCACCATTCAGCAGGCGATTGGCTTTGCCCTGATCCAGGTGCTCAGCGGCGTGCTGCTCCTGGGTTGGATCGCGTGGAACATGCTGACGCTCAACTGGGTCTATGCGCTGCTCAGCCTGGCGGTGGTGCCATTGATGGCCATCGCCACCATGTGGTTCAGTGGTCAGGCGCGCAAAGCCTTCCGCGTCACGCGTAAGGAGATCGGCAATGTCAACGCCGAGTTGGAGGAAGGCATCTCTGGCGTGCGCGAGGTGCAGGCATTCAGCCGCGAGGGCGCCAACATTGAGTCCTTCCGCACCAGCAACGCCGCCAACCGCGACGCCAATGTGCGCGCCGTCGCCTACACCTCCGCGCTGGCGCCAACCCTCGAAGCGCTCGGCTACGTCGCAATCGCCACAGTTGCGGGCGTTGGCGGCGTCTTCATGTTACAAGGTCAGACACTAGGCGGTTCGGCGGTGACCCTGGGGTTGATCGTCGCCTTCATTGGCTACGTACAACGGTTCAACCAACCAATTGCGCAAATCTCCGTGCTGTGGGCAAACATCCAGAGCGCCATTGCCGGCGCCGAACGCATCTTCGACTTACTGGATGAACAACCCGAGATCGTGTCAAAGTTTGACGCCAAAGTGATGCCCCCTATTCAGGGGCGCGTTGTCTTCCACGACGTGGGCGCCGAGTACAAACCAGGCGAGCCAGTGCTCAAGCACATCGACCTGGTGGCGGAGCCGGGGCAAACCATCGCCATTGTCGGTCCGACGGGCGCGGGCAAGACGACGCTGGTCAACCTGTTGCCCCGCTTCTATGATGTCACGACCGGCGCTGTGACGATCGATGGCATCGACGTGCGCGATGTCACGTTGGAGAGTCTCCGCAAGCAGATCGGCGTCGTCCTGCAAGATTCGTTCCTCTTCAGCGACACAGTGATGAACAACATTCGCTATGGTCGCCCCGAAGCCACAGATGATGAAGTGATCGCCGCGGCGCAACTGGCGCGCGCGCATGACTTCATCGAGCGCCTCCCTGAGGGCTACAACACGGTGCTGGGTGAACGCGGCGCCGGTCTCAGCCAGGGACAGCGTCAGCTGCTTTCGATTGCGCGCGCGGCGCTGGCGAATCCGCGCCTGCTGATCCTGGATGAGGCGACAAGCAGCGTCGATACGCGCACCGAGCGGCAGATTCAGGCAGC
The DNA here is from genome assembly GCA_003451595.1 of Chloroflexota bacterium. Classification (GTDB taxonomy): domain Bacteria; phylum Chloroflexota; class Anaerolineae; order Caldilineales; family Caldilineaceae; genus Caldilinea. Next base: position 121,709 of record DMDA01000092.1, on the reverse strand, counting down.
GTTGGAGCAATTACTGGCGGGACGCACCAGCTTCGTGATCGCCCACCGCCTGAGCACCATTCGCAACGCCGACCAGGTGTTGGTGCTGGTCAAGGGCGAGATCATTGAGCGTGGCACACATGAAGAATTGCTGGCAAAACAGGGCTTCTATTATAAGCTCTACATGAGTCAGTTCAAGCGTCAGGCGCAGGTGGTGGAGGCGTCGCCACAGGCTAACGGGCTTGGCGGGCGCCTCTCGGCTGTGACCGAAGCGACATGAGTGCACGACATGAGCGCGCCAACAAACAAGGGTTTGCGATAACATACTGCGCACCACGTAGCGCACCACGCCAGAATCTTTCCAGCTTTGGTGTGAACAAGGTATAATCTGGTAGAGTTGAAACTACTAACAATGGGCGCGCGCATGGCTGCCGCCCGCTTTTTTTGCGCAGAGTTGCGCACGATTAGAAACGAGAAACAAAATGGCTACAACATCAGATCTCCGCAAAGGCATGTTGATTCGCTACAACGGTGCGATTCACCGCGTCGTCGAATATCAGCACATTGCACCGGGCAACTGGCGCGCAATGGTGCGCATGAAGCTCAAGAACTTCGAGACCGGCAAAACCATCGAAGACCGCGTGCGCGCTGGCTCCGAGATTGACGTCATCACCACACAGACGCGCGATGCCCAGTATCTGTATGACGATGGGACATCCTACCATTTCATGGACAGCGAAACCTTTGACCAGATCGCTTTGCCCAAGGAAGACTTCGAAGACACCATGTCCTGGATGAAAGAGAACGATATGGTCGTGCTGTTGACAGAGGACAGCGGCAAGGTGCTTTCGGTCGAGATTCCCAACTTCGTCACGCTCAAGGTCGTCGATGCGCCGGTCATGCTGCGTGGCGACACTTCGGGCAAGGTGATGAAAAAGGTGAAGGTAGAGACCGGCGCCGACGTCCAGGTGCCCGATTTCATCAAAGAAGGCGACGTGATCAAGATCGACACGCGCACCGGTGAATACGTCGAGCGCGTCTGATGGCGGCGCCAGGAGCGCGTTTTGCTGCGCTTCGTCATCGTGACTTTCGGCTGCTATGGGCGAGCAACTTCGTCTCCATTGTCGGGACGCAGATGCAGTTGGTTGCGATCAACTGGCACATCTACACGCTGCTAGCCGGCGCCACCCTCTCCATACCTCTCTTCGGGTTCACGATCGATCTCAGCCCAGAGGCGCTGGGATTGGGTGGCGTCGGGCTGGTGCGCGTCATTCCCATTGCACTTTTTGCCCTCATTGGCGGCACGGTGGCGGACATCACCAACCGGCGCACGCTGTTGATCTGGGCGAACAGCATAGCAGCGCTGTTAGCGCTGGGGCTGGCTATTGCCAATTTCAGCGGCGCCGACAGCCTGTGGATCATCTATCTGTTGACTGCATTCACCTCGGCTACTGCGGCTTTTTCCGGGCCAGCCTACCAATCATTGATTCCCAATCTCGTCCCGCGCGAACATTTGACCAACGCCATCAGCCTCAACTCTATTGTCTTCCAGACCGCAACGATCGTAGGGCCGGCGTTGGCGGGGCTGATGATGAGTCGCCTGGCAGTGGGTTGGGTGTACGCAGCCAACGCGCTCTCCTTTGTGGCGATTATCATGGCGCTGATGTTGTTGCGCTATCGCGGCGGCGCGGCGGCAACTGACACCGGGCTAAACGTCAAAGCCATTGCGGAAGGCTGGCGCTTCGTGCGCAACACGCGCATCATCTGGGGCAGTATGTTGCTAGACTTCTTCGCCACCTTTTTTAGTTCGGCGCGCACGATGTTGCCGTTGGTCGCCGGGCAGATATTGAATGTGGGCGCAACTGGCTACGGGCTGCTTGCGACCGCTGACGCCGTCGGTTCGCTGGCAGCCGGGTCGATTATCTCGCTACGCAAGGACATTTATCGCCAGGGAATGGTATTGCTGGCGAGTGTAGCCGCTTACGGCCTGGCAACAGCACTCTTTGGTCTCTCTACCAGCTTTGCCCTTAGCTACCTGCTCTTCATGCTCGTCGGCGCCAGCGACACCGTCTCAACCGTCATCCGTCAGACCATTCGCCAGATCATGACGCCTGACCGTCTGCGCGGGCGCATGACCGGCATCAACCAAATCTTCTTCATGGGCGGGCCACAATTAGGTGAACTCGAAGCCGGCCTCGTCGCCGCGCTCTTTGGCGTCCCCTTTGCCATCGTCAGCGGTGGTGTCGCCACCGTTGCGATGGCGGGTGTCATCGCCTGGCGCTACCCACGTCTGCGACGTTACACCAGCGCAACGCTGGCAGAAGAGCAACAACAGATCGGCTAGGAGCACCTGCTGCGCGCTATCCTGATCTGCCAACTTTTTGCCCGGCAACCACACCGGTGGTAAAATCTTTTTTCCAACGTAGCGGTTTGTTCCCTGTTTTGGCAAGCTCCGCACTTTCCTTCGAAGTCGAAGGTTCTCCGTCATTGTCGACACGGTGGACCGGGTGACTCGATTCCCAGATACTGGAATCTCAGACACAGGAATCATCGTCTGATGACCCGCCATATTTTCTGGCGTTTCGATGCGCGCTACAATCAATGTGTGAATCGCCGCCAGAAACGATCATGAGAGGAATGCATATGCAACCCGTAGTTCAGCAAACCTGGTCACTGCCACCGCGCCAGGGGCTTTATGACCCACGCTTCGAGCACGACGCGTGCGGCATCGGTTTCGTGGCGCATGTCGAGGGCAGGCGCAGTCATCGCGTGCTAGAGATGGGGCTGGAGGCGCTGCGCAACCACGCGCACCGTGGCGCCGTGGCGGACGACCGCAAGACGGGCGACGGCGCCGGCATCCTGACACAGCTTCCCTACGAGTTCTTTGCGCGTGAACTGCGTCGCATCGGGCTGGAGCCGCCCGCGCAGGGCGACCTGGCGATCGGTCAGCTTTTCTTCAACAAAGCCAACGGCGAAGACCGCGCACTGGCGCGCGACCTGATCCAGGAAATCCTCACCGGGCTGAAGCTGGACGTGCTGGCGTTCCGTTCGGTGCCGGTGATCGAGTCGGCGCTGGGACAACGGGCATTGCACAGCCGTCCGTGGCTCGGTCAGGTGATCGTGCGGCGCACCGACGCCGCGTGTGAAGCGGGCGATGCCTTTGAGCGGTTGCTCTACGTGGCGCGCAAACGCATCATCAACACGGCGCGGGCGCGTGGCATCCAGCGGCTCTACATCGCCAGTTTCAGCAGCCGCACCATTGTCTACAAAGGGCTGGTGCTGGCGGAGGAGTTGGCGCACTTCTACCCCGACCTGAGCGATCCGGAGTACAAGACCGCCATCGCCGTCTTTCACCAGCGGTACAGCACCAATACGTTCCCCACGTGGGAGCGCGCCCAGCCTTTCCGTCTGGTCTGCCACAACGGGGAGATCAACACCCTGCAGGGCAACGAAAACTGGATGCGGGCGCGCGAAGCTGACCTGGAAAGCCCGTTTTGGGAGAATCCCGCCGACGAGCTGCTGCCAATCATCGGCAAGGAAGGCAGCGACAGCGGCAAGCTGGACAATGCGCTCGAACTCCTCGTCCGCAGCGGGCGCGACATCCGCCATGCGCTGATGATGATGGTGCCCGAAGCGTGGGAACGTCTGCCCGAAGGCGAAGTCACGCCGGAGCGCCGCGCCTTCTATGAATATCACAGCGCGCTGATGGAGCCGTGGGATGGACCTGCCGCCCTGACCTACACCGACGGGCGCGTCGTCGGGACACTGATGGATCGCAACGGCTTGCGTCCGGCGCGCTACGTCGTGCTCGATAACGGGCTGGTGATCTGCGCCAGCGAAACCGGCGCCGTCGCCTACGACGAAAGCCGCGTTGTGCGCAAAGGACGCGTCGGACCTGGGCAGATTTTCTGCGTCGACACCACGCGCGGCGTGATCATGGACGACGAGGAAATCACACAGAAATTCGCTGCGCGGCGCCCCTACGACCGCTGGATCAAGGAAAACCTGATTCAGCTCGATGACCTGGTCAAGCAGACTGCGGCTGGCGCCAACGGTCACGCCGGCGCCAAC
>DMDA01000092.1:116861-117439 GCA_003451595.1 Chloroflexota bacterium | reverse complement strand
GTCACGCCGGCGCCAACGGTCACGCTGGCGCCAATGGTCATGGCGTCACGGTGCAGCATTCGCCATCCACAGGTCTCAGTTCGATCCCTCTTTCCAACCGGCAGGCCAGCTTTGGCTACACCTCGGAGGAGCTGATCGTCATACTGCGGCCAATGATCACTACCGGCAATGAGCCGGTCGGCGCCATGGGCGATGACACGCCGCCCGCCGCCATGAGCAAGCTGCCGCGTCCGCTTTTTGGCTACTTCAAGCAACGCTTCGCCGAAGTCACCAACCCGCCGATCGACCCGCTACGCGAGGAGATGGTGATGAGTCTGCGCGTGCTGTTGGGCAAACGCGCCAACTTGCTCGGCGAGACGCCCGAAGCTACGCGGCTGATTGCGCTCAAATCGCCGATTTTGCTGCCCGAGCAGATCGCTGCCTTGCGCGCCAACAAACTGGCGGAGTTTGCAGTCGCCACGGTTGATGCGGTCTGGCACGCGCCAGCGGGCGAGGAGGTGACGCCGGAAAAGGCAGGCGCGGCGCTGCGTGCGGCTGTGGAGAAACTCTGTCGCGATGCCGAGGATGCAGTGCGCGGC
>DMDA01000092.1:115977-116619 GCA_003451595.1 Chloroflexota bacterium | reverse complement strand
TCCTTACCTGGCGTATGCAACGGTGGATGAAATCGTACGCGAGGGGCGCAAGACCGGCAACCTGACGGTGGAGCAGGCGCGCAAGAATTATGTCAAAGCGGTCGACAAAGGTCTGCTCAAGGTAATGAGCAAGATGGGCATCAGCACGATCGACGCCTACTGTGGCGCCCAAATTTTCGAGGCGTTAGGGATCGGCCAAGAGTTGCTCGATGTAGCCTTCGTGGGCACGCCAAGTGTGTTGGGCGGCGTCGGCTTCGCCAGCGTAGCCGAGGATGTGCTGGCGTGGCACCAGTATGGCTATCCTGATAGCGAGACCAGTCAGGCGGTCAAGCTGGTGACGTGGGGCATCTACAAAGCGCGGCGCGGCGGCGAATTGCACGAGTGGAGTCCGCAGGTTGTCCACGCGCTTACGGCGGTCAGCCGCCCCAAGAAGCCCGAGGATGCACCCGCCAACTATCGCAAATATGCCGAGCTGGTCAACACCATGAAACTGGCCCCGCGCCATCTGCTCGACTTCCGCCGCACGCGCCCCGCCATTCCGGTGACGCAGGTCGAGCCGGTTGACCGTATCCTGCGCCGCTTCTCCACCGCCGCCATGAGTCACGGTGCGCTGAGCGCAGAGGCGCACGAGACGCTCGCCAT
>DMDA01000092.1:114284-115672 GCA_003451595.1 Chloroflexota bacterium | reverse complement strand
ATCTTGCGGCACAGCACGCCCGGCGTCGCGCTGATCAGCCCGCCGCCACACCACGACATCTACTCGATTGAAGACTTGGCGCAGCTCATCTACGACTTGAAGGTGATCAACCCCAATGCCAAGATCAGCGTCAAGCTTGTGGCGGAGATGGGCGTCGGCACGATTGCGGCGGGCGTCGCCAAAGGGCTGGCAGATGTGATCCACATCTCCGGCGCGTCAGGCGGCACCGGCGCCAGCCCGCTCAGCAGCATCAAACATGCCGGGCTGCCGTGGGAGATCGGCCTGGCGGAGACGCATCAGGTGCTGCTGGCGAACGGGCTGCGCACACGCGTCACCGTGCGCACTGACGGCGGTCTTGCCACCGGTCGCGATGTGGTGATGGCGGCAATGCTCGGCGCTGACGAAGTCAGCTTTGGCACCAGCGCCATGATCGCCGAGGGTTGCATCATGGCGCGCGTCTGTCACAAGAACACCTGTCCGGTCGGCGTCGCTACGCAGGACCCGGAACTACGCAAGAAATTCACGGGCACGCCGGAAGATGTCATTCGCTTTATGACTGCCATCGCCGAAGATGTTCGCACGATCCTGGCCGCTCTTGGCTTCCGCAGCCTGGATGAGGTCGTAGGGCATCCTGAATATCTGGAGCAGGTTGTCCACGGGCGCGAGGCTGGTTTCCTCGACCTGGCGCCGTTGCTCTACGTGCCAGACACGGGCACGGCGCGACGCAACGTCCTGCCGCGCAACGAGGTGATTCCGCCTGAACCGACGCTCAGCGACCGCATCACCGAACAAGTGCTGGCGGGCTTGCAGGCAAATCCCGATGCGCCGATTCACCTGGCGCACAAAATCCGCAACACCGACCGCACCATCGGCGCACGCGTCTCTGGTCAGCTTGCGCTGCGCTACGGCGATGAGGGGTTGCCCGATGGGCGCATTCGCATCGACTTCGAGGGCACGGCCGGGCAAAGCTTCGGCGCGTTTGCGATTCGCGGCCTGGCGCTGCATCTGTGGGGCGCGGCAAACGACTATGTTGGCAAGGGGCTGGGCGGCGGCGAAATCGTCATTCGTCCCTCCGAAGACGCACGTTTCACACCGCACCAAAGCGTGATCCTGGGCAATACGGCGCTCTACGGCGCGACCGCGGGCAAGCTCTTTGCGGCAGGTGTGGCGGGCGAACGCTTCGCCGTACGTAACAGCGGCGCCACCGCCGTGATCGAAGGCGCGGGCGAGCACTGCTGCGAGTACATGACCGGCGGCTGCGTGGTCGTGCTGGGTGAAACGGGGCGCAACTTCGGCGCCGGCATGACGGGCGGGCACGCCTACGTGTACGATGTCAACGAGACCTTCGAGCGCCGTTATAACCGTGAGCTGATCGCGCTCTCGCGGCT
>DMDA01000092.1:87117-114022 GCA_003451595.1 Chloroflexota bacterium | reverse complement strand
GACCGAAGGCTCGGCGGAAAGCGAGGATGAGGAGGAAGCGGTGAAGGCGTAGGGAAAAGCGATGGCGATAAACCCGGTACGACAAGAGTCGAGGCGGGACAAACTCGTGATAGAATGACTCTGTAGTTGGGCCGAGTACTTGCCTGGGAAAGTTACGCCACCGCCTGCATCCATTGAAGATGAGGGAATCACCACCGCACAAAGAGAACTGCAACTCGCTGAAGCAAGTGAAGCGTATCCGGCTGCTCAGAGCCAGGCGTAAAAGCAGAATGCTCGCTTTGTCCGGCATGTGGTACAATGATCTGCAAATTTGTAGACTGATTTGTAGACTGCGAGGTGGATGATGAGCACAACCACGATCCGCGTCTCTCAGCAGACACATGCAGTGCTGCGTGAAATGGCAGACCAATCGGGAACGAGCATCCTGCAAGTTCTGGAGAAGGCGGTCGCCGCCTACAGCAGGCAGCAGCAGCTGGAGGCGCTCAATGCGGCGTATGCCGCATTGCGTGAAGCCCCTGATGCTTGGGAACAACTGAAGGAGGAACGCGCTGCGTGGGATACGACGCTCCTGGATGGTCTGGAGGAATAGATGGACACCCAGCCATCGCGAGGTCAGATCTGGCTTGCTGACCTGAATCCAACGCGCGGGCATGAGCAGGCTGGGATGCGTCCTGTACTGATTATCTCGAACGATACTTTCAATCACGGCCCGGCAGGCTTGATATTCATCTTGCCGTTGACAAGAACAGATCGCCGGATTCCGGCGCACATTCCGATTGACCCGCCAGAGGGCGGCGTCAAGGAACGCAGCTATGTGTTATGTGATGCGATCCGCTCGATCGCAAAAGATCGACTCATGGGTTCTGCCTGGGGGAAAGTGTCGCAGGAGACGATGGAACGAGTGAGCGAGATGCTGCGGATTTTGATGGATTTGTAGACGGCTGAAAATGGCTGAGTGAACTCAATATCAACCAATCAAACCCGAATGGGAGAGATGCATCATGGCTGACTTTGTTTCGCTGACCTGCCCGTCCTGCAACGCCAAACTGCAGATCGGCAAAGACCTGGAGCGGTTTGCCTGCGGCTACTGCGGCACGGAGTTCGTCGTGAATCGTGGAGGGGGGATAGTCTCACTTTCCCCGGTGTTGTAGGGGCTAAAGCGCGTCGAGAAAGGTGTTGACAGAACCACGACAGAGCTGGCAATTGCCCGTCTGCGCAGGGACGTTGATGATCTAGCACAGATTCATGCTGCAATTGGAGTTGGTGTTCCGATTGGTGGGATGTTGAAATTTGGAATACCGGCTTTGGTAATCGGCTTTCTGATGTTGAGCGGCGGAAATGGGGAGAGCGCCCTGATTTGTGGTATGCCGGGTTTGTTACTGACGGGAGCGGCGATAGCGATTCTTTTCGCTAATGCTAGTCGGAAAGCAGAGATTGAGTCACAGATTTCAGCAAAATGGTCTGAGATCAGAAGTCTTGAAGAAACGTTGCGTTCTTGAGAGTAAGGGTTCATGAATGCATGAGCAGAATTCATGTATCGAATTGTACATTATCGACAGGAATTTGCAGCTTACGCAGAGGGTTATGTCCTACCTGATGACCAATCCCGAAATGTTCGAGGCGCTGCCCGACAAGTTTGAGTTGGTAATCTTACCGGACGACGATCCGGAGTTGCGAGCATATAATCTCGACCTGCTGGAGCGGTATGACAGCGAGGCGCGTCCTGTCGTCTTTGCACGGCTCAGCGTGGCGCAAGCGGACGTGACGCCGCAGGTTTTTGCGCCGGTGCTGAAAGCGGCATAGGCGCAACCGGATGATGTGAGTTTGAGTGCCTTTTCGAAGTGAAAGGTATCACTATGGAACTGCGAAATCTACTTGTTGATATTCATGCCCTCGAACAAGAGCTACTTGACTTCGAGCGGCGATATGGCGTGCGGTCAGAAACGATGTATGCCGCCTACATCGCCGGCGAAGAACCGGAAGATGATGCGTGGGTGCTAGATTTTGGGGAGTGGGCAAGCGCCTACAAACTCTGGCTGCGCCGCCAGGCTGAATATCGTAACGAAGTTCAGCGCAGGCAACAGGCGCAAAACAGCCTGCGTGGATTGGTGCACGTTGCAGCGGCATGATGGATAATCCACTGCGCACCGACGCCGACTACGAGTTGTTTATCTACTCGGTTGCTGAATCTTACCAATCGGTTGAGCGGTCGACGTTGACATTTGTGCGGAAGGGCGCCACGTTTGCGCTCATATCAGGCGAACTGCATCTTGTTGGCGGATATCGGATCGTTGTCCGTGAGCGTATCGTGTATGATCGGTTGCCTGCAGAAATCGACTGGTACGGTTATGAGGTTTGGCGTGAGTCAGAAAAATTGTACTGGTACGATTCACAGCCCCACCCGAACGAACCAAAGTTGCAGAGTACACACCCGCATCACAAACATGTGCCACCGGATATCAAACATAATCGAATTCCGGCGCCTCTATGAGCTTTGCTCGCCCCAATCTACCTGTGATTATTGCAGAAATCGATACAATGATTCGATCTCAAGATAGTGAAGATAGCGGAGAAACCAATGGCAAAAACACTCTTTGAAAAAGTCTGGGATGCGCACGTCGTTGCACAGGATGAAGGCGCGCCCGCCGTGTTGTACATCGACGCACACCTGATTCACGAAGTCACCTCGCCGCAGGCGTTCGCAATGTTGCGCGAGCAGGGGTTGAAGGTGCGCCGCCCCGACAAGACCTTTGCGACCATGGACCATGCGATTCCCACGCGCAGCACCGACATTACGCTGTGGCCCGCCGACGCCGCCACGCAGGTGCGCACGCTGCGTCAGAACTGCGAGGATTTCGGCATCACGCTGTGGGACATCGACGGCCCCATCCAGGGCATCGTCCACGTTGTAGGCCCGGAGATGGGCGTGACGCAGCCCGGCATGACCATTGTCTGCGGCGACAGCCACACCAGCACGCACGGCGCATTCGGCGCGCTGGCTTTCGGCATCGGCACTAGCGAAGTCGGTCACGTGCTGGCGACGCAGTGTCTGCTGCAAAAGAAGCCGAAGACGATGGCGATCACTGTCGACGGCGAGCTGGGCAAGGGCGTCACCGCCAAGGACATCATCCTGGCGATCATCGCCAAAAACGGCGCGGGCGGCGGCGCCGGCTACGTCTTCGAGTACCGCGGCAGCGCCATCCGCAAGCTGAGCATGGCGAACCGCATGACGATCTGCAACATGAGCATCGAAGGCGGCGCGCGCGCCGGCATGATCGCACCGGACGAAACGACCTTTGAGTTTGTCAAGGGGCGCCCCTATGCGCCCAAAGGCGAGGCGTGGGAGCGCGCCGTCGCCTACTGGAAGACGCTCGTCACCGACGAGGACGCCGTCTTCGACCGCGAACTCTTCCTCGACGCCAACCAGCTCCAGCCGATGGTCACCTACGGCACCAATCCCGGGCAGGGCGTGCCGGTGACCGGACGCATCCCGCTGCCGGAGGAACTGGAAGACCCAGCGGAGCGGCGCAGTCTGCTGGCAGCGATGGAGTACATGGGGCTGAAACCGGGGCAACCGATGGAGGGGCAGCCGGTCGACATTGTCTTTATCGGCTCATGCACCAACGGGCGCATTGAAGACCTGCGCGCTGCTGCTGAGATTGTCAAGGGCAAGCGCGTGGCGCGTGACATCGAGGCGATCGTCGTGCCCGGCTCGAAGGAAGTCAAGCGCCAAGCCGAAGCCGAAGGGCTGGATCGCATCTTCACGGAAGCCGGCTTCGAGTGGCGCGGCGCCGGCTGCAGCATGTGTCTGGCGATGAACGACGACAAAGCCGGCGCGGGCAAGTATGTCGCCAGCACCAGCAATCGCAACTTCCAGGGACGCCAGGGGCCGGGTGCGCGCAGCCTGCTGATGAGCCCGATCATGGCGGCGGCGGCGGCGGTCAATGGACGCGTGGTGGACGTGCGCGAGTTATTGTAGACGCTTGATTCAACAGGAGGTGGCGCAATGCCGGTTCTGATCGAAGGCATCAACATCAGCGAGGTCGGCGTTTATGAGATCAGGCAAACGCTCATCGTGCAGGTGACGGCTGAACAGGCGCGCCGTGCAGTCAACCGGTGGCTGTTGGACGAAGTTAGCTACATGATGCATGCCGAGTCGCCTACTCTGGTGATCAATGGCAACGCACGCTGGCGTGTTCCGGCTGTGCTGACTGCGCCCCATGTCGGCGCCGTTGGCGCAGTCGGCGTAGTCGATGTCGACGCCGCCACTGGTGAACTGCTTGAGCACGAGACGCAGAAGGAGATCATCGTCGCTAACGCACGCAAGTTGGCTAAAACGTTGCCGCCATTCCCTGGCCCGCGTGAAACACCCGCTGAGTACCTGGCGACCGATGTGCCGCCAGCACCGTTGCTCGTGCTTCCCGGTGCAGAGTGATTGATGCGACCAGTTGCGCTGTCGGTTCCCCATCTTCATCAGCCAACGCCAGGCGACTGTTTGCCGGCGTGCGTAGCAATGGTGCTTGGGTTCTGGCAGATTGCATATCCGCTTGCGCAACTACGCCGCCTGCTAGAGGTAATTCCTGATGTCGGTGCACCAGCGTTCAATGTGCGGAACCTGGAACGACTTGGTCTGCGGGTGGAGTATCGGCAAGGGACTTTGGGTGTGCTACATGCGCATCTGGACAGTGGGCAACCACCGATCGTGTTTGTGAGGACTGGCGAGTTGCCCTACTGGGACACTGATGTTAATCATGCTCTAGTGTTGACCGGCATGGATGGTGCATGCGTTCTTGTCAATGACCCGTTCTTTGCCAAAGCGCCAATCTCGATCCCGCCAGGAGATTTTGATCTGGCCTGGTTGGAACACAATGAAATGTATGAAATGTATGCTGTCATCACTCGTTGAATAGAATTGGACGATCATCGTGAAACCATTTACAACACTCTCTGCCACTGCCGTGCCGCTGCGCATGGAAAATGTGGACACTGACCAAATCATCCCCGCCAAGTACCTGACCGCCGTGACCAAAGAGGGCATGGGCAAGGGCCTCTTCTCGTGGATTCGCTACAATCCCGACGGCACGCCCAAAGCCGATTTCGTGCTCAACCGGCCCGAGTATCAGGGCGCCGAAATCTTGATCGCCGGGCGCAACTTTGGCAGTGGCTCTAGCCGCGAACACGCGGTCTGGGCGCTCACCGACTACGGCTTCCGCTGCGTGATCTCGCCGGGTTTTGCCGACATTTTCTACAACAACAGCCTCAAGAACGGACTGCTGCCCGTGACGCTGCCCGAAGAGGTGGTCAACATGCTCTGGGACCTGGTCGAGGAAGACCCGGAGACGTTGATCTACGTCGATCTCAAAAGCCAGACCGTGACCCTGCCCGATGGCCAGCAGCACAGCTTCGCCATCGACCCCTTCCGCAAGCTCTGCCTGCTCGAAGGACTGGACGATCTCGGCTACATCGCGTCCAAGGAAGCGGCGATTGCCGCCTATGAGGCGAAGGCGCCGTACTAGTTCGCTTCCCAAACGCTTTTTGGCATTGTCGCTGAAGGAAACCACGTGATTCGCAGACAGGTTGCAAAAGCACTCTCCGTGACCGGCGCCGCGCTCATCCTGGCAAGTTGCGCCCTCATGCCCGCCACGCGCACTGAACAAAGCGCCGCCGAGCCAACGCCCACGCCGATTCCGACGGCGCAGATTGCCCTCAAGCCCACCTATACGGTGCAACGCGGCGATGTCATCGACACCACCACCTTTTCCGGGCGGATCTCACCCGCGCGCGAAGAGGAACTTTTCTTTCGCACCGATGGTCGTATTCGCTCCGTCTTCTTCAAGCGCAACGCACAGGTCAAACAAGGGGACGTAATCGCTGAATATGAGATTGATGCTCTGGAACGCCAGCTCAACGCCGCCAAACTTGAGCTAGAACGCGCCCAGGTCACGCTCGACGAGGCGTTGCGCAATCTTGAGCTGGATCGTCGCGAGGCGCAGGCAAGACTGGAACGCGCCCAGATTGTGTTGGAGGGCGCAGAACGCGATCGCAACACCTCACGCTTCCAGGCTGAAGCCTACCAAAAGGATGTCGAGCTGGCGCAGATCGAAGTGGAACGCCTGGCCGCTGGCATCAGCCCATTACTGCAGAACGACCTGACACGCGCACAGTACGCCGTCGAGAAGCTGAATCAGGAGATTGCTGAAGCGCAGATCATTGCTCCGTTCGACGGCGTCTTGCTCTCGCTTTCACTGACGCCAGGACAGGCAGTCAACGGCTATCAACCAGTTGCCTCTGTCGCCGACGCCAGCACGTTGGAGATCAGCGCAGACCTGCTCAGCAACCAGCTCGAATTGCTCGCAGAGCAGATGCCGGTCACGTTTGTCTTCTCTTCACGCCCAGGGCAGACCTATCACGGCGTAATCCGGCGGCTGCCCTATCCTTACGGCAGCGGTGGCAGCGGCCAGACCATCGAAGAGAAGGACAAAAGCACGCGCATTGCTATCGAGGAGACGCTGACAAGCGGGGACTTCGCTTTGGGCGACCTGGTGCGCGTGACGGCGGAGGTCGAGCGCGCCGAGAATGTGCTGTGGCTACCGCCGGCGGCCATCCGTAATTTCAATGGCAGGCTCTTCGTTGTCGTGCAAGATGGTGACGTGCAGCGCCGCGTCGATGTGCGCATTGGCGTGGAGGCTGAAGATCGCGTCGAGATTCTGGAAGGCGTCGAAGAGGGTCAAATCATCGTCGGCCCATGAGAGATGTGACCACTCCATGAACTTTCTTTTTCGCATTTGGGCCACGCTGCTGATCGCTGTGCGCCGTATCATTGCGCAAAGATGGCTGGCGCTAGCGACCGTGCTTGGGCTGATCGCCGCCATCACCTTAATCATGAGCATCCCGCTCTATGCCGATGCAGTCTATTACCGCGTGCTGCAAGAAGAGCTGGCAAAAGCCGGACAAGGCATCAAAGGCGACCCGCGCGCCTTTGCCTTCGTGTTTCGCAACATCGGCTCGATCTACGGCGCCAAAGAGTGGGAAGAGATCACGCCGGTCGACGCCTACCTCTCTGGCCCTGCGACACAGCAACTTGGCTTACCTATCAAGACGATTATCCGCTACGCCAAAACCGACAACTTCCGGCTCTTTCCGGCCAATACCAATCAGACTTATGCCAGCACCCAGGAACCGTTGGAATGGGTGAGCTTTGGCGCCATCGAGCAGTTTGCCGACCACGTCACCTGGCTGGAAGGTGGCCCGCCGGCGCCAGCCTCCACCGATCCTGCCGAAGCGATTGATGTCGCCATCAGCAGTGTGCTGGCTGATGCGCTCGGCGTTCAAGTGGGTGAGGAATTTCTCACCTTCCGCAACATGGAAACCGATACAGGCACGCGCACGGTGCAACTACCGGTGCGTGTCAGCGGCATTTGGATGCCCAAAGACCCGGACGAGGGGTTTTGGTTCTATCGTCCGCGCGCCTTCGACACACAATTGATTGTGCCGCACTCCACGTTTGAGGGCCGCATTGCGTCCATCCTCGAAAATGAGGTCGCTCTGATCGTCTGGTACTGGATCGTCGATGGCGCCAATGTGACGGCGGCAGATGCTCCCAGCCTGGTGGCGCGCATCGACCAAATCACCCAGCGTGCAGCGACGTTGCTGCCCAACACCCGTCTCGATAGCTCGCCCTATGCGGCGTTGCAGAAATATCAGGCGTCGGCGCGGCTGCTGACTGTACTGCTCTATGCCTTCAGCATCCCGATCGTAGCGCTGCTGTTGGCCTTCATCGGGCTGGTGGTAGGGCTGGCGGTGGGGCGCCAGCGCAACGAAATCGCTGTCTTGCGCAGTCGCGGCGCCACGGCGTTCCAGATCGCAGCCGTAGCGTTGCTGGAAGCCACCATACTGGGTTTATTGGCGCTGGCGCTTGCCATCCCGCTCAGCGTCTGGGTGGCGCAGGCCTTTGGCGCCACACGTTCTTTCCTCAACTTCTCGCTCGATGCCGGGCTGCGCGTTCAGGTGACAGCCAACCCGGTGCAAATTGGTCTGATCGCAGTGGGCGTCACGCTGTTGGCGCAGGTGCTGCCCTCGCTTGGCGCCGCCCGGCACACGATTGTCAGCTACAAACAAGAACTGGCGCGCACAGTGGCGCGTCCCTGGTGGCAGCGCGCCTGGCTGGATGTGCTGCTGCTGATACCCGCCCTCTACGGCATCTATCTGGTGCAGCAACAAGGCACGATCCTGTCACCAACCGGCGCTGCGGCAGGCGACATCTTCGAGAACCCACTGTTGATCTTGTTGCCAGCGCTGGTGGCATTGGCGTTGACGCTCTTGATTCTGCGTCTGCTGCCATTGCTAATGGCCTTGATCGCCTGGATTGCGGCGCGCACGAACAGCGTCGGCTTCCTGCTGGCAACGCGTTATCTGGCGCGCGAGCCAGGCCTTTATAGCACCCCACTGGTGCTTCTGATGTTGACGCTAGGGCTGTCCGTTTTTACTGCTTCGCTGGCGCAAACACTGGACAATCACCTTTATGACCAGAGCTACTACACGATTGGAGCGGACGCCCGGCTTGTGGAGTTGGGTGCAACTTCCGACGCGGGGGAAAGCGCGTTTGGCGGCGCTGGTATCCAACCAGCCAACGCCGCCGCAACCCCTGAACCTGTAGCCACAGAGACAAGTTCAATCACCAAAATCACAGGGCCGGAATGGGTCTTTATTCCAGTGAGCGAACACTTGAATGTCGATGCCATCGAAGCAGCGGCGCGCGTTGGCAAGTATGAGGGCGCAGTGCAACTTCAAGACCGCTGGCAGGCGATCCAGGTGGTCGGCATCGACCGCATCGACTTTCCCAAGGTGGCCTTCTGGCGCAGTGACTTTGCCTCTGCCAGCCTGGGCGCGTTGATGAACTCACTTGCGCTCGCCAATAATGGCGTACTGGTCGAACGTGCGTTTATGCGCCAACACGGGCTGCGCGTGGGCGATACACTGCAGATACGGCTAAATGCAGCTGCCAACACCCGTGATGGCACGCCCGTGCAGATCATGGGCGATTTCCGCTACTGGCCCACCTGGTATAGCCCGGCGGAAGAGAACAAACCGTTGATCGTCGCCAACCTGGACTGGCTGTTCGAGCAGACAGGCGGCGAGCGCCCCTACGATGTGTGGATCAAGACAAAGCCAGCTATCGACTTCGAACAAATGGTCACCGACCTGCGCAATTTTGAGATCACCGTGCTCGATTATCAGGCTGCGTCAGTGCGCATCGCCGAAGAGTTGCGCCGACCGGAACGCCAGGGACTCTTTGGCGTGCTGTCCGTCGGGTTTCTAGCCTCGGCGCTGCTGACGGTGCTCGGCTTTCTGCTCTATGCGCTATTCTCCTTCCGGCGTCGCTTTATCGAGCTGGGCACCCTGCGCGCCATCGGCCTATCGACGCGACAACTTGCAATCTTTCTGTCCTGCGAATTGGCCTTCTTGATCGTGCTCGGTCTGGGCGCAGGCACTGGCATTGGCGCGTTGATCAGCGAACTCTTCATACCGTACTTCCAGGTCGGCAGCGGCCCGACAGCCAATATCCCGCCCTTTACGGTGGAGATCGCCTGGTTTGCCGTCACGCGGCTTTATCTGCTCTTTGGCGTACTCTTTTTCGTGGCCTTCGTCGTGCTGATCGGGCTGCTGATGCGCATGAAGGTCTTCCAGGCGATCAAATTGGGCGAGACGGTGTGAGAGATTGGAGACTGGAGATTGGAGATTGGAGATTGACAGAGCGGCTTCGCGCAATCTCCAATCTCCAAATCTCTTAATCTCCTAATCCCAACTATAGCAGGTGAACAATTGTCTGAACCATTTATTCTGTGCGACGGGCTGGTCAAAATCTACAAAATCGCTGGGCTGGAGCAGGTGGCGTTGCGCGAGCTAAACTTGAGCGTGCAGCCGGGTGAGCTGATGGCGATTGTTGGCGCTAGTGGCAGCGGCAAAACCACACTGATGAACATCCTTGGTGGGCTGGATCGTCCATCGGCCGGGCGCGTATTGGTGGGAGGCAAAGACTTGCTGCGCATGTCCGATCGCGACCTCAACCGCTATCGCCGGGAGCAGGTCGGCTTCGTTTGGCAACAAAGCACGCGTAACTTGATCCCCTACCTCAATGCCATCGAGAATGTCATGTTACCTATGACCGTCGCTGGCAAGATGCGCCGCAGCCGACAGCGTGCCGCCGAGTTGCTGAGTCTGGTCGGGTTGGGCGGCCGTATGCATCATCGCCTCTCCGAGCTTTCGGGCGGCGAGCAGCAGCGCGTTGCCATCGCGGTCGGGCTGGCCAATGACCCGCCCCTGTTGCTGGCCGACGAACCAACAGGCGAAGTGGACACGGCGACCGCTGCGCTGATCTACGACACCTTCCGCACCTTGACGCGCGAAATGGGCGTCACCACCATCATCGTCAGCCACGATCCGGGTGTGGCGCGGCAGGTCGATCGCGTCGTGGCCATCCGTGATGGCATGCTGGCCAGCGAGACAGTGCGCCAACCCATTGTACGCACGCCGGAATGGCTGGCGGAGAATGGGCACGATGCCGGGAGCGAACATCACACCTTCGAGGAGCTGGTCGTGCTTGACAAGGCGGGTCGCGTCCACATCCCGCCCGAATATCTGGAGCAGGTGCAGATTCGCGGCCGCGCCCGACTCGAAATCACCGACAACGGCATCTTGATCCGTCCCGTGGAGGAAGTCGCCACACCTACGCAAGTCACAACAGCAGCGGCAACCGAGCAGCCAAAGCGCGGAGGACTGCGCTCACTTTGGGGACGCCGTTCGGGAAAGCAGGCATAAATGGACGTCACTCGGCATCTTGAAGCTACCCCAGACGCATCAACCAGCACTGCCGCCATTGAAATTCAGCAGCTGACGCGCATCTATCGGCGCGGCCAACAACAAGTGCGCGCCCTGGATGGCATCGATCTGACCATTGCGACAGGCCAATTCATCGCAATCAAAGGACGCTCTGGCAGTGGCAAGACAACGCTGCTTAACTGCATCAGTGGATTGGATCAACCGACATCGGGTGTCGTGCGCGTCTTTGGCGACGCCATCGGGACGTGGTCGGAAGGCCGTCGCACAACCTGGCGCCGCGAACAGGTCGGCTTCATCTTTCAGTCGTTAGGGCTATTGCCGGTGCTGTCGGCCTATGAGAATGTGGAGCTTGTGCTGCGCCTCAACGGCGTTAGCGCTCGTGAGCGCCACACTGCAACGCTGGAAGCCCTGGAACTGGTTGGCCTGACCAAATGGAACGATCATCGTCCCTACGAGCTGTCAGGCGGGCAGCAACAACGCGTGGCGATTGCGCGGGCGCTGGCAGGTCGTCCGCGCCTGTTGATTGCGGACGAACCCACCGGCAATCTCGACTCCAAGACTGCACATAGCGTCCTGGCTCTCTTCCGCACGATCGTACGCGAACGCAATGTAACGATGTTAATGGCGACACACGACACGCTGGCCGATGATTATGTCGATCGCGTGATCGACCTCAGCGATGGGCGCATTGTCGGCTGAGTGACGCTACCGGTTACGCAGCTTCGGGTCCATTGCATCGCGGATCGCATCACCCAGAAAATTGAAAGCCAGCATCGTCAACGACAACGCCAGTGCGGGGAAGAAGATAACATGCGGCGCCGAGCGCAGCGCACCGTAGCCGTCGGCAATCATGCTGCCCCAACTCGGCATCGGCGGCTGCACCCCCAACCCGATAAAACTAAGAAAAGCCTCCGTGTAGATATACGCTGGAATCGCCAGCGTTTCAGCCACGATACAGGTGCCAATGATGTTAGGCAGCAGATGACGCCCCATGATGCGGCGATCATTCGCGCCGACGAGGTGCGCCGCCTGAACAAACTCCTGTTCGCGATAGTGCAATGTCTGCCCACGCGTCAGCCGCGCCATGTTGAGCCAGCTCACAGCGCCAATAGCGACAAAGACAAAGAATAGCCCTCCAGAGCGCGTGTCGAGCGTAACCAATGAGCGCTGCAATGCGTTAAGATTCTCCGCCGGCTGCTGCGCTAGCGAAGTGAGGAAGACCTGGAGCAGGATAATCAGGATCAGCGTCGGGTAAGCGTAGATAATATCGACGATGCGCATCATCACATTGTCGATACGCGCGCGACTGTAGCCAGCCACCAACCCGTAGGTGACGCCGATCAAAAAGCTGATGCCGGCTCCAAGAAATGCCACCGCGATGGAGATGCGGGTCCCATAGATCAGGCGACTCAAGATATCGCGGCCAAGTCGGTCGGCGCCGAGTACGTAGCGAAACCCCGCCAGCTTGTCCGATGTAGCGTACGCACCGGGTGGCGCCAGCTTGTCTGGAAAGCTCGTCGTTTCATAGCTGAGCGGGGCAAAGGTTGTCGGGTTGATTGCCACCACGACCAACGCCGCCAGATAAAGCACACACAACACAACAAGCGGATCTTTCAACAGCCGCGCCAATACATCTTGCAGAAGAGAACGCGGCGAACGAAGGGAAAGCGGTGTAACCACCGACTGCGTGCTAGTTGCCATGCCCGATCCTTGGATCGATGACGGTGTAGAGAATATCCACCAGCAGATTGACGCCCACAATGATCAACGCGTAGAGCACGACGACGGCCATCACCATTGGATAGTCACGGGCGCTGATGCTGGTGACGAAGTAACGCCCCATGCCTGGGATGGCAAAGATCTGCTCGACGACCAGCGAGCCGGTCAGCACGGCCGCCGCCAGCGGGCCAAGATAGGTGACCACCGGGATCAATGCGTTGCGCAAGGCATGGCGCACGGTCACGGTGCGTCGCGCCAATCCTTTGGCGTGGGCAGTGCGGATATAATCCTCACCTAGCACCGACAACATGCTGGCACGCGTCAAGCGAGCGATGATCGCCGACAGCCCGGCGCCCAGCGTCACGGCAGGTAGGATGATGTGGCTTAAATACGGCATCAGCCCCTCACCAAGACTTGCCCACTGCGCCACCGGCAACCAGCCAAGCCGCAACGCAAAAATGTATTGCAGCACCGGCCCAAGCACGATCGCTGGCACGGAGACGCCGATGATCGCCACCAGCGTGGCGCTGCGGTCGCGCCAGGAGCCGCGATGCATGGCGGCTGTGATGCCAGCGGGCACCCCCACCGCCAACGCAAAGAGCAGCGCAAACAAGCCAAGCTGCGCTGACACAGCGAGACCGGGCAACAGGAAACCCTCCACCGGCTTGCCACGCGCGCTCAACGATGGACCAAATTTGAGTTGCATCACATTGGCGAGCCAAATCAGATACTGCTCTGGCACGGGTCGATTCAGACCGAAGACCTCTTCCATCTGTTGAATGAGCGCGGGCGGCGTCTTGTCAGAATCAAAGGGACCGCCCGGCAAGGCATGCATCGTGACGAAAGTCAGCCCCGTGACGACGAAGAAGACCGGAATAAACCAGAGGAGGCGACGGATAATGACGCGCAACATAGAGGAGATTCGGAGATCGGGAGATTGGAGATTGTACGGGACGCCTTGCGCTCTTCCCGGAATCTCCTAATCTCCAATCTCTCATTCTGTTATTTCTCGATTATTTCTCGATCCGCCACGTATCCCAATTCACTGGAGCGAAGGTGGGATAGGCGCGCTGGAGATAGGGCTTGGCCAGGATCGTGTAGCCGCGATGATAGTAGGGCGCCACGCGCACTTCTTCGCCAAACATGAGCTGTTCGACTTCAGCATAGAGCGCCTTGCGCACTTCAGGATCGGTTTCGATGCCAGCCTGCTTCGCCTTCTCATCGGCCTCGGTGCAGGCAGCGCGTGGACGATTCTGACTGTCGGTGCAATGGAAGACTTCATAGACCCAGTTATTCTCATCCGGGTAGTCGGCGCCCCAACCAAGCCGCCACATTTCAGGCATCTCCTCGACCGGCACATCAGGTCCTGTACCCGCCAGGAAGACCGGGAAGTCCTGCGCCTCGATCTGGACATCGACGTTCAGCGTCTCCTTCCACATTGCCTGCAGCGCCTGCGCCAGCGCCTCTTCCAGCGAGTTGGCGAAGTAACGATATGTTACGGTTGGGAAGCCAGCGCCATCAGGATAGCCCGCTTCCGCCAGCCATGCCTTCGCCTGTTCCGGGTCATAGCCAAGCCCGACTTCTGGGTCCGGAGCGCCAAAGATGCCAGGCGGCGCAAACTGCGTCGCCGGCACACCCGAACCGACTACGTCGCGCACCATCGTCTCGCGGTCAATTGCAGCGGAGAAAGCCTTGCGCACCAAGACGTTGTCGAAGGGCGGCTTTGTCATGGTAAAGCCGACGTAGGTCGTCGATGCGCGCGGCCCCTGATGGAACTCTGCGCTAAGCACAGGGTCAGCCAGAATACGGGCGACTTCTTCCGCCGGCAGTGACGCAGCGCCTTCGCCCGCCACGTCCAATTCGCCGGATTCGTAGAGAGCTACTTCCGTGAACTGATCGGTGATGATGCTCAGCTCGACGCGGTCGATCTGCACATTGTCGGCGGCGAAATAGTCTGGGTTCTTCTCGAAGATCAGCTTCTCGCCAGGGCGCCATTCGACCAGCTTGTACGGCCCGTTCACGACGATATTGGCTGGGTCGGTCCAGGCTTCGCCAAATTGTTCAATGGCCCAGCTCGGCACCGGGCGCAACGTCCACATGCTGGAAATGGACTCAAAATAGGACGCCGGCGATTCCAGCGTAAACTCAACGGTGTAATCGTCAAGCGCCTTGACGCCGAGCGTGTCAATATCATAGGCGCCAGCTTCGCTCTGATTGATGGCGGCGGCGTTCTTGATGCTGTAGAGCACATAGGCATAGGGCGAGGCCGTTTCCGGCTTGACCGCCCGCTTGACGCTATACACGATGTCTTGAGCCGTGACCGGGTTGCCGTCGCTCCACTTGACATCCTGACGCAAGTTGAAAGTCCAAACAGTGCCATCCTCCGACACTGTCCAGCTTTCCGCCAGTTCTGGCTCAATCTCCGACGTTGCGTTGTTGATGTTGGTCAGCCCCAGGAACATCTGCTCGATCGGGGTGATTGAGTAGTAGTCCTCTGCCAGGTTTGGGTCGAGAGTTGACGGTTCTGACACCGTAGCCAGCCGCAGCGTGAGCGCTTCGCCAGATGTTGCTGGCGCAGCAGCCGGTGCGCCAGCTTCGCCAGGCGCCACCGGCGCGGCCGTGCAGCCTGCCACCGCCAGCAGCGCCAACAGCAACGCTGCTACGTACCATAGGTTCATTCGACGCATGAGGTTTCTTCCTTTCCTACCAGGTGAAGGTGAATCAGGATGGATCAAGCCTGAGTATACCACGCAACATTGTCATGCTATACATCCAGCCGCGCCTGGTTGGCGTGCGTCTGAATGAAGCGACGGCGCGGCGGCACACTCGACCCCATCAGCATGTCGAAGGTGCGGTCGGCTTCGGCGGCATCCTCAACGCTGACGCGTAGGATTGTGCGGTTGGCCGGGTTCATGGTGGTCTCCCAGAGTTGCTCGTCGTTCATCTCGCCCAACCCTTTGTAACGTTGGTCGAGCTTGACGTTACTTTCGCCCAATTCCTTGCGCAGAGTCTCCAGCGCCTTGTCATCGTAGACGTATTCAGAACTGCGTTTGACCTTGCCATTTTCGCTACGGGAGACAGTGACGCGGTAGAGCGGCGGCTGCGCAATATAGAGATGTCCCTGCGCCACCAATGGCTCCATGTAGCGGTAGAAGAAGGTGAGCAACAGTGTGCGGATATGCGCGCCGTCCACGTCCGCGTCGGTCATCAGGATGATGCGATGATAGCGTAGCCCACTCAGGTCGAAGTTCTCGCCAATGTTGGTGCCCAGCGCCGTGATCAAGGCCTGGATTTCCTTGTTGGCAAGCGCCTTGTCGAGACTGGTTTTCTCGATATTGAGAATCTTGCCACGCAGAGGCAGAATCGCCTGGAAGCGGCGGTCGCGTCCCTGTTTGGCGGTGCCACCAGCGCTATCACCTTCCACGATATAGATTTCACACTCTTCCGGGTTGCGGCTGGAGCAATCCGCCAGCTTACCGGGCAGAGTCAGGCTTTCCAGCGCGCTCTTGCGGATGACCAGGTCACGCGCTTTCTTGGCGGCTTCGCGGGCGCGATAGGCGGTGCGGCACTTCTCGATGATGCCCCTGGCATCGCGTGGATTCTCCTCCATCCAGCGCCCCATTGCCTCGGCGACGGCGGTCTCAACGTGGTAACGAACCTCATTGTTGAGCAATTTCAGCTTGTTCTGCCCTTCAAATTGCGGCTCCATCACCTTGACGCTGATGATGGCGGTCATGCCCTGGCGCGTATCCTCGCCGGTGAAGTTCTCTTCCTTTTCTTTGATCAGACCTTGCTTGCGCGCGTAGTCGTTGATGATGCGCGTCACCGCCGTGCGCAAGCCGGTGAGATGGGTGCCGCCGTCAGGCGTGTTGATCGTGTTGGCAAAGGCGAAGACCGACTCTGAGAAGCTGTCCGTATACTGGATCGCCGCCTCGATCTGCGTGGACTCAACCTCCATGTCGATATAAACCGGCTCGTTGACGACCTGGCGGTTACGGTTCAGATAGCGCACAAAGGACTTGACGCCGCCCTCGAAGTGAAAATTCATTTCATGCGGCAGCTCTGGACGCTCATCGATGAAACAGATGTCGATGCCGCGCGTCAGAAAAGCCATTTCGCGGAAGCGTGTCGCCAGCGTGTGATAGTTGTACTCCAGCGCCTGGAAGATCGTGTCATCGCGCAAAAAGGTCTGGATTGTGCCGGTGTCGTTGGGGTCACAATGGCCGATGATCTCGACGCCGGTGACGGGCACACCGCGCTCAAAGCGTTGGCGGTAGATATTACCGTCGCGCTTAACCTTGGTCTCCATCCACGTACTGAGCGCGTTGACAGCGCTGACGCCAACGCCATGTAGACCGCCAGAGACCTTATAGCCGCCGCCGCCGAACTTGCCGCCCGCGTGCAGTTTGGTCATCACCACCGTGACAGCAGGCAGCCCCGTCTGCTTCTGAATATCGACGGGGATGCCCGCGCCGTCATCTTCGACAGTGATGCTCTCGTCCTTATGGATGATGATACGGATGCGACTGCAGCGCCCCTGCATCGCCTCATCGATGGAGTTGTCCACCACTTCGTAAACCATGTGGTGAAGCGCCTTCTGGTCGGTGCCGCCGATGTACATGCCCGGACGTCGGCGCACCGCCTCCAGCCCTTCCAGCACCTGGATTTGATCGGCAGTGTATTCTTGCGTTTTCTTGTTGATATCCATTACGGCTTCCTTCACAATCGGGACGGGAATCACCCCATCACACATTGCTATTACATATTGCCATCACGCCCTGAAGCATTCTTGAAGTGTTCGCTCAATCCTATTGCACCAGTCTGGCCTCGTCACTCAACAGCCGCGTGCGATAGAAGATGAGCAGCGCCATCGCCAGCCCGGTGCCGATATAGGCGTTGAGCAAAATCGCCGGCGTCACCATCCACAATGCATAACTGGCAAGTCGAACGAGCAAGAGCGACATGCCCAACCCGATCAGCGTGCTGAGGGAGGCAAAGCCGAGCGTGGCAAAAAAGTGGGTGCGCACCAGCAGAAAACTCCGCTTGATCGCACCCGGCGCCGACAGATTGTCCATCACGATACCTGCTGTCGCAAAGTACAGATAAAAGAAGATGACGATCGCCAACGCCCCCGACCCCAATCCCAACAACGATCCCAACGCCGGGTTGATTAACGTCAGGATGCTGATGACAATGCTCAAGGGAAGGTAGATCGCCAGCAACAGGAGCAGCACCAGCAGCACAAATGCGATCACCTGTAGCCACTGCGCAATCGCCCGTCCTGCCAACACACCACTGCGCACCGCTGCCATGCCGCCGATGGGCAACCGCCGCGCCAGCAGGTCGAGATAGACAACCCCGATCAGCAGACCCAACAGACTGAACATCAGCCAGAAGACAAATGCTTCCGCCGGCGTTGTCAACTCAATGGGGGATAGCGGCGATGCCTGACTGTTATTGACCAACAGACTCGGCACATGCAGCAATGTCGTGCTCACCAACGCCGACAGGAGGTTGAAACTACTGCCAAACTGCTCGATGCTAGCGGCCACCTGCTGCGTCAATTGCACAGCGTCAGCGGGCATCCCTTCCACAGCGCCCAGATCGCGATACCACCGCGCTGCTTCCCCGGTCAATGTGACGACGCTAAACTGCGGCGCCAACCAAAGCAACAGGTCAAGCGCCACCGGAATCAACAACAACTCCAACCGCCAACCCAGAAATCGGAACCCCGCCGACAGAGAGTCTATTACGCTCAAGCGATCCCAACTTTCCTTGCCGCGCTACGGCCGGTGATTTGCTTCCAGGCGCCCTCCTGCAACGCCAGCACAACGTTATCATTGTACCACACGCGCATCGCAAACCCAATTTGTAGCCGCACCAAATCGAACGTGTGTTCCGTTCAACCTGTGATGGTGCGCATTTCCACCGGTCGCGCATGTGCGCTACCATAACGTCGGGTGCAACTACAGCACAAGCAAAGGAATTAAGACTATGACCTCATTCGTGATCGAAGGCGGGCGCCCACTGCGTGGGTCGATCCGCCCCATTGGCAACAAGAACGCTGCCCTGCCGATGTTGGCGGCCTGCCTGCTCACCGACGCCCCGGTGACGCTCCACAACCTGCCGCGCATCGGCGATGTCCACACGATGATGCGCATCCTGCGCGGGATGGGCGTCGAGATTACAGAGCAGGGCGATGCAGTGACTTTGTGCGCCCGCCATGTACACACCGCTGCGCCCGACGCGGCGCTCTTTTCGCAAATTCGTGGCTCACTCACCATGATGGGGCCATTGCTTGCACGCTTTGGGCACTTCCACGTGCAGACAGCAGCCGGCGGCGACGACATCGGGCGGCGGCGCATCGATACACACTTGCAGGTCCTGACCGCACTGGGCGCCGCGTTGGAGCACAATGGCAAGTTCGAATTGCGCACCGCCGGCCGGCTGCGGGGTCGCGACATCCTGCTCGACGAAGCCTCGGTCACCGCCACCGAAAACGGCATCATGGCGGCGGCATTGGCGGATGGCGTCACGATCCTGCGCAACGCCGCCAGCGAGCCGCATGTTCAGGACCTTTGTCACCTGCTGGTGAAGATGGGCTGTCCGATCGATGGCATCGGCAGCAACGTACTCACAATTCATGGCGTCGAACGTCTGGGTGGCGCCGAGATGCACATCAGCCCGGACTTCATCGAGGTGGGCAGCTACATTGGCATGGGCGCAATCACGCCGGGCGAACTGCGCATCATCGGCGTTGTACCGGAGCACCTGCGCATGATGGAGATGGTCTTTGTCGACCGTTTGGGTGTGCGGATGCACCTGGAGGAGAACCCGGCTGCCCCGCCTGGCGAACGCTACACGCTCGTCATCGAGGAGGAACAATCTCTGCGCGTGCGTCCCGACTTTGGCGGCGCTGTGCCCAAGATCGACGACGCCCCGTGGCCTGCCTTCCCGCCTGACCTGATGAGCATCGCCATTGTCACCGCCACGCAGGCACAGGGCACAGTCATTATTCACGAAAAGATGTACGAGAGCCGCATGTTCTTCGTGGACAAGCTGATTGCGATGGGGGCGCAGATCATCCTCTGCGACCCCCATCGCGCCGTAGTCGTCGGCCCCAGCCGGCTCACCGGCCAGCAGGTGACCAGCCCCGACATCCGCGCCGGCATGGCGCTGGTGCTGGCGGCGCTGGCGGCGGAAGGCATCACCACCATCGGCAATGTCGAACAGATCGACCGTGGCTATCAGGAGATCGACGTCAAACTGCGCGCGCTGGGCGCAAGCATCACACGCGTGCCCTGACAGCAAGTGGGTGGCGCAAGTCGCAGGTCATCAGCGCTTTTGACAACGCTTCGCGGCGACCGATATAATCCTGTCATCTCCATCCGTTCGTGCCTTTTACAAGTGTGCACCTGGCGCCGGGACAACGTGATACGGCGCTGCCATTCCAAAGGATTCTTTTATGTCTACAGTAGATGTTGCTGCCGTCCAGCGGCAGGTCAGCCAACAGAGCGAAACCATCATCAGCTTCCTGCGCGAAATCTGCGCCATCCCGTCGATGGACTCGCAGATCGGGCCGGTCGGCGAGCGCGTCCAGGCGGAGATGCGCAAACTTGGTTTTGACGAGGTCTGGTTTGATTCGATGGGCAACACCGTCGGGCGCATCGGCGACGGGCCGCGTATCCTAGTTTATGACAGCCACATCGACACCGTCGGCATTGGCAACCCAGATGAATGGGATTGGGACCCCTTCATCGGCAAGATCGAGAAAGGGCGTTTCTATGCGCGCGGCGCTTGCGACGAAAAGGGCAGCACGCCGCCGATGATCTACGGGCTGAAGATCGCCAAAGAGCTGGGACTGCTCGACGGCTGGACGGCTTACTACTTCGGCAACATGGAGGAGTGGTGCGACGGCATCGCCCCGCACGCCTTTGTCGAGCATGAAGGCATCCGCCCTGATTTTGTCGTCATCGGCGAGCCAACCAAGATGCAGGTCTATCGCGGGCACAAAGGGCGCGTCGAGATCGAGGTGATTGCGCGCGGGCGCAGCGCCCATGCCGCCAGCAATCACCTGGGCGACAACGCCATCTACAAAGTGCTGCCGCTGATCGAGGGCGTCAGCAAGCTGGAGCCACAGTTGGGCGACGACCCCTTCCTGGGGCATGGCAAGATCACCGTCAGCGACATGAAGGTCTCGACGCCGTCGATCAATGCCGTGCCCGACCAGGCGCGCGTCTACATCGATCGCCGCGTCACCTTTGGCGAAACGGCGGAGGACGCCATCGCCCAGGTGCGAGCGTTGGCGCCACAGGCGTTGCTAGACAAGGGCGAGATCACCGTCGAGATGATGAAATATGCCGAGCCGAGCTACACCGGCTTTGTCTTCCCGGTCGACAAGTACTTCCCGGCCTGGGCGCTGGACGAGCAGCATCCGTTGGTGCAGGCAGGCTTGCAGGCGCGCACGTTGATCGGCCTGCCCGCGCACCCTGCCGGCAAGTGGAACTTCAGCACCAACGGCATCTACTGGATGGGCAAGGCCGGCATCCCGTCAATTGGTTTTGGACCTGGCGAAGAAGAGACTGCGCACACGACGCAAGATAGCGTCTTGCTGTCCGATGTGGTCAAGGCAACAGAGTTTTATGCCATTTTACCGGCGTTAATCAGGTAATTTTGCCAACATCTGGCGTATGACGTGGGCAGCACCGAGGCTTGGACAGCATCAAGGCTATCGTTGCGACGCTGCATAGACGAGATTCATACGCCAGATTCCATTCCTCACGAAGAGGTGAGACATACTATGAGCGTCACTAACCCTTCTCGCGTCGCCGTCGTCGCTATTGGCGGCAATTCTTTGATTACGGACAACAAACATCCCGACGTTTCGCATCAATGGGATGCTGTGCGCGAGACGACGCGCAATGTCGCCGACATGGTCGAAGCCGGCTGGACGACCGTCATTACGCACGGCAATGGCCCTCAGGTCGGCTTCATTTTGCGCCGCAACGAATTAGCCGCGCGCGAGGTGCACCCGACGCCGCTCGACCTGATCGTGGCGGACACGCAGGGCAGCATCGGCTTCATGCTACAGCAGACCCTAAACAACGAATTTCACAGACGCCAGATTGATCGGCAGTGCATCACAATCATCACTCAGGTGCTAGTCGACGCCGATGATCCGGCTTTTGCCAATCCAACGAAGCCAATCGGTGGTTTCATGGAGGAAGCGCGGGCGCGCGAGTTCGAGGCAGAAGGCTGGCAGGTTGTTGAAGATGCCGGGCGCGGTTGGCGGCGCGTCGTCGCCTCGCCGGAGCCGCGCGCCATCATCGAGGAGGCCGCCATTGACCAGGCCGTGAAGATGGGCTGGATCGTCGTGGCGGTCGGCGGCGGCGGCATCCCTGTCGTACGCAATGCCAAAGGTGAATTGCGCTCGCGCTATGCAGTGATCGACAAGGATCGCGCCAGCAGCCTATTGGCAGTGCAGATCAACGCTGACCTGTTTCTGATCAGTACGGGGGTGGAGAAGGTTGCGCTCAACTTAGGCAAGCCCAACCAGCAGTTGCTCGATCGGATGACCGTCGCCCAGGCAGAGACATATATGGCGGAAGGGCACTTTGCCCCCGGCAGCATGAAACCCAAGATCGAGGCTTGCATCCGTTTCCTGAAGCAGAGCGCCAAAGCAGAGGCCATGGCCATCATCACCAATCCAGAGAATCTGGGCCGTGCACTGCGTGGAGAAACCGGCACGCGGCTCGTCATGAGGTGACCACGATCCAGTTGTTAACCTCGGCTTGTGCATGTCTTAACAATTCCGTGCAAAACTAATAGACAACATAAATAGACTTTGCTCATCTTCCCGGAAGCTCAGAGCTTCCGGGAAGATATCGGGACGATGTTTGATTGTGCTATCTATAAAGCAGTGTAGACTTACTGACCTCTAGGTTAGCTGTTTGTCTTCCTGGAAGCTTTGGAGCCTCCAGGAAAATTGTGAACGGTATGACGCGACAACCTGGAAATCAATAAAGTGGTCTGCACTTCGTCAAGCAATTGACGCATTGAATGCACTCTACTATACTAACGTCTAGCTTCAAGCGATATACCTGACCGGCGCTTATTGTACAAACGGTTTTAGCTTGCGAAAGTTTTCGCCGTACAAATCGGAAGAGATACTCGCATGAGCGACGCCTTGCTCACCGGCCAAGAGACACCCACCACGCTTGCGCGACAATCGACATCCTCCGCCGAACGACGCGGCCTGTTGAGTGGGCGTCAGGGGCGCCGCGTGCGCGAGGCGTTGTTGGCATACCTGTTTTTGCTGCCGGCATTTCTCATCGTTGGGTTGTTTGGCCTCTTTCCGCTGCTCTTCGCCGCCTTCATGAGCACCCACCGTGGACTGAATAAGATTCCAGGCGCTTTCACGGGGCTGGGCAACTACGTACAAGCGGTTAGCGACTTCACCTATCTGCTCGGATTTTGGGGCGCTGTGATCTTGATCTTCATAGCGCTGCGCGCCATCAAGCGCGGTGTGGCAGCCGCCAAAGAAAAAGGCGACAGCTTCTGGCGTTGGCTGGCGCCGGGCATGGCCTTTGGCGTGATGGTGCTAGCGCTGCTGGCGTGGATCATCCGCTTACTGCCCCTCTTGCTCGACATTCCCAACCAGATGCGTGGCGCCCGCAACACGCCGGAAAATTTCCGCCGCCTGCTCAATGAGGCGCTCACCAGCCCTGAACCGTTCCAGTGGCTGTTGCTCGCCGCCTGCAGCCTGCTGGTGGGCGCCGCCGCCACCTGGCTTGTCGTGCGCAGCCGCAACCGTCGCCACGGCCACGAAAATTACAGCGGCGCCTTCACGCTGGCAACCATCCTCGTCGGGCTGGCTGGCATCGTCGGCTGGATGACATGGGTTGAATTGCAGGGCAATATCACTGCATCGCTGGCAAGCGGCGGGTTGAACATTGGCGCGCAGATGACGCTGATCAGCGCGGGCTTCGTGCTGCTGTGGTTGTCGTGGCGGCTATGGCAAAGCGCCAGCCATCGCAGTTCCATGATGAGCGTCGGTCTGCGTCTAGGCGGCGCGGCAGCATTGATCATCGGTGCGTGGGTGCTGATCGCCGAGGCGCCTCGCATCATCGCGCAAGGCGATGCAAAATGGTGGTATGCGCTGCTGGCGACCTTCTACTACTCGCTCGGCACGATTCCGCCGCAATTGGTGGTGGCGCTGGTGCTAGCCGTACTTCTATTTCAGGAGATTCGCGGACGCGGCTTCTTCCGCGTGATCTACTTCCTGCCCTACATCGCCCCCTTTGTAGGCACTGCAGCCGTCTTCAAGATCATCTTCTCCAACCGACCAACGGCGCCGGTCAACGAGATTTTGGGCTTCTTCGGCATCCCGCCGCTGGGATGGATCAACGAACCACAGGGCATCCTGAACCTGTTGACGCCGGGCGTGCAACTACCGGTGTGGGCGGCAGGGCCGAGTTTGGCGCTGGTCGTCATCATGATCTACGGCGTATGGACATTTTTCGGCTTCAACACCGTCATCTTTTTGGCAGGGCTGGGCAATATCCCCAGAGAAATGTACGAAGCCGCCGCTATCGACGGCGCTGGCCGCTGGCCGCAATTCCGTTACATCACACTGCCGCTGCTCTCGCCGACGATGTACTTCCTGACGCTCTACTCGGTGATCGGCACCTTCAAGGCGTTCAACCACATCTATGTCCTGCGCACAGGGGCGGCACTGGGCACGACCGACACTGCCAGCGTCGTGATCTTTCAGACCTTCCAGCGCGACACGCGTTACGGCTATGCGTCGGCGCTGGCGATCTTGTTGCTGCTGGTCATCATTGTCCTCACGGTCGCCAACAATCGACTGGCGGAAAAGCGGGTGCACTATGGCTGATACGCTGCCGCGTCCCGGCGTCGTCACTGCCAACGTCGCCACTGACAGGGCGCCGCGCACAGGACGACCACGAGCGCTGCGCCATGCTGGCACCTATCTTGTGCTAATGCTGGGCGCAGGGGTGGCCATCGTCCCCTTCCTTTATACAGTCAGCGTCTCGCTGATGAACCTGACCGAAGCCAACGGCGGCGCCTGGCTGCCCAGCTCGCCACAGTGGAAGAACTACATCGATGCCTGGAACCAGGCAAATTTTTCGCTCTATTTTTGGAACAGCATCCGCATCGCCGCCATCACAGTGGCAGGTGAGATCGTCTTCTGCACGCTGGCGGCCTATGCCTTTGCGCGTATGGAGTTCTGGGGCAAAAATCTGCTCTTCAGCCTGCTCCTGGCGACGTTGATGTTGCCCGAAGCGATCATCTGGGTGCCCAACTTCATCACAGTGTCGTGGCTGGGGCGCGTCGGGCCGATCCCATGGATCAACAACTGGCCGGCGCTCACAGTGCCCTTTATGGCCAGTGCGTTTAGCATCTTTTTGCTACGCCAGTTCTTCATGCAAGTGCCCAACGACCTGTGGGACTCAGCGCAGATCGACGGCGCCGGACATCTGCGCTACCTGATCAAGATCATGATCCCACTCTCGAAGGCGGCGCTCATGACGCTGGTGCTCTTCGGCTTCATCGGCGCCTGGAACGCGCTGGCATGGCCGATCCTGGTGACAACAACGCCAGACTGGCGCCCGGTGACCTATGGCTTCTTCGCCTTTATCGACGAAGCAGGCGCACAATTTCATTTGCAGATGGCTGGTTCGGTGATCACGATGGCGCCGGTGATCGTGCTGTACTTCTTCACTCAGAGAACCTTCATCGAGGGGATTGCCACTTCCGGGTTGAAGGGATGAAGCGTCAAGCGGGATGAAGCGTCAAGCGGTCAGCCGTCACGATTGAGTTTGACGCCTGACGTACATCTCTCCAGGTGAACAACGGTCAACACTTCACACTGACCGTTGACAATAAAACGAGTTGTTCCATTCGCAGTTTCAGAAGGAGATGATATGCGCAAAATAACAGGATGGATGGCGCTGGTGATGGTCGCCGTGCTGGTGTTGTCAGCGTGCACGGCAATGCCCGCAGCGCCTGCGGCGGAAGCTCCCGCCGCAGCAACCGAGGCAGCGGCGGAAGAAGCCATGGCGGAAGGCGCCTATGCTGGCGTCGACCCGACCGGACAGACGGTGGTGTGGTGGCACAATCATTCCGGCTCGCGCGAAGAGAAGCTGAAGGCGCTGATCGAGGAATTCAACGCCAGCAATGAATACGGCATCACGGTGGACGCCCAAAACCAGGGCAGCTACGATGACATCCGCGACAAGGTGAATTCCAGCATTGCGGCTGGCGAGCTGCCGGCAGCCTTGCTAGTGGGTTACCAGAACGACCAGTCATTCTATCAGCTCAACGATGTGCTGGTTGATCTGGACACGTTGATCAACGACCCGACCTGGGGCCTGAGCGCCGAAGAATTGGCGGACTTCTATCCAGCCTTCCTGGAGCAGAGTGTGAATCCGCTCTTCGACAACCAGCGCCTGGGCTTCCCGCCCAATCGCTCGATGGAAGTGTTGTATTACAACCAGACCTGGCTCGAAGAATTGGGCTTTGCTGGCCCACCGACGACGCCGGATGAATTCAAGGAAATGGCGTGCGCGGCAGCCGCAGCGGTGGGTGATGGCACCGGTGGCTACATCCTACGCGACGATGCTTCGGCGGTTGCCGCCTGGACCTTCGCCTTCGGCGGCAATGTGCTGACCGAGGACGGTAAGGGCTACGTCTTCAATGGCCCGGCTACGGTCGAAGCCATGACCTTCCTCAAAGGCTTGTACGACGAAGGTTGCGCCTACTTCTTCACGGAGGGTTTCCCAAATCCACAATTTGCAGCGCGCAAGGGCATCTTTGCGCAAGGCTCCACCTCTGGCATTCCTTTCTACGCTGGTGACGTGGCCAAGGCGGCCGAAGAGGCAGGCAGGGCGCCGGATGTGTGGGGCGTTGCTGCGATCCCGCACACCACTGCCGAGCCGGTGCAGAACATCTACGGCGGCGACGTGATGATCACCAAGACGACGCCAGAGCAGGAACTAGCGGCGTGGCTTTTCATCAAGTGGTTCACTTCACCCGAAATTCAGGCGCGTTGGGATGAGATCAGTGGCTACTTCCCCACCCGCAAGAGCACGGCTAACTTCTTCTCGGACAAGTTGAAGGAAAATGTGCAGTGGCAGCAGGGTGTGGCGTTGCTGCCGTACAGCGCCTATGAACCGCAGTTGATCTCCTACACAGCTGTGCGCGATGCCGCCACCGCTGCCTTCAATGAGATCATGCAGGGCGCCGATATCCAGACAACGCTGGACAACCTGACGACCTTTGCCAACGAGCAAGAAGCAACAATGATGGCCGAAGCGCAGTAATT
>DMDA01000092.1:84693-86846 GCA_003451595.1 Chloroflexota bacterium | reverse complement strand
CTGAAAGCTCAGTCTGTGTACATGCACCCGATCTGCAAAATCCGCGTTCTACGTTTCTTTTGGACCTACCCGAACTTCATCACCTTGAACGCCTCGAAATAGCGCAGCGAACCATCCTCCTGCCGTTCACCCCAGGTTTCCAACCAGCGCGCCTTCGCTTGCTCCGGGTTATCGAATTGCGACTTGTGGCAGAGGATTGCCTCAACTTTGGTCGGCAGCTCGGCGGTAATATCAACTTTGAGCGTCGGCGCATCG
Source organism: Chloroflexota bacterium (assembly GCA_003451595.1). GTDB lineage: Bacteria > Chloroflexota > Anaerolineae > Caldilineales > Caldilineaceae > Caldilinea. The sequence goes on along the minus strand of DMDA01000092.1, from coordinate 86,591 downwards.
TGGCCGTGCACATAGAGGTACTTGATCTTGTGGGGCAGATAGCCCTCATCGGCCATGTCGGGATAAAACATGGGATTGTCGGCAGCCGGGAAAATCGCCTCGATAGCAATCAGCCCGGCATTGCGATGATCCGGGTGATTGATGTAGCCCTCGCCCACAAAGTACCGATCCGGGTTAGTGCAGATGATCAACTCCGGGCGGATACGGCGAATCTCCCGCGTGACGCGCTTGCGGATCGCACGGCGCGGACGGAGAAAGCCATCCTCCTCACCCATAAAGAGCACCTGCTTGACGCCGCAAAGCGCAGCAGCCTGTCGCTGCTCAATCTGGCGCATGGCGATCAACTGGTTGCGCGTAATTTCCGGGTTATGGTTGCCTTTATCCCCATTGGTCAAGACCATATAGGTGACCTCGATGCCTTGACGCGCCATTTGGATCGCCGTGCCCCCACAGATGAAATCAGCATCATCGGGGTGAGCGACGATGACTAGTGCGCGTGCAACATCCTGCCATAGGCTATCACCATGAATAGACTCATCGTGCATGTTCGGTTAGCCTCCTGCTTCTCACACAATAAAAAAGAACCTCTGCGTGTGCAGAGGTTCTCTGACAAGACCGCACCTGAAATCGTGTAACCGATCGCTGGTGTACTACCAATCGGCTGAATGGCTGTCGTGCTCCTACTTGCCTGCAGCGGAATAACCGGGGCCTTCGGAGAAAAAGAGTGCATTCAACTCAGCGGCGTATTGATATTCCTCCGGCAGGTCCTCTTCCGGCAGGATCGCTTCGACCGGGCATTCGGGCACGCATGCGCCGCAGTCGATGCAGGTGTCGGGATCGATGTAGTACCAGGGCCACTCATCTTCCGGCTGCCCGGGAACGATGCATTCGACAGGACAGACTTCTGCGCAGGCGCCATCGCGTATGCACAGGTCAAAGATCACATGTGTCATGGAAAGAACCTCCTGAGTCGATGGTATTTATTTTGTGTCGGACAACATTGATAGAATTGAACAATCAGGTGAGATGTGCTGGATGAACTGGGTGGGTTTCTCATTGCCACTTTGTGCTATGAAGCACAATCTCGTCTGGATTGTACTGACGTTTTTGGCAAATGTCAACTGATTTTGGGCTCTCACGGCAAATTTCTTTGGCGCCATCCACTTCAATTTTCGGCAACGGCGGTCAGGCCATCGACATCCAGGATCGTAATCCGCTTGCGACCAATGTCAATATAGCCAGCCGCTTTGAGATCGTTGAGCACCTGCGTTGCTGTTTCACGATAAGTGCCGACGCTCTCGGCCAGGTCTTGATGCGTCAGGCCAGTAATATCGTTGCTCCCTTGCTCTTCGGCCAGCCGCAATAACATGCTGGCCAGCCGCGCCGGGATGCCCTTGAAGGCCATGTTTTCCAAACGCGTCTCAGCGTCACGCAGGCGGCGCCCGGTGATTTCCAAAATGCGTAGCGTCACTTGTGGTTTGCCCAGGGTCAACCTCTCCAGGTCGCTGCGATTGATGACGCAGATAATGCAATCTTCAAGCGCCTCAGCAAAGGTGTTGTGCGTCTTCGTACCCAGCAACACCATTTCACCAAAGAGCGTGTGTGGTCCCAGGGTGGTGATGACCAGCTTCTTGCCCTCTGGACTGATGCGGTAGAGTTGCACTTTGCCCTCTTTCAAGATGAAGAGCACCTCCCCCGGCTCCTCAGGCCGGTAGAAAACCCGCCCTTTGGGCACCGTGCTTAGCGTTGTGACGCGATTGAGTTCCTCCATCTCGCGCGGCGAAAGGTCCTGAAAGACCTCCAGCTCAGAGAGATAACGCAATTTGTCGGCCGGCTGCGCAATATTCACGCTCTTGTCATCCACGATTTCACCCCTTGTATCCACTACTCTCCAGTGG
>DMDA01000092.1:55006-84438 GCA_003451595.1 Chloroflexota bacterium | reverse complement strand
GCTTGATTTTCGTCAACACTTACATCAACCTTTCATACATCAGCGCATCGAGGTCATATTATGGAAGATGAACGCGGTTACTCAGGTGCTTTTTATGTAATGCTGATCATTGGACTCATCGGCATCATTGGCTTTTTCGTGGTGGCGGCAGGCGCAACAGGCGGATTCTGAGCGGGTGCGCTCCAGTTCGGGCATCTGATAGATAGCACAATCAAACATCGTACATCCGATATCTTCCCGGAAGCTCAGAGCTTCCGGGAAGATGAGCAAAGTCTATTTGTGTTGTCTATGAGCGCCGGAAAAAATTCCTGAAACAGCAAAGACAGCCGCCTTTGGGCGACTGTCTTTGCTGGAAGGTATGTTGCAGTTGTCGTGTGGCGGCAGCGACTAGGCTACCAACCATAACCCCTGCACCTCTACCGGGTCACCACTGGCAGGTAGAGATTCGTGACGCCTGCCGACGCATCCAGCGTGATCGCATCGTTGACAATCAGCGATTCATTCTGGGCGGCATCCTTGAACTGGGCGTAGACCGTGCACGTTGCACCCGGCTCGCAATCGAGCGTCCAGTTCTTGGTGGGCGTCACCGGCTCCCAAGCGGCGCCGCTCATGTCCTCACTGTTCGAGATGCGCATCTGCACGCCGCCACTGACCTGGTTGACGATCTGAGACAGCATGTCCGTTTGATGTGCGGCTGCGCCCTGAGCGGCGCCATCCAGCACCTGGTCGGTGGCGCTAATGTTGAGCACGACCTGTTTGGACGGGGCGACTGCTTGGCCGTTTTGGATGAGCAACGTTCCCGTCGGCATATCCGGGTCAGCCTTGGGCGTCACAGTGACCGGGTCGCTGATGTCGCCAACCGCCTCCTCATTGACACCCTGCAGCCGGACATAGTAGGTCGTGTCGTTAGCAAGCCCCGCTATTGGGAAGTTGCCTTTCTGCCCCAGATCGATGGGGTTGCCTAACTGATTGACATCCGTCGAGATGTAGCCAACCATGGTCGTGTAGGAGAGGGGGTAGCTCCAGTCGATCAGGATCATGCCGTTCAGCGGACGGATGCGAATCTTGCCGATCTCGCGCACCTTGTCGTCCTTCGGGTCAAGCGGGTTGCGCTGATTTCCGACTTCCGAGCCGTCATTCTCGCCGCCGTTGTCGGTGTCGGCGCGGCAGGGACGCGTGCCCAACTGCAGTTCGTCGTAGTTGCTCAGGCCGTCGTTGTCAGGGTCGGCGCGGCGGTCATCTTGCCCGACGATCAGCTTGCAACGGCGCTCCCAGTCATCGGGCATGCAATCCTTGTCGGCGTCGTTCTCGCCACCACATTGCCGGTCGGGCTTGGGTCCCTTGATCCAGAAGCCGCCATTCCACTCACGCCACAACTGGTTGGCTGCGTTCGCCGGGTCCTTGAAGTAGGCCAGGATGCGCACACTGTAGCCGCCGCCGTAGAGAGTCTGCGCAAAACGGGCGCCGTAGATGTTGTCGCCAGCCGCACCGTCGTTGTTAGCGCCGTCATCTTTGAGAACGAGCAATGTGTTGCCGACCGGGCCTTCTACCAGCGCCACTATGGCTGTGGCAGGCAAAGTGCCATTCTTATCGAGCAGTGTGCCGATGATCGTCACCTCATCACCTGCCGCGCCCTGATTGGCAGTCAGGCCCAACAGACGGCCCTCAAGTTGAATCGTAGACTGCACCGACACGTTCATGATAAAGGCGTAGGGGGCGCCGTTCGCAACAGCAGCTACGTCCGCAGGAGCTGCAGTCGCGTCAACAGTGGCTGCGGTGCCCTCGCCCGCTGGTGTAGACCCTGTATCCGCCGCTGCCAGTGGAATGCAGTTGACCGGATAGTAGTAGGTGCGGAAGCGCCAGGCGCCTTCAGCCGGGTTGTTCACGACCAGCACGTCGTCGAAGCGATTGTTGCGGATGTCCCAGTCGGCGGGCGTGGCGCTGTTGCGCGGGCTGATCGGGAGCCAGCGATCCTTTTGCGGATCCATGCCCGGCATCAACACATCCACCTTGCGGATGTCGCTAATGGTGCAACCCTCATCGTCGGGCTGCTTACCGGCCACAACCAGCCGCAACTGATTGACGCTCTTGTCGACAATGATCATCATCTCCTTGATGCTATTGGGCTGGTCGAAGGCGGGCACGTTGGTGTAGTTCATGTTAATGACGCGCGCAGCGCCCTGCGCCTCGGTGTCGAAGTAGTCGTAGACGTTGGCCAACCCCAACTGTCCTGGCAGGTAGGAGGCTGCCGCTACTGCAGAGGCTTCGACCGGCAGATTGAGCGCGTCAAACGCCGCCACTGCCTCGGCGCTGGCCGCCATCACCCCCGAGCCGCTGCTGCCCGTCGCCACCGGACGATAGATGCCGCCGGTGTCGGCTGCAATCTGCGCCATCAGGTTGCCCGGCGCTTCAGGGCCGAAGGCGATCGTGTTGACGACAACGCCCGAAGCCAACAGGTCGGCCTTGACATCGCTATAGAAGGGCTTGACATTCTCTTCGCCATCTGAGAGCAGGAAGATATGCTTCGGATTGGTGTTGGCAGGGCCGGCCATCAGCGCATCCTTGGCGGCATTGATGCCGCCGCCGACCGGCGTCCATTCGCGTGCGCTGATATTGTTGATCTGCGTGCGAGCGATGCCGATCACGGTGCTCAGGTTGGCTGCCACCAGGTCGGTGCGCGGCAGCAACGTGCGGATGTCGAGTGGGCAGTTGCCGTCCCCAGGTGCGCCACAACCGGGCGGATTATTGAACGCCGACCAGTCTTGCACCAGGATGCGGTCGCCTTCACGCAACAGATCGGCGATGACTTGACCGGCGCGTTTGGCATTTGTTAGACGCGTGCCCTCGCCGGTGGTGTCTTCGGTGTCCATCGAACCGCTGGCGTCGAAGCTCATGGCAATGTCGCTGTTGCCGGGCGCCACATAGAGCAGGGCGTCGGTTTCGCTGTCGGAGATGGCGCCATTGAGGGTGATTTTGAAGTCGACAAAGGTGGTGCCGAGGGGCTTCGTGGGCGGCAGGAGCACAGCCCAGTATTCATTGCCAACTTCCTGGAACGTGCCCGGCACCACCGTGATCGCCGCGCCTTCAGCGTCGAAGGTGAAGTCCGTTTCTTGCAGCCCGCGTACGGAGCTGCTGCCATCGCTCACCGTCCAACGCGCCAGGAAGGCAATGGGGCTGGTCGGGTCGCCGACCAACGCAAACTTGACCTGTCGCGGCTCCAGGATGTTGACCGTCGGCGTGACGCAGGTGAAATTCACAGTGTAGTTGTAGTTGCTGGAGAAGCTGTTGACCGCCGCCACCAGCCGGTTATGCACGCCGTTGGCGGCAAAGGTGCGCACGAAGTCCTCACCGATCTTGGCGGAGCGCAAGACCCGCGTTGGCGCTGAGGTCTTGGCCGCCATGAAGTTGATGCCCAGCTGGGCGCCGGATGCACCGTCCACTTCCATCTGCAGGTAAGGGCAGCCAGCTTGTGGCGTCACCTGGTAGTAGCGCGCCGCCCAATCATCGGGCGTACTGTCGGGAAAGCTCTGCGTCCCACCCGCCATGTTGATGTTCTGGGTCAATGGCGCCAGGTTGCCGTAGAGGTTGCCGTCGTCATCCAGGTAAACCAGTTCGGGCTGCGTGATCGGGTCAGCCCAATCCTTGGCCCAGTTGGCGGCAAAGAAGTTCAGGAAGAACTGGCGTTCCGTCCATTTCCCGCCGCTCAACGTTGGAATCAATGAATTGAGCACATAGAGCGTATCCTGAGTGTCACACTCCTGATAGTGCCGATAGAGCGCGTCCATCCGGTGCCATGGGTCGGTGGGCGTCCCGATGGAGCCAAGCTGTTCGATGAAATACTTGTTGAAGATATTGCCGTAACTCTTGTCGTACATCGAAGTCGACGGATCGTAGGTGATGCCGCCGTAGCCCATTGCATCCAGCGCAGCGTCCACACTGTCGGCGCCCAGGTCGGCGTAGCCTTCGACAAACTCCGAATCGTCCGGGTAGTTCGGGCGCAGATAGCCATAGCAGCCGGCGTCGTAGGAGTATTGCAGATAGTGCTGCGCCTCATGGTAGACCGTCCATTGCCCACCACCGCCGCGCACCATCGGCGAGTCGATGCCGATCCAGCAGTCGCCAGGGTTGCCCCAGTAGGCGATGCCCGACCAACCGATGCCATCCTCCATCTGGACATTGACCATGTTGCCACAGCCGTTGTCATAGAGGTGGTGGCCGGAGTCGGCGAAGTAGCGTTGCCAGGCCTCCTCGAACCATTGCGCCACCTGCTGCGCCTCGTTATCCGAGTTGATCCAGTGCTCCAGAGTGTAATTGATGCCATCCTGGGTGCGATTGGCCGTCACAGGATTCTTGGTGTACCAGACGCGGATACTCTTGCTCACGCCGCCAACGGTAAAGGTACGCGTGATGCACTCGTCGAGGGTGATGCCGTCAATCACAGGGCCACCAGCGCACGCCGCGTGCACGCTTGAGCCATTGACCTGCACAGGGGGCAACGGTTCAGGTGGATGTGGCGCATCACCGTGTGCAGATGCGATGCGATAGACCCCCAGACAGGCGAGCACCACCACTGCCAGGGAAAGCAATCTTGGGATGTTCATGAGTGTCCTCCTTCTCATGCTTTAAACAAACTTACAAGCGAGTTGTCGAGGCATACATAGCGTACAAAAGTTCTACGTCCACCGCAGTAGCGGGGACTGCGCGCCTGCTGTGCAGCAGATCACAGATAACTGGAAATTTTCATTGGCGACGGCGCCGCATCGCGACAATGCGACGATGCGCCCATTGCTAGAAAGTGCTACTCTGGGAGAAGAGTTGCCGAGAGTCATTGGTCTGAAATCTGCACAGCGAAAGAACAGGCACATGGACACCGAAGTACGCACTGCAGGGCACGGCTCCGTATACGCCATGGGCATCTGGCTGGCAACCGTTGAGTACAGCTTTGTGTCAGGCGCGCCCGGCGATGTTGAAGCGAAGATTTATGTCACCAACGGCGAGCGCGATCTTTCACGCGACTCGATCTTTGCCGAAGAAATGATCCTGGAGCTGAATGATGGACGCTGGGGGCGCATGGAGACGCTGGCAGGCAGCGCCAGCAACGGCGTCTACCGCGTACGCATTGTCGGCGGGCTTTGCGCCCCGTCCACGCGCCGCACACTGCAGCCTGGCGCATAAAGGCAAGTGTTCCACTGCACCGGATCACCAGATCGGATGCTGCCTCGAGGCCACGGGCGACGGGTTGTCATGACCGGTCGCCCGTTGATTTCACCCATCTATCTGCTTCCGCTTGCTTCATCCCGCCATTCCATAGACAACTGCGTTCATTCCAACTGCGTCTACTCCAACTGCGTCTACTCCAACTGCGTCCCCTGACAGTTCTTTGCCCTTCACCCACACTGCACAGTACAATACCGTGCAACAGGCGACTTACGATGACAGCCGCCTGTCATCCTCATCTACTCGCTGTGAAGACGAACCGGCCATGAGCGCGATCCCACCCACTTTCACCTTTTCACAGTCCAGCCTGCAAGCCTTTGCAGATTGCCCGCGTCGCTTCTGGCTGGCTTATGTCGAGCAGTTGCCCTGGCCTGCGGTTGAAGCAGCACCGGTGCAGGAGCACGAAGCCTTGATGCGCCAGGGTGAGCATTTCCATCGCCTGGTGCAGCGTGTCGAAATCGGCATCGATCCGGTGGAGGTTGGCGCTGCGCTCACGCCGCCCCTTTCGACCTGGTTTGCCGCCTATCTCACCCACCGCCCCGCCGATCTGCCGACGCAATTTGTAGAGATCGAGCGCGTGCTGTCTGTATCCGTCGTTGTGCAAGTCGTTGTGCAAGAAGAAAGGGAAAAAAGGAGAGAGGAAGAAAGGGAAAGAGGGAAGCAACGAATACTGACCCCCTCCCCAATCTCCAATCTCCAATCTCCCAATCCCCCAATCTCTCAATCCCCAACCTTCCGCCTCGCCGCCAGGTATGACCTGATCGCTGCCGAGCCAAACGGACGCGCTGTGATTGTGGACTGGAAGACAGCCCAGCGCCGCAGCGATCCCGCCACACTGAGGCAACGCTGGCAGACGATCGTCTACCCCTACGTATTGGTGGAGGCGAGCGTCGGGTTGCCGTGGGGGCCGGTGCGCCCAGACCAGGTGGAGATGTGCTACTGGTTCGCCGTTGCACCCACCCAGCCGGTCATCTTCCGCTACGACGCAGCCCAACATGAGGCCAATCGCCGCCGCCTGCTACACCTGCTGGCTGCCATTACCGCCGGGGAGACTGAGGCGGACTTTCCGAAAGTGGCCGATACGGCCACCAATCGCCGCCGCTTCTGCGCCTTTTGCATATACCGTAGCCGCTGCAACCGTGGCGACGCCGCTGGCGATCTGGACGAACTCGACGACGCTGAGATGTTCTTTGCCTTGGATATGGAGCGGGCGCTGGAATTCACCCTTGAAGATGTAGAGGAGTTGGCGTTCTGAGCATGACGCAGCCCTGGATCGTCAAACCCGTTGTCATCCCCTCACCAGAACTGATCGCCGCCGTCGGTGGGCGCCCACTGGTGGCGCAATTGCTGGCGCAACGCGGCATCGACACGCCAGCTAAGGCGTTGCCCTTTCTCGACCCCGACCGCTACACGCCGGCGCCACCTTCGGCTTTGATCGGTGTTGATGCAGCGGCGCATCTACTGCATGACGCCATTACTGCCCGCCAGCACATCCTGGTCTGGGGTGACTTCGACGTAGATGGACAGACAAGCACTGCCCTCTTGGTGACGGCGCTCCAGACGCTGAGCGATGAGGAGCACGTGCGCTTTCATGTGCCCAATCGCTTCGAGGAAAGCCACGGCATCCGCCTGCCCAAGCTCAAGCAAAAGCTGGCCGAGTCTCCGGCGGACGTGCTGTTGACCTGTGACACCGGCATCGCTGAAGCCGAGGCAATCGGCTTCGCACGTGACAGCGGTATCACCGTCATCGTCACCGACCACCACGATCTCACTGCTGAGTTTGTCGGGCTGACGCCAGGCGTCGATCCACTGTGGGGGCTAAGCGCACTCGATGTCGGCGTCGCCAGCGTGCGTCGCGCCAATGCCATCGTCAATCCCAAGTTCTTGCCAGAAGGCGACCCGTTGCGCACGCTGCCCGGTGTCGGCGTCGCCTACAAACTGGTGCAGCGGCTCTTTGAGCTGGCTGGCCGTCGCGGCGAAGAGGAGGAAATGCTCGACCTGGTCGCGCTCGGCATTGTGGCCGACGTGGCCGATCAGGTTAACGATGTGCGCTATCTGCTGCAACGCGGGCTGGAACGGCTTCGCACAACCAGGCGCGTCGGCTTGATGGCGCTGATGCAGAGTGCGCGCATCGATCCCGCCAGATTGAGCGCTGAATCGATCGGCTTTCAGCTCGGCCCACGCATGAACGCGCTGGGCCGACTCGATGACGCCACAGTTGCCGTCGAGTTACTTTCGACGCGCGACCCGATCCGCGCTGGCCAGCTCGCCAACAAGCTGGAGCGCCTGAATCAGGAACGCCGCGTGCTGACGACGCAGATCACCAAATCGGCGCTGGACTTGATCGAACGCGACCCCAGCCTGCTCGACTACAACGCGCTCGTGCTGGCGCATCCGCAGTGGCACGCCGGCGTCGTCGGTATCGTGGCGTCGCGATTGGTTGAAGAATTCGGCAAGCCTGCCGTGCTGTTGCTGAACCCACCCGGCGAACCCGCGCGCGGCAGTGCGCGCAGCGTCCCTGGCGTCGACATCGGCGCGTCGATTGCGGCGTGCAGCCATCTGCTCCTCTCGCACGGAGGACATCCCGGCGCGGCGGGCATGAGTCTGCTGCCGGAGAACATCGGCGCATTTCGTCGCGAGTTGAGTCGCCAGATCGAGCGCCACCGCGATCCATCCATCCAGCCAGGTCTGCAAATCGATGTGGAAGCGCCGTTGAGCGAATTGTCGCTCGAATTGGAGACAGAACTGGCGCGGCTAGCGCCCTTCGGTCAGGGTAATCCGCTGCCACGCTTCGCCACCTATGCTGTCGTCGTCGTCAGTGACCGACGTATGGGCAACGACGGCGCCCACCGCAAGCTGCAAATCCGCCCGGCAATGAGTGACGCCCCGGTGCATGAATTGGTGTGGTTTGGCGGCGGCGACGCCGAACTGCCCGCCGGCGCCGCGCTCGATTTTGTCTACACGCTGGGCGTCAATGAATATCGCGGCGAGCGCAAGCTGCAATTGATGTACGTGGCGCATCGGCCAGCGCAGCCCAAGCCAGAGGTCATGGCGACCGAGACGCGCCGTCCACTCCAGGTGATCGATCTGCGCCGGGTCGCTGACCCGCGCGCTCAGCTTCCGACAGCGGCAACTTGGTATGCCGAAGGCGCCCGACTGGAGAGCATCAGCCCGGAGGTTGCGTATGCGCCGCGCTTCGCCGTGCCTGGCGGCAACGGGCGCGCACTAGTGGTGTGGAGCACGCCGGCATCGGGCGAGCTGCTGCACTGGCTGGCGAACAACTGCGACACGCTCTATCTTTGCGCCCGCGCCACTACCGACGATGCGCCAGCGGTCGTCATCAAGCAGGTGGCGGGTATGGCAAAATATGCGCTGGCGCATGACGCCATCGTCGATGTAGGGCGGATGGCGGCGCGACTGGGGCAGACAGAGGCCGTTGTGCGCACAACCATGCTGCTGCTGGCAGCGCGTGGCATCCTGCACATCGAAGAATGGCTCGATGGGGATCGCGCTCGCATCGCCGCCGGTGCACCGCTTCACCATGATGCTGGAGGCGCCGACGAACTCTGGCAAGAACTGGATGCGTTGCTGGCCGAGGTGCGCGCCTATCGCCGCTTCGTGCTGCGGGCGCGGGTGGAAGAGCTGGGGCTATTGGAATAGATGCGCAAGTACTTCCACCTGACCGTGAGCGAATCCGTTGCAACAATGTGTATGTTTTACATGTTGCGTGTTGCGTGAGGGATTCCGACACGTCGCACGCACCACGCAACACTGAAAACATGAAAACTCTGCCTAGAAATCAGTAAGAAATTTCCTTCAGTCAGGCTTTTTCATCAGAAATCAGGAGTGCACGATGAATCCACCGTCTATCTGCGTCGTCGGGTCGATCAATCTGGATATGAATGCCTACGTTGAACGTTTCCCCCGCCCGGGCGAGACGCTGCACGGTCACCGCTTTACGACCGGCTACGGCGGCAAGGGCGCCAACCAGGCTGTGATGACAGCACGGTTGGGCGGCGTGGTGCGCATGGTAGGCCGTGTGGGCGACGATATCTTCGGGCAAGACATGCGCCGCAATCTGGCCGACGAGGGCATCCATACCGACTTCATCTTCGAGAGCAAAGGCGTCTCATCGGGTGTGGCCGTGATCACCATCGAGGAGACCGGCCAGAACAACATTGTTGTGATTGCGGGCGCCAATGGACTGGTCACGCCGGCAGATGTGGAGCGCGCTCAGGCGGCGATTACTGACGCACAGGTGTTGCTCTGTCAGATGGAGGTGCCGATGGCGGCGAACCTGGCAGCGCTGCGGCTGGCGCGGGCGGCAGGCGTCACCACGATCTTCAACTCGGCGCCGGTCAGCAGCGAAGTTCCTGAAGAGGTCTACCAGCTTGCCGACATCTTCTGCCCTAACGAAAGCGAAGCCGAGCTGCTCACCGGCATCGCTGTGCACACCCTCGACGATGCACGGCTGGCGGCTGGGGTGATTCTGGAACGCGGGGCAAAGTCAGCACTGATCACGTTGGGCGCACGCGGCGCACTTTATGTCACCGCCGAGGCGGACCTGCACATTCCGGTGGCGCCTGTCACGGCAGTGGACACAACCGGCGCTGGCGATGCGTTTGTCGGCAGTCTGGCTTACTTCCTGGCGGAAGGGCGCCCCATCGAGCAGGCGATCGCGCGTGCCAACGCCATTGCCGCCATCAGCGTGCAGGCGCCAGGTACGCAGACGAGCTATCCCCGCCGCGACCAGTTGCCGGCGGAGTTACTCTGAGATTCGTGAGCTGCTGAGCTGCCTTGTGGTTGTCTCCCTGCGCATCTCTGTGACCTGGCTTCAACGTTGGTGGCTCCAAACCACCGTGTTCACCGCGCAACGCTGACCGGTCAGCGTTGCGCGGGCGGCAGCCAGCGCGGGTTATCGATGACCGCCGGCGCGCCGTCACGCGCCACGATCAGCTTGCGGAAGCCCTGGCGCTCGATGGCGCCGTAGTCATGCCCGGCATGCGCTGGATAGACCCAGAAGAAGACCAACTTTTCACCATTGCTCACATTGACAGAACGATGCGCCCAGCGTGGCGGCACGTAGACGACTGCGCCAGGCCTCATCTCCGCCACGTGCCAGTCGCCTTCGGGCGTCTCCATCACCATTCTGCCTTCCCCGCCGAGACAGTAGTAAACTTCACCCGTCTCCAACACAGCGTGAAAGTGTCCCTTCGTCATGAAGTACTCGTCGCCGACGCGACCGGGATACAGGATGGTCAGACCTGAAGAGAGTTCGCCGACCACAGCGGGGCGATCTACGGCGTAGACCTGGTAAAGCACCGGATCGCCTTGCGCCAACGTCGCAGTATACGCCGCCTGGTCAAAAAATTGTCCCTGCAGCGACGAGAGTCGACGCACGATCGGTGTGCTCTCCTCGATGCAGGCAGCAGCCTGATTCAGTGTGAATGTAAACGGTAATTGGAGCATGACGCCTCGATTTCTTGATGATCGTCGTTCAATCTGCCAGCGCCGCCAAAGATTGTCAAATGCGGTGGCGTTGGGGTAAGATACGGTGTATGAACAACACGCCCGTGCAAATACTTGGTGCGATGAAACAGTACTTGTATCGAGGGGGCACAGGCTGCCCCGTCTCATCCTTGCGCCGCGCCGGTGTGCAGTGCACCTGACGTGATGTTCACTTTGTGTCACCAACGCGTGGGCAAGCCAATCGCTCACGCGTTTTTATTTGTCTGCGCCATACAACACCCTGGATGGTTATCTGGTTTGGAGGAGATCGATGAGCAAATTTCCACCTGTCGACGAACAAATGCGCATCCTGATGCGCGGCGTCGATTTTGGCGACGAGCAGACCTACAAAAACATGGAAACAGAACTGCGTCAGCGGCTGCAAGAAAGCTACGACACGGGTCGTCCGTTGCGCGTCTACTGCGGTTACGACCCTTCGTCACCCGACTTGCACCTGGGGCACACGATCTCGATGCGTAAACTACGCCAGTTTCAGGACCTGGGGCACGACGTCACCTTCCTGATCGGCACCTTTACCGGCATGGTAGGCGACCCCAGCGATAAGGAAAGCGCACGCCGCCAGCAAACGTTGGCCGATGCGCTGAGCAAGGCGCAGAGTTATGCCGAACAGGCCTTCCGCGTCCTCGACCGCAGCAAGACGCGCATCCGCTACAACCACGAGTGGCTGCAGGAACTCTCTTTCGGCGATGTTGTGGGGCTGGCCAGCAATTTCACCGTGCAGCAATTCCTGGCGCGGGAAAATTTCGCCAAGCGCTACGAAAAGGGCGACGCCATCTGGCTGCACGAGTTCTTCTATGCCCTCATGCAAGGCTACGACGCCGTCGCCCAGCAGACGGACGTGCAGATCGGCGGCACCGACCAGCTGTTCAACCTGATGGCTGGGCGCAAGTTGATGGAAGCGCACGGGATGCGCCCACAAGTCGTGTTGACCTTCCCCATCCTGGAAGGCACCGACGGCGTGATGCGCATGAGCAAATCCACCGGCAACGCCATCGGCATCGACGAGCCGCCAGGCGTCATCTTCACAAAGGTGCTCAATCTACCCGACAACGTGATGCGCAACTACGCCGAATTGGTGACACGCTGGGAACAGGAGACAATCGATGCCCTCTTTGCGCAGGTTGCCGCTGGCCAGATGGAAATGCGCGAGCTGAAACACAAGCTGGCGTGGGAGATCGTCAGCATCTTCCAGGGCGATGCAGCCGCCAACCAGGCCGCCGAGGACGCTCGCCGCATGTTCGAGGGTCAGGCGCCTAGCGATGCACCTGTCTTCACGCTGACGGCGCCGATGAACATCCTTGATGTGCTGTTGGAGGGTGGCGTCGTCAAGAGCAAGGGGGAAGCGCGACGATTGGTCGAGCAAAATGGCGTGCGGCTGAATGGCGAGATCGTCACCACCAAAGAACAAATGCTGACGCCGGCAGCAGGCGAACAGGTGCTTCAGGCTGGCAAGCGCAAGTTCCTGCGCGTGTTGCCGGCAGCAGAATCCTGACGAACGAACACAGAAACCGGTTGGGCATGCCCTGACGATGACGCCAGGACGCACCGGGCGCAAAGAAAGCGCAAGGCGATAGCCGCCTTCCGGCGCAACCCCGGCGCACCTGCGGTGTTACATTGTCGTACATCTGCATTATTCAGTAGAGCGGCTTCTCAAGATCGCTCTGCATTTTATGACGATGAAGGAGAATCATTCATGGGGCTGTTTAGCGGAAAGAAGGGGCTGGTCTTTGGCGTTGCCAACAAAAACTCAATTGCGTGGGGCATCGCCCAGGCGTTGCACGCCGAAGGCGCCGAACTTGGCTTCAGCTACGCCGGGGAAATCCTCAAGAAGCGCGTCGAGCCGCTGGCAGAGAGCATTGGCGCCACCTTTGTGGAGGAGTGCGACGTGACCGACGACGCCGCCATCGACGCCTTGTTCGAGAAAGTGGCCGCACACTTCGGCAAACTCGACTTTCTAGTGCACTCGATCGCCTTTGCGCCCAGTGAAGAATTGGGGGGACGCTTCGTCGACACCAGCCGCAATGGCTTCCGCATTGCTCTCGACGTGAGCTGCTATAGCCTGATCGCTCTGGCGAAGCGCGCCCGTCCACTGATGACCGATGGCGGCGCCATGGTGACGATGACTTATTTTGGCGCCGAAAAAGTGACGCCGAATTACAACGTGATGGGCGTGGCTAAGGCGGCGCTCGAAGCCTCGGTGCGCTACCTGGCGTGGGATTTGGGCAAGGACAGCATCCGCGTTAACGCCATCAGCGCCGGCCCAATCAAGACGTTGGCAGCGTCGGGCGTCAGCGGCTTCCGCAAGAGCCTCAACTACGTCGGCCAGGTGGCGCCAATGGGCAACGTCGATCAGGAGGACGTGGGGCAGGCGGCCGTCTTCCTGCTCAGCGACCACGCCACGCGTATCACGGGCGAGGTGCTCTACGTTGACGGTGGCTACAACATCATGGGGGCGCCGGATCCGGCATTGATGGGGGGCGAAGGCAAGAGCGAGTAAACGACCACGGACAGGGTGAAGGAGACCGCTTGCCCCCATGCGGCAGCCGGTTCTTATACTAGCGGTTCTGGCTACCAAAGGAGAACCATCATGTCTGCACCACCACCTTTGACCGATGAACGCTCCACGCCTGCCGCCGTCACCTTGAGCGGCCCGGTCAACGAGGCAGTAGCCTATGGAGTGCGGCTGGAGCCAGCCAACGCGCCGGGCAACAGCCCCTTCTGGCAGGTCATCAACGTGCGCCATCTGAGTGCAGACGAGAATCGCGGCAAGCACAACATCTTTGTGCGCGTGCTTGCTGCCAATGGCCAACGCGATCGCAACCCATCCCTGCGCGTGGCCTACACCTGGGAAGGTCGCCGCCCCGATGAAAGCGCGCCCCCGCGCCCACTCGACAAAGATGACGCCGATCTCGGTCACGCCGACATTGACGTCAACAAGGGGCAGCACATTAGCGTCTGGATCGAGGGCGACGGACTGCCGTCGGCGCGCGTTGTCAATCTGCACACTGACCATGACATCAATGAAAAGACTAGCGACGGGCAAGACGGCAATACGCGCTTTCATCACTCCTTCCTGGTCACGTTTCAGCGCACGCAAAGCAACCCGGCCCCAGTGGGTGTAGACAATGCCCTCTATGTGCGCGACGCCGACCCAATTCAGGATGGCGCTGTGCTGAAACCGGGTGAGCGCTTTGTCAAGCAGTGGGTGATGCGCAACACCGGCGACACCACGTGGGGCGACGGTTACCGGCTGGTGCACATCGCCAACGACCGGTTAGGCGCGCCCGACGCCGTGCCCGTCCCCGTCACCCCGCCGGGCGCCGAAGCAACCATCGCCGTCGAGTTCGTCACACATGCGGCTCTCGGCGAATTGCGCAGCGACTGGCGGCTGACAAACCCGGCCGGCGCGCCCTTTGGCGAACCGGTCTGGACGATCGTCTATGCGCCGCCTGTCAGCACCGGCGACGTTGTCGCTGATTTCCCACCGCCCGCCGCGCAATTGATCGACGCCGAAGCAATCGCCGATTTCACCGCCCGCACCGCCGCACGCTTCTGGAATCGCTACGGCGGGCTGATCCTCGACGAGTGCACCAGGCTCGACATCGATCCGGCGGACGCGGTCGGCGTGCTTGTCACCGAGTCGGCGGGGCAGCCCTTTGGAGACGATGGGCGCATGGTCATCCGCTTCGAGAACCAACTCTTCTGGCGTTTTTGGGGCAAAGCCAACCCGGAGACCTTCAAGCAACACTTCCGCTTTGGTGCGGTCGAAAGCTGGAAGGAGCACTACTGGCGTCCCCAACCTGACGGACCCTGGCTGCCAGCTCACACCGGTCAGAACGCCGACGAGTGGCAAATTTTCGACTTCGCTCGCCGCTTCGACGAACGCGCTGCGATCCAGTCGATCAGCATGGGTGCGGCGCAGATCATGGGCTTTAACTACGCTGCAATCGGCTATCCCACGCCTGAAGCAATGTTTGCCGCCTTCGCACACGACGCGGGCGCGCAACTGCGGGCGCTCTTCCGCTTCATGGAAGTGAACAACCTGGTCGACGCCATCCGCAACAAAGAATATCGCCGCTTTGCCGTCGTCTACAACGGCCCAGGTCAGCCCGATTTCTACGCCGGCAAGATGCGCGAATACGCGGTTGCCTTTGCCGGCGTCCGCCCACCGTTGCCGGCCGGCGTGGCGGCGCCGCCCCCAGCTGCGACGCCACAACCGACCTCGCCCAAACCCGGCGCACCGTTGGCTGAGGCTGACCCGCAGCTATACAGCGCGTGGCGCGAACACATCGAACACGGCTTCCGCAACAACGAGACGATGTTCCGTCGCATCCTCGACGCCTTCATGAACCCCTACTGGACAACGGTGTGGATGCATCGCATCCTCTTTGGCGTGGGCGTAACGGCCTTTGTGGTCGCTGCCGCAGTGGCGCTGATTCAGAACAACGTCGTCACGACGCTGATCTTCGGCGGACTGAGCGCCACCGCTTTCCTCGGCTATTTCATCAGCCGCCCGGTGCAGGCTCTGGAAGAGAACCTGCAGTTCATCACCTGGCTGGGAATCATCTACAACAGCTACTGGACGACGCTGACGCAGGCGCAGCGCCCTGACACCTATCTCGACGACCTCAACCAGGCAACGGATGATGCGATCGCGCGGCTCAAAGAACTGATGGATAAGCACGCCCTCCGTAGCGGGGCGCGCCCCGGTGGAAACCCCGGTGGAAAAGAGTAGCCCAGGCTAGGCCAGGCCGGTCACCGCACGCGCAAACATGGCAGGATGGCGCAGCGCCGCCGTCATCAATCCGCTGCGCACATCGCCCGGCGCGTGCAGAAAGAGGGTCAGCATCGTTTGCATGACCTCCGGCGTGCTCAGCGTGTTGGAAAGATAGCCAGCCCACTGTGCACGCGGCAGCCGAAAGAACGTGGCAAAGAAGCGCTGGAGCCGCGCCGTATCAAAGCTCAGCAGCGTCTGCAAACCGAAAAGATAGAGCCGGTGATTGTGCAATCGTGCTTGCGGCCACAACGCTCCCCAACCGACGTGGGCAATGTGACCGGGCGTGGCGTTGGGCGTTTGTAGCGCTGCGGCCAACGCGTGCGCCACGATCGGTGCATAACGCAACGCCGCCCCTACCTGATAGCCGGAAGCCGGATGCACCATGCTTGCCGCACCGCCGTAACCAAGCACAGGCTGGTCGAGATAGGGCACGGGCATATTCATCGGAAAGAGGCAGAACTCTTCGTGCTCGATAGTGCGCACGGGGCAACCCCAATGCGCCAGCCGCCGATGCAGTCGCCCTCGCAGCATGTTAAAAGGCACGGCGGGCGCATGCGCCAGCGAGGTCTCTTCGACAAAGTAACGACCCTCTCCCAAATCCATCGCGTACAGAAAGGTTGGCGGCTCCTGTTGACGCTCGGTTGCCGTCAGGAAATCGGCGCGGTAATCCATCAGCACCATACGCCCGGCGCGCACTGGGGGACGTACAAAGCGCCCGACGACGCCATAGGCCGCCTGGTAAGCGACGGCGCCATGCGCCGGCCGCTGCACGAAGATCGGCGCGTGCCCGCTGGCGTCAACGACAACCCGCGCGCACACCTCGCTGCCATCGACCAGCGTGACAGTGGAATAGCTTGCTGTGTGAGCAATCGCATGGGCTGCCTGCCGCCGCCAGCGCACGCCGCCGCGCGCGCAGCGTTCCAACAGATGCCCCTGAAGGCGGCTATTGTCAAGCAGCCCGTAGACGCGCGCCAGACGCATCTCGTCGTCGCCAGTGTAGGCCACACAATCCGTCCACCGTTGCTGCAGCATGGCAGCCAACGTCGATGTCGGCAACTCGTCCTCCCAGATGCCGTATGTGTTTGTCCACGACGCAGCCGGGTCAGCAGGGGCGATGCCCTCGACCCGCAGACCAATCTCTCCCAGCGCTGCAGCCAACGCCAACCCCGCTGGCCCTGCACCCACGATCAACACATCGGCAGTCATGCCTTACCCTACCATCTTTTACCTGCGATCAATCACATGATGGGGATGATAGCACACTTGGCGGTGCGCTTCGGGAAGGCCGGTTGCGAAAATAAATAGTAGAGGCGCCGGTGCGTTCCCGGCGCCTCTACACACACAGAGAGAAGGAGAAAACCTACATGTAAACCCTGAACCCATTACCCATCCGCCCATAGTATAGCCTGCGCAGGGCGATAGAGTCATCTGGCAAATGGTGTATTCTTTTTTGTAAGGTTGTAGCCGTCGATTGTCTGAAACTGCCCCTGCGCAACTGTACACACCACAAGCCAGGTTAGCGACACAGATTTGCTTATAGATAGCACAATCAAACATCGTACATCCGATATCTTCCCGGAAGCTCAGAGCTTCCGGGAAGATGAGCAAAGTCTATTTGTGTTGTCTATTAGCGCGCCGGCTCGGCGGCGACCACGCTTCCCAGCGAGTTCACCGTGAGGTTCCACTTGCTGCCGGATTGACATTGCTCGAATTCCGCCGCGTTGTGCAGCTCAACGGTGTACTCACGATCGTTTGCCACAACGATGCAGACATACCTTTCGCTGCGTTGGCCCAGTTCCTCGCCAGGGCGTAGATTGGCGCTGGGCCAGGTCGCCGCCAGGCCGCTGCCCCGTTGGACGACCGTATTGATGACGCCCCATTGCAGCGTAGTGTAGGTGCAGTAGTCGTCGTAGATTTCGTAGACGCAATCCTGTACGACCTTGCCCATGCCAGTGCCGGTGTCCAGCGTGTATGGCGTGCCGCAAACCTCGCGCGCCCCTGGCTGCGGTGAGTCGCTGGTGCTGCGCACCTCGGCGCGGCAACTCAGATTCGCTGCGCCATCGGGCACCTGCTCACGCCAGGCGCTGACGCGCACCGGCGCCTGCCCCATGATCGCAATCGAACGCTCCCAACGCGCATCGACGGCGGTGGCGACGGTCGTATTCGTCTGAAACATGGCGAAGACCAGCCAGCCCAACGCCAGCACAATGACGACGGCAATCCCGGCAAAGATGAGCAGACCTTGTCCCGTGCCACGCGCGGGCACAGGCGTTGGCGCCGCAACCGGGGCAACGGGTTCCTTCCCCAGTGGCGCGCCACAACGGACACACTGCCGCGCCGCCGCCGGATTATCCATGCCGCACGCCGCGCACTTGATGACGGCGCCCGCGTCGGCGACATACGCACCGACGACTTTGCCACTCTCACGCGCTTTGCCTTCGGTCAGGTCAGCGCCACACTGTTTGCAGGTCTTGGCATTGGCCGGGTTGCGCGCACCACAGAATGCACAGTGTTTGTCGGGGCCAGCCTTAGCGCGTTCGATCTTGGCCTGGTCTTCAGCCAGCGCGGCGGCGACTGGCGTCTCGAACTGCACTTGCTCCGGCTGCGCAGCGCCGCATCCGCCGCATATGCTCTGCGTACCGGCGTTACGCGTCTTGCAGACCGGGCAAGTCCACTCCAATTCGACGTAACCAAGTTCTTTCTGGCTCATGCTCCACCCCATGGGTCTGGCAAGGATTGATCCGCATGCTGATTCTAGCCCGTAATCGAGGTGCGCGCCAATTCCTCTAGGTGTGACGCCTCCGCTCTTGATGTTTGCACTTTGCCGTGCACTGCATACAATGATGCGCATGTCTTTTCGCAAGAAGAAGCCGACCCATCCGGCGCCGCCGAACAGTGTCGCCGCCGATATTGCCTGGGAATATGACGATGAAACCGCCGCCTATCGGCGGCCGGGCAGCCGCCCCGTTGTCACCCCAACGCCGCCAGCCAGCGATCCTCGCACGCAGCGGGTGCAACATGCGCTCAATATCGCGCTGGATGAATGGTGGCGACGCGGCGCGTTGCCCACAGATGAACTACTGCGCGACGGGCTACTGGTGTTGGAAGCCGGTCACGACCTGGATGAAAGCCAGCGTACGCTGCTGCTGCGCACCGCATTGGCGCGACGGCGCGGCATGTTGACGGCGTTGCGTTACCAGAGCGACCCGGAGCGCACCGCCGTCGTGCTGGAGGACGCACTTTTTCAGGCTACGCCGCCACTTTCTCCCGGCGACCTGGCTCGACTGCACCAATGCGATACCCAGAGCGCGGCGTGGGCCGCTCTCTTGAGTGAACGGCTGCGCACCATCGCAACCACCGATTCGACCCGTCGCAGTCAGGCCAACGCGGCGCTGGCGGCATTAAGCGCCCCCACACCGCCAGCAGCGCGCAACACCGAAGCGGCGCTCAACGCTGAAGTCAAATCGACGCTGACGCCGGCCTGGGTCGAAGGCGAGGTCGCCCGCCAACGGCGGCGCCGCTGGCTGTGGCTAATGGGCGTGACGGCAGCCCTCGCCGTGGTGGCTGGCGCTGTCATATGGTGGCAACGAGCACAAAGCGCCAGCATGATCGACGCGCCGGCTGGCCGTTACACTGTCACCCTGAGACCAGGCGACGCAACGGAAGTGGTCGAGCTAGCTGCATTTCGCATCGACCGCTTCGAGGCAACGGTTGCCGATTACCGCCGCTGCTATGAGCGCGGCGCCTGCCCTTGGCCGGCCACGACCGCCAGCGCTACTCGCCCCGGCTACCTGCTCGACCCGGCATTTTCTCGCTTTCCGATGATCAATCTCGATTACGACAGTGCGGCGCGCTTCTGCCGCTTTATGGGCAAGCGTCTGCCCACCGCCGCAGAATGGGAAGTGGCCGCTGCCTTTGCTCCAGCCACCAACCGCATGTATCGCTATCCCTGGGGCGATGAGTTCGCAGTGCAGCGCGCTAACAGCGCTGCGCTTGGCATCGGCGACACGACGCAAGTTGGCTCCTTTCAGCCCGCCGGAGACAGCGCACTGGGCGCCAGCGACATGGCCGGGAATGTGGCGGAGTGGACAGCGACGGCGGTCACGCAGGATGGCGCCACGCTGTATCTGGTCAAGGGCGGCGCGTTCGTGGACACGGCAGAACGCCTGCGCACTGCAGCATCGCTTCCAACTGCGCCGCGCACAGCCGCCAACTGGCTGGGGGTGCGTTGCGCCGCCGACAAGCGGTAGATTGACGGCGGCAAACAATGCATTCTATCTGTATGCAACTTTGCACAAGCTGCGCGTTTTGGGTACAGTATCGCACCGTATCGGATGATCAAGCGCATAGAATGACATTCTCATGGTTGAACAGCAGATTTCTACACTTGACCTGACCCAGGAATTGGAGTTCGTCGCCAGGCTGGCACGCGAGGCGGCGACCATCGTCAACACCTTCTACATTGGCTCGTCGGAGGTGCGTTACAAGCCCGGCGACGAACCGGTCACCGAGGCGGACCGCAGCGCCAACCAACACATCGTCAACCGCATTCGCGCCCGCTTTCCCGACGATGGCATCCTGTCAGAGGAATCAAAGGATGACCTGGCGCGGCTCAAACACGCGCGCGTCTGGATCATCGATCCACTGGACGGCACGAAAGAATTCATCGCCCGCAATGGCGAGTTCTCGATCATGATCGGGCTGGCAATCGAGGGACGGCCCATGTTGGGCGTGGTGCAACAGCCCGCCACCGGCCTGCTGTACGCTGGCGCTGTCGGTCAGGGCGCCTATCTCTATGAGGATGGCGAACGCGTTGAATTAACCGTTAGCGACCTGGCCGAAATCAGAAACATGACGATGGTCAGCAGCCGTAGCCACCGCCAGCAGATCGTCGACCGCATCCGCGCCCAACTCAACATCACGCGCGAACGCGTTTCGGGCAGCGTCGGGCTGAAAGTTGGTCTGATTACGCGGCAGTTGGCCGACCTCTACATTCACCCCAGCCCTGGCTGCAAGGAGTGGGACTTGTGTGCACCGCAGGCATTGCTCGAGGCGGCCGGCGGGCGCATCACCGACTGTTGGGGCAACCCACTGCGCTACAACAAGCGCGACGTGCGCGCCCACAACGGCCTGATCGCCACCAACGGCGTCTTGCACGATCAGGTTGTCGAAGTCGTCGCCGCCATCTGCGAAGAGTTCGGCTACAACCAGGATGACGGGTTTTGGTGATTGCGAGAGTCTCCCGCTCTCTCAATCTCCCCATGTGCTCCATCCCCTCTCACACGAGGCTACACCATGTTCGATCACGAAACTTATCTTTCTCCGCTCACCTGGCGCTACGGCGGCGACGCCATGCGTCGGCTATGGAGCGAAGCGCATAAGCGTCGGCTTCTGCGCCGCGTATGGGTTGCGCTGGCTGAGGCGCAGCACGCCGCAGGCTTGGTCAGCGCTGCCCAGGTCGCCGATCTGCGCGCCCACCAGGACGACATTGACATCGCCCGCGCCGAGGCCATCGAGCAGGAAATTCGCCACGACCTGATGGCCGAGATCAAGACCTACGCCGAGCAGTGCCCGATTGGCGGCGCAATCATCCATCTTGGCGCAACCTCGATGGACATCCTCGACAATGTCGACGCCCTGCGTCTGCGCGATGCGCTCGACCTGGTGATCGACCAGCTTGCCAATCTGCTGACGACGCTGGCCGACCGCATCGAAGCCGAGGCGCACACGGCCACCATCGCCTTCACCCACATCCAACCCGCCGAGCCGACCACCATTGGCTACCGCCTGGCGCAGTATGCCCAAGACCTGCTCGGCGACCTCGAAGAGCTGCGCCGGGTGCGGGCAGGTGTGCGCGGCAAAGGGTTGAAGGGCGCCGTCGGCACCAGCGCCAGCTACACGCAGCTCCTGGCAGACAGTGGCTGGAGTGCGCGCCAGCTAGAAGAACACGTCATGGCGACGCTGGGGCTGCAGGCATTTCCTGTTGCAACGCAAACCTATCCGCGCAAACAAGATTGGCTGGTGCTCAACGCATTGGCAGGTGTGTGCGCCAGCCTGCACAAATTCGCCTTCGACTTGCGCATACTCCAAAGCCCACCCTTTGGCGAGTGGAGCGAACCCTTCGGCGCCAGACAGGTCGGCTCGAGCGCGATGCCCTTCAAGCGCAACCCAATCACAGCGGAGAACATCGATAGCCTGACGCGGCTGGTGGCAGCATTGCCGCGCGTGGCGTGGGACAACGCCGCGCTGAGCCTGCTGGAGCGCACACTTGACGATTCAGCAAACCGCCGCCTGTTGCTGCCGGAAGCCTTCTTGCTGACGGATGAAGTGTTGCGTCGATCGCAACGGTTGGTGGCGGAAATGCGCTTTTGGTCAGGGCCGATTGCGCGCAACCTGCGCGACTACGGCGTCTTTGCCGCCACCGAGCGCGTATTGATGGCGGCGGTGCAGGCTGGCGGTGACCGTCAGGCGCTGCACGAAGTCATCCGCGCCCACAGTTTGGCGGCATGGGCGGCGTTACAGGCAGGTCAGCCGAATCCACTCGCTGAGCTGCTGACCGCTGACCCACAAATCACACAATTCGTCCCTGCCACAGCTGTGCCTGCACTGCTCGATGCTGGCGAGCACACCGGCGACGCGGCCGCACGTGCGCTGGAGATGGCTGCACACCTGCGGGCAACACTCGCTTCGCAACAAGGACACGACGGAGTATGACCCCAGCTACGATCGGCATTCTCACGTGTGACGACGGGTCAGTTGCGGAGGCAACGGCGGAACTGCGCGCGGCTGCGCCCGACGCCCACATCCTGGAGGCGCTGGCGGAGGGCGTGCTGTTGGTTGACGCCGGTCGGCCCTTCGCTGCGCTGGCGACGCACTGGCGTCGCACGCCGCCGATCTTTGTGCGCCACATGATGCCTGTGCAGGTGGTCGCACCGTTGGGTGGTCATGCTGGCGATCCGACTTACCTGGCGCGGGTGTTGCCGGGCAAGCTGCCAGCCCTGGATGCGGCTGTGAGCTTCTCGGTGCAGACACGCGTGCTGATGGAAGCGCCCTACAAACCATTTGACATCAACACGGCGCTGGCGTCAGCATTGACGGGCGAGGCCGGCCCAACACTCGACGTGCGGGCGCCGCTGCAGGTGGTTTCGGTGGTGTGCGCCGTGCTGAAGCGCTGGCAGCCTGCCCCGCAGCTAATCGTCGGTGGGTCAGTGGGTAAAGGCAGACGCCAGGTTGCCCTGGCAGGCGTCTCACTGGCGGCGAACAACCTGTCGAATTGGGCGGGCGGCATGCGGCGCTTTGCGCGTGAGGAAGGGCAGATCAGCCGCGCCGAATTCAAGCTTCTGGAGGCCATCGAAGTCTTTGGCATCGAGATGCCCGCACACGGCGTTGCGCTCGATTTGGGTGCGGCGCCCGGCGGGTGGACGCGCGTCTTGCGTCGCGCAGGCCAATATGTCACGGCGATCGATCCTGGCGACCTAGATGCGCGACTGGAGGGCGACGCTGGCGTGCGTCATCGCCGCATGACAGCCGAACAATATCTACAGAGCGACCCGGATTCATTCGATATCATCGTCAACGACATGCGCATGGATGCGCGCGACTCAGCGCGCGTGATGGCTGCCTATGCGAAACTCCTTTACCCGCACGGCTGGGCGCTGATGACGGTCAAGTTGCCTGAACAGAATCGCCAGCCTGTGCTCGACCAGACCTTTGCGATCCTGCGCCCGGCTTATATCATCGTCGGCGCCCGCCAGCTTTTTCACAATCGCAGCGAAATCACTTTGTTTTTGAAGCCCAAGCGCGAGAGATCGAACACCTATGGCGATTAGCGTCTTTGACCTCTTCAAGATTGGCATCGGCCCTTCCAGTTCGCACACGGTCGGGCCGATGAAAGCCGCGCGCATGTTTGTCTTGCGGCTGCAACGGGATGGCGTGCTGCCCCACGTCGCCGCGGTGCGCACCGAACTATTCGGCTCACTGAGCGCCACCGGCAAGGGTCACGGCACCGATAAAGCCGTCATGCTGGGACTGCTGGGAGAGGAGCCAGAAACTGTCGATACGACTACTGTCACGCGCCGCATCGATGCCATTCGCGCTGCGCAACGTCTTGACCTGCTGGGTGTGCATCCGATCACATTTATTGAAAAACAGCACATCCTCTTTCGCCGCGCAGCGTTGGCGTATCATCCCAACGGCATGACGATGGCGGCGCTCAACGCCGATGGCGCCTTTCTTGACGCCGCCACCTATTACTCGGTTGGCGGCGGCTTCGTGGTGGATGAAAGCGCCACTGGCGCCGCGCGTATCAAAGAGGATGAACGCGCGCTCCCCTATCCTTTCGATACAGCGGCAGAGCTGCTAACGCAATGCCAAAGGCACAGATTGAGCATCAGTCAGCTCATGCTTGTCAATGAACAAGTGTGGCGCAGCGAGGCGGACATACGCGCTGGACTGCTGCGCATCTGGGCAGTGATGCAGGAATGCGTCCAGCGCGGCGTCACTGCCGAAGGCATCCTGCCCGGCGGCATGAAGGTGAAGCGTCGCGCTGCCGAACTCTATCGCCAGCTGGTTGCGCGTCCAGAAGCCAATCTGCAGGACCCGCTCAACGTGATGGATTGGGTCAATGTCTACGCCATCGCTGTCAACGAGGAAAACGCCTGGGGCGGACGCGTCGTGACAGCGCCGACGAATGGTGCAGCGGGCATCATCCCGGCAGTGTTGCACTACTACACACGCTTCACCCCTGGCGCCAATGACGACGGCGTGATCCGCTTTCTGCTCACAGCCGGCGCAATTGGCGCCCTATACAAAAAGAACGCCAGCATCTCCGGCGCTGATGTCGGTTGCCAGGGTGAGGTTGGCGTCGCCTGCTCGATGGCGGCGGCCGGGCTGGCCGAAGTGCGCGGCGGCACACCCGACCAGGTCGAGAACGCCGCCGAGATCGGCATGGAACACAATTTGGGGTTGACCTGCGACCCGGTGGGCGGGCTGGTGCAGATTCCCTGCATCGAACGCAACGCCATGGGCGCCATCAAAGCCATCAACGCCGCGCGCATTGCACTGCGCGGCGACGGCACACATTATGTCTCGCTCGACAAGGTGATCAAGACGATGCGCGACACCGGCGCCGATATGAAGACAAAATATAAAGAGACGGCGCGCGGCGGCTTGGCCGTCAATGTGATCGAGTGTTGAAGTGACCGCGTATTGCAACCTGGGCAGTAGCTTGCCGTTGGCGGCGGCCAAAGGCAAGCCACTGCTCCGGGGTCAAGCCAGCGCAGGCTGCCGTTGGCTGGTCGCAGCGATGAACTCCTCCACCTTCTGACGACACACATCGTCCGTGTACTGTTCAGGCGGGCTTTTCATGAAGTAGCTTGACGGCCCCAGCAGCGCGCCGCCCATGCCCTGATCCAACGCCAATTTGGCGCAGCGCACGGCGTCAATCACGACGCCCGCACTGTTTGGACTATCCCAGACCTCCAGATGCGCCGTCAAGAGCAACGGCACATCGCCAAAGGTCGTGCCCTCGATGCGAATTTCACAAAACTTGCGATCAGTCAACCAGGGCACGTAGTCGCTGGGGCCGACGTGTACACACTCATCGGTCAACTGCTCACTGATCTGGGAGGTGACCGCATTGGTCTTGGAGATTTTCTTACTCTCCAGGCGATCGCGCTCCAACATGTTCATGAAGTCGGTGTTGCCGCCAAAGTTGAGCTGATAAGTGCGATCCACACGCACGCCGCGATCCTCAAAGAGTCGGGTCAGCACGCGATGGGTGATTGTGGCGCCAACCTGGCTCTTGATGTCGTCGCCGATGATCGGCACCCCGGCCTGCTCAAAGCGCCGGCGCCAGACTGGATCTTTGGCGATAAAGACCGGAATGCAATTGACGAAGGCTACGCCAGCTTGCAGCGCCTGCTCTGCATAGAAGCGGGCGCCCGCTTCGCTGCCAACCGGCAGGTAATTGATCAGAACATCGGCGCGTGTTGCGCGCAGCACGGCGGCCACGTCCACGGGCGCGGCGTCCGCTTCATCGATCACCTGACGGAGATATTTGCCGACGCCATCCAGGGTGGGTCCGCGCTGCACGGTGACGCCCAGAAAGGGCACAGCCGCAAAGCGGTAGGTGTTGTTCTGGCCCGCGAAGATCGCTTCACCCAAATCCTTGCCAACCTTGGCGGCGTCTACATCGAACGCCGCCACAAACTCCAGGTCGCTGACATGATAGCCGCCCAGATCAACGTGCATCAAGCCTGGCACGCGCGCGTCAGCTTTGGCATCAGCATAGTAATGCACGCCCTGAACCAAGCTGCTGGCGCAGTTGCCTACGCCGGCAATTGCCACACGAATTTTCCGTGACACTGTACTGAACTCCTTTGTTTCTCCAATTCATGGGAACGCCACGACGGCGCTCCCGCACGACACACTCGCGAGATGACATGCCCGCTGTAACCCGGCCTCGCTAGAGCAAACGTTTGCACAATGTACACAAAATGTACACAAAGCGCAGGCCGCCAAAGATCAGGCGCGATCGGACAGGCGACAGACGCCTGTGCTGGCGCGCAAGACAATTTGACCACTCATGACAATCGGCGGCGCCGGTTCACCCGCCAGCGCGCGCAGACAGGTTCTGACTGCCGCCTGCCCCATCGCTGCCTTGGGCTGTTCAACCGTTGTCAGCGCGGGAACCGTGTAGGCGCTGAGGGGCACGTTGTCGAAACCCACCACCGACAATGCATCGGGCACGCTGACGCCGGACCTGGCCGCAGCAGCCAGCAAGCCAATCGCTGCCAGGTCGTTATAGCAGAGCACTGCCGTTGGGCGCGGCTGCATCGTCTGAAGCGCCGTCAGCGCCTCCCAGCCATCCTCGAGCATACCCGCGCCCTGCAAGATCAACTCGGGCAGCGGTGTCAGATGATTGGCCGCCAAGCCTTGGAGATAGCCTGCCAAGCGCGCATGGCTGCTCTGCCCCCCACCCGGCCCGGCGACAAACGCGATGTGACGATGACCGAGCTGACTCAGCAACGTCACGGCGGCGCTGGCGGCGCCGGCGTTATCCATGCGCACGCTGTAAACGCCTGCCTCACTAAAGTCATGGTTCAACAGAACAACCGGGGCAACGCCGCCTGCTGCGTTCTCCCGGGCGCGCGGCAATTGACGATAGCGATCCGGCGCCCGGCTGGAAATCACGATCAATCCGTCCACTTGATGATCGAGCAACACCGTCGCCGCGGTGATTTCCTGCGATGGGTCGCGATTGGACATTGCAATCAGCAACCCATAACCAGCACTGCGCGCCGCCGACTCCACTCCCTTGAGCACCTCCGCCACAAACGGATCGGTCACATCGGAAGCCACCACGCCAATCGTGTGCGTTTGCCCTGTCACCAGGCTACGCGCAACCTGGCTGGGGCGATAGCCAAGCTGCTCCGCCAGCGCCAGAATCTCTGCGCGCCGTTCGGGGCTGATACGCGGGTGATTCTGCAGCGCGCGCGAGACGGTTGAGGGGGACACCTGCGCTAACCGGGCGATATCGACAATGGAGACGTGCGTCATCACCTTTCCCTGACGGTTCCTTTTCTAGATCAGACTTGAGCAAACGTTTGCGCAACGCAGTGTAGCCGGCTTGCCCATCGGCGTCAAATCTAGCTTCACGCTGTTCTGCACTGCGTGCGCCTATTGCTGGGGGGCGATGGACGTTGCCGCGTCATGGCGGTACTGCACGGTAAATGCGCGCAGGGCATCCTCGGCGTTGATCTGGTGTAGACTCGCCAGCGCCACCAACCGCCAGAGTATGGCGCCGATACGCGCGGCATCAGGGGCATCGCCCAGCAACGCCGCCAGCGCCGGCTCTGCAGTGGCCACGGCGCGGCGATCCAGTAGACCCGCCTTGGCGGCTTTGGATTGGAGCTTGCGCGCCTTCTCCAGCGCGGGCAGTCCCGGCGGGACGCCGTCGAGCGGGCCAGGCGTCATGCCTTGCGCAGCCTTTTCCTGCGCCTTGATGACGTCCCAATTCGCCAGCACGTGCTCCACACCGCTGACTTTCACATCGCCAAAGACGTGCGGATGACGGCGGATCAATTTGGTCACCACCCCGCGCACCACATCCCCCATCTGGAAACGGCCTTCCTCCGTGGCAATTTGTGTGAGCATTACGGCTGACAGCAACACATCGCCGATCTCTTCACAGATAGCCGCGCGGTTGTCCTCGATTTCATCGGCGTCGATGGCTTCCAACAATTCGGCGCATTCATCCAACAGATCACTGCGCAGCGAGGCCAGCGTCTGCTCACGATCCCAAGGGCATCCCTCCGGCGCACGCAGATGCGCGACCAGTTCTTGCAGGGCGGTAAAACTGGAATGAGGTGGCAACGGCGGCACATAGACGCTGGTCAGGTGGTCAAACACGTTGCTGTGATCCAATTCCGCCAGCGCCACCGTGTGCAATGACTGCCCCGCGCTCCCTGCCGCCTGCACAATCGTGACCGGATGTTCGGCAGGATAGGCATTGAGTAAGGTGAGTTTGACATCCGACGCCAGCCAGCGCGCGTAGACCTGCGCCAACAGCAACGGCAAATTGACATCGATCATTGGGTGATGCTGACGCGCCAGGATCATGGCATCGAGGACTTGTGCGCCATCCATCAAATCCACGCCTACGGCGGCAAAGCTCGGCTCTACAAAACTCATCCCGCCGATGATCTCGACCGTGACGCCCGCCGCAGCCGCGCGCTGCTGGAGCTGCAACGTGGTCATCTCGCCGACGTTGGGGTGACCCGGCACGGCGTACACCACCTCAGCGTGCACGGCAGCCAATGCCAGGACGCGCTCGACGATCGCCGTGTAGACGTCGGCGAAGCTGGCGTGCTGCTCATAAAGATCGTCGCACGCTTGTAGGATGGGCGGCGTCCGCTGCGCCAGCAATTGCGCCACACCAGGGTGGCGCTGAGTTCGCAACACCAGCACTTGCGCCTGTGTCACCGTCTGCCACGCCGCCAACGTCATCTGCTCCGCCGGGCCAGGCCCCAACCCTACAATCAAAATCCGATTACTCACCATGAAGTCTCCCATAGAATCAACAGAATCAATTTATTGCCTGCTCTGCACAAACGCCTCGATCAGCCCGGCCACCAGCAGGGTCACGATGAACACGGCGACATCCAGCACGCGCAGGATGGCAAGGACAAGGAGGGTGACCAGTGTCAATCCGGCCAGAACACCCTGACGCAGCGCTGGCGCAGCGGAAGGAGTCCGCCGATGCTGACGCGACTTGCGCCCCGCCAACGCTGGCCAGCGCTGATGCAGGCTCAGCGCCAGCAATGTCCCGACACTGCTGAAGGTCACAAAGACGGCGGACAGCAGCATCGATACCACGAGCGGGTCTAGTTGCCCACCGGCGCGGTAGGGCGACAGCGCGCCCAGCACGTAACCGAGCAAGGTCCCGCCCGCCAGTAAACCGAAGATTGCAAGCACGCGCGCACGTGTGTTGGACATGCTGCGAGTGTAGACGCAGGAACCGAAAGCAACAAATTCACCCTGACAGCCAATCCAACTCACAAACTGGCTACGTTATCTGTGAGCACAGGGAGGACCGACGCCCGACGGGACAACCGATGCACAGCAAAGCAAAATCGGAACAACCCAAGGAGGAGACAATGCACTCAATTGAAAAGCAGGCGCACCGCTGGCAAAGCGCAGCGTGGCAGGTGACGATTGCTGTAGCTGCGCTGGTGGCGCTGGCGGTGGTGCTGGTTGCCTGCGCACCCATCACCGCGCCGGCAAGCGAAGCCGCCGCCACTGAAGCCGCCACTGAAGCGCCAGCCGAGGAAGCTACAGCCGCGCCAGCCGAGGAAGCTACGGCCGCGCCAGCCCAGGAAGCTACGGCCGCGCCAGCCGAGGAAGCTAC
>DMDA01000092.1:38873-54763 GCA_003451595.1 Chloroflexota bacterium | reverse complement strand
CTACAGCCGCGCCAGCCGAGGAGATGGCGATGGTCGGCGACCCGACGCGCGGCGGCTATATCTTTGCCATCACTACAGGCTGTGGTTGCCACTTCAACCGCGACCTGGGCGCCCCAGCCGGTGGCAACAAGTTTGAAGGGCCGTTTGGCGTGGTCTACGCCCCCAACATCACCTCAGACCCGGAGACGGGCATTGGCGCGTGGAGCGAGACGGATATTGTCAATGCGCTGCGCCTGGGCGTGCGTCCTGACGGCAGCCAGCTTCACCCCATCATGCCCTATATGGCGCTGAGCAATCTATCCGATCAGGACGCATACGACCTGGCGGCGGCGCTCAAGCAGCTACCTCCCGTCGTCAATGCTGTGCCAGCCAGTGAGTTGACCGCCCCGCCAGCGCCCTTTACGCCGGCCAGGACGCCGCCCGCCGTCGCCCCGACGGAAGGCGTTGAACGGGGCGCCTACATCGTGGCGGTTGCTAATTGCGGGCGCTGCCACACCCCGCGCGGCGCAAACGGCGCACCCGACATGGCGCGTTTCCTGGCGGGCGCCCCTTTGCAGGATACGATTGCGCCCAACCTGACGCCGCACGCATCCTCGAACATCAGTTTCTTGACCGAGGAGCAGATCGCCAACTTCCTGTTGACCGGCATCTATGACGATGGGACGCCGGTTGAAGGCCCAATGAAGATGATCATCGACAACGGCACCAGCCGCTTGACGGAGGCCGACGCGCTGGCGATTGCGCAATATCTCAAGAGCCTGCCGCCGGTTGCCTCCGAGTAATCGCAAGTCGTGTAGCCACATAATTTTGCCAGTGACCGGTGCGCCGGTCACTGGCCGACTGATTCAAGAATGGACGCACCCCATGGATCATCGCTTCAAAATCGGCATAGTGTTGATCATCCTGGCGCTGATGCTGACTGCGTGTGGCGGCGGCGAAACGCCTACACCGACCGTTGCGCCGCCCACTGCCACCCCTGTCCTGCCCACCGCCACACCTGCGCCGGCAAATGTGCAGAATGCACCCGCTTCTGCTGACGTGCGCACCTTCGTGCTTGACGCCACCCAGTCCGAAGCACGCTTCTATATCAATGAGGTGCTATTAGGCTCTCCCACAGAGGTCATGGGCGCAACCAACCAACTCACCGGGACGATCACCATCGACCTGAACACACCCGCCAACACGCAGGTCAGCCCGATCCAGATCAACGCCCGCGAACTCAAGACCGACCGCAACCTGCGCGACCGCGCCATTCGCCGCTTCATCCTGCAATCGGCGGACGACAAGTATCAGTTCATCACCTTTACACCGACCGTCATCTCTGGCTTGCCAGCAACGGTGCAACCGGGCGACCGCTTCAGCTTTGAGATCACGGGTGACCTCCAGATTCGCGACCAGGTGGCGCCGGTGACCTTTAGCGTGACCTTGACCGCTGACAGTGCAACGCAGATCACCGGGCTGGCGCAGGCGACGGTGCAACGCGCAACCTATGGTCTGCAAATTCCCAGCGCACCGGGCGTCGCCGATGTCAGTGAGGATGTACGGTTGGAGCTGGCTTTCGTGGCGCTGGCGCAGTAAGTTTGCCAGCACATGCCAGGCGTTTTGCGGGCGAACGTTAGTTTCGATAGCCGTGATAGCGCTGGCAATGGCAGCGGCTCCTCGCCAACCCGACCCAGGCGGTACACGACCTTGCTCGCTCCGTCGCGATCGTGAGTGCGCCGACAGACATCCTGGCGTCATTCATCCAAGATCAAGAAATGATCTAACCTCCGCACGGAAAAGGAGAAAGCCGTATGCGTCGGGTCGGACAATTCACCGTCATCTTCGCTTTGCTTGCTGCGCTGTTGGCTGCCTGCGCGGGTGTGGCAGCAGTCGAAGCCGCCGCAACTCCAGTCGAGACGCCGTCGCCCGCACCGATGAATCAGGCGCAGACAATGGCGCCAGATACGCCGAACATGCAGTATGTGGCGGCCAACTTTGCGCGGCAGAAAAACGACAGGTGACGCGCCTTGCGTCACCCGCCATACTCAGTCGCCATCGTCGCTCTTGCCGCCCATGATCACAACTTTCGGCGTCATTCTGGCAATCACTTCGACCAGGATGCCCTCTTGCAAGCCAATGATCATCTCGATGTCTTTGTAGGCCAGGAAGGTTTCGTCCGGCTCCAGGCCAAAGTGCAAGATATCGAGTGCGGCCATACGTTGGCGGAATGCATCTTCGTCGTGACGGCGTTTGGCTTCATTACGCGAGAACCAGCGCCCGGCGCCATGCGACGATGATTGCAGGCTCTCCGCATTGCCCAGGCCGCGCACCAGGTACGAAGCTGTGCCACTTGACCCCGGAATCAAGCCGATCTCGCCCAGTGCGGCGGGTGTGGCGCCCTTGCGGTGGATGACGCCCTCTTCCTCTACCCAGGCGTAGTTGTGGCGATTCCACACCCGGTAGCGTTGACCAATGCCAGCGGCCGCTACGAAATGATCATGGATCAGGTCGTGGTTGGCGCGGGCGTAGGCGCCCATCAACTGCATAGCCGTCAGATATTCCTGGCCCAGCTCAGTGTCGAGTGACAGCCACTCGTACCCACTGGGAATCTGACGGGCGATCTGGCGCGTATACTGAGCCGCCATCTCCACATAATACGTGGCAATCTTGTGTCCGACGCCGCGACTGCCGCTGTGCGTCAACAACCCAACCACCTGGTCGCCCGCACGGTACGGCTCATGCTCGCGCATGAACTCCACGAGCATCAGATCGGCAAAGTGATTGCCGCCACCTGACGAGCCAAGCTGTTGTGCAGCCAGAGGCTTCAGGCTGCGCAGCAGCCGCGTCGCCGTCCAGCGTGGATCGTCCATAACAGCATGTTGACGCTGCCCTGCCTTGAAGCCGGCGCCCAGCCCGAAAGAAGTCTGGCTGCGCAACGCCGCTGCAAATTTCCGCCGATGCTTCATGAACTCCGCCGGCGTGAGGTCAAAGAGCGAGAGTTGCATCATGCAGGAGATGTCGTACCCGACGAAGGAAGGCGAGACTGCCTCCTCCAGGCTGACGACGCCGCCAATCGGCATGGCGTAGCCCAGGTGAGCATCCGGCATCAAGGCGCCACGTTGGGCAACCGGCAGCCGCATGACTGTCTGCATTTGCTCGATGGCGCTGTAGGGAATGTGGACGCCTGGTTCACCAAACAAGGCAAAGGGAACAGGCGTGTCGGCCAACATCAACATTTACGCAAACATCACTTCATAGATCGAGCGCGTCATTGCCTGAGGATCGTCTGCCTGCCAGACGCGACGCCCGATGGCGACGCCCGCTGCACCGGCCTGGAGCGCATCAGCCACCAGCTGCAACGTTGAGGTGTCCGGCGTCGTCTTGGGGCCGCCCGCCACGATGATCGGCACAGGCACCGCCTGCACGATTTCGGCAAAGCGCGCCACGTCGCCACAGTAATTGGTCTTGATCACGTCGGCGCCGATCTCCATGCCGATGCGCGCTGCGTGCGCGATGGCAGCGGCGTCGAAGAAGCGATCTTCCGGCGGCATCATTTCGGCGACCACTGGCATTTCATATGGCTCGCACGCGCGGATCAGCGACGCCAGCCAGCGGTAGATTTCCACGTCACCCGCGCGACCAAAGAAGACCGAAACAGCGACCGCGTCGGCGTCTAGCCGCAGCGCTGTCTCCACCTGGGCGATGGGCGTCTCCTGCGTGCCCTGCGCGCTCAAGCCGGCGGTAAGACTAACGCGTAGCACCAGCCCGGTGTCAGGACGCAGCGCTGGCGCCGCCGCGCGCAAAAAGCCCGGTGACGCCAGCACGGCATTGGCGCCACCCGCCAACACCTGGCGCACGATCTCCACCGGGCGGTCCAGCCCCTTCACCGGCCCCAACCAGCCACCATGATCGAGCGGCGATAGCAGACAGCGACTCTTCTCGCCTACAAAGAGGCGGCGCAACCGTCGTTCCTTGCCTAACATTGCTCCATTCCTTTGGCTATAATTTCCCCTGTGATGAGGGGTCGATTGAGTTTCTGGCGAGTGTGGCGTCGGCGAACTCCGCCAGGCGACAGTAGCCGACGTAGAGATCATCGTAACATCCTGCGACCGCAACGGACGGCGTATATTGCTCCGGCGCGCCAAAGGTGCGCGCCAGTGCACTGGCGAAGGCCTCACCGTCAAGCGACTGACAGGCATACGCATACAGCCCGCGCGTCACCGTCTCCTCGCCAGCATACACAGCAACTGGGCGAGCGCAGACATCCGCCATGAGTTGCGGCAGCCCCTTGAGCGCAGCGCCGCCGCCCGCCAACGCGACAGCAGCGATGGCTACGCCCGATCGGGCAAATTCGTCCAGCAAATAACGCAGACTGAAGGCGACGCCTTCCAGGACGGCGCGCAACAGCTGCGCCCGCCGGTGCGTCAGGGTCAGCCCATAAAAAGCGCCGCGCAATCCATCGTTCCAGAAGGGCGTGCGCTCCCCGGCAAGAAAGGGCAGGAAGAAGAGGCCGCCCGCACCTGCTGGCGTCGCCAGCGCCTGCTGCAACGCCGCGTCGAAGGGCGTCTGCTCTTCGTAGAGCGCCTGCCACGCCCAATGCAGCGCCGCGCCCGTTGTGGAACTGACGCCGCCGAGCAATGGATAAGGCAACAGCGGGTAGACGTAGAGCCGGTCGCCAGTCTGCGCCACAGTTTGACCGGCCGCCAGCGGCGCGAACACCATCGAGGAACTGCCCATGCTGCAGGTGACGCGCCCTGGCTGCGGCGGCGCGCCCGTCACGAGCGCCAGCACATCGCCAGCACCCACGATCACCCGCACCTCCGGCGCGAAACCGTAACGCGCAGCCAACGGCGCCAACACCGCGCCGGCGTCATCCTGAGCGCGGCGCAGCGGCGGCAGCAAAGCCGGATCGAGACCACAATCCACCATTCGCGCAGTTGCCCACGTCTGCTTCTCCCAATCCAGCAATGCCGCGCCGCCCGCCTCGGTGACATCGGTGACGCGGACGCCGGTCAGCCGGTAACGTAGATAATCCTTCGGCCAGAGCAGGGTTGCACTCCGCGCCAGCGCATCCGGTTGATGGCGCGCCAGCCAGAGTAGTTTGGGCAACGTGTAGGTCGAATTGAGCTGATAGGGCGGCATCCCGAAACGCTGCTGCAACTCAGCCGTCTCGGCGATGGCGCGGCGATCCAACCAAAGGATGGTGGGCGGAATCACTGCGCCGTCGGCGTCGAGCAGCACGGCAGTATGCATTTGGCCGGTGAAGGCGATCACCTGCACGGCGACCAGTTCCACGCGTTGCGCCAGTTCGAGCACGGCGTCATCGAAGGCCTGCCACCATGCTTCGGGATCAGCCTCGGCCCAACCGGGCTGCGGCGTGCGATAGCCATAGCGGCGACTCGTCTGCGCCGCCACCTGACCGGTGCGGTCGTAGAGTACGGCTTTGAGCGTTGACGTGCCGACATCGACGGTCAGGATCATGCTTCGCCGTTGACCTCCATCACGACCTTCAGCCCCACGCGGTCGCGTACCAACGCCAGGCCCGTCGCCAACTCTTCCAGCGGCAACAGATGGCTGATCAGCGTCTCGGTCTGCACTTTGCCACTTTCGATCAAGCCCAGCGCCCGGTGCATATTCTCCGGCGTGCTGTCAGCGGAGCCGGTGATGATCCATTCGCCGTAATGAATCTGGTTCGGGTCCAGGTGCACCTGATCCTTTGGGTAGATGCCGGCAAAGATGTTGAGCCGTCCGCCTGGCGCCAACAATTTGACAGATTCCTCCACCATGCGCGCCGAGCCAACCGTCAGGGCGATAGCGTCCACCCCCCAGCCGTCGGTGACTGTCTGCACGAAGGCGGCCAGGTCAGTTGTCTGCGGATCGACCACCCATTCAGCGCCCAATGATTGCGCCTTCTCCCGCCGCATTGCCACCGGGTCGGAGGCGATCACACGGGCGCCGAACGCGCGCGCCACCTGCAAATGCATCAACCCAATCGGGCCGAGACCGATGACCAGCGCCACTTCGTTGGGCACAAGCCGCAGCATCTCCTGGCCGCGCAGCACGCACGCCAACGGCTCCATCATGGCCGCCGCCTTGAGGCTAACCCCCGGACGAATGGGATGGATGTTGCGCTGCGGCACGCACACATAATCGGCGTAACCGCCGCCGTACTGCAGAAAGGTGGGGCGGCGACAGCGATTGGCGCGCCCGGTGCGGCAGGCTTTGCAGACGCCGCACTTGATGATCATGTCCGGCGCCACTGGCTGACCGATCTCTAGCCCCTTGACGTGCTTGCCGACAGCAGCGACGCGCCCGGCGACCTCGTGCCCCAGCACGCGTGGGAAGGCCACCGCCGACGACAGCCCGGAGAAGGCGCGCACATCCCACGGGCAAATCGCGGCATAGGCGACCTTGACCAGCACATCGTCGTCGCCCACCGGATGAATGGGTAGCCGACGCAGTTCGACTTCTTGTGGACGTTCGCACCACATGACGCGCATCGTATCGGTGACTGACATAGAGCATTCCTTTTCTGAATGAGGGTGGATTACGTGTTGTGTGTTGTGTGTTGAATAGCACTCAACATGTTTCACGCCACAGTCTGCGCTCGACTAAGCCATATGTGCAAAGGTGCACCGCGCACATAGATCGCAGCAATGTCGGCCAGCGAGGCGCGGTGCACAATGGCGCTGACCGGGTCGTGCTGATAGCGCAAGTGTGGCCGCTCCAGGTCAAAGACCAGAAAGCTGGCCTCTTTCCCCGGCGCCAGACTGCCGATCTGCTTGTCCAGTTTGAGGGCGCGCGCGCCCTCGATCGTGGCGGCGCGCAAGATGAGATGGTGATCGACAGCGGTTGGGTCTTGCGCCAGTCCACGTCCCAGGCGCGAGGCAAAATCCATCTCGCGCAACATGTCGGGCGCCACGAACATCACATTGTCCGTCCCCAGCGCAAACCGCAAGCCGTGCCGTCGCCAGCGCGCCAGGTCAGGCAAGCCAACGCCGAGGATGCCGTTGCTGCGTGGGCAGGCGACGCCATAGGCGCCCGCTGCCGCAAGCGCGGCCAGATCATCGGGCGTGGCATGCACCAGGTGGACCAACAGATCGGGGCGCCAGTCGAGCACGCGCGCCACCTGTGTGCGCCCGGTCGCCTGCACCGAAGCCGCCTGCGCAGCGGCGCTTTCAGCAGCGTGGACGGCAAAGAGGCGATCAGGGTAACGCCGCCGCAGATGGGCGAGCAGTTCCGGCGGATAGGCTTCCACATCGCGCACGCCCAACCCATCTGCCATGCTCAGCAGCGCGTGCGCCTGACGTTCCATTTCCGCTACGTCAACCGTCTCGTCCATACGTCCCAGGATCACGACGCGGATCGGCAGACCGGCGGCAGCCTGGCGCAGCGCCTGTACGCCGCTCAATCCCTGCTCGCGAAAGTCTGCGCATGCGATCACGCCGCTCTGGAGCATATCGATCAGCCCGACGCGCATCATCTGCATCAGCTGGTCGGGGGCGACGCTGCGCAGAAAACGGTGCTTCAAGCCATCAGGCGGGATGACGGATGCAGCATGGCTCAAGCCGACGCCCAGCTCCTTGGCGCCAGTGTCGCCGACATGGGTGTGCGCATCCACGAACATGGGACAGAGGAGCTTGCCGGTGAGGTCGAGCTGCGGCGCGCCAGGGACCGGCGCGCCCAGGGACAGAATGCGCTCACCTTGAAGCGTCAACGCGGCGCCTTCGACGACGCGCAGGTCGTCACCCGCCAGGATCGTCGCTCCGGTCAGACAAAGCAGATGGTCAAAGTCGTGGTGCGGCATGGTGGTAAGACGTTCCTTGACGCGTGACACTCTATCCTTTGGTCGCCCCCATCGTCACACCCTGGATAAAGTAGCGATTCAGGAAAAGCGAGATGACCAGCGCCGGGACGATGGCAAAGAGACACATGACCGCCATGCGCCCCCAACTGATCTCGACGGCGCTGAAAGAGGCAAGGATGCCGAGCGGGATTGTCTTGGTGGCAGGCGAGGTCAGCATCAGGGCAAAGAGGAAATCATTCCAACTGAAGATGATGACGTAGAGCGCCGCCGCCACGACGCCGGGGATCGACAGCGGCAGCGCCACGCGCCAGAACGCAGCAAAGCGCGATGCGCCATCCACCAGCGCGGCCTCCTCGATCTCTTTGGGCACATCGGCAAAGTAACTGCGCATCATCCACACCACAAAGGCGGCGTCGAAGACTGTGTCAAGGATGATCAGCGACGCATAGCTGCCCAACAAGTGCAGATCGCGCATGATCAGGTAAAAGGGGATCAGCATCGCCACGGGCGGCACCATCAAGAGCAGCAGGAAGAAGTACGCCGACATGTTGAGCAGGCGCGAGCCGGAGCGGGCGATGGCATAACCGGCCGGCACGCCCAATACCAGCGACAGAATCGTCGCACCGGCTGAAATGATCAGGCTGTTGGTGAGATACAGGCCGATCTTGGTGGTCGCCAACACCTCGGTGTAGTTGCGCCAGGTGAACTCAAACAAGAGCCATTTGGGCGGGATGGCAAAGGCTTCGCGGCCAAACTTGAACGAGGTGGTCACCAGCCAGAAGACCGGGAGCATAAAGAAGAGCACCACCAGAATAGTTATCACAGTCAACAGGAACTGCTCGAATTTACTGCGTTTCTGCATCATCGGGCGTCACCTACAGTTGCTGACGTTCCAGGATCATGATGTAGAGCACCGACAGGATCGCAATGATCACCAGCAGCACATTGGCAAGCGCCGCTGCGTAGCCCATGTCGAAGAAGGTCATGCCCACCGTGTAGATATGGAAGTTGAGCACGGTTGTCGCTGAGCCGGGGCCGCCGCCGGTCGTAGCATAAATCACGTCGAAGACCTTGAACGATTGCATTGTGCGCAACAGCAGCGCCACCAGCAAGGTCGGCTTGAGCAGCGGCAAAGTGATGTGGATGAAGCGTTGCCAGCGTGTGGCGCCGTCCGCAAACGCAGCTTCGTATGGCTCGACGGGCAGGCTTTTCAGGCCGGCCAAAAAGATGATCATCAGCAGCGGCGTCCACTGCCACACATCGATCAAGATCACTGCGGGCATCGCCCAGCCCAGCTCCGCCAATGGGCCGCGCCCCACATCGACGCCAAGCGCCTTCAAGTAATAAGGGATAACGCCAAAGTCGGCGTTGTAGAGAGATTTCCAGACCAGCCCCACCACTAACGGCGGCAGCGCCATCGGCAAGAGCAACAAGGCGCGCGTACCCCGAATCATGCGCCCTTCGGAAGCGAGCAGGAGCGCCAACGCCAGCCCCAGCACCATCTCCAGCAGCACGGTGCCCGCCACGTAGATCAGCGTCACGCGCAACGAGGTCAGCACGATGGGGTCCTGGAAGGCGCGCAGGTAGTTGTCCAGCCCGACGAAGGTCTGCAACTGGTTAGGATCGGTCAGCCGATACTTAAACAGACTAATGCGAAATGAAAAGAGAAGCGGGTAGATGGCGATTGCCGCCACAAAGAGCAGCAGGGGCAGCAGCATGGCCAGATAGGCGCCCTCGCCGCGCAGCGCCCGACGTAGCCCGTCGCCCCACCGGCGCCGTGAAACAACTTGTCTTTCCTGGATGACAGTCATGTGGGTCAATCCAACTGTGGTGAAGGGATGGCGTGGCGACAACCGCCCCCTGAGTTCTGTCTGCGCCTTCCCGAAAGCGCAGCGCTTCCGGGAAGGCGCCCTACCGTTGCTCGTGGTCGCCGAGGAATGGCTACTGCCAGTTGTCCTCGACCTGTTTCTGCGCGGCCGCCAGCGCCTCTTCCGCGGTCTCCTCGCCAACAAGGAAGGCGTTGACGTGCGTGCCCAACGCGTCCTGGATGATCGAATACTGCGGAATGCGCGGGCGGTAGTCGCCGTCGCCCTTCTCGAAGGACTCCAGCAGCACCGGCATCCACGGATATTCAGCGACGATCTCTGGATCGGTCATCGTGCTGCGGCGGATCGGTGCACCGTCGTTGCGCAGCCACTCCTTCTGGATTTCAGGCGAGGTCAGCCACTTGATGAACTGCCAGGCGCACTCCTGCTCCTGCGGCGTCGAGTCGGCGTTGATGCCGATGCCCCAGCCGCCAAAGCCATATTTCGGCTCCATCCCCGCCTTGACCGGCGCAACGGCGATGTCCACTTTGCCAACCACGGTCGAGATTTCCGGGTTCTCGTAACCAGCGCGGGCAATGCTCCATCCTTCCATCATGGCGACGTTGCCGTTACGGAAGGCCGTCTCACGCTGATCCCACCAATAGTCGGTGGCGCCATCCGGCGCGTACTTGAACAATTCGCCAAAGAACTTCAGGATTTCAACATTTTCTGGCGTGTTGAGCGCTGGTTTGCCTGCGTCATCCAGGATGCGCCCGCCGTGTTGTTGCACCCACGCCATGTAGTCCTGCGCCACCGCCGGCCCCTTGGCGCCGAGCAGGGCAATGCCATACACCCCGGCGGCGGGATCGGTCAATGCCTGCGCCGCTGCCAGCAATTCTTCCTGGGTGGCGGGCGGTTCGATGCCCGCCTGCGCCAGCAGGTCTTTGCGATAATTCAACACGTTGGCATAGCCCGCCAGCGGATAGGCCGCATGTGCGCCCTGCCATTCGCCCAGCGTCCATGCAACGGGCAGAATATCATCCAGCTGCAGTTCGGCCTCGTCGCGTGCCATGAAGTCATCGAGCGGCAGGGTGTAACCATTTTGTCCAAATTCACCTGACCACACAATATCAACCGTCATCAGGTCATAGTTGCCGGTATGCCCGACAAAATCCGCAATTAGCTTCTGGTAGAGATCGACATAGCCAAGCTCATCCAGCGTGACGGTGGCGCCCGATGCCTCCTCGAACTTGGGGACAAGCGCCCGGAACGCAGCCACATATTGGTCGGTCATCGAGGCCAGCACCAGATTTTGCCCCTGGCACGCCTCCAGCCCGGTCGGCGCGGCCGCAGCCGGCGCGCCCCCTGCAGGCGCCGGCGCAGCGGGCGCAACCGGCGCCGTACAACCGGCCACCCCCAACAACAAGATGCCAACCAGCAACATATTGAGGAATTTCCACAGGTTGCGAGACACAGCACAACTCCTTTCAATACCGACAATGGAATGATGTAGCATTACACTTGCTTACCAGTTCTATATTGCCACGTGGACAACGTCTGGCAAACAAGTTCTCAACGAGCTGTGGAAAGCGACTGGGGGCTGACTTACGCTGCACTACACCGCGTGACAGTCGGCGTGACGGTCGGCAACACACGGACATATGTCATCCGTGCTGAGATGCCGTATAGAAAGTATAGCACGCTGCATCATTGCGCCGCAAACCACTACGCCTGCGCCTGGGGAACCACCTCGGTAGGTCGCCGCCTCCGGCGTGACAGCGTGACCGATCAGCACCGTCCGGCTGGAAGCCGAACCTGCGGCGCACCGCACCCTGCGAAGGCGCCGCTCCGCGCCGGGACGCGACAGGATCAATAGCTGGCGCGCGCCTGCGGATGCGCGTAAACGCTGTACGCCAGCCAGGTTGGATCGCCAGCGGCAAAGGCGGCGCGGCGGGCTTCGTGGACGGCTTGTGCTACGGGCATATTCCCCAGCAAATGGCGGTAGAAGCTCTGGGCAAACGCCAGCGCCTGGCGATCGGTGACGGCCCAGCGCGGCGCAGCCACCAGCCCGGCCCCCGCGCCGATCAGCACATTTGCCCAGCCGTCGAGCTGCGTTAGCCCCCACCTCTGCCGCCCGCCATGACAGATGTTGAGCACAAATCCCGGTCGCACCCGATAGATGTAACCCTCCACCTGGGGACCGAGCAGGTCGCCGGGCAGCAGGTGCGCATCTTCCAGTTCGATGGCGCCAGGCGGAGTCTCGGCGTCGGGCGGCGCACCGTGCGTGACGATGTGCAGCCAGTCGTAGCCGCCCTGGCGCAGCAAGTCAAGCACAGCACGCCGCCCTGCTGCAGGTGGGCTGACATCATCGAGGGCGAGGGCGTGCAGTAGATCGCGCAGAAAGTCGCGCTCCTCCACCAGATGCGCCAACCCGGTGTGGTCGGGCGCAACGCACGCCAGCCGGCGCAGGGGAATCACGGCAGGCGGACCAGCATAGCCGGTGCTCACAGCGTCGCGACGCAGCCAGCGTAGCAGCCGCAGCGTCACCGCCCACGGCGCATCATCGCACTCGCCCGTCGCCTGGCTGTAGGGCCAGACCAGCTCCCAGGGGATATACGGTTCGTCAGAGACCA
This sequence comes from Chloroflexota bacterium, assembly GCA_003451595.1. Classification (GTDB taxonomy): domain Bacteria; phylum Chloroflexota; class Anaerolineae; order Caldilineales; family Caldilineaceae; genus Caldilinea. Next base: position 42,536 of record DMDA01000092.1, on the reverse strand, counting down.
CCAGTAACGTCTTGTCCGCCCAGGTTGCGACGCGCGCCTGGTAAAGTTCCTTCAGACCGGCCGGGATCAGCGTCTTCCACAACCGAAAGCCGATCTGCTGCACAGCGTCGTTGAGTTCAGCCAGAAATGCGGCGTCATCGGCATGGTAGGCTGCCTGTTCCGCCAGATTGGTAAGGTCGCCATAGAGCGCAGCCGCCGCGTGCTCCGGGTCGCTGCGCAGCGGCACTGGATCAAAGGTGGACAGCCGGTGCGCCGCCGTCTCTTCCAGCGTCATCAACAGCCGCGGCGCGCCGCCGGTTGTGTCGTACTGGATGGTGAGAATCAGGTCGGGCGGGTCGATCCCTTCCGGCAGTTGCAGCGCAGCGACGCCGCGACGCTCCGGCGCATCGACCACCTCGTAGCTGGTGATCTCGATGGGCGCCACTGCCGTTCCCACCGGGTTGCCCGCCTGCCGGAAGTCGAAGACCAGGCTCGTTGGCCCCACCACGCGCGGCTTGAGATCGAAGACCACCGGCGGACTGTCGGCGTCGGGCAGGATCGGCGTCGCCTGGTCGGCGGCGTTGAGCAGGTCGAAGGCGGGCGCGGTGAGACGAATCTGCACCGGCGCGTCGGCGCGCACGCTGAACTGCTGCAACGCCGCGCTGCGCGTGGGCGGCGCCACCGTCAGCCGCACCACCACCGCCAGCCGCTCCGCTCCGATCCACACCCGGCGGGGGCAGGCGATGTCGGTGTAGCGGGTGACGCGGGGAGATTGGAGATTGGGAGATTGGAGATTGGAGATTGGGGAATTGGAGATTGGGGGATTGGCGCCCCCTGTGTCGAAGCTCGCAGCGATCGACTGCATGATCTGACCGATTGGTCTATCCGTGCGGCTGGAGAGTTCGCTGATGTCCTGAAGCCATGCTGGCATCTGCTCTGCGGCAGCACCCGATTGGGGCGCTGCCCCGGCCGTGTCGATCACCATCTGCACGCGCACGGCGCGATCTACATCCGGCGCGTGCTCCGCCACCCAGGTCTCGATCGCGACTTCCGCCCATGCTTCGGCGTCGCGGTCGGATGCGGCAGAGTACGCATCGAGTAAGGTTTGCAGCGCTGGCGCCAGGCGGTCGTACTCTGCGCCGAGCGCAGCGCGCAGGTCGTCCATCAGCTTAAGCAGCGCGGTGACGTAGGAAGAATTCATGGCTGCCTCCTCATGCAGTCCCTCGCCCAAATGTATGTCATCGCCTCCGGCGTGACGCCCTCCGCTAGTCACGCGGCGTCGTCACCTTGCCGCCTGTCACGCCAGAGGCGATGACCTGCGATATTCGATGGCGTCCTTGCGCTGGCCACTATCCCTGCCCCACGCCATAGATCACAAAGGGCGCCCAGTGATAGGGTTCAGCGTAAGGATGTTTGTGTCCTTGCCCGCGCTGCAGGGCGTCGCGGATGCGGCGCTGCTCGTCGCGGTAGAGGATGCCCGACATGCGGTCGCCGGCGGCGGCGGGCGCGGCGGACAACGACCGATGCGTCTCCAGATAGCGCTTCAGCCCGTCGTTGTCGATCTCGCGCAGCCATGCCTGCGCCAGCCGCAGTGCGTGCAGCGGCGGCTGCGGCGGCAGATCGAGGCTGGCGTCGCCGTGGAGCGCCAGTTCGTAGAAGCGGTTGACGAGCAGGGCAGTGCTGCGGTCGTTGACGGGCCAGAGCGTGCCGATCACAGCCGGGACGCCAGCTTGCAGCAGCGCCGCCGGCAGCCCGACCACCTCTTCGGGCGCGCTGCGGAAATCGCTGATTGCGGTCTGACAGGCCGAGAGAAACGCCAGCCGCACCTGCTGCAGCGCGGCGGCGTGCGCCGGGTCGAGCAGTTCGCGCAGCGTGATCTGCGTCCCTTCCGCCAGCAGCAGCGCCGACTCGAGCGGCTGGCGCACGTCGAAGCGGCCGTGACAAGCCAGGTGCAGCCATGTTGCCGTGGGCAGCCGTTCCCATAACGCCGCAGCGGTGGCGGCGTGGTTGAAGAGCAAGTCGGCGTTGTCGCGACCGACCAGGTCGCGCACGCTGTACGCCTCGGCTTCGGCGGCTTCGAGCGAGGCGGGCAGGCGCTGCGCCAACGCCGCCGCCTGAGCCGCCAGCGGCGCGGTCTCGACCGCCTGAAGGAAGGAGAGCAGCAGGAGCAGTTCCTGATAGAGCTGGCCAGTGCGCACCATCTCTTCTGTCGGCAGCGTGGAGAGTGCTTCGAGTTTGCGCAGCAGCGCACGCCAGCGCTCCAGCAGTAGGCGGCGCAGTGCCTGGAGTGGGGCGGCGGCGTCTGCCGGCAGGTCGTCGGAGAGGGGCAGCAGATGGCGGTCGGCGTCGATGGCGGCTAGCGCGGGGAGCAGGTCTGCCACGCGCTGCTGTGCCCAGCGCCCGGTCGCCGGCGCGGGCAGCGGATTGCCGACGCCGACGACAGTGGGACGCCTGACCGTCGCCGAGGTGTGACCCGTGGCGGAGTGGCGCCGCAGCGCCGTCGCCGACGGCGCATAGCGCACGCCAAAGAAATCGAGCAGCGTCACGCTGCGCCCGGCGAGCATGACCGGCGCGGCGTGCAGCGGCAGCAGCCCCAGGTTGCTGGCGGCGACGAGCGTGACCGGCGTCCCCTGCGGATAGCGGGCGGCCAGCCGTTCTGCCAGCGGCTGCGCCAGCCGTGCGCCGAGCAGCGGCAGCGCCCAAGCCAGCGTGGCGGTCAGCGCAGCGTGGTCGCCGCCCGCCGCGCCGCGCAGATAGCGCCCGCCGGCTTCGCCTTCCTGGTCGTAGAGGATTTTGCTGATTTCCGTCGTGGTCAGCCCGTCCAGCCACACCGCTTCGACGCTGCCGCCTCCGTCCTCTGCGCAATCTGCGAAATCTGCGGATACGTTGTTTGTATGCACAATCAGCGCCAGCCCGCCTGCGGCGGTTGCCAGTAGGTAGACGAGGGGACCATCCTGCGCGGCGGACTGGATTTGCGCAAAGGTTGGCTTGGGCAGGAAGTCGGGTGCAACGGCGCGGATGGCGTCGACCGCGGCGCTCAGGTCGGCGCGTGCTGCCGTCAGCAGCGCAGAAAGCGCCAAAAAGGTGCGCCGCCCTGGCGTATGGTCAGGAAGCTGCGCCTCTGCCTGCAATTCACGCACCCGTTGCGCCTGCGTCTGAAACGCTGACCACAGCGCGGTGGGCACATCGGCGGGTCGCGCCGAACTCATCTCCAGCGCCTCGCGCAGCCAGCGGGCGCGATTCTGTTCCAGCACCACCACCGCCTGCCGGCTGCCGTCGGCGCCATCGGTGCGACAGAGGGCGAACGCCAGGCGCTGCGGCGTGTCGCCCAGTTCCTGGAGCAAGGACTGGCGCGACGTCGGCGTCGGTGCGGCTTCGTACATCTCCTCGACGGTCGACAGCACAGCCTGCATGTGCGCCATCGCTTCGCTGTAGCGCGCCTGCTCGAAGAGAACACGCCCCAGCCCGCGTGTAGCGCGCACGTAGTCTGTCGGCAGTGACTCGCGTTTCACCTCCTGCAAGACTTGCTGGTAGGCGGCGATGGCCGCCTCGATGTTCTCCGCCTTGTCGCCACGAATGCGGTCAGAGTAGGCGGTCGCCAGGTTCATCATGGTAGTCGCCCACTCGACCGGCATGGCCTGGCGGGTCATCACCTGCAAGGCTTGCTGGTAGGCGGCGATGGCC
>DMDA01000092.1:1612-38570 GCA_003451595.1 Chloroflexota bacterium | reverse complement strand
GGCCGCCTCGATGTTCTCCGCCCGCCCACCCTGCAGGCTCTGTACATAGCTGTTGCCAAGCTCGCCTTGCAGCGCCGCCCACAGGCGTGGGTTGGCGCCGCGTTCGATGCGCGCCAGTGCCTGGCGGCAAAGCTCGATGCGCCGCGGCATATCGGTGCGCTGCGTCAGGCGGCTCAGTTCTGCAATCAGCGGCTGTACATCCGGCGGGATGTCGAAGGCGCCGCCCTCTGAACGGTGGGCGGCGCGCACTTGTGCCAGGAATTCTTCCGGCGTCATGCCCAGCCGCTCGGCTTCCGCCAGTCCTTCGGGCGGCAGCATCCGCTCGGCAAAGGCACGCGCAACGCCAACTTCGCGGCAGCGGCGGAGCAGGGCGCGGTGTATCTCGAACATCGTGGCGCTGTTCCCATCGTTCGCAGCGTTCGCCGCTTCGACCAGCATCCCAAGCGCCACGTCGGCATCCTCGCTCAGCAGTTCCGGGTGCGCCTCGACGATGCGCTGCGACTCGTCCCACGACGCGGCAGCAATGAAGCGTTCGAGCAGGTCGGGCAGCGTGTTGGAAGCCGTGTCGTCGTCGTCCACCTTCCCGGAAGCTTCGAAGCTTCCGGGAAGGTCGTCTGCGGGCGTAGCGTCCTCCCTTGCAGCGTCAAGCACGACGCCTTGCAGCCGCGCCGCCAGGTCGGGACGCTCCGCCAGCACACGCTGTAGCTCTTCGATGCTGCGGATGTCAGCGCCTTCGTCTGCCAGCGTCGCCAGCACCTCACGCATCGCCGCCAGCGGGTCGTCGCTGAGCGCCACCGGCAACAGTGCGCGCTGCACGCTGACAACCTGCGCCAGCCAGTCGTTCTGCCAGGCAGCGCCCAGCCGCCTTGCTAGTTCTTGCAGCAGCCCCACCGCCATCTGCTGATCCTGCTCCGCGCTGGTCTGTGCCGCGGGCGAGAAGATCAGCGGCGGCTGGCCCGTGGCCGGGTTGTGGTCGGGCAGGTAGAGGAGCAGCGGCGCGTCGACCTCGCCCTGCGGTCCGCACACGGGACAGGAGACCGTGTGCAGCGCGCCGGCGCGGGCGCGGTCGAGCAGGTCGGGGCGCTCGCCGGCGTCGACGATCAGCCACAACTCAAACGGCAGGGCGCGGCCACACTGTCCGCAGGTGAAATCGAGCGTCTCGGAGAGCGAATGCATGATGACTCCTTTCGAGGTGCACAGCAGTTGGTGCGGATGGCGTCATTATCGCGCCAATTGGGGCGGAAGAGAATGGCGAACATTGGCAGGCAGGCAGCTGCCATCGGCGCCGCCTGCTGATGCCGGGGCGACATCACACAGCGGGCTGTGATGCGGTGTAGGCAGCGCCGGCGTGAAGGGCGACGATATTGGGGCGCAACAGGTCGGCGTGACGTTCGGGAAGATGGGCGCGCAACGCCTGTTCGACGGCGGGCAGTTCCACCAGCGGGCAACGCGCCAGCAGCGCCCCGAGCATGACGATGTTGACGAGCTGGTGGCTGCCACAACGCAAGGCGATGTCGTGCGCTGGCACAGCCGCGCTCACGATGTCGTCGCGCAGCAGGCTCTGTTTCACCAGCGTACTGTCATAGAGCAGCAAGCCACCTACCTTGACCAGCGGCGTGTACTTATCGACCGAAGGCAGGTTCATGGCAATCACGCAGTCGGGGTTGCGCACCAGTGGCGCGCCGATCGGCTCGTCGCCGATGACCACCGTGCAATGCGCCGTGCCGCCGCGCATCTCTGGCCCGTAGGAGGGAATCCATGTCACTTCCTTGCCGCTTTCCATCGCCGCGTACGCCAATACCTGCCCCGCAAACAACGCCCCCTGTCCCCCAAAACCGGAAATGATGATGGATGTTTCCATGTATGGTTCTCCTAATCCCACAATCGCTTAATCTCGCAACCTTGCATCAACCTTGAAATCCCCCACCGGATACTCTGGCAGCATACGGTCGCGGATGTAGTCCAACGCGTCGGTGGGGGACACGTGCCAGTTGGTGGGACAGGCGCCCAGGATTTCGACGATGCTGAAGCCCACCCCTTGCAGCTGCGCTTGGAAGGCCATGCGGATGGCTTTCTTGACCTTGCGCATCTCGGCGACGGCGTGCATGGAGCGACGCACGGCATAGGCCACGCCCGGCATTGGCGCCAGCAATTCCGGGATGTGGATTGGGTAGCCTTGCGTCAGGACATCGCGCCCCATCGGCGAGGAGGTGGTCTTCATGCCCGCGATCGTCGTCGGCGCCATCTGGCCACCGGTCATGCCGTAGACGGCGTTGTTGACGAAGATCACCGTGATCTGCTCGCCCCGCAGCGCCGCGTGCAAGATTTCGTTGCCGCCAATGCTCGCCAGGTCGCCATCGCCCTGGTAAGTGAAGACAATGCGGTCAGGACGCACGCGCTTGAGACCGGTCGCCATCGCCGGCGCCCGGCCATGCGCGGCCTCGCAGCTATCCAGGTTGAAGTACTTGTAGGCGAAGACCGCACAACCCACCGGCGCCACGCCGATGGTGCGCTCACGGATGCCCAGCTCGTCAATCACCTCGGCGACCATGCGGTGGATCGCACCGTGCGAGCAGCCGGGGCAATAGTGCGTCGGCAGGTCAGTCAGCGCTGCGGGCCGCTGATAGACAAGCTCCCACGGCGTGGCTGTCAGCGTCGGCGCTTCCCGTTCCATTACCATCGTTGTCATTGCAATCTCCCTGTCAAAATCAATTGGCCCCTCTCAATTCGCAACTCGCCCCTCACCCCCGATCGCCGTTGGCGTGGGCGTCGATGCGCGCCATGTGCGTCAGCTCGCTGGCGATCTCGTCGGGCAGTGGTATCACACCGCCGGTGCGCCCCAGAAAACGGACAGGCGCGCGCCCACGCACGATCAGTCGCACATCCTCAACCATCTGCCCGGCGTTCATCTCCGCGACGACCACGCCTTTCACGCGAGCAGCCAGTTGATCCAGCGCGGGCGCCGGGAAGGGCCACAAGCTGATCGGACGGAACAACCCGGCGCGGATGCCAGCCGCGCGCGCGGTGCGCACAGCGGTGCGGGCAATGCGCGCCACTGTGCCGAAGGCAACCACCAGGAAGTCGGCGTCGTCGGTCAGGTAGCACTCCCACCGCTGCTCCGCTGCGGCGATGCGCGCCAGCTTTGCCTGCAAGCGCAAGTTGACCTGCTCCAACTCGTCGGCGTCCAGATACAGCGAGGTAATGATGTTGGGCTGGCGGCCGTCCACGCCGGTGAGCGCCCAGGCCGGACGCTCCTGGCGCGGTGGGCGCATCGGCGGCAGCGTCACCGGCTCCATCATCTGCCCCAACGCGCCATCGCCCGCAATAATGACGATGGTGCGATATTGGAAAGCCAGGTCGAAGCTAATGGTCATTAGGTCGACAGCCTCCTGCACCGTCGCCGGCGCCAGCACCAATGGGTGAAAGTCGCCATGCCCGGCGCTGCGCGTCAGCTGAAAGTAATCGGCCTGGCCGGGTTGGATATTGCCCAGCCCTGGTCCGCCGCGCATGATGTCGACGAGCACGCAGGGCACTTCACTGCCGGCAATATAGCTCAAGCCTTCCTGCATCAGGCTGATGCCAGGCGAGGAGGAAGACGTCATCGCCCGCGCGCCGGCGCACGCTGCGCCGTAGACCATGTTGATGGCGCCGATCTCGCTTTCGGCCTGGAGAAAGGTGCGCCCCAGTTCGGGCATGCGTCGCGCCATGTATTCGAGCAGCTCGGTCTGGGGAGTGATGGGATAGCCAAAGAAGGCATCGACGCCAGCACGAATGGCGGCCTCAGCCAGCGCTTCGTTGCCTTTCCACAGCTCACGCGCCATGCTCACCTCCAAAGGATTGATTGAACGCGGATGACGCAGATTGGGCGGAGCAGGGCGGATGCGATCAGCGAAAATCCGCCCGATCCGCGTTCCATATGCTTCTACGCGGCGCGGCGCAGCGGTTGCCGGTAGACGGTGAAGACGACGTCGGGGCAGACAAGGGCGCAGACGCCGCAGCCGGTGCAGTGATGTTCGCGTTCATCCAGTTGCACCGGGCGATAGCCACGCAAGTTGAATTCCTCGGCGAAAGCCAAAACATGTTGTGGGCACGCCTGAATGCACAGCCCACAACTCTTGCAACGATCGGATTGAATGGTGACAGTGCCTCTGGTCATCTTGCTCTCCTTTGAGCGACCCAGCCACGATCAGAATCAGTTTGTGGTGCACCGATGCGCAACGGACGCCTTCGGCGTGCATCATCTTTGGCGCACGCGTCCGTGATTGCGCGAGGAATCACTATGTACAGTATAGCAGCAAAAGCTGCTGCATGACAGGGGCAATTGTCACTTTGGTATGGGGACAGCGGCATGGAGCAGCGCACGCGTCATGCGTCACGGGTGACGCATGACGCGTGCGCTGCGTTGCCTATGCGTCGGTTACGCAGCCTTCGGAGGCGGACGAAACCGTCTTGTAGTACTTGTAAAGCATCCCTTTGGTGAACTTAGGGGCAGGCGTCGTCCACGTTGCGCGGCGGCGCGCCAGCTCCTCGTCGCTGACGTGCAGGTCGAGGCGATTGTTTTCGGCGTCGATGGTGATCAGGTCGCCATCCTGCACCAATGCCAGATTGCCGCCAGTCTGCGCTTCCGGCGTGATGTGACCGACGACGAAGCCATGCGTGCCGCCGGAGAAGCGCCCGTCGGTGATCAGCGCCACGCTCTTGCCCAGCCCGGCGCCCATGATCGCCGAGGTGATCGAGAGCATCTCGCGCATGCCGGGGCCGCCTTTGGGACCTTCGTAACGGATCACCACCACGTCGCCGTGGGTGATGCGCCCCTGCTGCAAGGCTTCCAACGTCAGCTCCTCCGAGTCGAACACCCTGGCAGGCCCCGTGAACTTCGTGCCCTCCTTGCCGGTGATCTTGGCGACCGCGCCTTCCGTCGCCAGGTTGCCGTAGAGAATTTGCAGATGCCCCGTCGGCTTGAGCGGCTTTGTGATCGGCTGCACAATGCGCTGTCCCTCCTTGAGACCGGGCAACTCCGCCAGGTTCTCCGCCACCGTTTTGCCGGTGACAGTCAGACAGTCGCCGTGCAGGAGGCCGTTTTCGAGCAACAGCTTCATGACTGCCGGCACGCCGCCCACTTCCCACAGGTCTTCCATCACCCACGGCCCGCTTGGCTTCATGTCGGCGAGCAGCGGCGTGCGGTTGGAGACCGCCTGGAAGTCGTCGATGGTGAGCGGCACGTCGGCGGCGCGCGCCATCGCCAGCAGGTGGAGCACGGCGTTGGTCGAGCCGCCCAGCGCCACAACCGTCGCAATGGCGTTCTCGAAGGCTTTACGCGTGAGGATGTCGAGCGGCTTGATGTCGCGCTCGAGCAGGTTGAGCAGCGCCGGGCCGACAGCGTGGCACTCGGCGATCTTCTCTTTGGCGTTTGCCGGAATCGAGGAGCTGTAGGGGAGGCTCATCCCCAGCGCTTCGATGGCGGAGGACATGGTGTTGGCGGTGTACATGCCGCCGCACGCGCCCTCGCCCGGGCAGGCGTTGCGCAGCACCGCGCGCAGCTGCTCCTCGCTGATCTCCTTCGCCAGCCACTTGCCATACGCCTCAAAGGCCGACACGATGTCGAGCTTCTGGTCGCCCAGGTGACCGGCGCGGATCGTGCCGCCGTAGACGATGATCGTCGGGCGGTTGAGGCGCGCCGCCGCCATGATCGTGCCGGGCATGTTCTTGTCGCAGCCGGGCAGCGAGACGTTGGCGTCGTAGTACTGGGCGCGCATCACCGCTTCGATCGAGTCGGCGATGATGTCGCGCGAGGGCAGCGACGCCTTCATGCCCTGCGTGCCCATCGAAATGCCGTCGCTGACGCCGATGGTGTGGAAAATCAGGCCGACCATGCCCGCCGCCTGCACACCCGCTTTGACCTCTTTGGCGAGATCGTTGAGGTGCATGTTGCAGGTGTTGCCCTCCCACCCCATGCTGGCGATGCCCACCTGCGGCTTCTGCATGTCCTCATCGGTCAGCCCGACGCCGTAGAGCATCGCCTGAGAGCCGACCTGTGAGCGCACCTGCGTAAGCTGGCTGCTGTACTTGTTGAGTCCGTTGCGTGTCGTGACGCTCATAAATGTTCTCCTTCAGTCACCTATGAAACAAATGAATCAACCAAATGGGAAATGATCATCAACCCAACGGAAACAGCTCGTCGATCTCCACCAGCCGCCTGGTGCGCATCGACTCATTGGCGGCGATGCCAACCAGCACGGAGGCGGCGCCATCCAGGTAGGACGCGGCGCGGCCATAGGGATCGGGCGGCGGGTCGGGCGAGAAAAGCTGCTCCAGCATCACCGGATCAGCCCCGCCATGCCCGCCATCGCCCGTGGGAACATCGACATCGTAGGGCTGACCGAACATCGGGCAGACGCGGATGCGCGCCTGCTTGAAGGGACCTTTGCTGGCGGCGGCGTCCTTCGCTTCTCCCTCACCTAGCAGATGGGTGATGCTCTCTTCGATGTCCATTTCCAGCCGCCCTTTGTCGCCGGTGATGGCGATGCGCAAACCCTCCCAGGGCGCGTAGGCGACCAGACAGTAGGAGAGCAGCGCGCCATTGCGATAGCGCGCCGTCACGGTCATTGTGTCCTCGATGGTGATCGGCTCACCAAAGACGTTGCGGTCGCGCAGGTAGCCGGTCTCAGCCTCAGCGTCAAGGTACAGCCTCTTGAGTGCAGCCTGGCTGGTCAGCTGCAAGGCAAAGGGATCGTGCGCCGCCGCCAGCTCGCCAGTGTACCGGATGTAGTCGTAATGTTCGCCGCGCGCCTCTGCATTGGCTTTGCCATAGAAACTCAACGAGCCAAGCGCAAAGACGCTCTGCGGGTAGCTGGCGATCCACCAGTTGACCAGGTCGAAGTGATGGGTGGCTTTGTGCACCAGCAGTCCGCCGCTGTTCTGCTTTTCCCGATGCCAGCGGCGAAAATAATCTGCGCCGTGGCTGGTGTCGAGCAGCCAGGAAAAATCGACGAGTTTGGGCTGACCGACGACGCCTTGCATCAGCAACTGGCGGAAACGCGTGTAAGCCGGCGCGTAGCGATAGTTGAAGGTGACGCGCAGGCGCCTGCCGCTGGCGGCGATGGCGGCGGCAATGGCGCGCAGTTTCTCCAGATCGGTCGTCATCGGCTTTTCGGTGATCACGTCGCAGCCCAGCGCCATTGCGCGCGTGATGTACACGTGGTGCGTGCAATCCATCGTGGTAACGATCACGGTGTCGGGGCGAGTCTCGGCAATCATGCGGTCGAAGTCGGCGGCAGGATAGGTGGGCAGCGGCGCCGCGCCCAGACGCTCCGCCAACTGCTGATTGTACCAATTCATGCGCGTCTGGCTCAGATCGCACAGCGCAACCAGTTCGCCCACATCGGCATAGGTGGTAGCCAGCGCCTCGATGTAGAGACCGGCGCGCCCCCCGACGCCCACGATGGCATAGCGTATCCGTTGCTTCATGATAGCTCCTCGCATTGCCTCGAATGGCCAGGCGTCACGCGTCAGGCGCGCCGCAGCTTGCGATAGGTGATGCGATGGGGGCGGTCGGCGATGGGGCCGAGGCGGCGATGGCGATCTTCCTCATATTCGCTGTAGTTGCCAGGGAAGAAATAGACCTGGCTATCACCCTCGAAGGCCAGGATATGTGTGGCGATGCGGTCGAGGAACCAGCGATCGTGTGAGATGACCAGCACACAGCCGGCAAAGCCTTCCAACGCGTCCTCTAGTGCGCGCAGGGTGTTCACGTCGAGATCGTTGCTTGGCTCGTCTAACAAAATCACATTGCCGCCCGACTTGAGCATCTTTGCCATATGCAGACGGTTACGCTCGCCGCCAGAGAGCATCCCCACTTTCTTTTGCTGATCCTGACCGGTAAAGTTGAAGCGTGCGGCGTAGGCGCGTGAATTGACCTGTCGATCGCCCAACTGCAACAGATCGGCGCCACCCGAAATCTCTTCCCAAACGCTCTTGTTGGCGTCGAGCGCATCGCGTGATTGGTCGACATACGCCAGTTTGACAGTGCTGCCCACTGTCAGCACGCCGCTGTCCGGCGTCTCCTGGCCGACAATCATGCGGAAGAGGGTCGTCTTGCCAGCGCCGTTCGGCCCGATGATGCCGACAATGGCGCCGGGCGGGATGTCGAAGCTCAGGTTTTCATAGAGCAGGTTGTCGCCGTATGCCTTGCTGACGCCCTCGGCGCGGATCACGACATCACCCAGTCGCGGACCGGGCGGGATGTAGATTTCACGTTCTTCCTGAGCGCGCTCCTTCTCCTGCGCCAGCAGTTCGTTGTACGCATTGATGCGCGACTTGCGTTTGCTCTGTCGCGCCTTGGGCGACATGTGCAGCCATTCCAACTCGCGCTGGAGCGTCTTCTGGCGCAACGCCTCTTGCTTTTCCTCCTGCGCCAGCCGCTGCTGCTTCTGCTCCAGCCATGAAGAATAATTACCCTTCCACGGGATGCCATAGCCGCGATCCAGTTCCAGAATCCACCCCGCCACGTTGTCGAGGAAATAGCGGTCGTGCGTGACGGCGATGACCGTGCCCTTGTACTCGCGCAAATGTTGCTCCAGCCACGCCACCGACTCGGCGTCCAGGTGGTTGGTCGGCTCGTCGAGCAGCAAGATGTCCGGCTCCTTGAGCAGCAACCGGCAAAGCGCCACGCGGCGCCGCTCCCCACCCGACAATACCCTGACCGGCGTATCACCCGGCGGACAGCGCAGCGCGTCCATCGCCAGTTCCAACCGACTGTCGAGGTCCCACGCGTTGAGCGCGTCGAGGCGATCCTGCACCTCGCCCTGACGCGTCAGCAGCGCGTCCATCTCATCGGGGGAAAGCTCCTCGCCAAAGCGCGCATTGATTTCGTCGAACTCGCGCAGCACATCCACCACTTCCTGCACGCCCTCTTCGACGACCTCGCGCACGGTCTTGTTGTTGTCGATCAGCGGCTCCTGCTCCAGGTAGCCAACGGTGTAGCCTGGCGCCAACACCGTCTCGCCGCTGTAGTCCTTCTCGACGCCCGCCATGATGCGCAACAAGGTGCTCTTGCCCGCGCCGTTGAGACCGAGCACGCCAATTTTGGCGCCGTAAAAATACGAGAGGCTGATATCGCGCAACACCTGCTTATTGGGTGGATACGTTTTGCCCACCCCCATCATCGAATAGATAATTTTGGTGCTCATAAACTATAGTTTCCGGGTAGCTCCAGGTATGGATCGGCCGGCGCGTCATCCTGCCGGACATAGTTGCTGACAATCTCGCCATTGTACCAGAGCACCGCGCGATGCCCTAGCGCTGACCTGCTGCAAAGTGCACTGATGTGACTTGGTTTTTCCCTTTTCCGGCAACTTGCCAAAAGCCGGATTCGCATATACGCTATACCGGACATCAATGATTTCTTTTCCTCACATGCAGGGAGGACCGTATGCAGCGCAAAAGCCTCGCCCTGGTGGCCATCGCCTTGACCCTATTGACCGTTTTCATGCTTCAGTTGACCGTAGCGCAAGCTGCCGCGCCGCAACAGGCCGCAACGCCAGCCGCCGACGAGCCGGTGACGTTGGCGCAGCCGATCCGCATTCGAATTCGGCAGGCGCTCCCATTGACGATCACGCTGACGCCAGCCACTGAGATGACAGCCACTGAGATGACGGCTACTGAGATGACAGCAACCGTAGCGCTGACCGACAGTGCGACCTTGTTGGCGTCAACCGCGCTGACGCAACCGGCGGAGCTGGCCAGCGATACAACGCTCATCCCCGCCGCGACCGCAGTGGCAACAGAGGCGCCAGCAGAAGAGGCCGCCGCGTCAGCCCTGGACGCCATCACCGCAGCGGCTGAGGCGCTCACCGCCACCGCTGAGATTTCACCGCCCATCCTCATGACCAGCGTCCCAGTGACACTGGAAATCGAGTTCGACTTCGTTGTCACCCAGACGCTCACCACCACTGTGCCAGCGTCAGTCACCCTGCAACTGCCTGATGCGCAGACGCAGACCTTGCCCGTTGCCATCGTCATCGCGCCGCTTGCCGATGGCGAAGCCAACGTCGAGATCGTGTTGCCAGCAGCACTGGAGACGCCAGAGGTCACACCGACGGAAGCCGCGCCGACGGAAGCCGCGACCGACGTGACGACGCCCACCGTCGCTGCAACCCTGGCGCCGGAGATCAACGGCATCCCGCTCATCAACGCCACGGCCAATGTCACAGCCAATCTGCGCGCTGGCCCAGGCACCAACTTCGCTGTCGTCGGTCAGGTTGGCCCCGGACAAACGGTGCAAATCGCCGCTATTAGTGAAGATGGCGGCTGGTACCTGTTGGGAGGCGCCAACTGGATCGCCAGCACTCTGGTCACCGAACAGCCCGCCAATGTGCCCGTCGTCAACGACCAGATCACGCAGGCGCTGCAGGGCGTGACGCCGACCGAGGAAGCCACGCCTACCGAAGTCACTCCTACTGAAGTCGCAACACCGGAGGCGCCTGCGGCAGCGCCCACGACTGTCATCACGCCGACAGTCACCACAGACGCCAATCTGCGCGCTGGCCCAGGCACCGAATTTGCCATTCTCGGCGGCACGGTCACCGGTCAGGAAATCAACATCGTGGGGCGCAACGCCGACGGCACCTGGTTCCGCCTCGACAATGGTGGCTGGGTCTTTGGCGCCCTGGTCGCCAATCCACCAGCGCTGGAGAGCATCCCCGTCGTTAATAACGACGGCACGCCGGTCGAAGCTACGCCCGCGCCCGCCACCGGGCTGGGCGGTCTGTTGCCCACACCAACGCCTGCTGCACCTTCAGCACCCGCCGCCCAGACTGCTGACCTGACTGAATATCTGACAGCAGCGCGCGGACTGATCGGTCAATTCGATCTGGTGCTCAACAACGTCGATAGCCTGCTGGCAGAGGTGAACAACAACAATGCGCTCATCACCGACGCCGCCTGGACGACGCGTATGAACGCTGCGCTGCGTTTGTTGAGCCAGACCAGCGCCAGCGTCGGCGAACTGACGGTGCCAGAGGCCGCCGCTACTGTACACCAACTCCTGGAAGACGCCGCCATCAGCTATGCGGAAGCAGCGGCGTCATTGACGCAAGCCGTGCGCGCCGGCAACGTCGCCCAGCTTGCCGAAGCTGATGCGCTGATCAGCGCAGCCACCGCCAGTCTCACCGCTGCAGAGACTGCAATCATTCAGGCTGGCGGGCAGTAAGCAGTCGCGCTGCTTCGACGCTGGTCTACAGCAAAGAGGCTCGATAGCAGAGGCGCCATCCTCCCTTGGGGATGGCGCTTTTTTTGTTGCCATCACTCAACTTTCACTTGCGCCAGCACCACACCCTGATCGCTAAAGTCGACCGGCAGCCGCGCCAATGTATCTTTGTCATAGACCCCCACTTCGATGCGATAGACGCCGGCGGGCGCTTCCGGCGGCAGCGTCAGCTGGTGCGTATCCTCGATGCGCTCGCCCACCTGCCAGGTCGAGGTGGGCGCAGCGCCGGCCTGGGGCATCTGGTCCTGCTGCGCCCACACCGCGTCGGGCGGCAGCAGCAGATGCACAAAGACAACGTAATCCTGCACCATCGGCGCCAGCCCCTCCCACCAAAGCGTGACATGCAGCGTTTCGCCTGGCTGCAAGGTGCGTCGATCTAGCTTGAAGCCAACCAGCGCCATTTGATTGTCAAAATTGATGTAGGTGGCGCCCGGCAACGCGTCGGCGTCCGCCAGCACCAGCACTTCGCCCAGCGTGACGGCATCGCCGCGATCGCTCGCCAGACGCTGCCCGGTGGCGGCGTCATACAGACCGGCGACAATGCGCAACGCCGATGGCGCGGGCGCGCCCGCCGGCACGGTCAGGCGGTGCGTATCCGCAATGATCTCATCCACGCGCCACACCCGTGTGGGATAGGCGCCCAGCCCTGGATGACTGTCATGCTGCGCCTGCACGATGCCATCCCTGTCTACTGCATGCACGAAGACGCTGTAGTCAGCCGACAGCATCCGCTCTGTTCGCCAGTAGAGCGTGACATCGATAGCGTCGCCTGCGCGCGCCTCGCGGCGGGAGAGGGTGGCGCCCAGCAGCACAGGCCCGGCGTCAAAGTGCGCGGTAGGAGCAGCAGGCAGCGCGCTGGCATCTGCCACCAGCGGGGGCGGCGGATAGGCTGGCAAAATCCACAGAAAGGGCGCCACCGCTGCAATCCCCGCCAGCGCCACTGTCAATGCCCAGGCGCTGACGCGTTGCCAGCGCAACGGCGCCAGCAGCATGAGACCACCCGCCAGCAACGTCGCCAGCGCCGCCAGCGCCGGGAACAAGAGCCGCCCCTGTGCATAGCTGATCTGCGCCCAACGCACCACCGCCGCCGTCATCACCCCCAACCAGAGGATTAGCAACGTCAGCACGGCCGGGCGCACGCCAGTGCGCAACGCACGCCGGCGCCCCATCCACCCCACGCCCCACCCCACCACCGCCAGGACGCTCAGCGCCGTGTAGAAATGGTAGAGCCAGGGCGACGCCAGCACATTGAACCAACCGAAGACTGCCCACATCGAGCGCCAGACGCCCGGCGCTAGCGCCAGCAACTCCGCCAGCGTCGCCGGCGTCGCCTGTGGCGGCACCCCGGCAAACATCACGTTCAGCAGCAGCGCATCGCCAAAGAGCAGCCAGTTGCGCAGATACCACCAGCCAGCCACCAGCAACACAACGCCACCGATCAACCACGCCGCCTGCCAGAAGTTGCGCCAGCTGCGCGCACGCCACGCCGCCACGGCCAGGGTGAACGCCACCGGCGCAACCAACAACAATCCGCTCAACTTGGCAAGCGCCGCCAGCCCCATGACCACACCGAGGACCACCCACGCCCACCACACCGGGCGCGTCGACACACTCAGCAGCCGGGCGCACAGGTACAGCGTCACCGTTGCCAGCGCCGTAACCAGATTGTCGTTGTTGGTCGAAGCCGAGATAAAAAGAAACTGCGGCGAAAAGGCAACCAGCGCTGTCGCCAGCACAGCCATCGCTGGCCAACCTGGCAGGGCAAGCTGGGCCAATAGAAAGGTCAGTGCGACCGTCACCCCGCCCAACGTCACGGAGAGCAAACGCGTGATGTGAGCCGCCAGCACCACGCCACGCCACGGCCAGGCGTCGGCCTCGCCATGCAACATGAAATTTTTGTTGCCAAATGCATCAGCATTGCCAACCGCCGTGTGAACATTGTAGCGGAGCACGGCGTCAGCGTTCTCGGCAGGGATAAACGCAGTGATGGCCGCACCAAGCAGATAGTAGAGCGGCGGTTGGCTACCCTCCTGCGCCCAGGGCGCCACCCCGACATCCTCCGGCGCAGCCAGCCCCTTGCCCGCCGCCAGCCAGCGGATATACTCGTAATGCCAGACCTCGTCCGGCGATTCAAACAGCGGCGTCACTGCGCTGTACATCACCGCCAACATCAGATAGACCGCAACAAGCAAAATCTGCTGCCGGCGTTCATTCGCTATCACAACCAATCCCGCATTCTAGTGACTTCCAGATTGACTCTTTTTCGTCGCGCTGCGGCGAGGTGCGAATAGCGTCGCGCCCTGCCGCCATTTGCCTCCGCCCCTTGCAACTCGCTCCTCGCAACTCACACCATCTGCGCCGCCGGGTCGAGCGGCAGGGCAATCGGCGCGCCGCCCTCCTGACTGGAAAGGCGAATTGCCAGCGTGATCTCCTGATCGAGGCGCGCCTGCTGAGCGCCATAGGTCGGTTCGCCGCCGCTGCGCACCGCCGCCACCAGGCTGAGGAGACAACCTGCGACGCCGATCTCGTCATCGTGCCACTGCACGCCGTGACCCTGCACGACCGGACGGAAGGGATTTTCCCACGTCACGATGGGCAGATCGGGGTCGCCGGTGTGCGCCACCATTGCCACCAGCGCGCCGCCGTCGTTGCGCTCCCAGCGTCGCTCCAGCGTGATGAAGCGCGGGGCCTCTCCGCCCGGCGCGATCAGGCTCAGCCATTCCTGCACCTCCAGATTGACGCCCACGGTGACGCCCATGCCACGTTCGGCCAGGAAGCGGCTGCTGCGCCACCAACGCACGGCCGAGTCATAGCCGACGCTCGTCCAATGATAGACGCCAAGCTGTCCACCCTCGAAGGCGATCAGACCATGTTCCTGCGTTTCGGTGCGTTCGCCGCGTGTAGCCGCCAATCGCGACCAGTGCGCCGCGAGGGGATAGTCGCGCACGGCGCCTGTCACCTGCATAGGGCGGGCGTCGAACCCCAGATAGCTGCGCAGCACGCTGACGCCGTGATAGCCGTGTCCAGCAAAGTCATTGAAAGACGTATGGACGCGGCCAAAGAGGCCGCTGCGGATCAGGGTCAACTTGATCTGTTCCAGTGGGCGGCGGTGAAATTGCTCGGCAACCTCGATCTTGCGCTGGCGGCGTTGAGCCGCAGCGATGATGGCGTCCGCCTCACTGAGCTTATGTGCAATGGGCGTCTCCAGCAGGACGTGCAGCCCTGCTTCCACAGCCATCAGGCCGAC
This sequence comes from Chloroflexota bacterium, assembly GCA_003451595.1. Lineage (GTDB taxonomy): Bacteria > Chloroflexota > Anaerolineae > Caldilineales > Caldilineaceae > Caldilinea. The sequence continues at coordinate 24,057 of DMDA01000092.1, read as the reverse complement.
CTGCCCATTGGCGTTGTAGGCAACGGAGACGATGCCGATCTCTGGCGCCTGCTCGCGCATCAGACGATCCATATCGGTGTACCAGGGAACGTGCAGACGCTCGCCCAGTTGCTGCGCTGCTGCGGCGCGCCGCCCCCACACTCCCACCAACTCGACATCATCGGGCAAGGCCTGCACAAGCGGCCCATAGAGATAGTCAGAGCGCCTGGCGGTTCCAATGATGGCTACGCGCAATGGCCGCGTCGTGGGCATGATGTCCTCCGGTGTGACGTGTGATCAGAGCCGATAGCGTCAGGTGGAGACTCCGTTCACGGTGGCTTCGCTTCGACCCGACGCGCCTCATTGTGGTCGAAAGTGAAGATTGACGCAAACACTGCGCCTGAACGCACGCTACCTGTTCGCCCTGCTGCGCGGCACAGACCATTTATCGCACCAGCCATGCACGCTGATGCCACGCACAACTATACTGCGTAAGTATGCATACGTATCGGCATAAGCAGATCAAAAAGCAATCCCCCAAAAGTGACAATCCTCACAAAATGCGCTATTGTAACAGCGTGGATATATCCTCTTTCCCTTCCAGGCAATAAGGAGCAACATTATGGCAATCAAACATGTACGGCTGGGCAAACATGGCGCTCTCGTCAGCAATCTCTGTCTCGGCACCATGAACTTCGGCTGGGTCACGTCGGAAGAGGAGAGCTTCCGCATTATGGATCGCGCGTTGGAGCTTGGGATCAACTTCTTCGACACGGCTGACGTCTACGGCTGGGCGGTGGAACATGGCACGACGGAGGAGATCATCGGACGCTGGTTTGCCCAGGGCGGCGGGCGTCGCGACGCGGTTGTGCTGGCGACGAAGGTTTACAATCCGGTGACGCGCAAGAACGCACGCCCTGAACCAAACAGCGACGGGCGCAGCCTTTCGGCGTACAAGATTCGCAAACACTGCGAAGGCAGCTTGAAGCGGATGCAGACCGATTGGATCGATCTCTATCAAATGCATCACATCGACCGCGATTGCCCATGGGACGAGACATGGCAGGCGTTTGGCGCGCTGGTCAATCAGGGCAAGGTGGTATATGTCGGCTCCAGCAACTTCGCCGGCTGGGACATCGCCACAGCCTGCCAGGAGGCCAGCAAGCGCAACATGACAGGGTTGGTCAGCGAGCAGAGCATCTATCACCTGGACAACCGCATGATCGAGCTGGAAGTCATTCCAGCGTGCCGTCACTATGGGCTGGGGCTGATTCCGTGGAGTCCGCTGGGCGGCGGGCTACTGGGGGGCGCGCTGCAGAAGGCCCAGGCCGGTCGCCGCATGAGCGAGGAGTTTGCAAAGCAGGTGGAGAAGAAACGCCCGCAGCTCGAAGCCTACGAAGCGCTCTGTCGTGAAATCGGTCATGAGCCAGGCGAGGTGGCATTGGCATGGCTGCTGCACAACCCAGCTGTCACGGCGCCGATCATCGGGCCGCGCACGATCGAACAACTGGAGAGCGCCGTGCGCGCCACCGAGATCACGCTCGATGCCGAGGTGCTCGCCCGCCTGGATGCAATCTTCCCCGGACCTGGCGGCGAGGCGCCCAAGGCATACGCCTGGTAACGTCTGCGCACAAGGCTAGACGCTGATACTCAAGCCTGGATTTGCCACGGCGCACTTCGCCCTCAGTCATGCGGCTGAGGGCGAAGTTTTCAGCACTACTTTCCCTTCCTACTCAGGCTGTCCCAGGCACGCCGCCACCGCCGCCGCGTCGGGCCAGGCGCGGAAGGTGCAGGCTGCGCGGTTGGGCTGAGGTTCAAGGATGCCAGCGGCGCTGTCGATGCCACTATACAGCCCATACCACCAATCGACCACGCCGCCCACATCGCCACAGCCAGCAGCAGCGGCGCTCAGCCCAACATCGGCATACTGATACCAGAAGACCTTGGTCACACCAGGAGCGGTCGAGGGCCAGGCGCTTTCACGCACGAGGATATCAAAGGCCTGGGGCAGATAGGCAGCCTGTTCGCTGCCATTCACTAATGTGGCGGCGACGCACGCACAGGCGTGTGTGGCCGGGTTGTCGCTGTCGGCGGCGCGGTTCCAACCGATTTCCGTCACCCACAACGGACGGTCGGCGTAGCCCGCAGCGGCCAACACTCGCATCAGCCGCACCAGTATAGTCGGTTCATCGTCGTAGAGAAACGTTGGCTCACGCACCGGCCGGGCGCCGCTGCAATACTCGACGTCGGGGTAAAGATGTACGCCGACCACATCGAAACCTGCACCGGGTGCGACAAGTCCAGTTAGCGCCGCCAGTGTCTGCCGCAAGTAGGCAACGGCTGCCGGCCCTACACTGCTCACTCCTCCGGTGACGATGCGGGCGGCAGGGACGCTGCGACGGATCGCAGCGCCGGCCTCGACCAGCAACGCCGCAAAGTCGCCAGGCGGCAGGTAGGTGTTGACGTGATCTGGTTCGTTCCAAAGTTCCCATGCGTGCACCCGATCGGCGTAGTAGCGCGCCAGCAGCGCCGTCAACGTGGTGTAGGCCTGGCGGTATGTTGCTGCGGCCTGACGGTTACGCCAGCCGTCCGTTGGCATCAGCATGTTGTCGAGCAGCCCTAACACGGCGATCGGAGACTCGCTGCGGCAAAGCAACTCGAACAGTGTGTCATAGTGCTTAAGATCAACATAGCCAAGCATGCCGCCGCGCCCGGTCAACATCAACCCGGCTGGCGCGCTACCGGCGCGCCCCTGTAGCTCCACCCGCACCCACTGCACGCCGAGCGCACGCAGCCGCGCTACATGCCCGGCCAATCCCGACGGCGTCAGGTCAGGATAAGGCGGCAGATTCAGCCCCTTGCTTACCTGGTTGCTGCCCGACGCCGGCAATGCCAACACAGGATCAAGCTGTCCACAACTGGCGGGCGGCGGGATAAACGCCTCCACGCTGAAGTTGGCAAGGTGGATCCCGGCGGGCTGCCTGACCTGCGTTGGTTGTTGCACTTCCCACAACACAGCCACGCCAGCCGTGGAAGACGCCGGGTCAGTCGGAAAGTAGATGCGCTGCATCTGCCAGGGAGTAGCAGGTGTGGCCAAGGCAGGTGTGCGCCAACGCCGCCCCCAGAAAGTGCGACCATCTGTCGACACGCACACAAACAACGTCTCAGCAAAGGCGCGCGTTTCGAGATGCAGCGAAAACTGCAACAGGAAATTGGTTGCCTGACCAGGGTTGGCAAAGATGCAGACCCAACGGCGACGGTATTCGCCAATGACAGGCGCCGACAGTGGTGATGGCTGAGACAATTCGCTGCGTAGCGACGCCTCGACCTGACTACGCACGCCCGTGAGCGTCGGCAATCTGCGACAGGCCGGGTGGGACGTGAGCGACCATTGCGTTGTCATCAGGGATGTCCAGCCGGTTGAAGACGCGGCGGGCGCAAGGCGCACACGAGCGCCGGTGGGCAACATCAGCACATTGATGGGGAGTGTCACAGCCTCAGGCGTTGGCAGGCCGTGCTGCCAAAGATTGAGCCGATCGGCTTCGTCCCAAGGTGGGGTGAAGTCGTCGGGCTGAACAATATGCGCCTGAACCTGGTGCGGCGGCAGATAGTGCGTGACGGCAACCGATGATGAGGCCGGCAGATCATGTTGCATTGCAGCCTGCGTCTGGGCAAAGAGAGGTTCCGGCCCCAGAGCAACGAGCAGCGCCAGCAAGTGCACCCCTGCGCGTACTATCAGCCATCTCAAGCGTTGTGGGCGCCCGGACATGTCAGCGTCAACGTTTCCTGTATTGGTCGGCGGCTGTCTATATCTCTGGCCACGCCGCCGGGTTGACGATGTCGGCGGGGCGCTCGCCCCTAAAGAAAGCGAGCAACCGCGCCATCGCCATCTCTTCCATGCGGCGACGCCCCTCGCGCGTAACGGAGGCGCTGTGCGGCGTGGCGATGACGGCAGGATGACGGCGTAACGGGTGATCGACGGCAGGCGGTTCGGCAGCGAAGACATCGATGCCGGCGCCGGCGAGATGGCCGCGTTCCAGGGCGTCGAGCAGGGCCGCCTCATCCACGAGTGCACCCCGCGCCAGGTTGAGCAGATAACTGCCAGCTTTCATCTGCGCCAGGCGCTCGGCATTCAGCAAGCCGATGGTGGCAGGCGTGGCCGGGACGTGCAGCGAGAGAAAGTCGGCCTGTGCGATCACCTCATCGAGCGGCGCCAACGTCACGCCCAAGGTGGCGGCATGGTCGGATGTCAGGTATGGATCGTAGGCCAGCACGCGCATTTGGAAGGCAAGCCGGCAAATCTCAGCCACGCGGCGACCGATACGGCCACAACCGATCAGGCCGAGCGTCTTGCCTTGCACTTCCTCACCCACGATAACACCCGCGCGCGGCCCCCACCTGCCAGCAGCCAGGTTGTCGTTGCCTGGCTTGAGTCGCTTCGCCAGCGCCAGCAACATGGCTACGGTATGCTCGGCCGTCGATTCGGTTGGGCCGTCCGGTGTGTTGGTGACGATGACGCCACGCGCCGTCGCGGTGTCCAGGTCGATGTTGTCAACGCCAATGCCCGTGCGCGCAATCAAGCGCAACTGCGGGCAGGCGTCCAGCACAGCGGCGTCATAACGTAGTTGCGACGAGGCAATGATGGCCTGAGCCGGGGCGGCGTTGCGATAGATCGGCGGCTCGGCGGCGGCATGGATCACCTGCACCCCAGCCGGCAGGCGCGCCAACACAGCATCGGCGAGGGGCGCCTCAAGCCAGAGGTGGGTGAGAGTAGGTGGCGGCATAGACGCTCCTTTGTAGGTAATCCGGCAGGGTGATGCGAACATTTTGCCACAAGATCGGCGGAACGCCGAACACCCCATCTCACACAATGGTCACGACAGCATCCGCGTGCGCCAGGGCAAGCGGGCTATGGTCGAAGATCAGCACGATCCGTCCAGTCATGTGGTGCGCCAATGCCTGCCAAACGCGCGCCGCCGTGACCGCATCGAGGTGCGCCGTCGCCTCGTCCAGCACCAGGATCGGCGCCGGCTTGAGCAGTGCGCGCGCAATCGCCAGGCGCTGACGCTCGCCGCCGCTCAGCGTCAGCCCATTGTCGCCGAGCAGGGTGTCATATCCCGCCGGCAGCGCAGCGATGAACGTGTCAAGCTGAGCGGCCTGACAGGCAGCAGCCAGCTCAGCGTCAGTGGCGTCCGGGTTGGCAACGAGCAGATTGTCGCGGATCGTTGTGTGAAAGAGATAGGGTGATTGCGGCACGACAGCAAACAAGGTGCGCACGTCTTCCGCAGCGTAGGCGCGCAAATCACGACCGTCCAGCCAGATCGCTCCCGGCGGAACATCCCAGAAGCGCAACAACAGCGCAATCAGCGTGGATTTTCCCGCGCCGCTCGCACCTGTGATGGCAAGGCGTTGCCCCGCGCGCAGCGTAAAGGTGAGACCATCCAGCACCCAATCACCGTCCGGCGTACTCCTGCTCTCTGGTTGCGCCGTCGGGGTGATTGGCATCATCGGGGCGAAAGGATCATAGCTGCCAGTCATGGGGGGATAGCGAAAGCGCAGATTGCGCACTTCCAGGCTCACACCGACGGGAGCAGGCGCCGGCGTGGACGGCTCAACGACGACCGGCGGCGCATCGACCAGCGCCAACAGACGGCGCGCGGCCGCCTCACTAGCTTCCAACATCTGCCACGCCTGGCTCAGTGGCTGGACGCACTCGAACGCAGCCATTGCCGTCAGGGGCAGCAACGCCAGATAAACGCCCGCCAGTTGCCCACTCGTGACCAGGGAAATCCCCAGCCAGAGTATGGTCAGGCCAGCCAGCCCGGTGAAGAGCGCAGTGAGCGCATTGGCGAGGCCGCGCACCTCGGCCAATTGTTGCTGCGCTCGATGCAGCGCCGCACTCTGCGCCCACACATGCGCTTGCTGCGCCTCGGCCTGCCCATACGCGGCGAGATCGGCCATCCCCTGCACCATATCGACCAACCCAACGTGCAACTCGCTGCGTTTGGTGATGGCGGTCTCAGCAGCGTGGCGGCTGAGGCGGCGGCTGATCCAGGGCAATACGCCGCCTGTCCACACCAGAAAGCCCACCAGCGCCACGCCCAGCCAGACATCGAAGGCGCCGAGCAGCGCGGCGGCAAAGAGGGTGACGAGCACAGCGCTGAGCGGCGGCGCCACCACGCGCACGTAGAAATTTTCCAGCGTTTCGATGTCGGCGCCGATGCGCGCCAGCAGATCGCCGCTGTGCACCTGCTGCAAGCGCGCCGGCGCCAGTGGTTCAATGGCGCGATAGAACCAGACGCGCAGCACCGTCAAGATGCGGAAGGTCGCCAGATGTGTGACATAGCGTTCACCGTAACGGAAGAGCGCACGCGTGAGGGCAAAGAGGCGCACCCCTGCAATCGCCAGCGAGAGCTGGGTCACGTCGACGGCGATGGCGGCCTTGGAAATGAGATAGGCGGAGACAGCCATCAGCCCGACGCTGGAGCTGATCGTGGCGAAACCGAGCAGGATGCCCGCCGCCACCCACCAGCCGAACGGGCGCAGAAACGCTAGCAAGCGCAGCAACGTTCTCTGGCGCGGCATAGGAACCGCAGTCGTCACCATGCAACACCTGCCAGCGACGCGGCTAACCGGCGATAATGCCCGTTGCGGATAAGCAGGTCGGCATGTGCGCCGCTTTCGACCACACACCCCTGCTCCAGCACAATCACCTGATCGGCCATGGCGGCGAGTTCCAGCCGGTGCGCGATGATCACAACTGTACGGCCAGCGCTCAGGCGCACTACAGCATCGCGAATCAACGCTGCATTCTCGGCGTCGAGATGGGCGGTGGCTTCATCCAGGATCAACAGCGGTGCGTCCTTCAGAAAAGCGCGCGTCAGCGCCAGCCGTTGTCGCTGCCCACCGCTGAGTCGCACCCCCTGCTCACCGATCGGCGTGCTGTAACCCTGTGGCAGTGCTGAAATGAAGGCGTGGGCGCCGGCAGCTTCAGCGGCGGCGCTTACCTCTGCCAGCGACGCAGCGGGGCGCGCCAGGCGCAGATTGTCGAGCACGGTCCCCTGGAAAAGATGAGGATGTTGTGGAACCCACGCCACCTGCTGGCGCCACTGCGCTGGCTCAAGCGCAGACAGTCGCGTGGCGCCGATCCAGATAGCGCCCTGCTGCGGCTCGGCAAAGCGTAACAACAGGTTGGCGATGGTGCTCTTGCCTGCGCCAGTAGCGCCGACCAGAGCAACGCGGCTGCCTGGTGCAATGGTGAAGGTGCAGTCACGCAACGCCGGCCGGTTACCGTAGGCAAACGCTACGTGGTCGAATCGTATCGCCAGAGGGGACTGGAGGATGTCGGCCGCATGTTGGCGCAGAGGCGCGGCGACAGTACGGCGTCCGGTGAGCGCGCTATGTGGATCATCATCTGCACACGTCCCTGCGTCCTGGCGTCCTGGCGTCAGCGAGCTTGCGTGCGCCACGTCCAGCAGCTTCAAGATGCGTTGCGCGGCGGCCTTGCCCGTCGTGCCGGCGTGGTAGCGGATCGCCAGCGTGCGCAGCGGCAGGAAGAATTCCGGCGTCAACAGCAACACTGCCAGAGCGGGCGCAAAGGCAAGCTGTCCCGCCATCAACCGGTAGCTGACCTCCAACGCAACCAGCGCGGTCGCTGCGGTCGCCGCCCACTCCATCACCAGCGAAGTTTGGAAAGCGGTCGCTAACACCTCCATCGTGGTCTTGCCATAGTGAGCACTGACGCGCTGAATCGTTGCCGCCTGCTCCTGACTGCGGCCAAATAGCTTGAGCGTGGGCAGCCCCTGAAGCATATCGAGAAAGAACGCGCTCATCCAACTGAGTTCGAGGAAGCGGCGTTCGGTCAGGCTTTTGGCGCGCCCACCGATCAGCGCCATCATCAACAAGAGCATCGGCGCTGCGAAGAGCAAAACCAGCGTCGTCCAGGGATCGAGGATCAGGACGACGAGCAGGACACAAAGCGTAAGCAATATGGCGAGCGCCTGGGCAGGAAGAAATTGGGTAACGAAAGCGTCAAGAGCTTCCACGCCTTCGCTGATGGTGTTGACCAATTCGCCGGCGCGTTCGTCGCGCAACGGCAGCGGACCCGCCTGTATGAGGCGAGACGTGAGGCGCTGGCGCAGGGTCTGCTTGAGTCCATTGGCAGCGCGCTGCCCCAGCACGGTTTCAGCATAGAGGGCAATACTGCGCACCAGTAGACTCGCCGCCAGCATACCCAGCAGCGGCGTCACCTGCCCTGGCGTCTGCCCACGTAGAAAAACGCCATCGACAATCAGGCTGATCAGCCATGCCTGCATCACGAGCATGGCGCCCGCTACAAAGCCAGCGCCAGTCGCCCAGACAAGCAACCGGCGCGCGGCAGAGTCGTGTGCGAGTAGACGAGCGGTGAGGGTTGCTCCTGACATCACGCTCAATAGCTATTCGGCCCGATCTGCACCCGCCCACGAAAGATGTAGTAGACGCCGGCGGTGTAAAGCAGTACAAAGGGCATCCCGATCAAGGCCATGATCAACATGACTGTCAGCGTGTTCGGCTGCGACGCGGCGTTGAAAATTGTCAGGTTATACGACGAGTTGAGCGTTGAGACCAGGAGATTGGGGTAGAGTCCAACCGCCGCCGAGATCAGCAGACCTGCGATCATCGCCGCAGAAAAGAAGAAAGCGACGAAGTAACGCTGACGGCGCACCATCAGCCACGCCACGATCACCGACAACAGCGCCGCTCCGGGCAAGATCACGAGCCACGGTTGACTCCAGTAGCGATCGGAGACTGTCTCGTGCACCAGGGCCGTGACCCCGACGAGCACAGTGTTGAGGGCGAAGAAGGCGATCATCAACCGCGGCACCCAGTGTTTGACGCGATCGAGCAGCGCGCCGCTGGCTTTCATGCTCAGGTAGATGGCGCCGTGCGTCGCCAGCATAAAGATAGTGGTCACGCCGACCAGCAGGGCGTAGGGCGTCAACAAGTCGTAGAGATTGGCGCGGATGTAGCCGTCAGCGGCGATCGGCAGCCCGTCGAGGATATTGCCAAAAGCGACGCCGAGCAACAACGCGATGCCCAGCGAAGCGGCGAAGAAGACCCCATCCCAAAAGCTGCGCCATGCTGGCGACGGGCGCTTGCTGCGGAACTCGATGGCAACCGTGCGCAAGATCAGCACCAGCAGCACAAGCATCATCGCGATGTAGAGTCCCGAAAAAAGCGAGGCATAGACAAGCGGAAAGGCAGCAAAGAGTGCGCCGCCGCCGAGCACCAGCCACACTTCGTTGCCATCCCACACCGGGCCGATGCTGTTGAGAAAGACGCGGCGCTCCTCATCGTTGCGCGCCAGGAAGGGATGCAGGATGCCGACGCCCAGGTCAAAGCCGTCCATGATCAAGTAGCCAGCGATGATGATGACAAAGAGCGCAAACCAAACCACATTGAGCCACATACTTGCTCTCTCCTATGCACGCGCCTGACGGCGGAAAATTTCACGGAAGGTGTCGGGCAGGGCGTTCACTGGGCGCTCCTCCATCGACTCCAGCGAGTCTGGCCCGTGTTGAATCTTCTCATTGAGCAGGAAGATGAAGAGCACAAAAAGGATGCCGTACAGCAGGATGAACATGCCGTTGGAGATCAGCACTTGATAGCCCAACAACACCGGCGAGCCAGCATCCACTGTGCGCAGCAGTTCCCAGACAATCCATGGCTGGCGACCAAATTCTGCAGTCCACCAACCAACAATCGTGGCGACTTCGGTCAGAAAGATGGTCAGCACGAGAATCCATAGTATGAAGGTGCTACGCCAGAGCCGACGCCCCCAGAAAAAGAAGAATGCGGCCAGCAACCCGATGCCGATGAAGACCATCCCCAAATTGATCATCAAGTGGTAAGCCTGGAAGGTGATCTGCAGCGGCGGCCACGTATCCGCCGGAAAGGAGTGCAGCCCCTGCACCGTTGCGTTGATATCACCGTAAGCCAGAAAACTGAGCAGGCATGGAATCTTGATGCCGTAGGTTGTCTGGTTGGCTTCGTCGATCCAGCCGACCACCGTCATTGGAGCACAGGCCGTATCCTCCCAAACGCCCTCCATGGCAGCCAGCTTGACCGGCTGGTTGTGGGTCACATTCTCAGCCTGGCGTGCGCCAAAAAGCGGCACCTGCAAAATGCTGAAGATGACAAACACCGGCAACGCCACGCGGATCGTCGCTTTGCCCAGCTCGGCGTGCTGTTTGACGCGCAGCAGAAACCACGCCCCCACGCTCAGCATCAACGCGGCGCCAGTCATCCACGACGCCACCCACGTGTGCCAGAGACGTGGCAGGAAGGAGGGTGTGAAGACCGTCGCACCGAAATCGGTCATGAAGGCTTGCGCACCCATCGGCGTCTGCGTGACAACATAGCCGGCGGGAGTCTGCATCCAGGAATTCGCCATCAATATCCAGAGCGCGCTGAAATGCGCGCCAAAGGCGACCATGAATATCGCCAGCAGCCACATGCGCGGGCCAAGCCGATTGCCGCCAAAGAGCATCAGCCCCAGAAAGCCGCCTTCCAGGAAGAAGGCGAAGACGCCCTCCGCTGCCAACAGGCTACCGAAGATATTGCCAACAAAACGCGAGTACTCCGGCCAATTGGTGCCAAACTCGAATTCCTGGACAATGCCGGTGGCAACGCCAACTGCAAAGACCAGACCGTAGACCTTCACCCAGAAAAAGGAGAGCTGGCGCCACTTCGGGTCGCGTGTGCGCAGATAATTGACGCCGATGATGATGAGGAGCAGCCCCAGCCCCATCGACAGCGGCGGATAGATGAAATGAAAGCTGGCAGTCAGGGCAAACTGGACACGAGAAAGCAAGAGTGAATCCATATCGTTGACCTTTTATATTGGGGGGGAGATTGAGTTAATTTTCCTTGAGACTCATTATCAATTGCTTACACCGCGCTGTCAAATCAAGGGGATCGGTCAACCGGAGAGTTTGTTGTCGCGCTGTCGCCAACCTGATCCCGCTTATAGACAACACAAATAGACTTTGCTCATCTTCCCGGAAGCTCAGAGCTTCCGGGAAGATATCGGATGTACGATGTTTGATTGTGCTATCTATTAGTTGGTGGAAATGACCTCCCCTCGTCCCTCCCGAATGCCCCGCTGTGTTCTGAGCGGTGGGACAGCAGCGTCAAGACCAGCAGCCATAAAACGCGCTGCACACCGTCCTATGCGCCGGTGCGTCGCAACAGTGTGAGCAACTCACGACCACCAAGCGCAGCATAGACGCTCACATAGACCGCTGCGCCGCCCATAATCCCGACAATCACGAAGGACATCTCCGGCAAGTGAATACGGCTGAGCAGACGCACAGCGACAACCATAGCCGCCGCCGCCATGACTGCGCGCCCAACCGTGAGCGCTAATGAGCGCCCGTCGATGCCGTGATGGCTGCGCCAGACGACAACCAGCAGCGCCAGCATCAGCCCCAACCCTGCCAATGCCGACGCCCATGCCAGCCCGTAAATACCCAGCGGCGTCACCAACACATAGCTCAAGCCCAAGACGGTCGCCATCCACACCACGTTGGCGACCATCGGCAGACGCGTGTTGTGCCGCGCATAGAAAGCCAGCGACAGGATGTCAACGCTGGCATCACTGATCAACCGCACACTCAGGATCGCCGTCAACGTGAAAACCAGCGTCAGCGCGGCGCCATCCAGTTCCTCGCCAGGGAAGAGGAAGCGCATCCCCGGCAGCCCCAGCGCCATGATCCCGACTGCCGCCGGGATTACCAGCGCCAGCGTGGCGCGCAACCCAGCCGTCGTCGTCGCCTGCAGCCCTGTCAGATCACCACTGTTGTACTGGCGCGCCATCGTCGGGAAGATCACCGTAGCGATGGCCTGAGCAAAGAGGCCGCGCGGCATATACGCCATGATTAGCACTGCGTAGAAATAGGCCGACATACTGCCCGGCGCCAGCCCCGACGCCAGGCGCACAACCACCAGATCGACGGCTTGACCTGCGCCCATCGTCACCAGGCGTGGCCAGAAGAGATGCACCATCTCGTTTATGCCTTCGGTACGCAACGCCAACGTTGGCCGGTTGTCCAGCCCCAGCCGCCACAGGAAGGGCGCCTGCACCGCCAGAATCATCACGGCGCCGCCGGTCAATCCCCACGCGGCGCTGGCGATGCCAAGCTGTGGCGCCAGCAGCGCAATCCCGACAATCTGCCCCAGGTCGATGAGGATGCCGCCCATCGCCGGGGCAAAGAAATGATCGTGCGCCTGAAGAATGCTGGCATAGATGCTGCCGACAGCGAAAAAGAAGGTCGCCACCATCAGCACCTGGACGAGATGGGCAGTCAGCGCCTGTTGAGCGGAGGAGAAGCCGGGCGTAAGCAGATGCGTTGTGATCCATGGCGCGCCAACAATTACGACCAGTCCCAGCCCGCCCAGCGCCATCACCGTCAAGGCAACGATCGTGTTGGCGAAGCGCGCCGCCGGCTCTGCATCACGGCGCGCCAGGATGCCTGTGTAGACAGGGATAAACGCCGCCGCCACCGCCCCACCCGCCAGCATCGCAAAGAGTAGTTCCGGCAGTTGGTTGGCGGCGGCGTAGGCGTCCGCTGCGTCGCCGATGCCAAAGGTGCGCGTCATCAGCAACAGCTTGACAAAACCGGTCAGGCGGCTGACGCCATTGAGCGCCATGACCATGACGGAAGAGCGGAAAAGAAAGCGCGTGTGCGACAAACTGGAGATTATCTGCGTTCAACGAAACGACCATCGCCCGGCATGCCGACATATTGCTCGTCTTCAACAATGAGCTGTCCGCGCAAGAGGACGGTGCGTGGCCAGCCGGTGACTTCCAAGCCTTCGTAGGGCGTCCAGCCGGCGTGCTCATGCAACGTATCAGGGGCGATGTACTTAACCCGCTCCGGGTCGAAGATGACGACATCAGCGTCGCAACCTGGCGCCAGGCGCCCTTTGCGTTCCAGCCCCATCCAGCGAGCGGCGTTGGTGGCGCAGACCTGCACCCACCGCTCCAGCGTCAGCGCTCCTTGATTGACGCCGAAGTGGTGCACAAGCGCCAACCGCGCCTCGATGCTGGGCACACCGCCTGGGATCAGGGTGAAGTCGGGCTGACGTTTCTCCTCAGCAGTCCATGGGCAGTGGTCAGTGCTGACAACTTGCAGATCATCTCGTGCCAGCGCTTGCCAAAGCAGTTGGTTGTCGTCATACGTGCGCAGCGGCGGTGCGCAGACGTACAATTCGCCGTTCAGCCCGCCCAAATGCTCCTCAGCTGTGAGCAGCAGGTATTGCGGACAGGTTTCGCCCCAGATATCGATGCCGCGCGCTCGCGCCTGGATAATCTCCCAGACGCTTTCCTGGCAACCAACGTGGAAGATATAGAGCGGGCAACCCGCCAAATCGGCCAGCTCGGCGGCGCGATGGACGGCGCTGGCTTCGAGCGGCGCCGGGCGCGTGTAGGCATGCCAGATCGGTTCGGTGTGTCCTTCCGCCAGCGCGTCGGCGCGCAGTATGTCGAGCACGGGGCCAGTCTCACTGTGGAGCACCGTACGCCCGCCTGCTTCCGCCACTGCGGTCAGCGCGCGCAGCAGCGCCACGTCGTCGAGCACCATGCCCTGATAAGCCTGATACATCTTGAACGTGAGACAGCCAGCAGCAACGGCAGCGGGAACCTCGTCCAGCGCGTGGGGTGTGGTGGCGTGCCAGGTCGGGATGGTCATATGCAAACCAAAGTCGATGGCGACTTCGCCGATTGCTTCGGCGCGACGCTGAGCAAGCGCCGCCAACATCGACTGACCTGGCTGCGGCTCGACAAAGTCGATCACGGTCGTTGTCCCGCCGCACGCCGCCGCGATCGTGCCACTGCGGAAAGTGTCAGAACTGACGCGGCCTGCCAGCGGCATTTGCAGGTGCACATGTGGATCGATGGCGCCTGGAATCACATAGCAGCCGTCCGCGTCGATGACGCGCCGCCCCGCCAGCCCCAGGCCAATCGCGACGATCCGCTCATCCTGGATCGCCAGGTCGGCATTCACGATGCCGTCGCTGTTGATAATCACACCGTTGCGGATAAGCAGATCATACATAGGAAGACCTCACGAAGATTTTTGGAGTGCGAATTTTGAAGTGTGAATAGCGGATGTACATGATCATGCAGGCGTTATGCGTCACGCGTGACGCTCATGCACCCGCCCCTTACAACTCAAAACCATACCGTAGGTGGAGCAGCAGGGCGCGGACTTGGAGACGGCGGTGCAGACGATGACGCCGGACTGGCAGGCGGCGCAACGCCGCTGTCATCTTCATTTTCATCCCAAGGCACATCTTCATCCCAAGCGCGTTCATGCCCAGCGCTGGCGCGTGCACTTGTCGCATCTGTGCCCGAGCCAAAGTCGGCGTCGAACTCTGCATCAAGCGACGCGGCGACGCTGGGGGCGGCGTCCATGGCGGCGTCATCCCAAGTGCGCGCAGGGGCATCGGCATCGAACGGTCGCGGCGCCGCTGGACCGTCGTCGCCGGTGTATTCGCGCCCGCGTCCGGCGCCCAGGTCTGGCCCCAGGACGCCTGCTTCGTGCAGCTGTTCGACCAGGCGCGCCGCGCGCGTATACCCAATGCGCAACTTGCGCTGCAACAGGTTGACCGAACCACGTCCATGCTCGCGCACAATATTGACTGCCACGTAAAACAGCTCGTCACGCGCTTCGGCAGCGCGTAATTGTGCGATCTGCTCGAATAAAGGCGGCTGACTCATCGGCGGGTTGGGCGCCGGCGCTGTCGACTCACCCGGCGGTGTACGTTTGGGCGCGGTTTCTGTCACGATGGAGGCGCCCGGCAGATCGAGGGTGGCGGAGGCAGCAGACTTGAACCCGTCCAGTGTGTTGATATTGCGCCAGTAGCGCACCAGCTTGCCGATCTCCTCGTCGGTGACCAACGTACCCTGGATGCGTTCGAGCTTTGACGCATCCGGCGCCATGAAGAGCATGTCACCGCGGCCAAGCAAGCGTTCAGCGCCAGGGATGTCCAGGATGACGCGGCTGTCGATTTGGCTAGTGACAGCAAAGGCGATGCGCGAAGGGAAATTAGCCTTGATCAAGCCGGTGATGACATCCACCGAGGGGCGTTGGGTGGCAATGATCAGGTGGATGCCAACCGCACGCGCCATCTGCGCCAGCCGGCAGATATGCTTTTCCACTTCCTCCGGCGCGGCCATCATCAGGTCGGCCATCTCGTCGACGATCACAACGATGGTGGGCAGTGGCTTCTCGCCATTCTTTTCCAGATACGCGTTGTAGCGCGGCAGGTCGCGAGCATTGGCCTTGGAAAAGAGCGTGTAGCGCCGCTCCATTTCTTTGACCGCCCAAAGCAGCACACCCGCCGCTTTGTCCACCTCGGTGACAACCGGCCCGTAAAGATGCGGAATGCCATTGTAGACGCTCAGCTCGACCATCTTGGGGTCAATCATCAGCAGGCGCAGCGTGTCGGGGGTGTGCGTCAACAATAGGCAGGCAATAATCGAGTTAATGCAAACCGACTTACCCGACCCTGTAGCGCCTGCAATGAGCAGGTGAGGCATCCGCGCCAGGTCTGCAACGATGGGCTGACCCTTGACGTCCTCGCCCAGGGCGATGGGGAGTGTGCGTTTCTTCTCGGTGAAGGCTTCGCTTTCCATCAGCTCCTTCAGGCCAACAATGTTGCCCGCCTGGTTGGGCACCTCGACGCCGACGTAGTTCGTGCCAGGGATCGGCGCTTCGATGCGCACGCTGGCTGCGGCGAGCGCCAACGCCAGGTCATTCGACAGCGCGGCGATTTTTGACACCTTGACTTTGACGCGTTGCACCTCGTTGCCCACCTTGCGCTCGACATAGCCGGGCTTGATCAGGTACTGCGTCACCGACGGCCCCTTGTACGCGCCCTCGAAATCGGCGGGCACGCCAAAGAGCGCCAGCGTCTCCTGGATCAGGCGGCCTTGCATCCGAATGTGATTGTCATCATCAGCCACCCGGTCATAGTCGCTGAGAATCTGATCGATAGCGGGCAACTTCCAATCGGCGGCGCCGCCGACAACGTGCGCTGGCCGACGCTCTAGCTCCTCAATCGGTTTGGTCAATGGCAACTTTGGCCCTGCCGTGCGCACTGGCGCCGCATCGGGAACGGGAATAGGCGATGTGGGCTTGTTCTGGCCAGGCGGCGGCGCCTCCGGACGCACCAGGTTGGCAGCAGGCGGTGGTGTCAACACCGGTGCATCTAGGGATGCCGATGGCGGCGGCGCAAAGAGGCGTCGCCACCACGATAATTGCACCGGCGCGACCGCCGATGGCGGCGCATCGCGTGGCTCCTGCAGGGCATACCATGCAGCCACCAGGGCGCGATCGAAAATGAGTACGACGCTTGACACGAGCATAAAGGTGACAAAGGCCCAGGCGCCCGGTCGGCTCAGTGTGCGCTCCAGCGCATTCGCTAGCCACAGCCCTATGTGTCCACCCGCATCGCCTTCACTGGCAGCGCGCATACGCACCGCTGGCTCCAGCAGCAACGACAGCGTCGTAATCACAGCCACAAACAGCAAGAGCGCGCCGGACGGGCGCCGCCAGGATAGGTTGGGCATCTGATCGACCGTGCGAATCACTATCCACAGCCCGACGCCACCCAGCACAAAAGGTACGCCCCACACGCCGACGCCAAACAATGCAGTCAAGAGATCGATCCATCCACCGGTGAGCTGGCCGCGACTGGCCGTCAGCAAGCTCAACAGCGTGAAAATTGCCAACAACACCAACAGCACACCGCCAACTTCCGGGCGAAAGACAGCCTGGCCGATCTGCTGTAGCTCGTTGTTGGCGCTACCGCCAGTCCTGCGTCGCGCCGCCGACTTCGACCGTGGCGCCGACTTTTTGGTTGGTTTCCCACGCCTGGTTGATTTGGTTGCCATGCCGCCATTTCCCAGAAGATGCAACCGAACATCCGTTCCGGCGGAATTATACCATAGACGACCGGCAAGCGACAAGGAAAATGGGGCAAAAATCCGTCGGGATGCTCAAGGGTTACGCGGGACGGAACGGGGAGGTCAGACGCTTGTTGAGTTGCGCGGATGTAAGTCAATTATGCTCGATAAAGTCCTGCCTGCTGCCCACCATCGATCACGAAGACCTGCCCCGTGATCATGTTCGCCGCCTCCGACGCCAGATAGACCGCTAATGCCGCCACGTCGTTTGCCTGGATCACGCCAGGCAACGGCTGCGTCGCCGCCAGAAATGCATCTCGGTCGGCGGGGGCGACGCCTGCCGTCAGCGGTGTATCGACGTAGCCGGGGCAGATCACGTTGCAGCGGATGCGCTCTGGTCCGTAATCGAGTGCAATGGCGCGCGTCAGGTTGATCACGCCGGCTTTTGCCGTGGAGTATGCGGCTTTGTTGGCGGCGGCCCGCAAGCCAAAGGTGCCGGCCACGCTGAGGATGACGCCCGCGCCGCGTTGCTGCATGTGCGGGATCGCTGCCCGCGCGCCGAGGAAGACGCTGCGCAGGTTGACGGCAAGGCACTCGTCCCACTCCGCTTCGCTGATGTCGGTGACGCGCCCCGACGGGCTGAAGCCAGCATTGTTGACCAGGATGTCCAAACCGCCGAACGCGGCAACGGTGCTGTCCACTGCCGCCGCCACGTCATCGCCCCGGCTCACGTCGGCGGGGACGGCAAGGCTGCGCCCACCGCTGCGCCGAATTTCTGCGGCGACGGCGCTGAGCTTTGCCGGCGTTCGCCCCACCACTGCCACTGCCGCGCCCGCCTCGGCAAACGCCAGCGCTATCGCCCGCCCGATGCCGGAGCCGCCACCGGTCACCATCGCCACTTTGTTGTGCAATGTCAGTTCCATCACGCCACCTTGACCCAGACTGTCTTCAGTTCGGTGTACGCATCCATGACTTGCCGCCCCAGCTCGCGCCCCAGACCGCTTTCACCCATGCCGCCAAAGGGCGCCGCCGGGTCGAACCAATCGTAGGTGTTGATCCAGACCACGCCCGCCTTGAGCCGCGCCGCCATGCGATGTGCGCGTCCCAGATGTTGCGTCCACACGCCCGCTGCCAGCCCAAAGGGCAGCGCATTGGCGCGGGCGAGGACTTCCTCTTCATCCTCGAAGCGAAAGACGGAGAGCACCGGCCCGAAAATCTCTTCGCAGGCAATGGCCGCGTTGTCAGCGACGTGGGCAAAGATTGTCGGCGCCAGAAAGTAGCCTTCTGCCAGCCGTCCGCCTGGCCGTTCGCCGCCGGTGATCAGCGTTGCCCCCGATCGTAAGCCTGCCTCGATGTAGTGTTGCACGCGCGCCAGTTGCTCGGCGGAGATGAGCGGTCCCAGGTCGGTCGCCGCTTCGATGCCCGGACCTACCACCAGTTGCTGCGCCCGCGCCGCCAGCCGCGCCAGCACCGCCTCGTAGATGCCGGCTTGCACGAAGAGACGCGAACCGGCGACGCAGTTTTGCCCGCTGTTGCTGAAGATCGCCCACAGTGCAGCTTCGGCGGCGGCGTCCAGGTCTTCCACATCGTCGAAGAGGATTAGCGGTGACTTGCCGCCCAACTCCAGCGAAACGCGCTTGATCGTCTCCGCCGCCGCCCGCTGAATCGCCTTGCCGACTTCCGTGGAGCCGGTGAACGCTACCTTTGCCACACCGGGGTGATGGCTGAGTGCGGCGCCAGCGGTGTGCCCAAAGCCGGTGACGACATTGAGCACGCCCGGCGGGATGCCGGCCTCCAGCGCCAGCTCGCCCAGTTTTAGCGCGGTCAACGGCGTCTGCTCGGCAGGCTTGAGCACAAGCGTGTTACCCGCCGCCAGCGCAGGCCCGATCTTTTGCGCCGCCATCACCAGCGAGTAGTTCCACGGCGTGATCGCGGCGCAGACGCCGACCGGTTCGCGCCGCGTGTAGACATGAAAGCCGGGCGACGATACGGCGTAGGTCTCGCCGGTCAACTTGGTGGGCCAGCCAGCGTAGTAGCGCATCTGCCCGATGGCGACATTGATCTCGACGTTGTAGGCGACGCGGAAGGGCTTGCCGTTGTCGAGCGTCTCGAGTTGCGCCAGCTCGTCTTTATGTGCCTCCATCAAGTCGGCAAAACGATGCAATAGGCGTTCGCGCTGCGCTGGCATGAGCGCAGCCCAGGCTGGCAAGGCGCGCTGCGCGGCTCTCACCGCCGCATCAACATCGGCGGCGTCGCCCGCAGCGACGTGACATAGCGGCTTGCCGGTGGCTGGATTGAGCGTGGGGAAGGTCGCGCCGGTGCGGGCAGGCTGCCAGTCCCCGTCGATCAGCAGGCGCGGTTCCCGTTGCAGAAACTCAGTCACGGCTGGAGAGATTTCAGTCGGCGTCGTTGTGGTTGTCATAGCGGTAATATGGGTCTTTCCTGTTCACTCTGCTGCATCCCAGCTGGCATAGAAGCGGCGCACGTGGGGCGCCAGTAGCTGCGCCACCCCCAAGCCGTGCTGTTCGTGACGGCTGGCACGGTGAAGCGCTGCCCGTACCTCCGCTATCAGCGCGGCTTCATCGATGCGCGTCGCACGCCCAGCGCGCACGACCCACTCGCCATTGACCATGACATGCCGCACGTGCGTGCGATTGGCGCGGCGCAGCAATACATCGACCGGTGACGCCAGTGGCGACATCCAGACGCCCACAAGGCCTTGCCAGTCGAGCAGCACACAATCTGCCAGCGCGCCGACCCCCAACCGCCCAAGTAGTGCGTCGGCGCCGAAGGTCACAGCCGCGCCACCGACTGTCCCCGCGTGCAGGATGTCGGCGGCGGCGACGGTCGGCGATGTTGCGCCGGGGCGATTTGCCAGCGTCCACGCCAGCCGCAGCTCGCGCAGATAGTCCTGGTCATCGTCAAGCGCGTAGCCATCCAGCCCCACGCCCACTTCAATCCCCGCCGCCAGGAGATCAGGCAGCGGCGCGATGCCGCTGCGCAGGCGCAGGTTGCTGCTCGGATTGTGGGCGATGGCGACGCTGCGGCTGCGCAATATCTCGATGTCGCCGTCTTCGAGCCAGACCATGTGCGCCAGTGTCAACCACGGACCCAGCGCACCGATCTCATCCAGATGTTGCACAAATGACTTGTTCCAGCGTCGGCGTGCATACGTCGCCTGATAGCGCGTCTCCAGCAAATGCATCTGCACGCGTGTGCTGTGGGTTTTCGCCCAGTCGCAAGCCTCCAGGATCAGCGTATCGCTGCACCAAACGCCGCCGGCCGGGCTGATCTGGATGTGAATGGTGTGGTCGGCGGCGTCGTGAAAGCGGTTGTAAAGCTCGGAGCAAAGTGAAAAATAGTCGCCGGGGCTGAGCGCAGGCAACTGCATCGCCGCCTGCGCCAGTGGCCGCACCTCGGCGCTCAGTCCAGCCACAAATTCAGCGTGCCCGGCATAGAGCAGCGGATTTTGATCAACATAAGGAGGGTGGAAGGCCACACGGATGCCAGCGGCGCGGTAGCCGTGGATCGTCGGCGCGCACTCAGCAGGCAGACGATCCCAGGATGAAGGGTTGTGGCTGTGCGCAGTTGCGGTGACCCCGCTGCGCAACAGCGTGACGCCTTCAAGCTGCGCCAGCAAAGTCGGGTCGATCGCCGGCAGCGCGCCCAGTGACATCAGCCACACTTCGAGCAGGTCGTCAGCCACCCCCAACGCCACGCTGCTGAGCGCACGTCCGTGATCGTGACTGTTGACCAGACCAGGCAGCAGGCAGAGGTCGGCGCCGCCAACAAAAGTCGCGTCAGGATATCGTTCCTGCAATTCAATGTGCGAACCGACATCGACAATGCGGTTGCCGACCACGCACACGCCGTAGTCGCGTTGCACCGGCGCCTGCGCGTCCAACACAGCCAGCCCAGCCCAGACGATCAACGGGGAAGGATGCAACGGGGAAGGATGCAATTGTGAATCGAGACCAGCGAATTGTGAATTGTGAATATCGCTTCCAGCCAATCTCCAATCTCCAATCTCCAATCTCCAATCTCATAATCTCATAATCTCACAATCGCACAATCTCTCCCCCTACCGCTCCGCATCGCTCGGCTTATCCCAGGCGAAAGTCCCGCCGCCATCGATGAACAGCAGTTCACCGTTGACGTAGGCGGCATCGTCGGAGGCGAGGAAGGCGACGCCTGCCGCGACATCCTCCGGCGTGCCGTAGCGGTGCTGTGGGATGCGGCGCAGCCACCCGCCGGAAAGTTCGGGGGCTTCCAACGAACGTCGCGTCATCTCGGTGGCGATGATGCCGGGCGCTACGGCGTTGACGCGGATGCCGTGCGGCCCCATTTCCATTGCCAGGGAGCGCGTCAAGCCGATCACGCCCATCTTGGCGGCGGCGTAGTGCGACGAGTCAGTGAAGGAGACGATGCCGCTGATCGAGGCGATGTTGACGATGGCGCCGGGCGTCTTGTGTGCCAGCCAGTGGCGCACTACCACCTGGCTGACCAGAAAGACGCTGGTCAGGTTGACGTTGAGCATGCGCTGCCACTGGTCATCGGTCATCGCCTCGAAGCGGGCGTTGCCGAAGATGCCAGCGTTGTTGACCAGGATGTCCACGCGACCAAAGCGCTCCAGCGTTGCTGCCAGCATTGCTTCAACGCCTGCGCGGTCAGTTACATCGACCTGCACCGCCAGCGAGGGCGCGTCGGTGTCGGCGTGCACTGCCGCCGCCGTGGCTTCTGCGGCCGGCAGGTTGAGATCGGCAAAGACGACTGCGGCGCCCTCCGCCGCCAGCCGTCGCGCAATTGCTCGCCCAATCCCCTGCGCCGCGCCCGTGACAATCGCCACTTTTCCTGTCATCCGTTCCACCATACCCGTTTTCCAGTCTCCTTACCTGAATCCAGGGGCGAGGGGCGAGTTGCGAGGGGCGAACCGCCGCAGCCAACTATGCTCATCTCCCCAATCTCCAATCTCTAATCTCTCCGCCTTCACCGTCCCCGCAGCCGTGGATCAAGCGTGTGATAGAAGATGTCCACAAGCAGGTTGACCACCACATAGAAAAACGCCACCAGGATCACGGCGCCCTGCACCACGGCGTAATCGCGGCGCAAGATACCGTCGAGCAACATGCGCCCCATGCCGGGCCACGAGAAGACGAGTTCGGTGATCACGGCGCCGCCCAGCAGCGCGCCGAACTGCAAGCCGAGCAAGGTGATCACAGGCAACATGGCGTTGCGCAGCGCGTGCACCCAGAGGATGCTGCGATTCCGTAGCCCACGAGAACGCGCCGCACGGATGTACTCGCGGTGCATCACTTCGAGCATCGACGAGCGCGTCATGCGCATGATAAAGCCAGCAGTAGTCAACCCGATGGCAAGCGCCGGCAGGGTGATGTGGCGCAGCGCGCTGAAAAAGGCGTTCCAGTTGCCGGTGATGATGGCGTCCAGAAAGATGAAATTGGTGATCGTCGTGTACCTGTCCGTTCTGCTTGTCCATGCTTCGCCTCCTTGAACCAAA
>DMDA01000092.1:499-1352 GCA_003451595.1 Chloroflexota bacterium | reverse complement strand
GATCACGACGGCGGGCGTCAAACCAGAAGCGGCGGTGGCGCTGGCGAACTCTCTGGACCACAGGTCGAGCGGCGTGTCGGCGAAAATGATTGTCTCTGCTCCGGTGCAGCCAGCGGCGGCGATGGCGTCGCACTGTTCCGCCAACGACTCTCCCGGTGCAACCGTCGTCAGACAGGCAAAGCGGAGAGCCATGCGGTGATCGACGTGCCCCTCGCTAGACTTCGATCACAGCGATCACCTCGCCAACAGGCGCCTCGTCGTCAACGGCGTAGTGGAGCGTCGCAACGACGCCACCCACCGGCGACTCGATGTCGGTGTCGACCTTTTCGGTCTGCACCGTGACCAGCGGCTCACCGGCGCTGATCGCGTCGCCCACCTGCTTGTGCCACTGCACGATGATGCCTTCGGTCATGGTCATGCCAAACTTGGGCATGTAGATCAGATGCTGCGCCATCGATCAAATCCTTTCCGGTTCAGGCTGGGCGACAATACGCCGGACGGCGGCGACGATGTTCGCCGGCTGCGGGATGACCATCTTCTCCAGCACCGGACTGAAGGGAATCGGCACATGCGCGCTGCTGACGCGCTGCACCGGCGCGGTGAGATGCTCCCATGCCTTTTCGCTGATGCAAGCCGCCCATTCGCTGGCGCCGCCACAGACCGGGTAGCTCTCATCGACCACGACGCAGCGACCGGTGCGCGCTACACTTGCCAACACCGTTTCCTCGTCCCACGGCTTGAGCGTGCGCAGGTCGATCACCTCCGCTTCGATGCCCTGCGCTGCCAGTTCGGTCGCTGCCTTGAGCGCATGATGCACCATCAGCCCGGCGCAGACGATGGTCACATCGCGACC
>DMDA01000092.1:0-235 GCA_003451595.1 Chloroflexota bacterium | reverse complement strand
AGGGCGTGCTCGGCATCACGACCTTAATCAGCGGCAGGTGCATGAAGAAGGGATGCACCGCCTGGCTGTGATGCGGCCCCGCACCAATGCCACCGCCATTCTGCACCATGAAGGTGACGGGCACTTTGGTCTGTCCGCCGAACATGTAGCGCATGGCGGCGGCCTGGTTGGCGATCTGATCGAACGCCAGGTAGAGGAAGGTTCCGAACATCAGATCGACGACCGGGCGCAGACC
>DMDA01000099.1:13801-14619 GCA_003451595.1 Chloroflexota bacterium | reverse complement strand
GCGGGATCGCACAATAGGTTTCTCCTTTGAAACGAAGAACAGTTAGATTGGGTCAGGGTTGGTGAAGCTTGCAAATCATTGCAATTATACAACCCTTTTACGAAGCTATGTCAATCCGTAAAACCTGACGAATTGTGGAGGGAATGCGTAAGGTTGTGGAGTGGGGAGGCAGATAATATTACCGCTAACCTTCCCAAAAGCTCAATGAAGATTTACAAAATAATCCGGCAATCAGCGGAGTCGCTGCAACGTGACATAGGCCCCATCACGTAGGTCATCGCCTCTGGCGTGACAGCGTGGCCAACCGGCAGCGTCCGGCTGGAAGCCGAACCTACGCTGACCGCATCTATTGGGTAAATTCCATACAGCTTCCGGGAAGGTGGATACAATCACCTCTAGCCAGGCAGTCGCAACACGAGGCCCTCATTACCAACGACGTAGAGCGCGCGTAAGCGCACTTTGCCTGTGCTCTCCATGCCTGTGCTCAGCAAAATCTCAGCTTCTGCACCGAGTCTGCTCAGGTCAAGGCGATGCGTGGTGCCGGCAAAGTTGAGCACGACTAGATAGCGCTCATTGCCATGCGTGCGCGTGTAAGCAAAGATATTTTCCACGCCCACATCGACTGACGCGTAGTCGCCAAGCGTGAGGGCGGGCGAGGACTGGCGCAGCGCCGTCAGCGCACGGAAGAAGGAAAGCATTGAGCGCGCATCCTGACTCTGCACCTCAACATTGCGTTGGGCGTAGTCAGCGGCAAGCGGCAGCCACGGCTGTACACCTGCAGCGGTGAAGCCAGCGTTTGGCGACGCGTCCCACTGCAT
>DMDA01000099.1:12442-13581 GCA_003451595.1 Chloroflexota bacterium | reverse complement strand
CTCATCGCCGTAATAGCAGGTGGGCGTGCCGCGCAGGGTGAGCAGCAGCATCTGCGCCACACGCGCCTGCGCCGCGCCGACGCGCGTGGCGACGCGGTGTTGGTCGTGGTTGCCGAGCACCCAGTTGGGCCACGCGCCGACGGGCAAATCCGCCTCGTATTGATCGACGAGACGGCGCACCGTCGAGGCTTCCCACGGCGCCAGGATCAATTGGAAATTGAAGGGCAAATGGCACTCGTCGAAGTTGGCGCCATAGTAGGTCATCAGCCGGTCGTTGGGCAGGTAGATTTCGCCGACCATCATGCGGTCGTCGTACTCGTCGAGCAGGGCGCGCATCCGGCGGATCACGTCATGCACTTCGGGCTGATCCTGCGTGTAGATGTGCTGGAGGCGGAAGTGCGGGTTCACGCCATCCCAGTTGGGATCAACCGGTTCGTCACGGAAGAGCGCATCCTTGATCATCAACCAGATCACATCGACGCGGAAGCCATCGACGCCGCGCTCGAGCCAGAAGCGCATCTGGTCAAGCATCGCCTGCAGCACTTCCGGGTTGCGGTAGTTCAACTCTGGTTGCTGTTTGACGAATTGATGCAAATAATACTGCCCAGTGCGTTCGTCGAAGGTCCAGGCAGGTCCGCCGAAGAAACTCAGCCAGTTGTTGGGCGGGCCGCCATCGGGCGCCGGGTCGCGCCAGATGTACCAATCGCGCTTAGGGTTGTTGCGGCTGCTGCGACTTTCCTGAAACCAGGGGTGCTCATCGGATGTATGGTTGGGCACCAGGTCAAGGATCAGCTTCAGTCCACGTGCGTGAACGCCAGCCAGCAGTCGGTCGAAGTCATCGAGCGTGCCAAACAATGGGTGAATGTTGCAGTAGTCCGCTACATCATAACCAAAGTCGTGCATCGGCGAGGGGTAGATCGGCGAAAGCCAGATCGCACCGACATGCAGGCTTTTGACATAATCCAAGCGCTGCAAAATGCCAGGCAGGTCGCCGACGCCATCGCCGTTGCTATCCTGAAAGGAGCGAGGGTAAATTTGGTAGATGACAGATGTTTGCCACCAGGGATGGTTACTCATGGCCGCCTCGTGTTGTGTGGTTGTGCGTGATTTGTTCAACGGGTCGAGTATACCACAAAGTG
>DMDA01000099.1:10357-12209 GCA_003451595.1 Chloroflexota bacterium | reverse complement strand
TGGTTCTCAGCACCAATTGGGGTTAATGCATGGGGAAATGAGAATGCGGTTCAGGAGGCCTCCACCAGTGTGTAGCCAATGCCGCGTCGCACCGCAATCGGGTCGGCCTGTGGATCGACTTCGCGCAGCCGGGCGCGCAGGCCAGAGAGCACCTTGTCCAGGTTGTCGGCGTCCATGCCCGGCAGAAACTCGGCGCCCCAGATTGCCTGGGCGCACTGCTCGCGTGTGCACACCTCGCCGCGATGCTGATAGAGATAGTGGAGCAGCCGCCATTGGGAAGGCGTCAGGTCGAGCGGCTGTTGATGCCACGTGAAGCGCATACTGCTCTCGTCCAGGCGCAGCCTGCCGCCGGTAAGGAGAGTGGGGTCGCTGTCTACAAAGCGCAGCAGCGGCTCCGGCGACGCCAGCCCGATCAGGTCGCGATCATGAAGGATATGGGCGCCGTCGATGGGGGCATGGTTGACGTAGGTTTGGTTGCGGCTGAGGTCGTGCAACACGAAATGCGAGCCGGTGCGCTCCAGCCGCGCGTGGATGCGCGAAATCGTGCGCCGGTGCACCAGGATTTCACAAACGCCCGCCAGCCGCCCGATCGTGTAGCGGTCGGCGGTGAGCAAGAATTCGGACTGAGCGACGTCCTCATGGAGGCGGATCAGTCGCGCCTGAACAGACTGCGCTTCGCTCATCTGGTTGTTCACTCCCTATCTTTCATTGGCGCCGAGTAGCCCGGTCAGCACTGCTGCCAACGGCAGCATATCGATGGTGTTCCAGGCTGCAGCGAAAGCATCTGCACCCAGCGTTTGCCGCAGACGGGCGCAGATGGCTTGTCGTTCTGCTTGATCGATTGCTGGCAAGACATAGCCAATCTCGGACTCGATACGTTCGGCGGCGGCGAAAAAGCGTGCGCTGTCGTCGTATGCTTTGCGGTGTTCGGCGTTGCGCGCCAGTGCACCTAATGCTTGCGCCACGCCCGCGCTGTCTTCGAGTTCATGGAAGATGGCCAAGCCTTCGATAAGTAAGGAGAACGCTTCATCCACGCGCTGTAGGCGGTCGAACGTTGAGCCAAGATTGGTGAGCATGGCCGCCATCCCCCATTTTTCACCTGTCAACTCATGCAGATCGAGGCTTTGCTGGTAATAGTCTGCCGCCACGCCCAGGTCGCCGTTGTGTTCCGCAACGACGCCAAGATTGCCAAGCACATAGGCTGTGTTGACATCTTCACCCAGCGCTTGATAGAGTTCCAGCGCCTGTTGGTGAAGCATCGCTGCACGCGGGTAGTCGCCTTGTCCTTCCGCCAGCAGCGCCAGGTTATTGAATGCGCCTGCCATGTCGCGTTGATTGTTCAACTCACGATGCAGCTCTAGTGCGGCCTCAAAGTAACTTGTTGCCGCCGACGCATCACGAAAATAGGCGACGGTGCCCAAAGCGTTGAGCATTCTGGCGATGCCCTGCCGGTCGTCCAGTTGCCGATAGATCGCCAGCGCAGCGCTGAAACAGCGTTCTGCTGCCCCGTACTGGCTTTGGTTGCGCGCCAGCGCCCCGGCGCAGGAGAGCGCTCTGGCCCGCAGTTCGTCTTCCGTTGCCGACAGCGCCAGCGCGCGCTCGAACCACGCCAACCCCGCGCGGTACTCCCCGCGAACTTCCCAGAAACGCCACAACGATGTGGCTAGACGTAAAGCTACGGTCGCTTCTCCTTGCTCGACGCTCCAGGTTAAGGCTGCAAGCAAGTCGTCATACGCTGCCTCGATGCGCGCCAGGCGGACGGCGTCCGGTGCAATATAGGCGTCGCCAGCGTCGATCAAGTTGACGAAGTAGTGCGCGTGACGGCGACGCAGCATGGCGAGGTCATCGGCGG
>DMDA01000099.1:9588-10107 GCA_003451595.1 Chloroflexota bacterium | reverse complement strand
GTTGGCGATCTCTGCTTCGGATGAACTTTCCAGCGCGGTTACGCCGGCGCAGCAGATAGCGTGCACCATGTGCGGTGAAAAGCTGCCACAGAAGATGGTCAGCCGCGTCAGCAGGTGCTGCTGCTGCGGCGGCAGTTGCGCGAAGCTCCACGCAATCGAAGCGGCGAGTGAATCACGTTGCCGTGTCACAGACGCAGGCAAGGTTGCAGCTCTCGCTATCTGGGCAAAAAGAGTTGCGACAATCTCTGCAAGGTCGAGTGTGTGCAGGCAGCGCGCCGCTTCTTTGAGTGCGAGCGGTAGGCCATCCAGGTCGGCGCAGAGATCAACGATGGCTTGGGTATTTTCGCTGCTGAGCTGTATGTCAATGCCACAGGCTTTTGCTTGCGCCAGAAACATCTGCACGGCTGGCGATTGTTGCGCAGTGGCTGCATCGATCTCGGCATGACGGTCCGGTGTGGGTAGTGGGGGCGTCGTGAGAAGATGCTCGTAGCGTGCGCCAGTTGGGTGGCGGCTAGTGGC
>DMDA01000099.1:4830-9363 GCA_003451595.1 Chloroflexota bacterium | reverse complement strand
GGCTGCGCTGTGTGCCTGGCGACGATCTCCTGGAGCCATTGTTCGTTTTGCTGTGTCGGGTGGGTTACCGATCGTTCCAAATCGATGAAGGCTACCTGGCGAAAGTGGCCCGGTGACATGGCATTTGCGACAGTGTGTGCCACGACAGTCTTGCCGACGCCGCCTGGCCCCACCAGGGTGAGCAGTCGCACGTCCGGTTGCAGCAACTGACGGCGCGCCTCACCGATCAAGGCATCGCGTCCAATGATCTCGATAGAGTTCACGGGCGGCGCCGACGAAGATAGATCGACGCGACAGCCTTGCAGCGCCACGCGCATTGCGTCCGCGCTGGCGAAACGGTAGGTCGGGTCGAGCGCCATCCCTTGCTGCAAGAAGGCATCCACTGCCCGCGACAGACCTGGATTCCAGGCTGAGGCTGGCAACAGTGGGTCGCTGCGCCCTTCGGCAAGCGCAGACAGGCGCAGGCGCGCATCAGGCGGCTTGACGCCGGTGAGCAGATCATACAACGTGGCGGTCAGCGCATAGAGGTCGGCGCGCGGGTCGATGGCAGCGGCTGTGATCTGTTCAGGCGCGGCGTAGGCGAGGGTGTAGCCGGCTATGCCATGCGCTGCGGGTTGGGCGGCGCCAAAATCCAACAGGCGCACCTGTCCGTGCGCATCCACCTTGAGATTGCGCGGTTTGATGTCCCCATGCACGATGGGCGGCGTATGCGCGTGTAGTTTATCCAGAGCGTCAAGCAACTGCTCCGCCCAAGTGAGCACGATCGGCGTTGGGAAGGGCTGAGCGCGGCGTTCAATCTGCACGGCCAGATCGTCGCCAGGAATGTACTCCATGACCAGCCAGACGCCGTCATGGTCTTCCCAGACAGCGTGCAGCATCGGCAGGGCGGGGTGATGGACACGCGCCAACAGGGCGGCTTCCTGACGGCTGTAGCGTCGCGCCTGCGGTGACGTGATCTGTTTGATGGCAACGGTCGCACCGGTGCGGCGATCAACAGCACGATGCACGATGCTATGGGCGCCGGTGGCGATCACAGCGAGCAGCGTGTAGTCCTCCCCATTCGTGTGCGTGTTGCGCATGGCGGCTCCTCGATAGTCGACCCGGCAGCTACAGCGTTGCCATTATACTCGCATACCGGATGACGGCAAAGGCGCTCTGTTGAAGCCAATCCTCCTCAACCCTTCAGCCAATCGCCAGGAAAAATTCCTTCCATCCAGTCCGAAACCTCACTATGCTGTGCTCATCTCGCACAGGATGAAGTTGACCGAAAGGACAAAGTGACATGGACATACTGGAGAATGCGGTCAAGGGTGAAAAGCTGACAAATCTCCTGCGCGTGGAAACGGAAGCGCGTCAGGGTGAGCTACAGCGGGCACAGCGCAGCGACGATCTTCGCCACTGCCTGATGCAATGGCTGGGCGCAGTGAGTGAACGCTACGTTCAGGCCTTGCCTATTGCCTGTGAAGCGCCTGCCACGACCTATCTTCGCTTGCTCGAATTGAGCGCCGGTTATCTGGATGCAGCCTCCTGTGTCGCCCGGACTGCACCGGAGCAAGTTGGCGCCAACGCGACAATGCCTGCACAAGAGTTGTCGGCGGCCA
Source organism: Chloroflexota bacterium (assembly GCA_003451595.1). Classification (GTDB taxonomy): domain Bacteria; phylum Chloroflexota; class Anaerolineae; order Caldilineales; family Caldilineaceae; genus Caldilinea. The sequence continues at coordinate 7,762 of DMDA01000099.1, read as the reverse complement.
GACCGGTGCGGCTGGGCGCGCTGGTTGTGCTGTTGATCGCACTGCTGGCGCTGCTCTCCGCCAGTTGGCTGGCCAGCGTCGCCTTTGCATTGGCGCTGCTGTTGTTTGCCATCGAGCTGATCCCGTACTTGCTGGCGCTGCGCAGCGAGGCGGCTCGTCACTTTGGCCGCTGGCAGCCCTGGAAGGCGCCGATCGTTGAGTCTGCGTTTCAGGGTGGACAGCCTCCCTTGCCGTCAGCCGGGGACAATGCACACAGCGGCGTTCGTGTGCAGTGGCATAGCGACAAAATCGTCGCCACCCTGACAGCCATGGCGGCAGTGGTCGATGAGGGCATGGCGACATGGATGGAGACGCTCCAGCGTCGTCCTGTCCATGCTACACCACGTCGCGACGGCGTTGATCCTGAGCTGGTCATCCTGCTCCAGCAATTGCTAAGGGACAGTCAACAAACAGACCCGCGCTATATGCGCGAGCGGATTCAACGCATCCCTGATCTGCTCAAGGCGCAAGGACTGCGTCTGTTGCGCTATGAAGACCTTCCTGCGGATGTTGCCTTAGATGAGTATTTCCAGGTTTTCGTGGATCCTTCCGTTGCGTCGATCGTCACGGTTCTGCCCGCAGTTGTGGCGGGAGATGGTGTTGTTGCGGAGGGGCGATTGATTGTTGCTGACTATTCAGTTCTGACAGGAGGTTGACTATGAACTCGATGGAGGCTGCATTTGGCGGCAGGAACGTCATCGGCTTCGATTTGGGGCACGCCCACACCACCCTGGCGGCAATCTCGGTGGTGGGGCGAGAACCGAAGATCCTGGAAATGAGCAAACGCAAAGTACAGACGACTGCGCTCAAGCGGCGCTATGCCAAGTCAGAGCATCAACGCAATGGCTACACAGTCTTGTTTGGCGATCGGGTCTTCAACTTTACGCCGCCGGAGGAAGACTTGCATATCGGCTTCAAGCGGCGTCCTTCGCACGACTCTCTGTATCAAAAGAATATGGCTGAGTTCTTCACCGCCGTCTTGAACGACGTCGACAGCAGCGGGCAGATACAAGATTGGTCGCAGACGACCATCATCGTTGGCTGCCCCTCGGCTTGGTCGGAACAAGAGCGAGCGTGGTACCAACAACTGCTGACGGTGACCGGCTATCCGCAGCCGCTGGTCATTTCCGAGTCGCGGGCGGCGCTGCTTCATGCTATTGTTTCTGAGGAGAAAGTCATGACGTTGCATGATCTCAATGCAACGGTGCTCGTCGTTGATGTTGGCTCCTCCACAGTTGACTTTACCCTGATTCATGGAGTGAACAGCGAAGAGCCGTTGACTGACTTCGGCGACGACATCGGCGGCGCCTTTTTCGACCAGGCGATCTACGACTATGCCGTGGCGCATCATCCCCAACCAGAACAGTTGCGCAGCTTGCTTGCGCTCAATCGCAACCTGGAACCCAAGCTCTTGTATTTGTGTCGCAAGGCGAAAGAGAAGTACTTCGACGCGCCTGATGACTTCGAGGATCGCAATGTGCCTGGATTTGCCGAGGAAGTGGGCACGATCATGTGCGGGCCAATAGTAAACGGCGCCGTCATGGCGGAGATTCTGGCAAAGCCTACGCAATCGGGCAAGCCCTGGATTCCAACTTTTGTAGAGCATCTTCAGCGCGCGCGTCAGATCGCGGACGCAAAAGGCAAGCCGGTGCGCGTGATTGTGCTGACGGGTGGCGCCGCCCGCATGCATTTCGTCAAGGAAACAATCGACGCCATCTTTCCCGATAGTAAGCTCTTTGTGGATAGCGAACCAGAAAATTCTGTGGCGAAGGGTCTGGCAGTGTGGGGACGCGGCGACATCCTGGTCAACTCGTTCCGTGCGGAAGTGGATCGGCTCTTTGCGACGGAAATTCCCGCTCTCTTGCGCAGCCGGCAGGAGCAGCTCCTCGACCTGTTGACGCCAGCACTGGCGGACAGGGTGATCGATGACTTTGTCACGCCGGGCATCTTCGCCTGGAAACGTGGTCAATATGAGAGCCTGATGAGCCTGAAAGCCGCAATTGCCGCCCAGACCAGTGCCTGGTTGTCCGGCGTCGAGGGGCAACAACTGCGCGTCGAGATTGCCAACCGCTGGTGGAACGATTACGTGCGCCAGGACTTTCGCGCCATCATGGAGCCGGTGTGCGCCGCACACGATGTGCCGCTCGGTTCGCTGGACATCCGTGTGCCATTCCAGCTCGATCACCTCAACCACGAGGAACTGGAGGTGCCCATCCCGCTTGGCCCATTGCTGCGCATGATCGGCTACATCATCTTCTGGGCGATCGTCTGGGTGCTGCCGCTGGGCGGCCCGATTCTGGCCGCTTTCATCACGCTCCTGTTCAAGGATGAGATCGACCGGTTCATCGATAACAGCATGCAGCAACTCAATCTGCCGGTTTTCATGCGCGGCACGGTCAGTGACGATAAAATTCAGCAGATCGGCGAGCAGAATCGCGTGCGCATCGCTGGCGTCCTGAAACAGAAGTTGGTGGATGATGCCGTCTTTATGGAGAATCTAAACCAGCAACTGGTCGCGCAACTACGCGACGACGTGGAGCGCGCCGTGCAGAAGATCGCCCGTCGGCTCTATTCAGGCGTCTGAGGCGCCACTGCCCCTGGTTCGCTGCCCTTCAGCGGGCTTTAGAGTCTCCTGAAAGATTGCCGCGTCGATCACGATATCGGTTCAACTGTTGAGTGGCGCAAGGCGCCAGAAGGGGGATGATTCTATGCAACGGCAAAAACTGTTCAACTTCTTATTGCTGACTGCGTTACTTGCTGCGCTCATCACGCCCGCCCGCGCCCACGCTGTTCCTACTGCGCCGGCGGCTGGCGCACCGTCCGCCGAACAGCGTCTGCGCCAGCAACTGGTCGAGCTGCAGGCGCGGCTCGCTGCACTGCCGCAGCCCACGCC
>DMDA01000099.1:4135-4614 GCA_003451595.1 Chloroflexota bacterium | reverse complement strand
TCGACGCCGTGCGCTTCTGCCCCGCCTGCTGGGACACGCGCTACTACACGCGAGGGACCTCGAACGCAGCGGACATATCGAACGCGCTGCTCATGGCGAACAGCAGCATCAACTCCACGCTGCCGCTGGTGACGTCGCTCACCAATGGCAACTGGAATCANNGCTGCACTGCCGCAGCCCACGCCAGCATCGAAGGTCTCTGCCGCGTCGGCGCCGGTCAGGCTCATTTCACCGGCGGCGCTGCCGATCAACACCGGTGACGCCCTGTTAGATTTGGAGGCACTGCGCGCTAAAATCGGCTCACCTGCAGCGGATAAGGTCAATGCCGCCGCCGTTGCCGACCTGAGAGACCCCTTCAACCCAATCAACAAATATACGCCCTATGCGCTAATCGGCGGCGCTTCGGCTGTGGATCTGGGGCTAGTCTATAGTGGCGGGTTGGTGGGGCCGGGCACCTTCGACGCCGTGCGCTTCTGCCC
>DMDA01000099.1:3152-3859 GCA_003451595.1 Chloroflexota bacterium | reverse complement strand
CTCACCAATGGCAACTGGAATCAATACCTGGGCGCGCTGCCCAATGCCGGTGGCTGGAGCGTCAGCTTTGGCGGTTACGATCCTTTTTACGGCGGCGCCGCCAGCTCCTATACCGGTTCTTCAGCTTTTGTTCAATCGGTGCTGGGCTACAATCCATCGTCGCCCTACAACTTCACCACGCAGTTTCTGATGAACATGAACAGCCTGAGCACGCCGTGGACAGGCTTCAATTATGGCTTTGGCGGCTGGGGCGTGCAGCGCAGCGACGCCGCGCCCGCCTCCCTCATCGAGCAGGTGGCGCCGCGCTTTACTGATCTGGGCGCTCGGCAGGAAGCGCTCTACTTTGCTAATCAGGATTTGGGCGATCTACGCAGCGAATCGAACGCTTTCCTGATTTACCTGATGTTCACCGATCCCTGGTATCTTTACTACGACTACGAACTGCGCGCCTACCTCACCTCAATCTACACCACGCGTTCCTCCTATGCCACCGTAACCGCGCTTGCCGCCGAGATCGCCGCCTGGAGCGACGCACCCGTCGACGCAACCGTGTTGCAGGAGCGGCACGCCAAACGCATGAATCTGGAGGCATGGTATGCCTATCTGGAATTTGAGGTGCTCTACTATCTCTATGTGACCCCGGGCGCGCTGGCGTGGGTGTTGGATGTCACGCAGTTCCTGGGCGATCGCCTCCTGGCAGCCTGGCA
>DMDA01000099.1:1922-2907 GCA_003451595.1 Chloroflexota bacterium | reverse complement strand
GTCACCTCCCTGTCCACCGATTTTCCGGCGTTTGCCGAATACATGCAGCTCAATCAGCAGGTGCGTAATCTGACCACCGCCTTCGACAACGAGCCGGCGGTGCAGGAATTCGCCGCCCACACCGAAGCCCTCTTTGCTGACCAGACCCTGGCGAATCAGATCGATGCTGAATACAACGCCTATCTCACGCGCATGCGCAATGCGCTGCACACTGTCTCCTTCGACGCCGAACTGGAGCGCTACTACGAAGAACTCAACGGTCTGGTGCTCGCCGACGATCTGTATCAGATGTTGGCAACAGTGCAGTACGGCACGATTTTGCTGGTCGACGACTTTCAACGCCAGGTGCACGATGCGGTCTATGCTTGCCTGTATTACCTGGGCAATCAGTGCAACCCCTACACCTACATCGATGTTGTTGCGCTGTACAATCAGAGCTTTGTGGATTTGATGTGGTTGGCTGGGGATTTCTATGAAGCGCACACACTCTTCTGGTGGACCTTCTATCAACAGGATGACTACGCAGCGCTGGAGCAGACTTCCTTGCAGGAACTGGGCGCTCTCACTACGTCAATTGCGCCAGAGTTAGAGGATGCCCGCAGCGACTTCAAAACGGCGGTGGCGACGCTGCCGCAGGTTGCCGACCTGCGCGCCGATGCCAGCAACCTGGTCGCCACCTTGCGCAGCCGTAACGGCGTGACGTCCGCAGCCGCAGACGCGGCGGTCAGTCTGGACCAGGCGCTGACGCGGATGAGCGAGCTGGTGGTGGAGTTGACCGCACCGCTGACAGAGCCGACGCCCGATCCGTCACCAACGCCTGATCCAACGCCGACGCCAGGCGTCACGCGATCACTGTACCTGCCTGTCACCATCCGGTAACCGTAGGTTCGGCTTCCAGCCGGACGCTTCCGGTGGGTCACGATGTCACGCCGGAGGCGATGACCTACGTGCGCACCTTTCTCGCTGCCGAGCGTCAGCGCGTAGC
>DMDA01000099.1:892-1732 GCA_003451595.1 Chloroflexota bacterium | reverse complement strand
GCGTGCGGCAGAGCCTTGCTGGCTGGCGCCCTGTTCGTTGGCGTGACGATGAGCGCAGCGTTTTCCGTACCTGCCTTGCTGGGAGCGACGGACGCCGGTGCGGTCGCCAGCATTGCCGGGACAATGCAAGGAGCGAAAGCCAAATGAGCAACCTGCCTGTACTGATTCAGCGCCTGCGCCGCACGCGTCGTCTGCGTTTTGCGCTTGCGGTTCTGCTCGTGTTCTCGCTTATTGCTGGCGATCTTGCCCCACGATTGTCGATGATTCAAGTCTGGGCACAGCCGCCGTCGCCAACGGTTACTGCGCCTGTGTTGTCGTTGACTGTGCCTGCCGCTCCCCAACCTGCACACACAGCATTCGAGGTGCAGGTCAGGGTGAGCGGTGGCGCCAACCTGGGCGGCTTCGAGTTCGACCTGAACTATGATCCGGTGCTCGTGGCAGTGACTGCCATCACCCCAACAGCCTTGCTTGGCGGCGGCGCAGGCTGCGATCCGACGGCTGAACGCTGTGTTGGCGCATTGGGTCCACACGCAACGCCGGGCGGCGTCGCAGTGGGCGCTTTTAGCTTTGGTGCAGTCAACACTGCTGCTGGCGATGGCGTGCTGGCGACGTTGCGCGTGCAGCCGACTGGACGCAGCGGCGCGACGGCATTGGCGATCACCAATGCCGTGTTGGCTAGCGCCGATGCCAGCGTGACCACGCCACTTGTCCAAAATGCAGAGTTGGAGCTTGCCGCGCCAGCGCCAGCCATGCGTACACTCTACATGCCGCTCGTCGCGCGTCAGAGCGCCAGCAATGCAGGGGCGGAAAATGCCCTGTACACAACGGCGGCTTTGACAA
>DMDA01000099.1:0-649 GCA_003451595.1 Chloroflexota bacterium | reverse complement strand
GATCACCGTTGCCGATGTCATGGCGGTGGCCGCAATGTGGGGTGCAACGTGCTCGCCCACTCTGCCACCTGACCCAGCCACTGTTGCCCCGCCTATCGACCGTACAGTTGCCACCGATCTATTTAACGCCACACGGTTTCTGTATGAAGGCAACCCGCCGATTCAGACTGGTGTGACGCCCGGCGTCATTACGCCGGTGCGCGCAGCGGTCGTGCGCGGTAAGGTGCTGACGCGCGACGGCGCACCGCTGCCCGGCGTGCGCATCACTGTCGCCGATCACCCGGAGTTGGGGCAGACCCTGAGCCGGGCCGATGGGCTGTTCGACCTGGCGGTTAACGGCGGCGGGCTGCTCACGATTCGTTATGAGAAAGCGGGCTATCTGCCCAGTCAACGCCAGATCACGCCAGCGTGGCAGAGTTACGCCTGGCTTGAGGAAGTCGTGCTGGTTGCCTACGATGCGCAGGCTACGCTCGTGAACCTGACCGACAGTACAACAATGCAGGTGGCGCGCGGCAGCAGCGTCACCGACGGCGACGGTGAGCGCCAGGCGACGTTGTTTACCCCACCGCCGACGCAGGCCGAACTGCTCCTTCCTGATGGGACGGCCCAGCCGCTCACCATGCTCACGCTGCCCCTCACTGAGGACACG
>DMDA01000093.1 GCA_003451595.1 Chloroflexota bacterium | reverse complement strand
TTGAGCACGACGCCGCCGATGACCGCGCGGTCGCCCGCGGTGAAGAAGCGCGGCAGGATCGGGCGCACCTGCAGTTCCTTCGTGGCGACAATGTCGTACGTGGCTTCGCCGACGCGCGTGTCGGCGGTGACCGCCTTTGCCGTCAGCGTCCACGTCGTCAGGTTGTCGGGCAGGGTGACGCTGAACTCGATCACGCCGTTCTCGTCGCTGACCGCGTCGGCGCGCCAGTAGGCGGTGTCCGCCAGCTCTTCACGCACTTCGGGACCGCCGTCGCCGCCGCCGCCACCGCCGCCCTTGCCGCCTTCAGCAAGCTGCTGGCTGACGCGATCCTTGTTGATCACGATCAGCGAGCCGGTGTTGACGCCGAGCGGACGCTGGTAGTAGAAGATGTCGACCAGCTTCTGCTCCGTGCCAAAGTTGCTTGCCAGCACCAGCACCGCCTTGTCGACCAGCGCCAGGCTCGTCTCAGCGCCGGCGACAGGATTGCCCGCGCTGTCGCGCACGGTCAGCGTGTAGGTGACGGTGTCGCCCGGTCGCACCACGGCGGACGAGGGCTGCACGTCGATGCTCAGCTCCTTCTCGGCAGTGTCTACGGCCAGCTTGGCATAGCCGACGCGCGTCGCCGGGAAGGGGTTGGTCTCATCCACGCCCTTGACGATTACGACGCCCACGAAGATGTTGGGAATGTGCGCAGCGGTCACGGGAATCTCAATCGTCTCGCTGCTGCCGGTGAATTCGACGACGCGGCTGTCGATCACGCCGCCGCGTTCGATGGTGACCAGCGCCTTGACCGCCCCGCTGAAGGGGTTCGGCACGAGAATCTTTGCCGTGTCGCCCGGCGCATAGAGCTTCTTGTCCGCCACCAGCTCGATGCGGTCGTTGTTCTGCCGCGGCCACGCCACGAAGTCGTCGCCGCCGGTGGCATAGACAAACGTGGCGCTGCGGATCGTGTTGCCGAGCGTGTCCGCGCCCGTCGCCGTCACCTGATATTGACCGCCCTTTGCCGGCGTGAAGTCGAACGCCGCCACGCCGCGATCGTTGGTCGTGACCGTGGTTGTGTAAACTGGCGTGCGTTCCGCCGAAGATTTCCAATAGAAGTTGCCATCCTCCGCCTGCTCGTAGACGCTGCTCCAGACGTATTCATTGACGACGACCTGCAGCTCGGCGCCTGCGTAGACTGACCCATCCGGGCGCACGCTCACCACATCGACGGTCGCCGGGCTGCCGACCACCGCCACATAGCTCGCCGGGCTGAGGCCGATGTAGTATTCGCCGCGATGCACAGGGAAGCTCGCCCAGTTGTAAACGGCCTGATTGGTCGGGCTGGTGATCGTCACGTCCAGATTCCACATCTGGCTGGCGATGGCGCCGCCCAGGTCGGCGGGCAACTCGATGACGAACGCACCGTTGGCGTCGGTCTGTCCCTGCCCTTCCGCTACCAGACCCTGCTGCCCGTCGAAGGGGTTGTAGTCAGGCTGATCCGGGTCGAACGGCTCGAAGCTGTAGAAGCGTCCCGCCGGCGCGTCCGCCCAGTTGAAGACATAGTTGTAGCCAGCGATGCGCCAGCCCACCGGTGCGTTGACCAGCGGTCCGCCGCTGAAGTAGTCCGCCTGCACCGTGACCTTGACCGTCTCACCCTGGATGTAGGACGGTTGGTCGGGCGTCACGGTGATCTGGAACTCCGGCTTGCGATAGGCGGCGACCTGGAAGTAGCCGCTGGCCTGGTGATAGGCTTCGGTGTCGATCGGCGCCAGCACGTTGATGCTGTAGTAGCCGGTCAACGCGTCGGGCGCCAGTGTGAACGCGCCCTGGATCGTGCCGTTCTCGCTCACCGGCACGCGCGTCGTCGAGACCAGGTTGCCCATGGCGTCGTTGATGTTGACGATGGCTTCCAGCCCGGCGACAGGCAGCGTCCAGGCGTCATTTTCCATGATGCGATAGATGCCGCGCCAGAAGACCTGCTGACCGGGGCGGTAGATCGGCCGCTCGGTGTAGATGTAGAGCAGGCGCGGGTTAGAGATGCCGCTTGTGTCCAGGTTGAACGACCACGGCTGGATGCCCTCCGCCCACTCCGACGAGACGACGGCGAAGTCGGGCTGGCCCGGCGCTCCGGTGTAGACGAAGAAGGGCTTCCACTGGTCATCCTGTGTCAGGTTGAGGTTAGCCAGCGCCTTGCCGTCGCCGTCGGTGACGCCCTGCGCCAGCAGTGAGCCGTCTTTGGTGAAGGTGACGGCGGCGCCCGCCACCGGCTGCCCGGTCGCCAGGTCGGTGAGCCAGGCCAGGCTGTCGCCCTGCAACGCGCGCTTGAAGGTCAGGTTGTAGTTGGTGATGATGATGACGGCGCGCTGCGCGGCGGGCGAACCATCCTGCCGCGCCTGCGCCGCGGGGTCGCGCACTTCCAGCAGGTAGACGCCGGGCGGCAGCGGCTCCTCAGGCCCGCCGCTGCGCTGCACTGCTGTCAGCTTGACGCCCAGTTTGGCGATGACGTTGTCGCCGCCGTCGGGCGTGTAGGTGCGCTGCCAGAGCAGATTCTGCGCCTGGTCGGGCACGACGTAGTTCTCCCACACCGACCACTGATTCTCGCCCGCCAGTTGGAAGAGGTCATTGAGCGGCAGGCGATAGAGTTTGGCGTCAATCGCATCGACGTTGCGATACTTCACGCCCACGATGGTCGTCGTGAGCGCGCTGTAGTGGGTGAAGCGGTCGAGGTCGATCTGCACCAGCGGCGGGAAGTCGCCGGTCGTGAAGCTCATCACGAAGTCTGCGGGCAACGAGTTGCCATAGGCATCGGCCACGCGGCTGTCGATGGTGACGGTGTAGGTCGTGTTCGGCTGCTTGTACCAGTTGAGCAGCAGGTGCGTGCTGTAACCGGGCAAGGGCGAGGACTCGACCTGCTGCTCGAAGCCGTTGGTCAGGTCGTAGAGGTCGGTGTAGGTGTAGCTGATCACCTGCGTCGTCGTCAGCAGACCTTCGATGCGGATGGCGTCGAAGAGCAACGTCTCGCTGACCGGTGCGGTGAAGGCCACGCGCAGCTCGTTCTCCGGGTTGACGCCGCGCGCATCGGGCAGGATCGAGGTGCTCTTGATCGCTGGCGTCGGCGCCACGGTGAAAGTGCTGTACCACGGCTCGCGCAGCCCGCCGGCCTGGCTCTGCGCCAGCGCGGTGTCGGCGATCTCGATGGCGAACACATCGCCAAAGGGCAGCAGATCATCGGGCGTGAAGGTGAGCACGGTGTTCGTGTCATCCCAGGCAAATGCGCCCGGAATCGACGGGTAGCCCTCGTTCCAAACTTTGAACGCCGCTTCGGTGCTGGCGCGATCCATCGCCTGGCTGAAGGTGACCGTGATCTTGGCATCCGGCGGCACAAGAATGCCAGACGGCTTGGCGTCGATCACAATCGGCGCCGAGGTCGAGAAGCTGAAGCGGACCGCGTCGGTCATGGCGCTGCCATCCACGGCGGTCAGCGGCGCCACGGTGACGTGGTAGGTCATCGCTGCGGCGAGCGGTGCGGCTGGTATGAACTGGTAGACGTTCGTGCTGATCCACTGTCCCTGCCCCTCAAAGAAAGGGTCAAAGTCGAGCGGCTGGGGCAGATTCGCCTGCTCCTCGATGCCGACCAGCGGCACGACCGGGCGGCTGAAGATCACCGTGATCGGCGCGCTGGGATCGACATCGGTTGCGCCATCCGATGGCTGTGTGCTGAGCACGCCGAGCGGGCCGCTGCTCTGCAAGGTGATCTCCAGCACGCTGGCAATTGTCGCGCCGCTAGCCGCCGTCGCCTCGACAAAACTGAAGCGGTAGAGCGTGTTCGCCGCGGGCGCGTCCGCTGGCGTGAAGATCACGTTGGCGCCGTCCACCGTCGTTTCGCCGGCGAGTTCAGGGGTCACGGCAAGCTGCGCCGACGCCATCGCCTCATTGAAGGTGAAGACGACGGGGCCGCCATCCCAACTCGCGCCGCTGGCTGGCGTCGTGGAAAGCAGGACCGGCGCGGCAAGTTCCTGCATGGCCGGTGCGGCAAGCGTTTCGGCTTGCACGGCTGGACTGACTGCTGGCGCGCTGATGGTGAAAATTAGCGCAAAGAGCAAGATCGGATTCAGAATCTTAAAGAGAACGCGCTGTTGCATTTGTATGCCTCCAGGATTTGTGGCAAATGTTTGGGTGCTGCAGTGTACCACCGGCTCAAACCCGGCGTTACACTGAAAAGAGCAACCGGCTCATGAGCATTAACCCAATAATCCGGCAATCGATATTGTCACATTCAACGCATGATGACCGAATCTATTTGTTGAACTCTCCATCATGCGCTGCTCTTTCGACGCATCTATGGCTCCCCCAACGTTACCTGATCCATCGTAAACTCGTCAACTCGCACCGAAGCGGCGTCTGAACGCACAGTGGCGCCCCCATCATCCGGCTCACCCTCGACCCAGAAGCGATGCACGCCGACCGTCATCTCCCACCAGGCGCTGAGGCGGGCGGCATCTTGGGCAGCGCCGATCGTTGTCCCATCTACGACCAGCCGCAGCTCCGCCCACGGGCGCCCGTCGGCGACAATGCCTTCGACGCGCAGGCGCTGGTTGGCGGCAGGCAGCCCCGGATGCAGTTGATACGCCGCGAACGCATCCGGCTGGATCAGGCGTAACGGTGCGCGCCGTTGTTTCTCAGCATAGACGCTCGCCGCCGCCAAATTGTTTCCAGCAGATTGCTGCGCCAGCGCCGCCTGCACTGCGGGCGGCGCAATCGGGATGCCTTGCGCCAGCATCCACTCGTGATACTCAGGCGGGAGCAGCCAGTAGACGCGTTCTGTCCGGCGTTCGGCGGGCGTGCTGTCGTCGGCGGGCAGGCCCGTGGCGCGGTCGAGCACGATGCGCCGGAACTGGTTGTCGGGCGTGGTCGGCTGCGTGCCCGCGATGAACAGTTCACGGCGCACGCGCGGACACTCTGGCGTCGGCAACATGCCACTCGGCGCGCAGATTTCCACCTCAACCAGCCCTTCGGGCCGGGCAAACGGGCGCGGTGGCTGTGGATGCGCCAGCCGCATCAGATCGTGCCAGATCGGGCCGGCGCCGTCCACGCCGCTGACGCCAACCATCGGCGCGTTGTCGGCGTTGCCCACCCACACGCCCACCAACCGCGCGGTCGAGTAGCCCACCGTCCAGTTGTCGCGCCAGTCGGTGGTCGTGCCGGTCTTGACCGCAGCTGGAAAAGCCAGGTGGAGCACCGAGTTGCGGCCAAACGCGGGCGAGCGCGCCACGTCGTCGGACAGAATATCGGTGAGAAGGTAGGCGGTCTGGGGGGAGATGATGGGGAGATTGAGCGATTGGGAGATTGAGAGATTGGAGATTGGAGATTGGAGATTGGAGATTGGGTGACCGGACGAGCCTCCAATCTCCAATCTCCAATCTCCAATCTCATCATCGCCTGATCCCTCAATCGCCAATATTGCGCGCGGCGTCACCGTCCGCCCGTCGTCGAAAATGCCGTATGCAGCGGTCAAGTCGAGCAGACGCACTTCGCCGCCGCCGAGGGTGAGGGCGAGACCGTAGCGCCCGGTGAAGGTCTGGATGCCAGCGCGGCTGGCGAGCTGACGCAGCGTCTCGACGCCAACGCGGTCGAGCGTCTCCACAGCGGGCAGGTTGTAACTGTTCGCCAGCGCCGTGCGCACGCTGACAGGCCCGTGCCACATGCGGTCGTAATTTTGCGGGCGATAGGGCGCCAGCGAACCGTCGACATTTTCGACCGTGAAGGTCTTGGGCAGGTCAGCCAGGATGCTGGCGGCGGTGAGGGGCGGCTGACCACTGCGGCTGCTCCAGTCTGGGTCGAGTGCAGCGGCGTAGGTGAAGGGCTTGATGGCGCTGCCGGGCTGGCGTTTGGCGAGCGCGGCGTTGACATTGCCGCTGATCTGCGCGCTGAAATAGTCCGGGCTGCCGACCATGCTCAGAATCTCGCCGGTGGCGCTGTCGAGCACGACGGCGGCGGCGTTGTCGACGCGACGGCTGCGCGCGGCCGGGTCACCGCAGGCGACGTCGCCCGTGCAGGTCAACTGCGCCAACCGTCGGCGCACCACCGCCTCTGCCTGGCGCTGCAGGTCGAGATCGAGCGTGGTGTAGACGCGCAGCCCGCCGGCGCGCAGCCGCTCGACGCCAAGCTGCTGCACCAGCCAATCCTGCACGTACATCACAAAGTGCGGCGCCTGAATATCGAACAGATGCGAGCGATATTGCAGCGGCTGCCGCGCCGTCTCCTCGACCTGCGCTGCGGTGAGATAGCCGGCGTCCTTCATCAGCCGCAGCACCGTGAGCTGACGTCCCTTCGCCGCCTCCGGATCGAGCAGTGGGTTGTAGCCGGTGGGGTACTGCACCAGCCCGGCAAGCAGCGCGCATTCGGCGGTGCTGAGTTGAGGGGCCGGTTTTGCAAAGAAAATTTGCGCGGCGGCCTCTATTCCGAACGCAAAGTTGCCATAGTAGGTCTGGTTGAGGTAGAGCGCCAGCAGTTGATCCTTGTTGTAGTGGCGCTCCAGTTGGAAAGCCAGATACGCCTCGCGCAGCTTGCGGAGGTAGCTGGTTTGGAAGCGTTCGCCGGCGTCCATGAGCAGGTTGCGCGCCAGTTGCTGCGTCAACGTGCTGGCGCCGGAGGAGACGCCGCCGCTGCGCAGGTTTTGCCAGGTTGCACGTGCGATCGCCAGCGGATCGACGCCGGGGTGATAGAAAAAGCGGCTGTCCTCGGTGGCGATGGTTGCCTGCACACACGCGGCGGGAATGCGGCTGAGGTCGAGGTCATACTGTTTGCCGGCGTCGGCGTCGAGCACCTCATAAAGTAGCTTGCCATTGCGGTCGAGAATCTGCGTGGTCGGGCGGGCGGCGCGCAACTCCACCGCTGTCACCGGCGGCAGATCGGCGAAGAGCCATTCGTACAGCACGACGCCTGCCAGCGCAACGAGGATCGCCGTACTGAGCAGCAGGCGCCAGCCATGTCGCTTGATTCGAGTGCGCCATCGCATTGCTTGCGTCATATCTATCTCCATAACGGTCAGCAAGGTTTGATTTGTTCCTGGAGTGCCTTCGCATTGGGGACAGCGCTTGTTGCGTAGGTCACCGCCTCCGGCGTGACATGGCAGTCC
>DMDA01000094.1 GCA_003451595.1 Chloroflexota bacterium | reverse complement strand
GCGCCGCTCGCAGCGGCGTTGGCTCGCCGTCCCACCGAACCCGTCAGATCACATTCCTTCCTCTATGCAAATGCGTCGTAGAGCGAGCGCACGTTCAGCGCCTGCTCAACCTGCGCCAGCGTCCAGCCAGCGGGCAGCGGTGTTGTGACCGTGCGACTGCGTCCGGCGGGTAGGTCGAAATAGTTATCACTAAAGACCGCATCGACGCCGTCGAGGCTCACTTCCACAAAGCGCGCCAGTGTATCTGCCTGTAAGGTAACGGCTAGTTGCCCGGCGTGCTCTGTTGTTGCGATGGTGAGTTGTGGCTTGCGCAGCGCCAGGTGTTTGACCGGAGCAAATGTCGCCACATTGACAGCCGCCAGCGCACCCTCTTTCCACAACTCCGCCACGAAGATCAGATTGCGTTGAGTCTCGTCGCTGACCTCAGCGGCAAAGTCCAGCGCAACAACCGGTGTGTTCGCCTGCGGCGCCGCGTGCACGGCCTGCTCCCCCTGACGGATAACTGCGCCGTCCAGCGTCTCCAGCGTCCAACGCACTCGTCCCGTCCATGTATGTTGCAGATCACTGGTGACATGCACGGCCATTTGCGTTCCAGTTTCAGCAATAGAAAGCATCACCGGCGCAAAGAAGCGTCGTGCTGCGTAGTGCAGCGCCTTCCAGCGGCCATAGTAATCGATGCTCGACCAGGAGGCGACCGGCCAGCAATCATTGAGTTGCCAGTAGAGCGTGCCACTGACGCGATCCATGTGGCGGCGCCAATGCTCCACACCGTAGCGAATCCCCTCGGCCTGCAGCACCAGGGTCATGTAGACCAGCGACGGGAAATCCTTCGGCATTCGGTAGTTTTCGGTCATCTGCGCCAGCATTAGCCCGTTGCCGGCGGCGTTCTTCTGATGATGCTCCATGATGTACGACGTCATATTCCAGTCGGCGGCATCGGCATAGGTGCGAATCGTTGCCAGCGGTGGCAACGCCTGAAAGCCAAATTCGCTCATGAAGCGCGGATATTGTTCACGATAGGCGGTGAAGGGCTTGCGCCCGTGCCATACATCCCAATAGTGCGCGTCACCCTGGGTTTGCCCATTCACATTGTGGAAGGGCGTATTGGAAGAAGGCGAGCTGGGCCAGTAGGGATGGTCGGGGTCGAGGGCGGCGATCCAGGCAGGCAACGTGGTGTGAAAGTATTGGAGGTAGGCGTCGCGCAGCGCCCGCCAATCGGCAAGTGGTTGCAACTTTGCCGCCATCTCGATTGCCATGCGGACGTATGGGCTGCGTTCGGCCATGTGCGCCAGCAGCGTGCGCTCCTCTGGCGTGAGATCGGGTTCAGCCCAGCCCCACATCTCCCAACCCCACTCCATCTCGTTATTGCCGCACCAGAGCGCCAGGCTGGCGTGATGGCGCAGACGGCGAACATTTTCGGCGGTCTCGATACGCAAATTCTCGACAAAGTCCTCCTGGTCGAGCGGGTAAATGCTGCACGAGTAGATGCAATCCTGCCAGACCAGGATGCCGTAGCGATCGCACAAGTCGTAGAAGGCATCCTCTTCATAAAAGCCGCCGCCCCAGACGCGCAGCATGTTTTGATGCGTGGCGGCGGCGTCACGGATCAGCTGCTCCAGCGAGGCGCCTGGCCCGTTGTTGCCTTGCAGCCGCGTGGGGAAGGAATCCGCCGGAATCCAGTTCGAGCCTTTGGCGAAGATGGGGACGCCGTTGACAACGAATGTGAAGGATGTGCCCCATTGATCCGGCGCCTGGCGCAGTTCAAGGGTGCGCAGACCAAGTTGAAAGCGCTGGCTATCCACGCGCACACCCGCTTGCTCAAGGAAGACCTCCACTGTGTAGAGCGGTTGTGCGCCGTAGCCATTGGGCCACCAAAGCTGCGGGTCGGCTACAGCCAGCGCCAGGGTGGCGTGATTTGTTTTCACCGGCTCGACCACTTCCTGCACATTGGCGCCGTCCGGCGTCGTGATGCGGAGGATGGCCGTGAGCGGGGCATCGCGCCAGCGTTCGATGGTGACAGACGCAGAGACGGCGACGCTGCCCTGGTCGTGCTTCTGGCGCAGGTGCACATCCGCCAGCCGCGCCCCACTCCGCCCCTCCAGACGAATGTCCTTCCACACGCCAATGGGGGGCAGCTGCGGCCCCCAGTCCCAGCCAAATTGGCAAGGCGCCTTGCGCAGGTGCGGCCCGCCGTCGATGGCTTGTGAGACGCCGCGCAGCGGGCGTTTGGCGTTTTCAGCGGTGATGAAGCGCACCGGCGATGCAAAGCGGATCAGCAGAGTGTTTGCGTCGCTGTTCAGCAAACCCTTGACTTCCCATTCGTAGCGACGGTACATGTTATTGGTGCGTCCGAGCGTCTGCCCGTTGAGCACGACTTCCGCCAACGTGTCCAGCCCATCACAAACCAGGAAGAGTTGCTCCTCGCCTGCCACCTCTGAATCAACGGAAAAGGTATAAAGATACTCCCAATCCTGCTCCGCCACCCAAGCTACTTTCTTCTCGTTGTCGGCGACGAAAGGGTCAGGGATTTTGCCCAGTGCTAACAGATCGGTGTGAACGCCGCCCGGCACCGACGCAGGCAGCCATTCATTGGCGCCAGCCTGGCGAAATTGCCATTGACCGGCAAGCGATTGCTTCTTCATCCTCGTCTTCCTTTCAATTTTCGGATCATGTCGGCTGGCGCGCCATTATCTCATGCCGCCATACCGATAACGTTACAGGGAAATTACCGACCTCTACGTTAGCTGTTCATCTTCCGGGAAGCTTTGGAGCTTCCCGGAAGATGAACAATGCTGTTGTGCGCCGACCAACCACAGCGCACATGATTGTGGCGCTGCCCCTGGCAGCGCCACAATCATGCCGATCTTGTCCACGCGCTTATCTACGCGCATGAACCAGCGTTGTTGCGCCGTGCATCACGCGCTAAACAGTGGACAAATCCCATTCTTCGTATATCTTGGGCACGTCGCTGATCAGACGACGCGTGTAGGGTTGCTTGGGGCGCAGGATCACTTCGTCCGCCGAGCCACTTTCGACGAAGTGCCCATGCTCCATGATATACACGGAGTCGGAGACATAGTACGCCAGGCCAATGTCGTGTGTAATGAAGATCAGCGTCATGCCGGTCTCGTCGCGCATCTTCATCAGGTAGTCG
>DMDA01000020.1:16882-19741 GCA_003451595.1 Chloroflexota bacterium | reverse complement strand
AGCGCCGCGCGTCGCCCAGGTCATGCGCGCGAAGCGCCAGATCGCCCAACGCCTTCTGCTCGTTCGCTTCGCCCAGCCGGGCTCCGATGTGCGGGTAGATCGCCAGCGCCGCTTCGTAGCAGCGCCGCGCCTCGCCCAGGTCAGCCGCGCGCAGCGCCAGATCGCCCAACGCCTTCTGCACGTCGGCGGCAAAGCGCGGATCGTCAACCGCTGCCGCCTGCGCCTCAGCCGCCTTCAGGTGCGTGCGCGCCGCTGGCAGCCGATCCACGTAGTAGCAGAGCCTGCCCAGCCGTAGATGCTGTGACGCAATCACTGCCGGCGGCGTATCTGGCGTCGCCAGCAGCTCATCGAGCAGCCCCTGCGTGATGCGAATCTGGCGCAGGATGTTCTCCCAATCGTCGATGACGATGTCGCTGCTGCGCGCCCAATCGCTCAGCGGCGGCAACGGGCCGGGCGTCAGGCGAAAATCAAAGACGCCGCTGCGCTGTGACCAGAAATGGGGTGCTACGCGCATTGCACGGCCACGTCCGGCGCTGGAAATCCAGAAAACGAGACCGTGTGGTTGGGCAGAAAGTAACTCACGATTGTAGTCGAGCGATTTCCACAATTCGTCCGGCGCCCGCTCCAGATCAAAGAAAAAGACAATGGCGCGTTCGCGGCGTTGCGTCTCCGTCAGCCTATCCAGATAACTCAAAGGAGAAGGACGTTCCGGCGTATAAGTCCATTCATAAGTTGGCAATGGTTGCAACAGCGTCTTCAGCGCCGCCACGACTTCCTCACGCGCAGCAACGTGGCTATAGACTGCAAAGGCCCAACAGCCTTCGCGTGCGTAGCGCAACAACACGGCCAGGTTGGTGAAATCGTCGCGCGCCAATGCTTCTGACAATGCTTCAGCAAAGATGTTGTAGCCATTGCCCGGTTGGCTGGCTGGCGAAGCCAGCGAGGAGATAGTCGTGGACATGGGATTATGCCAGCAATCCACGTTCACGCAACAGGTCGACGACGACCGGGTGAACGTCGCACCATACCCCACCGTTTTCGTACTGGAGCAGCGCCACCGTTTGCAACAAGTCCTGCACCACTTCGTCGGCGGCAAGTTCTTTGCTGCGCCGAATCTCAGCCAGCATCGAATACTCATCCTTGCGCAGGCTGGCGATGAAATCGTTGCGCAGTTCAACGATGGCACGTTCTACATCCTGCGTCTCGATGCACTGCGCCCCGCGTCCAAGCGCATTGACTGCCGCAAACTGACCCAGGCTAATGAGACTGCGCACCAAACCGCCGCTGGCGACGATCATTTGCGTCAGGGCGTCTGGCGTGATCAGATCGGATTGAATACGCCGCTCGACGATCTCGTTCAGCAGCCGGCGTCCCTCCGCAGCCGGGCGTTCGTCGCGATGAAATAGCTTGATGTTCGGCAGCAAATACCGTCCGCCAAAATAGTCACGGAAGGTCTTGAACTCGCGGCTGTACCAGAGCGCAATGTTGAAGGTGTAGATCGCCGATGTCTGAAAGCTGGTGAGTGTGGTCGGATGGTCGAAAAAGAGCGCACGCCCACGCTCCGGGTCTGGTTTGTCAGTGTCGTCAAAGACGAAAAGCACCGGTCGCTGTGTGCTCTGACGCACCAGCAGCGCCAAATCATTCATGCGCTGGATGATCTCAGAGAGGCGGCTTTCCATCTGGCTGCGGATGGCGTCGCGGCTGGATGCTTCGCTCTTGTATTTGGTCTCGAACTCGAAGACCAGGGCGCTGACCGTCGCCGTCACTTCGGGCGATTCCGCCGGCGCGCGATAGGGTACATGTCCAAAGACGCGCTGGCGGATGAAGTCCGCCAGGTCATCCCAGATTTCGCTGAGCCGCTGCGCCGGCGCTTTGCTGACTACTTCCTGCGCCGTTGCTGCACGAAATAGCTCCATCGCTGCAATCAGCACTACATCGACGTAGGTCAGGTCGGTGGGCTGGACGATCTTACTGGTGGAGACTTTGACGACGAAGAAACTGCCCGCCAGTTCTTCACAGAGTTTGTTCAGTTCGGTGGATTTGCCGCAGCCTGTGTGACCGGAAAAGAGAATACGCACCGGTTCGCCGCGATGCAGGTCATTCGAACGCAACAGAATCTGGATATCGCGCCGCGCCAGGCTGCCGCGATCCACGTAGTAGGCAAGCGTTGGTCCTTCCAGCGGCTTCTGTGGATTGAGCAGATAAATGGCGTCTTCCAACGTGGCAGCCCGTTCAATCTGCGGTGCAGCAACATCAGGCATAAGCAACTCCACTTCTTATAAACGTGTCGGGCGCCGACAGAACCATCAACCGACGTGTGACTTCCAACGCCTGCTCGTAATAGAGCGCCGCCTTCTCGAGGTCGCCGCGCTGGCGCGCCACGTCGCCCAACGACTGCAACAGCTCGGCCTCGCGGTGCAGCGGGTCGGGGGCAGGCATGGCTTGCGCTGCGGGCGCCGGCGCCTCCTGGGTGCGGCGCAGTTGCTCCAAAAACGCCTCGTCGCGCAGCAGCGCCGCCATCTGTTCGCCCTGCGGCGTCAACGAAAACAGTTCGTTGCCAAACGCGCCGCCCGCAATCTCGGTGGAGGTGACCAGCCGTTTGGCGCGCAGGTCAGCCAGCGGGCCGCTCACTTCGTCGGGAAACTTGAGCACGCGCACGGCGATCTCCAACAACATGCCGGGGCCGCGCTCGCGCAGCGACAAGATTAGTTGCTGCTGCAATGCACTCAACGTGCGCGCGATCTCGATCATGGCTCCCGCTTCGTAAATCGATTGAACGCCCATGCAACACCTCCTGTGCGCCTGTAACTTGCAATGATACTATCATATCACAGAAGCTCGCTCCACACAGATGTTGCG
>DMDA01000020.1:14641-16593 GCA_003451595.1 Chloroflexota bacterium | reverse complement strand
GAGCTTCCGGGAAGATGTCGGATGTACGATGTTTGATTGTGCTATCTATTACACAACAGCTCTGGAAAGAAGCGGGGAGTGCTGGTCATGTCGAGTCAGGAATTGCTTTCTCAGGCATCTGTGCGCGCGGCTGCGGCGCGGATCGGCGAGCACGATCATTGCCAGGCTGGCGGCGCGATCGGCGTGAGCGGTGCGCTGGCGGCGGCGCTGGCGCAGGCTACCGCTAACGCCACGCGCAGCGCGCAGCCGACGCCCGCTCAGGATGTCGCGGCAGCGCAGATGCAGGCGACGATGGCGCGCTGTCGCGCCGAATTTCTGCAACTTGCCGACGCCGATGCCAATGCCATTCTGGAATTTGTGGCGCTGGAGGAACGCGGGGAGCCGCTGGCTGGCTACGCCTTGCTATGCAATGGGCCGCGTGCGATGGCAGACCTCGCCATCGAAGCCGCACTGGCGATGCAAGCCTTTCGAGCGCACGTGTGTGCGCGCAGCCGTGACGATCTGGAGTTTGCCCTGACGTTGATGACGGGCGTAAGCCGCGCCGCCCTGCAACTGCTCGACAGCAACCTGCGCATCTGGCCACTGCCCGACCTCCTGGCTGCCTACGAGCCACACGTCACCCGGTTGCTGTCGGCAATCGATGCGCTGACGCCGGTTAGACGCATCCGCGCTTGACCGGGGTGAGCTGCAGTGCGCCGGGAGGTTCGCGCTGGGGGGCTTGCGCTGGGGGCAGCGAGTCACGGCAGGCGCCCCCAACATGAAACAGCCCTCCACACGCGCAAAATTTGACCATCTCCCTATGCTCTGCTATACTCCTGACGTTGTTGACCTTCCGGGCCAGTAGCTCAGTTGGGAGAGCGCTACAATCGCACTGTAGAGGTCAGGGGTTCAAGTCCCCTCTGGTCCACACGACGAAATTTGCAAAGTGCGGCATCGACGCCGGAATTTTGACAGAAAGCGTCGGAATCATATAATCAATAGCGTCGTCACGGGCCTATAGCTCAGCTGGGAGAGCGCTACAATGGCATTGTAGAGGTCAAGGGTTCAAATCCCTTTAGGTCCACACAGCGACCCTTCCATCAAGGAAGGGTCGTTTCGTTTCAGGCATCTGCTGTCAGGCATCCGCAACATAGACCAGATTTGGTCAGCCGACCTGGCGCCCGCCCTGGGCGACTCACCCTGGCGCCGCATAGACATGACAGAGAAAGGATTTCCCATGTCGACCACCCGCGAACTGGATCAGCTGCGTCCGGTCAAGATGGAGTTAGACTATGTCGTCTACCCGGAAGGCTCAGTGCTGATCAGCATGGGCAATACACGTGTGCTTTGCAATGCCACTGTCGAGGAGACGTTGCCCCGTTGGTTGCAGAACTCACGCCAGAAGCAAGGTTGGGTGACCGCTGAATACGCCATGTTGCCGCGCGCCACCGAACAGCGCAACCAGCGCGAAATTCAGTATCCGAAGGGACGCACGCAGGAGATTCAGCGCCTGATTGCCCGGAGCCTGCGCGCAGCAGTGGACCTGACCAAGCTGGGTGACCGCCAGATCGTGGTGGACTGCGACGTGATTCAGGCGGACGGCGGCACGCGCACCGCGTCGATCACCGGCGGTTACGTGGCGCTGGCATTGGCGATCAAACGGCTGGAGAAGCGCAAAGCCGTAGGGCCGGGTGTGCTGACGCAAGCCGTGGCCGCCGTGAGCGTCGGCATTGTCAACGGCAAAGCCGTGCTTGATCTCAATTACTCGATGGATCAAAAAGCCGACGTCGATATGAACGTTGTGATGACTTCTGATGGTCGCTTTGTGGAGATTCAAGGCACCGCTGAGGGCGAACCTTTCAGTCGCGGCGCGCTCAACGCCATGCTCCTGCTCGCCGAGCATGGCATCCGCCAGCTCTTCGAGATTCAGGCGCAGGCGCTGGCGCAGGCGAAAATCTAGGCGAGGAGGGGAG
>DMDA01000020.1:8648-14422 GCA_003451595.1 Chloroflexota bacterium | reverse complement strand
CCGACAATCTTGAGCGGCGTCAACGCCTCGCCCAGCAAGAGCGCCGCGCTGATCGCACCGATGACCGGGATCAGATTATTGTAGAGCGCCGTGCGCGCCCCGCCGATCTTCTTGACGCCATTGTTCCAGATGATGTAGCCAATCACGATGGCAAAGACCGCTGAGTAGAGCAGCCCACTCCACCCCCAGACATTGACCTGCTGCCAGTTGTGTGCAGCCACCGCCGGCAACCCAAGCAGAATCAGCGGCGCTGCGCCAATCGAGGTCGTCAACGCAGTTACGCGCAGCGGCGTGTACCGCACCATCAACGGCGCCGCCAACACAGCATAGGAAGCCCACAGGAACGAACCGATCAGGATCAGCAAATCCCCCATCATCGATTGCGCCGCAAAGGTGAAACCATGCCCACCCTCGATAATCAGCACGACGCCGCCAAAGGTCAGGGCAATCCCGATCCAGCCGCGCACCGACAGATATTCACGGCGCAACAGCCAGTTGAGCAGCGCCACAAACGCTGGCGATGTTGCGATCAGCAGCGAGGTGTTCGAGGCGGTCGTCAACGCCAGCCCAGTTAGAAAGAGTGGCTGGTAGAAGCCGGTGCCGACCATCCCCGCAGCGATGAGCAGCAACCAGTCTTTGCGCGCCACGCGCAGGCTGTGTTCGGTGCGCCAGAGCACGGCGAGCAACAACGCGCCAGCCACCATAAAGCGCGCCGCCATGAAGACCAGTGGCGGAATCTGCACGTAGGTCGTCTTGACGATCACGGCGTTGACGCCCCAGATCGCTGTCATCGCCAGCAGCGCCAGGTCGATGAGGCCAAATTTCACCGGTGTGGGGATGGGGGCGCCAAGCGCTACGGGTTTGCTGGAAGATGTCACGGCGGCGTTCCTCAATGGGTGCTCTCGACCTGCAACGGCGTCGCCAACGCTGTCGCCAGATCGTCGTTGCGGCGGATGCGATACAGAGGGATGCCCGATGCCAGCAAACCTGCCTGCACGCGGTCGTAGTTGCGTTGTGAACCAAAGGTCGTCGCATCGAGCAGGATGGCTACGCTGTTGACGCCGCGGCGCTGGAGCATCTGCAACGCCGCCACCCAGCCCGGATCGGCGTCGGCGGTGATGGCAAGCAGGGTGTCGTTGCGATTCAGCCGGATGCCGTCGGTGGCGACCAGGTCGGCAAAGGGTAATTCGCCCGCCGCCTCGACCACCGCCAACGCCTCGAAGAACTTATGCAACTGCCGCTCACCACGATCCGACTGCACAAATTCTCGCGTGCGTCCCCGGCTGTTCATGCCGACAGCGCGATTGCGCAGGATAAAGTAACGCGCCAGGCTGGCTGCAATCGTCACGCCATACTCGGTCGTGGAGGGGGGCAATTCCAACTGCGAACGGCTGCGATAGCGCGCGCTAAAGAGCGGCGACTCCGGCTGTGGCGGCGACCAGGGTAAGGTCGCCGCTGCGCTGCGACATAGATCGAGATAAATCCACACATCCGCAGTCGGATCAAGCTCAAATTCCTTGACCATCAGCCGGTTCAGCCGTGCGGTCGTCGGCCAGTGGATGCGGTTGAAGCCGTCGCCGGTGACGTAGTCGCGCACGCCCGCCACGCTTGATGTCACCTGGTAAGTGCGACGATGACGCGCTTCGCCGCCAGCAAGCTCGGAGATGGAAGGCGCAAAGGAAGTAATCTCGATGGTGGGTGGATAGACGATGATGTACCCATTGCCGGAGAGCGGGCGTTCGCGGCGGAAAATGCCGAGCGGATCGCCGCTGCGCAAGGTCACAGGGCCGAGCTGGAAGCGTCCGCGTTGCATACAGAGCGTCTTGACCAGCCAGCGTTGCGTGCCGTTGCGCCGCACGGCGCTGACCACGCGGCTGGCGCTGTGCCAGGGCAGCGTCGAAAAGTCATCGATCTCCAGCCAGAGTTTGGGCCAGAAACTGTGGTTGGTGACCTCGAACTGCTCTTCGACATACTGGCCAACCTGGCTGCGCCGCGAGCGTGTACGCCGCCGCGCCGTTACGCCGCGCACACTGTTCCACGCCCAGAAGTAGCTGACGACGACAATGCCGGTGAGCAAGTAGGCCAGGCTGAACGCCAGCTCGCGCCCCGTATTCAGCGCAATGATCCAGGCGGCTACGACGCCGAGTAACAAAAAAATCAGGCGGGAGTTCATCAGGCGACAATCTCCAATCTTCAATCTGGCCACGTGAGAGCGGCGATTGAAGATATCTAGCGGACGCGCGCGCGGGCGCCGGGCACTGCCGTGTGTTGCAGCGCGTCCTCGATCACCTGGCGTGCGCTGACGTTCTTGATGCGCGCCGACGGATTGATGATCAGGCGATGCGCCAGCGTTGGCTCCGCCAGACGTTTGACGTCGTCGGGCAGCACGAAGTCACGGCCATTCATAGCCGCCCACGCCCGCGCCGTGTGATAGAGCGCCAGGCTGCCGCGCGGGCTGGCGCCCAGGTAGACGTCAGGATGGTCGCGCGTGGTCGTCACCAGGTCAACAATGTAGCTCTTGACCAGGTCATCGACATAGACAGTGCGGATGGCGCGCTGCGCCGCGACCAGCTCGTCGGCGGTGATGACCTGGCGCACATCCTGGATCGGATGATGGTCGCTCTGACGGTTGAGCACGTCGATCTCATTCTGTTTGCTCGGATAGCCAAGATGGATGCGCAACATGAAACGGTCAACCTGCGCTTCAGGCAGCGGGAAGGTGCCTTCGTATTCGATCGGGTTTTGCGTCGCCAGCACCAGAAAGGGCGAAGGCGTTGCATAGGTTCTTCCATCGACTGTGACCTGGCGCTCCTCCATTGCTTCCAGCAGCGCCGACTGCGTCTTGGGCGTGGCGCGGTTGATCTCATCGGTCAAGACGATCTGCGCAAAGACCGGGCCGGGGCGAAACTCGAATTCCTGCGTCTTCTGGTTGTAGATGTTGACGCCGGTGACATCGGTAGGCAGCATGTCTGGCGTGAACTGGATGCGCCGGAAGGAACAGCCGACGCTCAGCGCCAGCGCGCGCGCCAGCATCGTCTTGCCGACGCCCGGCACATCCTCAATCAACAGGTGACCTTCACATAACATCGCCAGCAGCGTCAGACGCACTTCCTCATCCTTGCCGACGATCACCTGTCGCACATTGTCCGTGACACGGTTGACTATACTCTGCACCAGTTCCATAGGATTTGTTCCACACGTTTTCTAGAAGCTGTCCAAAGATTCCTTGCGCCTCTCAGGCGTACAGCAACATCTGTGTACAGCGGAAGAGCGCCATCGCGCGGCGTTCCGCATCATAAACTGTGGCGTCCCAGACCTGGGTGCGCTTGCCGCCGTGCTGCAAGGTCGCAGTGCACTCGATCACGCCATGCGTTGCTGTACGCAGAAAATTGCTCTTCAGTTCCAGCGTCGTAAAGTTGACGGCGCCAGGCGGTAAATTGACGATGCAGCCAAAGCCGCACGCCGTGTCCGCCAGCGCCACGATTGTCGCCGCGTGCAAATAGCCGTTGGGCGCGAGATGAAAGGGTTGAATCTCCAACTGTAGCGTGAGCGCGCCCGGCGCTGCGCGCACCGGCTTCAATTGCATGTGCGCCGGCAGGCCGCGTTGACTCCGCTGACGCAATTGCTCAAGCACTGCTGCTTCCGAAAAGTTCATCCCGCCTGCTGCCCCGACCCGAAAAGCAAGATCATTGTGCCCGACGACGAACTGCTACAATACCCGATCTTGTGCCAGGCGGCAAACCTTTACCGGGTTGCGCCAGGTTTCCCTTGCCGCCCGACAGTGCGCTATAATCATTTGAGAATTTTGTTGGCATGAATCATCTTCCTTCCAGCGCAAATTGATAGTCCCTGATGGAACTCAACGATTATCCGCGACCGGCAAATGATACAGGCATCGGCGTGCATTGGACGGTAGGCTATGCCGCCGCTGTGGGCATGGCCAAGATTCGCGAGTTCTGGCTGCCTGAGCTAAAGGCGATGGGCGTCAAGTGGGTCAAAATCTTCAACCACGACGGCGCGCTCGACTTCTGCGAGTTGCTGCTGGCCGAGGGTCTCATGCCGATCGTGCGGCTCTATCGTCCAGCCCCCAATCCCGGCCGGCTGGGCGTCAAGGAGCTAGTGCATCTCGATGCGCTGATCCGCGCAGGCGTGCGCTATTTTGAGTTCAACAACGAGCCGGACGTAGACGCTGAGTGGAAGGGCGGGCGTGTGCCGGTCAACGGGCTGGAATTGACGGTCGAGAACACCATCGCCGCGCTAGAGGTGATCCTGGAGCGCGGGGGCATGCCGGCCATCCCGGCTGTGGCGAATGGCAGCCGCTGGGACCTGGTGGGGCGTATCGTCGCTGCCGGTCGGCGCGACCTCTTCGACGGTCCAGTCTGGCAGGCGATCCATAATTATTCGCAGAATCGCCCGCTGGACTACCCCTACGACATTGGCAACCAGGAGGGTGGCGGCTTCACAGAGCGTTTCTACCGCGCAGTTGCCAATGAGAACTGGCAGGCCGACGCCTGGCGTGGGCGCTCCCTGGCGGAAGTCAACCGTCTACGCTACGACCGACGCAACCCCGGCGCCACCATCGCTGACGATCATGCCTGCTGGCTGGCCTACGAACACTTCGACGCGCTCAACCGCAAACACCTCGGCCGCAGCATCCCCATTCTTTCCACCGAGTGTGGCTATATCGTTGGTGAGGACACCGACCCGCGTTATCCTGCCACCACACCCGATCTGCACATGGCGCAGACGTTGGAAGCCTGCCGCATCATGATGGGCACCAGTCAACGTTTCAAGCACGCGCCGGACTACTATTTCTGCACCGCCTTCTGGTTGCTGGCAAACGAGCGTCTGGGCAGCACCAGCTCCTGGTGGGAAGGTCACGCCTGGTATAGCGACCGGTGGCCCGGCGGCGCCCTGCCGGTGACGCGCGCATTGCAGGCCGAACCGAAGACCCCGCGGCGTGGCGTCGAGCCGCCGCCGCGCATCACGCTGCGCGGCAGCGTCGCAAATCTGGGCGCCCAGCGCACGCTGATCCTGGCGCGTGATGGCGTGGAAGTGGCGCGGCAGACCCTTGACAACACCGGTGTCTTCGAATTCGTCGATCTCGCCGATGGGGACTATGTCCTGCGTCTGCCTGAAGCTAATTTTAGCGAGCGCGTGACGCTCCAGCGCGACCAGCGCGAGGTCGTTGTCCGTCTGACGCTGCCGACGCCGGTGGAGATGGTCGGGCGTAGCGTCGTGGAGGGCGTCGTCGCTGGCGGCGCCGGCGCCGTGGTCATGCTCGTGCACAGCAGCAGCGGCGAGGAATGGGTGACGCTGGCGCGCGACGATGGCAGCTACCGTTTCGTTGATCTACCACCCGGTGAGTACAGCCTGCGCGTGCATCCCAGCGGCACTCACATCGAGCATCTACGCCTGGACGGGCGCAGCAAAGTGAATGTCGATCTGGTGCAGGCTGGTTGGGGCTACACGGTGGGCGTGGCGGCGGCGACGCCGGGCATCGGTGCAGTCGTCGTTTCTACACCGGGATACAAAGGGCTGAAGGTGCAGGTGCATGGCGCTGAGGGCGCCAGCGAGGTCGTGGAGACCGGCGCCACACCGGAATATGGCGCCGCCGCCTGTCAGATCGACGGGTTGGATGAAGGCCACTACATTGTCACCGTCGATGGCGCTCCCGAACCTGATGGCCGCACCACTCAATTGGAGGCGCGCGTCCACATCGATAAGCGTGTGATTCCATTGGTGGAATTCGTCTACGGTGCGCCGGAAACACC
>DMDA01000020.1:7777-8400 GCA_003451595.1 Chloroflexota bacterium | reverse complement strand
TGCCGGAAGCGGTGCGTTACCCTGCGGCGTCAACCAGCGAACATGGTGCAGGCGTGATCGTTGCCATGATCCCGGAGGGCGCCGGGCGCATGGCGCGTCTGGTCGATGCGGTGGGCAACGAGCGTCGCGAGATTGTGGATGAGGCGGGGCAGGTGCGCTTTACTGAACTGGCGGCAGGCGTCTACTCGCTCTTTGTCGAAGGGGGCTTCGCACAAAGCAACCTGGAGCTGTCTGAGGCTGGCGGCTTGCAGATCACCTTTGCGCCGCTGATCAGCGTCTGGGAGGCTACCGTGACCCAGGCTGGCCCGATGCCGGGTTTCAGTGCCATCCATGTCGAGATTGAGGGGCTGCCCAATCATCCTGTGCGCGTCTACCAGGGGGAAGAGCAAGAATTTACGCTCTCCACGCGCAGCCGGGCCGAACAAGGCGTCTATGTCGTGGAATTCAAGCCACTCGGGCCCGGCGTCTATCGAGTCGAACCGGATGGCCTGGGCGTGTGGGCAACGGTGGAATTGACGGGGTTGGAGGCGGTGAGCGTCGGTTTTCACCGCGTCCAGACGCCAGTGGGCGCCAATCGCGTGGAGGCGTTGCTGCCCACTGCGCCTGCAGCAGCCACGGCTGCC
>DMDA01000020.1:6889-7597 GCA_003451595.1 Chloroflexota bacterium | reverse complement strand
GCCGCCGCCGGCCGCGTGCTGCTGGCGCCCTCCCCCAGCGCTGACGACATCGCGCGACAACTCCGGCAACTTGGTGTGATCGTGGAAATGATCGGCGACGCATGACGCGCCAGCCGCCATACGTCGTCCGCTCTCCATCACGCGTCAGCGCAGCCCTGGTCGCTTGCCGCTGCGTTCGGCGTGGGTGGTGAGCAAATCCTTGATCCTGGTGATCGTTTCGCCGGTGGCGGCCTCCAAATCGCGCTGCACAGTTGCCTGGTCGGTCATATACGCCAGGCGCGTCCAGTACGTGTTGTAGATAATCCCTAGCCAGGTGATGAACTGAAGATTCTCCTCTAGCGCCTGGAGTGGACGCGTCAAGAAGAAGGTCAGGAAGGCCACGGCGCCGATGCCGCCGAAAAGTAGTGTGTACAATTCCTTGCCGCTCTCGAAACTGAGCCGCGCTGCCACGACAAAGGCGCTGATCCCCACCACAAAGAGCACAATGTACATGCCCACTGTCACCCAGTAAGGGTACATGAAGGCGTTGAGCGTGCGGTCGAACATGCGGTTGTTATTCTCGAAGCCGCGTTCGATGTGCTTGCGCCACGCGTCGTACAACTCGGCGTCAGCCTGAGCGAGCGGTTCACCACCTGTATGGGTGGGCGCCACCGGCAAGGGCAGCGCTGCAGAGGGGCCGCCAGCCAAAGTCTCTAGTGCGTCGGGCAT
>DMDA01000020.1:5451-6636 GCA_003451595.1 Chloroflexota bacterium | reverse complement strand
AGCGGTGTGACGCCGTACACCGTGCGCAGCTCGCGCAGCGACCACCGACGGAAGAGGTCTGGTTTGGCGGCGGCGCGCTGCTCCCAAAAACTCGCTTTTTGCTTGCCGATGGCGCGCGCCTCCTCGAAGCTATTCGTGCCGATCATAGTCGTTTCCAGGTATTCCCATGTTCCGCTGTTCTGCCCTGTCTCCCAACCGACGAAGGCATGCCCCGGAATGATCACGATGGCGGGGTTGAGCGTGGCGGCTTCGAGTAGGCTGGCGAAGAGTAGCGTGCCATCCATGCAGTTGGCTTGGTGCTCCTCCAGGCTCTCACGCGGCAGCCGCACACGTTGCCCGCGCGCGCTCTCCTCCGGGTTGAAGGCAATGAGCGAGTTGACGTAGGTGATGTCGGCGTCCAGCTTGAGGGCGTCGAAGATAGCCTGCACCTGCAGCAGCGCGTCGCTCTGGTAGCCAGTCAGTCGTCCCTCGGGGTGGCGGCGAGCGGCCTGGCGCAGAAACAGCATGATCTTGCGCTGGTTGGGCGTCACGAAGGCGCCGAAGTAGCGACTCAGGTCGACCCACCCACCGGTGGCCGGGTCGCGCACTGCCAACGGTGCGGCATTGCGCGCCAGCAACCAGACGGCAAGGCTCTCGTGCGTCTCGATCTTGCCGCCGATCTCCTCGACCAGCACAGTCACGCTGGCGCGCGTCAACTCACGCACGGCGCGGATATGTTCGGGAAAGAGCGTGGGCAGTTGCAGCACAACGCGGCTGGCGTTGGGCTTGCCGCGTATGTCCAGCTCGATGGTGTCAATGGCGTCGGCGCTGTAGCCTTCCACCCGCGACGTGATGCGCAGCCGGCGTTGCTTGAGGTCGCCGTTCGTCACTTTGATCTCGACCAGCGGGCTTTCTCGTTCATTGAGCAAGTGATAGGTCGCCGTTGGAATGTGCGTCATGCGCAGTTGAATCGCGGCTTCCAGCTTCGTAGTCGCCATGCTACGCGTGACAGCATTCGGGCGTTTGGCGTCAGTCTGTGGCGACGTGGCGCGGGCGACTTCGGCAGCCCGCAATTGGGCTTCAGCCTCCGCCAACGCTGTTTCGACTGCACCGGCATCGTGGAGCAGCCTGTCGAGTTGCGTTGGGTCGGTGGTTTGCGCCAGGGCCGCCTGCAACGCGCTGGCCTGACGACGCAAGTCGTAGATC
>DMDA01000020.1:0-5236 GCA_003451595.1 Chloroflexota bacterium | reverse complement strand
GCTTTCAGCAAGTCTCCTGACAAGAGGTTTCAGCGCCACGGCTGTGACTTATCCCGCAAACGGACTTATCCCGCAAACGGGTACATCTTCCCAATGAACTCTTTATCCAGCGGCGACAGCTCGCTATTGCTCCATGGAATCTCGAAGCCGCCTCTGGTCAATTCCTTTGGCACCGGGTAGAGCATGATCGAGTGTGGGTCGAAGGCGGTGAAGGCATCGGCACGCGCTTTCGCCAGCACATTGGAGCGCGTGTAGTTTTCGTCCCAACCGTTGGTGCGCTTGTAGTACGCGATCACCTTCTGCTCGTCCCAGGGAATTTCGGCATTGGGCTGGAGATGTTCGTGCACCAGCCCCAGCGCGTGGCCGAATTCGTGCAACACGACGCGCCGATACTCGATCTCCGGCGTTGTCGGCGTGAGCCAGCCCAGGTTCATCGTCGGGCGTCCGGCCAGCTGCGGCAGGCTACAGTCAGTGCCCATGTATGACCAGGATCCCATGTTAGGCTTGAAGGCGATGCGGATTTCCGCATCGGGGCCAGCGTCGAAGGCGAACCTGATATTGGCATACTGACACCACTCGCTGGCGATGGCGGCCACCTTCTGCTGCACAAGGGGATCGCCCTCCAGGAAGTGCACGCGCAATGTCATACCATTGGGCCAACGTCGCCGCGTCTCCATCGCTGCAGCGATCAACTGCGGGTCAGCCGATGTATCGGTCTCCAACTCAACCGGATAGTTATCCGGGTTCAGATCAAGCGCATGCTGAAAGGCAAATTCCTTGAGGCTGGCATCGGGCAGTACAATGGTGCAGAGTCCCTTGAGCGCTTCCATGATGATCTCCTTTGGGCGTGACATGGGTGCCGGAGTGTGTGGAAAAGGTGACACAGCGTCATTATAACACGCTTGAGCTGTGTTCGCACCCATGCACAGCAGTTTGCCCAGGCGCACGCAGCATGCTAGCATTTGTGCGATGTAGGCGCGGTCGTGATGGGCGCGTCTTGCCAACTTCTGTCATCAGCGTCGAAATGAGTTGACCGCATGAGTTTTCGGTTTGAGTTGCACCAGACTGACGGGCTGGCGCGACGCAGCACTTTTCACACCCCGCACGGGGCTATCGAGATGCCCGCGTTTGCGCCCGTCGGCACCCAGGCCAATGTCAAGACCCTGGAGCCGCGCGACTTGTACGAAGCCGGCGCTCAGCTGATCCTGGCGAATACCTACCACCTCTATCTACGTCCTGGCCACGAATTGATCCAGCGCTTTGGTGGGCTGCACGCCTTCATGGGCTGGGAGCGCCCCATCCTCACCGATTCGGGTGGCTACCAGGTCTTTAGTCTGGCCGAAAGCCGCAAGCTCAAAGAAGATGGCGTGCTTTTCCGCAGCCACATCGACGGTTCCCTTCATCACTTCACGCCGGAAAAAGTGATGGAGATCGAGCAGGCGCTGGGGCCAGATATTGCCATGGTGCTCGACGAGTGCCCACCGCCACTGGATCGCGCCTACAACGAGGAGGCGCTGGCGCGCACGCATCGCTGGGCGGAACGCTGCAAAGCTGCACATCATCGCCCGGACCAGGCGCTCTTTGGCATCGTGCAGGGCGGTGTTTTTGAGGATTTGCGTCTCCAGAGCGTCGAGTTCCTACGTCAACTCGACTTCCCCGGCTACGCTATCGGCGGGTTGGCAGTGGGCGAAACCAAACAAGCGATGTACGCCACGCTCGACTTCACCTGTCCAGCGCTGCCCGCCGACAAGCCGCGCTATCTGATGGGCGTCGGCGCGCCGGAGGACATCGTCGAAGCGGTGGCGCGCGGGGTCGATTTCTTTGATTGCGTGCTCCCCACGCGCATTGCCCGCAACGGCCAGCTGCTCACACCCGATGGGCGCATGAATATGCGCAACGCCCAGTACGCCGAAGATCAGCGCCCCGTGCAGGCAGATTGCACCTGCTACACCTGCCGCACCTTCAGTCGCGCCTACCTCCGTCACCTTTACAAGGCGGGCGAGATCAGCGCACTACGTCTGGGTACGATTCATAACGTCCATTTTATGCTGGAGCTAATGCGGCAAATACGGGACGCCATTGCAGAAGAGCGCTTTGGCGCATTCCGCGCCGACTTTCTGGCACGTTTTCGCATCACCGATCAGGCAACGCGCCACGCCCAGCGCGAGTTGCGCGCTGCGGCCAGAGCACAAGGAAGCTGATACCCTTATGTGGTTGCGGTTCGTACACGGCTTGCTCCTGCTCACCATGAGTGCGTTTTTACTTGGCTGCGAAGGTGCAGCCGTGGCGACGCCGCCGCCGGTGACGGTGACGATTGCCGGCGCCACGTCGATGGCGCCTGTGCTTAAAGCCCTCACCGACGCCTATACACGCCAACGCCCCAATGTGGTCTTCGACCTGCGCGGCGGCGGCAGCACGCTGGGCGAAGCCGCTATTCGCGCCGGACGCTACGACATTGTCGCCAGTACGCTCTTCCCACCCGACCCGGAGGCCGGACGGCCGCCGCCACCCGGCGATGAGGCGCTTGTCCGCACGCCGATCGGTCTCGATGGCTTGGCAATCATCGTCCATCCCAGCAACGATGTGGCGGCGCTTTCGCTCGTGCAACTGCGCGACATCTTTCGCGGGACAGTGCTGAACTGGCAGGCGCTTGGCAGCGACGCTGGCGAGATCGTGCTGGTCAGCCGCGAGGATGGCAGCGGTGCGCGCAACCTCTTCGAGGCGAGCGTGATGGGCGAGGAACGCGTTGCGTTGACGGCGGTGGTGATGCCCACCAGTCAAGATGTCGTCGATTACGTGGCGGGCAACCCTGCCGCCATCGGCTATGTCTCGCGTGCATACGTGGCGGCGTGGCTGCCTGACGCGGCGACGCCAACCGCTGCAGGTTTAGCGCCAGCGCCGGTGAAGGTGTTGGAAATCGAGGGAGGCTGGCCCACGCGCGACGCCCTCGCCGCGCAACAGTACGCCTTGACGCAGCCGCTCTATCTCATCACACGTGGCGCCCCAACCGGGCGGGTGCGCCAGTTCATTGATTTTGTGCTTAGTCCGGCGGGACAGGCCATCGTTGCGCAATATCATGCGCCGATACGATAATTCTCATTACTCAAGGAGCTTGTACAATGTTGGAACCACAAATGGTGCGCATGGATATCGAGTCACTGCGCTTCACCGGAAAGGTCGCCCTCATCACTGGCGCGGCTGGCGGGATCGGCGGGGCCTGCGCGCTGCGCTTTGCGCAGGAGCAGGCGCGCGTCGCCTGTCTTGACATCGACGGTGCAGGCGCCGAAGCGATGGCGGCGCAATGTCGCGCGCTGGGCGCCGAAGCCATAGCGCTCACCTGTGACGTAAAGGACGCGGCAGCGGTGAATGCGGCCTTTGCCGAAGTCGCCGCGCGCTGGGATGGAATCGATATCGTCGTAGCCGCTGCTGGCGTCTACACTGGCTCGCCGCTGGAAGCAGTGCCAGACGCTGAGTGGCTGGATACGCTGGCGACCAATCTGACCGGCGCCTTCTACACCAATCGCGCCGCCGCGCCCTATTTGCGTCAGCGCGGTGGGGGCAGCATTATCAACATTTCGTCGATGGCGGGCAAAACCAGTTGGCCGGCATCCGCCGAGTACTCGGCTTCCAAGAGCGGGCTGATCGGCCTGACGCGTTCGGTGGCGATGGAGCTGGCGCCCTACGGCGTCACTGTGAACGCCATCTGTCCGGGCAACACACTGACAGGAATGGTGCGTCGCGTCGCGGCCATTGTCGGCGGGCGCGATGGCCTCGACGCCGACGCGTGGCTGGCGCAGCGCACGCGCGACTGTCCCATGGGACGTATCGCCCAGCCTTGGGAGATTGCGGGCGTCACCGCTTTTCTCGCCTCAAAAGACTCACGCTACCTCACCGGTCAGGCGATCGAGGTCGATGGGGGCATGGTGATGGCGTAGGAATTGCAAGGGGTGTAGAGCGGCGCAACTCGCCCCTCGCAACTCACAGCAAAGGATTGACGAACCATGTTCTACACAGGATATCTTAACTTCTGGTTCACTGACCGGCCAGTGGTGGAGCGGATCGCGCCGCTTGCAGCGCTGGGGGTGCGCCATTTTAATGTCTTTGCCTGGCGCAGCGCGCCGATGGCCGATCTGGTCGCCGAGTGCAAACGTCACGGCGCCGCCTTCTTTTCCACCTTCGACGGTGACATGGGCGCACTGGCCGATCCCGCCGACAACGAAAAGACGTTGCGCACCTGGGCCGAATCGTTGGAAATGGCGGTGCAATACGACATCGCCGCACTCTACATCTTCTCGAATCAGATCGACGTGATTGATGGCCGCGAGCTGGTGCGCCCGCTCTCCGGGAACTACAGCCAGGCCGAGCAGTACGCCAATCTGCTGCGCCAGACCGAGCGCATCCTGCGCCTGGTCGAACAGACGCCCGTCGAGGTGCGCGTCGAGAATCTCAGCCGCAATGTCTTTATCGGCTCACAGGCGGTCGATACGCCACAAATCGCCATTGACTGGGTGCGTCGCATGGATCACCCACAGTTTCGCTATACCTTCGACACCTACCATCAGCAGCGCGGCGCCGGCGAGTTGCTGCTCACGCTAGAGCGTAATATCGACATCATTGCGGGCGTCCACATCGGCGATGCCCCGACGCGCCAGGAGCCGGGCACAGGTGAGATCAATTTTGTGAACCTGGCTGCTGCTGTGCGGAGATTGGGGTACGACGGCGAAATTGGGCTGGAATTCACGCCTTCGCGCAGCGCAGAGCAAGCGCTGGCAGCTGTACAACAACTCTTCCCGCTGGGTGCATCGCAAGGTTGATGCCTTGACACGGATGGAGCAACCGTTGGAGCCGACCAACATTCTGCTGATCCATGTCGATCAGCATCGCTTTGACTGTGTGGGCGTCAACGGCCATCCGGCGGCGTACACGCCCAATCTCGACAGGCTGGCAGCGGAAGGCGTGAACTTCACACACGCCTTCTGCCCCATCGCCGTGTGTATGCCGACGCGCACTTCGTTGATGACCGGTCGCTATGCCATCCAGCATGGCTGTCTTGTCAATGCTGGCGTCGAGGGCTACCGCCCCGCCCGCCCTGATCTACCCACTCTCAATCGAGCGCTCAAGGCAGCAGGCTACACGGTGGGGCATGACGGCAAGTGGGGCATCGGCCTGGAAGCGTCGCCGGTCGCCCTTGGATGCGATGATTACATCTCGGCGTCAACCTTCCGCGCTTGGCGTG
>DMDA01000120.1:1288-3230 GCA_003451595.1 Chloroflexota bacterium | reverse complement strand
GTTCCCTGGAAGCCTGCGCAGGTCACCGCCTCCGGCGTGCCATCGTGGTTCCCTGGACGCCTGCGCAGGTCATCGCCTCCGGCGTGACATCGTGGTTCACCGGAAGCCTGCGTAGGTCATCGCCTCCGGCGTGACATCGTGGTTCACCGGAAGCGTCCGGCTGGAAGCCGAACCTACGATGACCGAACCGATTTGCCAAATTCCATTATCGTGTCCGTACCGTGAGTCATCATTCATCACGAAAGGAAGCGCCCTTGACAACTCGTCCTTCGTCCCTCGCCCCTCCGCTCATCGAACTGCGCGGCATTGTCAAGGTCTATCCGCCCAACGTGCTGGCGCTGGATGACGTGACGGTAAGCTTCGCCGATGGCGAGATTCACGCGCTCGTCGGCGAAAACGGCGCAGGCAAGAGTACGTTGCTGAAGGTGCTCTACGGGCTTGTCCATCACGACCGCGGCGAGATCATCTATCAGGGACGCAATGTGCGCTTCCGCACGCCTGGCGAAGCCATCGCTGCCGGCATCGGCATGGTGCATCAGGAGATCGTACTCGTCAACGAATACACGGTGTGGGAGAACATCGTGCTGGGCGCCGAACCAGTGGACTGGCTGGGGCGCATCGACCGCATGCGCGCCCGGCAAGCCGTCCGGTCGATCATCGACCGCTTCCACTTTGAGCTAGACCCTGACGCCCAGGTCGCTGACATTTCTGTTGCGGCGCGGCAGAAGGTGGAGATTCTCAAGCTACTCTATCGCGCGGTATCCGTGTTGATTCTCGATGAGCCAACTGCCGTGCTGACGCCGCAGGAGATTCCCCAACTCTTCGCCGAACTGCGCGAACTGCGCGCCCAGGGGCACACGATCATCTTCATCTCACATCGGCTAGAGGAGGTGCTCGAACTCTCCGACCGCGTCACCGTGCTGCGCAAAGGACGCGTGGTCGCCGACGTGCCCGCTGCTGGCACGACACGCGCAGAGTTGGCCGCGCTGATGGTCGGTCGCGAAGTAATCTTCACCTCGCGGCGCACACCGCAGCCCCCCGGCGACGTGATCCTCGCTATCGACGGGCTGCGCTACGCAGATGCGCATGGCCGTGTGCGGCTCAAGGATATCAGCCTGCAGGTATGCGCCGGTGAATTGGTCGGCGTCGCCGGCGTTGAGGGCAACGGTCAGTTTGAGCTGGTCAACGCCAT
This sequence comes from Chloroflexota bacterium, assembly GCA_003451595.1. Lineage (GTDB taxonomy): Bacteria > Chloroflexota > Anaerolineae > Caldilineales > Caldilineaceae > Caldilinea. The sequence continues at coordinate 2,038 of DMDA01000120.1, read as the reverse complement.
CACGGGGCTGCTCCAGCCCACCGCCGGGACGATCCACGTCGCCGGCGCAGAGATCACGCACGCGCCGATCCTGGAACGCCGCCGCCGCCTCGCCTACGTGCCGCAGGATCGCGGGCGCATGGGCGGCAGCCTGCCGGCATCAGTGATGGAGAACGCGATCATGACGCACCACCGCCTCAACCGCAACCTGACGCGCTGGCGCGGGCTGCTGCTTGACGGCGGCGCCGCGCAGCGCTTCACCGACCGGTTGGCGGCAGCCTTCAACGTGGTGATGCCCAATCGCCGCGCGCCGCTGCGTGCGCTCTCCGGCGGCAACCAGCAGAAGGTGATCCTGGGGCGCGAATTGTTGCTCGACAGCGCCTTCATCCTCCTCGACCAACCCACGCGTGGGCTGGATGTCGGCTCCATCGAATATGTCCACGATCAGATGCTGGCAATGCGCCGCGCCGGGCGCGCACTGCTGCTGATTTCCGCCAACTTAGAGGAACTTTTCATGCTGGCGGATCGGATTGTCGTGCTGCATCGCGGCGCCATTGTCGCCGATCTGCCAGCGGCGCAGGCAACGGTGGAAAAGGTCGGGCGCTACATGTTGGAAGGAAAGGCGTCTGCAGATGCGTAAAGTGCTCAACGCCGCGCTCGGCATTGTGATCGCCCTGCTGATCGGCGCCGCCATTATGCTGGCGCAGGGCTATGATCCGCTGGCGAGCTACGCTGCACTCTTTGCCTTTGCGCTGGGCAGCCCCTACGCGC
>DMDA01000120.1:0-1039 GCA_003451595.1 Chloroflexota bacterium | reverse complement strand
GCGACGATCGGCGGTCTCTATCTCGACCTGCCGCCGGCGCTACTGATCCCGACGCTGGCGCTGCTGGCGCTGCTCGGCGGCGCGCTGTGGGCTGGCGTGGCCGCGCTGCTGCGCCAGGTGTTCGGGATGAGCGAATTTATCGTGACGTTGATGCTCAACATCGTCGCCGACTATTTCACGCTGTGGGCGATCACCTACCCCTTCAAGGACGCAACCGCCTATTCGCCAATGACGCCAGCCGTTGCACGCGCCGCCTGGCTGCCGGAGTTTGGCGATTGGAACAGCGCCGTCTTGTGGATGCTGGCAGCGGTGGCGCTGATGTGGTTTATCTTCCACCGCACGCGTCCAGGCTATGAGTGGCGCATTGGCGGACAAAACTCGCTCTTTGCGCGGCTGGGCGGCTGTCCGGTTGACCGCAACTTTGTGACGGTGATGCTGCTCACCGGCGCGCTGGCAGGGCTGGCGGGCGGGCTGCTGATCATGGGCGGACCGCATCGCTTCCTGCGCGGGCTGGGCGCCAACTACGCCTGGGATGGTGTGATGATCGCCATCGTCGCCAACAACAGCTTACCCGGCGTGCTCTTCTACGGCCTCTTTTTCGCCGCCATCCAGACCGGCGCGCTGGGCATGGAGTTGATCACAAACGTACCTAGCGAGATCGCCCTGGTCTTGCAGGGCGTGCTGGTGCTGGTCATCGTTGCCAGCCGCGAGGCACTGCACCAACTGACGGATCGCCTGGCCGCGCGGCAAAAGGCGCAAGCCAGCCTCAGGCGCAGTGGACTGCCAGAAAGCACACAGTGATTCCAAACAGAATGGCATACGCACTTTCCTGGAAGTTCTGATAGACAACACAAATAGACTTTGCTCATCTTCCCGGAAGCTCAGAGCTTCCGAGAAGATATCGGATGTACGATGTTTGATTGTGCTATCTATGAGACAACTCATTGTGCGCGACATTGACCAGGCAAACTGGGCCAGTTGCGCCCCTATACACAAAAAGGAGACGCTATGTCTGAACGTATTGGGTTTGTTGGACTCG
>DMDA01000005.1:2267-4186 GCA_003451595.1 Chloroflexota bacterium | reverse complement strand
GCCGGTGGGCAGGCATGTCACTGTCTTCGCTCCGGTCGAGAGCCGCTGGCGGCGAGGTTGCGCAGCGCCCGCGCCAGGTCTGCGCTGTGGTCGAAGATGGTGGTCAAGTCAACGGGTTCTGCGTCGTTCAGATCGAGATTGCGCTCCAGGCGCTGGCGTTCTTCGGCGATCCGCTGGTTGCGCCGTAGCTCCGCCTGCAGCCGTTCGTTGAGGCGACGCACATTCTGGCCCACATCAGCGCCAGGCGTGCGCGTACGCTCCAGGGTCAACGTGGCGTCGATCAGCGCCAGATGCGCCTCCAACACCTTGATATTTTGCCGCGCCTCCAACCACAGCGAGCGCGCCCGCAAGGCAGCGTCGAGATAAGCGCGGTGGCTCTGTTGATAGAGAGCAAGCTGTTCCTGCAGCACGGAAAATTCCATCATCTTCTGCGTGGCGTAGCTTTCGATCTGTGCGTCGCGCAGCGTGACGCCATCGATCACCAGTGCGGTGGGGGCGTTCTCCATCAGCGCCGCCAACTGCGCCAGCCCGCTGCGCGCGGTTTCGAGATTCTCTTCCAGCCCGGTCAGCTTGGACTCCAACGCCGCCGCCCGCGTGGTTGCCTGCGCTTCAAGCCATTGGAGTTGCTCGATCTCGTTCTCCAACTGCGCCATCGTTTCGTCGGCGCGCCAGCGCAACACCGTCTGATCACCCCAGATCGCTACGGCGGCGGTCTCCAGCCAGGCGCCGGTCTTTTGCAGCACGACGCGTCCGATCAGGAAGCGGTAGGGGTCAGCCTCCACGCCCGGAATTGAATCGACCATCAGCATGACGCCGAAGTACAGCGCGGTCAGGAGCGCGCCCAGCCAGAACAATCGGCGCAGCACTCCCGTCATGAAGTGCACAAGTTTGGCGACCATCGTCGAGTTCTCCTTTGTCGTTGTCGACGGTCAGCGTCCCTTCCCGGAAGCTCTGAGCTTCCGGGAAGGTTGGTTCCTACAGCCCGACGCCTCAGTCAGCCGTCGGCTGTTCCTCAACGCTCTTCGACGCCCGATCGACGCCGGAGAGTGTGTAGAGCTGGTTGACCAGTTCTTCGTCTGCAACCGTCGGCAGCGGCGCATCGAGACCGGGCGCCTGCTGCGTCTGGAGACGGCTGCGCTCATCGGCGATGCGCACCTCGCGTTCGACCTCGGTGAGCAGGCTCTGCACCAGCGTCTCGGCGTCAGCCAGAACAGTTGCCGCCGCACTGCTTGAGCCGGGCATGGCGGTGGGTTGGCTTTGGAGCAGGCGCAGGTGCGCAAACTTGGCGTCGAGCAAGTCGAGCGCAGCGCGCATGTTGGCGATATTCTGCCGCGCCAGCCGCATTGCTGTCTCGGCGCGTTCGGCGGTCTCTAGCTGGATGCGCTGGCTTTCTTCCAGCACCCGCCGCCGTTCCTGAATGGCGGTGTATTCGGTGATCTTGCTCTGCGCATAGGCTTTGAGATCATCCGGCTGCCAGGTCTTGCCATCCAGCGTGATTGCTTTGCCGGCCTCAACCATGGCGGCGAGTTGGCCCAATTGGGTTTTGGCGCGCGTCTCGACGGTCTGCAACGTCACCAGCTTTTCTTCGAGCAACCGGGCATCGACGCGGCTGGTGACGGCGAGCGTTTCCAGGCGCGCGACATCGTCTTCGGCGATACGGATTGCGTCCAGCGCCTGTTGCCGCAACACTGCTTCCTTGCCTAGCAGCGCATCGATGCGATCCTCGACATCCGCCGCCACCACGCCGGCTCGCGCACTCCACCGCGCCAGCGCATCCGGCGGCGCCACCATCCACACGATGACGCCTGCCAGCCCCAACAGGACGAGCAGGCTCAACGTCACACTGAGCATTGATTTCGTGAGCTTGTCCATAGGTCTTTTGTCCTCTTCTGAACGTGTTGCGTGTTACTTGTTGCGTG
>DMDA01000005.1:618-2023 GCA_003451595.1 Chloroflexota bacterium | reverse complement strand
CAGCCAGCTTGCGTCGGATCGTGCGCATGCCGTGACGACGATTGCGCCAGACGGTGATGACTTTTTCCTGTGCTGGCGTCAGGATCACCGCCGCGCCGCGCAGATGACCCAGACGCCTGATCTCCTCGGCAGGCAGATCGCGGTCGCCCAGGAAGTAGATCACGGCGTCGGCGGCGTAGAAACGACGGCCGTAACGCAGCACCACGTCGATGTCCGCCTCCGACAGCCCACGCTGGCAGACGCGCAGGTGGGCGTGCGTGGTGAGTTGCACCGCAAGCTGAGGTTGTCTGCGCTGCAGGCGGCGCTGTTTGCGGGCGTTGCGCGGCTCCTCCCGCGTCCAGGTCTCGGCCAACGCTTCCGCCCTCTCCTGCCAATCCCCAGATGCTGCCTGCAACACGCCGAAGTTGTGCACTCGTTGTCTGCCCATTGTCGCCTTCCTTTCTACCGCTTCCACCGGTTGAATCCCTAGCGTTTCGACGCTTTCAGCATCGCACAGTTGGGCGGGATGGGACGCCGATGTGTCGCCAGATTCGCAAACACGCCCTGTGCACCAGATCAGCAATCTGGCGACAAATCGACCGCACTTCGGCCAGGCCCATGTTTGAATGAAGTCAATCGGCGCAGAGGAAAGGTTGACGCAACGCATAGACGCGCAGAGATGCCAGAGGAAGCACAAGGAAGGAGATGAGCGATGCGGTGGCTGCGAAGATGGCTGATCCGGTTGTTGGTGATGTTGGTGCTGGTCGGCGCAGTGCGCCATGCCTATGTGAGCGGCATGGTGGGGTCCGTCTGGCATTCGGTCGAGCAAAGCGTGATGCGCCAGGCTTTGGAAATCGCCGTGGCGCAAGACGGGGATGATGGGCAGGCGCAGTTCTGGCGGCTGCCTGCACAGCGGGTGTTTGGGTGGCTCTGGGCGCACAGCTCGCCGCTTGACCGGGAGGCGCTGGTCCGATACTGGCGTCTGCGCCAGCTTGACGACCAGACACAATCGACGGGTGCATTGCCTAACGCCACGACCATCTCGGTCTTCGAGGGCGAGGCGCCACCGTTGCCGTTCACCGACGCCGACCGTTCACCGTTGCCGACGATGGCCGACGACAAGTAGCGGCGGCGCGCCGCCGCCGGTTCTCGATGTGAGGGACGGAGATGGTGGGGACGGTGTTCCTGATGTGGGGATGGAGATGATGGCGGGGCGAGCGGACAACGCCGCTGCGAGCGGCGTCTACGGTTTGGGTCGGTCTCTGCGTAGCGGCGGCTCGCAGCCGCCGGTTCTCGATGTGGGGACGGAGATGGTGGGGACGGAGATGGTGGGGGCGGAGATGGTGGGGACGGAGATGGTGGGACGAGCGAGCAACGCCGCTGCGAGCGGCGTCTACGGTTTGGGTCGGTCTCTGCGTAGCGGCGG
>DMDA01000005.1:0-458 GCA_003451595.1 Chloroflexota bacterium | reverse complement strand
GCGAGCGGCGTCTACGGTTTGGGTCGGTCTCTGCGTAGCGGCGGCTCGCAGCCGCCGGTTCTCGATGTGGAGACGGAGATGGTGGGGACGGTGTTCCTGATGTGGGGATGGAGATGATGGCAGGGCGAGCGGACAACGCCGCTGCGAGCGGCGTCTACGGTTTGGGTCGGTCTCTGCGTAGCGGCGGCGCGCCGCCGCCGGTTCTCGATGTGAGGGACGGAGATGGTGGGGGCGGAGATGGTGGGGGCGGAGATGGTGGGGACGGAGATGGTGGGACGAGCGAGCAACGCCGCTGCGAGCGGCGTCTACGGTTTGGGTCGGTCTCTGCGTAGCGGCGGCACGGAGCCGCCGGGTCTCGGTGTGGGGGGGCGAGAGGGGGGGGGCGGTGTTCCTGACCGGGGGGTGGAGGTGATGGCGGGGCGAGGGGGCAACGCCACGGCGGGCGGGGGCTCCGGTTT
>DMDA01000117.1 GCA_003451595.1 Chloroflexota bacterium | reverse complement strand
CTAAGCGCGGCGAAGTGATCCGCGACCTGGGCGCCATCCTGCGCGAGTATAAAGAACCGTTGGGCGAGCTTGTTTCGCTCGAAATGGGCAAAATCCGCGCCGAGGGTGTGGGTGAAGTGCAGGAGATGATCGATATCTGCGACTTCGCTGTGGGGCTATCGCGCCAGCTTTACGGGCTGACGATGCACTCCGAGCGCCCGGCGCATCGCATGTATGAGCAGTGGCATCCGCTCGGCCCGATAGGAATCATTACCGCCTTCAACTTCCCGGTCGCGGTCTGGTCGTGGAACGCTGCCATTGCCGCCGTCTGCGGCGACACGCTGGTCTGGAAGCCGAGCGAACTGGCGCCGCTCTGTGGCGTGGCGGTGCAGCATCTCGCCAACCGTGTGATGGCCGATCACGGACTCAAGGGCGTCTTCAACCTGGCGGTGGGCGCAGGCGACATCGGTCAACGCATGGCGGAGGACAGCCGCCTGCCGTTGATCTCATTTACCGGCTCGATCCCAACCGGGCGCCGCGTGGCGCAGACGGTCGCCGGGCGTCTTGGTCGTCCGCTGCTGGAATTGGGGGGCAACAACGCCATCATCGTTTCGGACAAGGCCGATCTTGACCTGGCGGTGCGCGCCATTCTCTTCGGCGCTGTGGGCACGGCGGGGCAGCGCTGCACCAGCACACGGCGTATCATCGCCCACGAAGCTGTTGTCGATGAACTGACGGCGCGGCTGATCAAGGCGTATCAGCAGGTGCGCATCGGCGATCCGCTGCAGCCTGGCACTTTGATGGGACCGCTGGTCACCACGCGCGCTGTGGAGGCGATGTTGCGCGCCGTCGCTCGCGCTGTCGCCGATGGCGGCGAGGTGCTCACGGGCGGCAAGGCGCGTCCCGACATTGGTCCCCAGTTCGTGGAGCCGACAATCATCCGCATGCCTGCTCAGACGGCGATCGTGCGCGAAGAAACCTTCGCCCCCATTCTCTACATCCTTACCTATCGCACACTGGAGGAAGCGATTGACCTGCACAATGGCGTCACCCAGGGATTGTCCTCCGCCATCTTCACCGACAGCCTACGCGAATCAGAAACCTTCCTTTCCGTCGCCGGGTCGGATTGTGGCATCGCCAACGTCAATATCGGCACGTCGGGCGCTGAGATCGGCGGCGCCTTTGGCGGCGAGAAGGAAACGGGCGGCGGGCGCGAGTCCGGCTCGGATGCATGGAAGGCGTACATGCGGCGGCAGACGAATACGATCAACTGGTCGCGCGAGTTGCCGCTGGCGCAGGGCATCAAATTTGAGTGAAAGATAGAACGCGGATGACGCGGATTTTGCGAATGACGCGGATTTTTCTTGATCTGTGTATATCCGCGTTCCATCCCGTAACTGAATTGATGGGAAGGATATGCCGATGGGTGAGGATATGACTGACGCAATGATCTATCCCCTGACTTTTGATCCGGTCTTCAAGGACTACCCATGGGGTGGGCGCAACCTGGAGACGAAACTGGGGCGCACGATCCCCGACGGCATCGTGGCGGAGAGTTGGGAGATCGCTGCGCACCCCAATGGATCGAGCGTGGTCAACGCCGGGCCGCTCAAGGGCAAGACCCTGCCCGAGGTGCAGGCGTTGCTCGGTGAGCTGTTGTTGGGCGACCGCAACGCGGATGCGCTGGCGGCGGGCAAATTCCCCCTGTTGATCAAGATTCTCGACGCCAATCGCTGGCTCTCGATCCAGGTGCACCCAGACGACGCCTACGGGTTGGCGCACGAAGGCGAGCCAGGCAAGACCGAAATGTGGGTGGTGCTGCACGCTGAACCCGGCGCCGAGTTGATCTACGGCTTTGCGCCGGGCACGACGCGTGAGCAATACGCCGCCGTCATCGGCAAAGCCGCCAGCATCGAGGGATTGCATCGGCTGGCAGTCAAGCCGGGCGATGTGATCTTTGTGCCCGCCGGCACGATCCATGCCCTGGGGCCGGGCATCATGGTCGCCGAGATTCAGCAAAATAGCGACACTACCTATCGTATCTGGGACTGGGGGCGTCCGCGCCCGCTGCATCTGGAGAAGTCGCTTGACGTGCTCAACTTCGACCTCGTGGCGCCTGGCCCGGCGCAACCCACTGTGCTGGTCGATGAGGAGGGGTTGCGCATCGAGCAGCTGGTGGCGTGCCCCTATTTTGAGACGGAACGCATTTTTCTGCCCGCCGGTCAAGAGTTTTACGGCTTATGTGATGGCGCCACGTTTGAGATTTGGGCAGTCTTGCAGGGCGCCGTGATGCTCACATCCGACGCCGCGCCGCTGAAGCTCAAAGCCGTGCAGTGGGTGCTGCTTCCCGCCGAGTTGGGAGAATATCAACTCGGCGCAACCGAAGACGCCGTGCTGCTGCGCGTAGTGACGCCCGAAGTGGAGAATGATGCAGATGCATAGTCATGGAGGGCGCTGACTTCACGGGGCGCCCAACGTAGCGCCATCGACGATGTGACGCGTCTCTCCTGGTGGCGCGGCAACTGTCACATCGCCGACAACGGTGACATTGGCGCCAAAGGTGACATCCCCTGTCACGGTCAACCGTGTGCAGCGGCGCAAAGAAGGCGCGCCGGCGGGGAAGCGCGCCTGCATTGCGGTGTAGAGCAGATAGTAACGGTCATCCAGCGTGACGACAGGTGGCCTGCTGTTTAGCTCTTCCACCAACGTCAGTGTGTAATCCGAGTTGAGTCGATACGCGTCCGACATCAAGACCAGCAAATCGCTGTTCTTTTTCACCGGGATAAACCGACTGCGCGGGACGCACAGCGCCTGGGCGCCTTCGAAGATTGCAATCGCTGACCCCATCGCCGTTTCCAGTTGATAGACGCGTGGCGTAGCGGGGTTGCTTGGGTCGATCGGCTTTTCGTTGCGGATGAGCGGCAACCCTAGAATGTCGTGCTGCGCGGACAGCAACTCCGCCAGCGCACGCAGGTTGAGCCAAAGATTGTTGGTGTTGAAGTAGCGATAGCGCTGGATGTCCTGGAACTCCGCTTCTTCGTCGGGGGGACATTGCGCCGATTCGCGCAGGATCAGGCGTCCGCTGCGATTGCGCGCCAGATGCCCGCCTTTGCGGTCGGCGGCGGTGCGCTCGGCTACTTCCATCAAGAAGGGGATGCGCGCTTCGGCAAAAAAGCCCAAGATTGCCGGGTCGAGCACGGCCCCCAGGTTGTCGGCATTGCTCACGAAAGCGTACTCATAGCCGGCGTCCAGCAATCTCTGCAACATTCCACTATCCACCAATGCCGTGTAAATGTCGCCGTGACCGGGCGGGCACCACTCTTTGTCCGGGTCATCTGGCCAGGCGGCGGGTAAGAGTGAATCCTTCCAGACCTTCGGCTCCATGTGCTGTAAAAAGTCGTGAGGAATGTCTTGCGAAAACTCAGGATAGCGCGCCAACGCCGCCAGCGACGCCGCACGCGTAGCAAAGCTGTTCATCAGCAACAATGGGATGCGCGCGCCGGTCGTTGCGCGCAGGTGTAGATTCTGGCGCACGATGACATCGAGAAAGGTCAGCCCATCCTTGACCGGCAGCAAGGACTTTGGCCCGTCCATGCCCATGCTTGTGCCGAGTCCGCCGTTGAGCTTGAGGACAACCGCGCGCGCCAACGCCGCAGCGCCTGCCTGGCGATGTGCTGCGTGCAACATCGCATAGTTGGGCAAATCAGATACTGGCTGCGCCTCATCTCGCGTAATGAAGCCGGTGGCGCCCTCCACCAGCTGATTATAGTAGTAATGGAAGTTATCGATGAACGTCTGCGACAGTCCGGCGGTCTGCATCTTCTGGGCAAAAGGGGTGAAATTGGGCGTTGTGCTCATATGTCTCTACATCTGAAATCACTTGTGGATTGGCTGGATGCACCTGATTGTACTGGCAGCAAATCAAAATCACGTAATATGTTACCAGCCAACCGCGCACCCATCCTTGCGCGGATCGCTGCCGCCAGTCAATACTCCGGTTTGGGGGTCGCGCAAGATGATCTGCCCGCCGCCGAACGTACTGCGCGCAAAGCCGGTCACTGGCGCCAGCCGATGGCCGCGACGGGCCAGCTCCGCCAGCACCGCAAAATCCCACCCTTCTTCAACGAACACGAGGCCGCCCTCTTCCTGCGCGCCCAACCCGTCGCCGGGGCCAGCCAGCGCCCAGCGCGGCGCATCGAGCGCCTGTTGCGGCGACATTTCTAGCGCCAGCAGATTCACCAGCATCTGGAGATGTCCCTGTGGCTGCATGTAGCCGCCCATTACGCCAAAGCAGGCATGCAACGCGCCGGCAAACTCCCCTTCTCGATAAGTGGTCAACGCCGGGATGATCGTCTGGTATGGGCGTTTGTTGGGCGCCAGCGCGTTGGGATGTTCGGGATTGAGCACGAAAAGGCTGGCGCGGTTCTGCAGGCTAACGCCCGTCCCCGGCACGACCAGCCCGCTGCCTGTGCCCATGAACAGGCTGTTGATGAAGCTGCACGCGTTGCCGTCACCATCCACTACGCTCAGATAGACCGTATCTGAGCCGGCCATAGGTGCGCCGTAGGGCACAGCGCGCGCCGCTCGCTGCATGTCGATGCGTTGTCGCCGCCGCTCTGCGTAGGCGCGACTGGCCAGTTCGTGCAGTGGGATCGGGTGAACGCGCGGGTCGCACACCCATTGCTGGGCATCAGCAAAGCCCAGGCGCATTGCCTCCAACAACACATGCAGGCGGTCAGCGGTTGTCATGGCGGCCAGGTCATCACCGGCGACCAGATTTAGCGCAATGATCGTCGCCAACCCCTGGCCGTTAGGTGGACATTCGTAGAGGCGCACGCCGTGGTAGTCGGCAGTGATCGGTTCGTCCCAGGTGCTGGTGTGCGCCGCCATGTCACCTGGCGTGATCCAGCCGCCGTAGCGCTGCACGTGAGCGCTCAACTTGTGGGCGAAGTCGCCCTTGTAAATATAGTCTTTGCCCTCTGCCGCAATGCCGCGCAGCGTCTCCGCCAGGGTGGGAATACGCATAATCTCACCCGCGCGGGGCGCACGACCATCGATCAATAGCTCGTTGCCGCTGGGCTGAGGTGGCCCGTTGTCGATGTCGCCGCTCTGCCACTCCGGGTCGCGACGTAGCTTCTGTTCCTGCGTGCGCCAGCCGAGAGCGATCAACTCGGAGACAGGATAGCCATTTTCAGCAGTCCAGATGGCAGGTTGGAGCACATCAGCCAGAGCCATGCGCCCGTGTCGCGCCAACAGGTCGCTCCAGCCAGCGACCGTGCCGGGGATGCTGACGCTGTGGCCGGTATATGTGGGCATCTTCGTGTAGCCTAGATCGGTGAGCGCAGAGATCGACGCAGCGGCAGGGGCGCGTCCTGAACCGTTCAACGCCGTGACCTGCTGCGTGGCCGCGTCATAGTAGAGTGCAAAGCAGTCGCCGCCGATCCCGGTGGAGATCGGTTCTACGACGTTGAGCATGGCAGCGGTGGCGACGGCGGCATCGGCAGCGCTGCCGCCAGCTTGCAGAATCGCGAGACCGGCCTGCGCCGCCAGCGGTTGACTGGTGGCAACCATGCCGCGCCGCGCCAGGACGTTGCTGCGACGGGAACGAAATACGGAATCAACGTTCATGAGTGCACCTGACTTATTGAGGCATGCCGGCATCGCGTGCACCGGCGCCCTGGCGTTGTGCCTTACGCGCGGCTTCTTCCTTGTTGCGATCTTGCACGACATAGAACAAAAAGATGACATAAACCGGGATGCCAAGCGCCGCCACCCACCAACCCAGCGCGCCGTAACCACCCGCACCCAGGAAGCAGCCGACCGCCAGCAGCACCCACACCAGGGAATGAAAATAACGTAGCACGATGTGTTCACGCCGCGTGCGCGGCGCCAGGCGTTTTGGCCCCGGCTGCGGCCAGATCAAGTAGTACGCTACCGCCACACCCAGACAGAGCACACCCCAGAAGATCAGGGGAATTCCAAACAAGCTCTCGTTCATGCTCACATCACTCCCAACCAGTAGAGGCCGATGACAATCAGCGCCTGAACGACCACGATCAGCCAGAAATTGAGTTGATAACTGCCTTTGGCGGATTTATGCCGAAGCACGCGCTGCCCGATGAAGCCGGCCGGTGTGCCGCCCAACAGCTCCGCCACATGCAGGACGCGTTCAGGCACGCGCATGCTGCCGCTGCCTGCCACCGCTTTGTCATAAGCATAGAGGATCAAAGTGGTGACGTTGATCGCAATCAGGTACGCCCATAACCACGCCAGCGAGAAGACAAACATGCCGATCATCATGACGATAGCAGTGTCGATGACGGCCAGCCCGCCAAAGAACCAGTAGGGCGAAATCGGCGTCGTGCTACGCATTGGCGCGGTTTTTGCCAGCGCGCCCGCCACCACCACGTTGCTGGCACGCAGCCCTTTGGGGGAAGCTGTCACCTCGAAGGTGACGCGCTGCCCCGGCGTCAACCGTCCCGCCGTGGACACGGCGCTGACGTGCACAAAAATCTGTTCCGCCTGTCCGTCGGGTTGGATAAAGCCGAAACCTTTCCTGTCGTCGAATTTGACTACAGTGCCTTGCATGGTGATACACCTCGGATACACGTTCGCAACTGGTTCATGGTTGAATGAACCAAGTATATGCCAATTCTGGCGCGTTGCCCTATCTGCGTCAAACTTAGTGTGGGGTGTGACAATCGGGAGGAATGCCATGAACTTCGAACTAACCGCCGAACAGCGCGAATTCCGGCGCGTCGTGCACGACTTTGTTGACAAAGAGGTGCGCCCGCGCGCGCGTCATGTGGACGAAACCGGAGAGTTCAATTGGGAGGCCGTGCGCAAGATGGGGGCGCTGGGCATGCTCGGCCTGCAGACGCCGGAGGAGTACGGCGGCGCCGGTCTCGACACGCTGTGCGCCACCATCGCTATCGAGGAGCTGGGGTGGGGGTGCGGTTCCACGGCGCTGGCGATCTCGGCGCACAATCACCTGGGTATGGGGCCGATCGTGGCCTTTGGCTCCGAGGCGCTCAAAGCACAATGGCTGCCGCGCCTGGCGACCGGTCGCGGTCGGCTGGCCTGTCTCGCTCTCACCGAGCCGGGCGCCGGCTCCGACTTGCAGGGCGGCGTGCGCACGCAGGCGCAGCGCGACGGCGATGCCTGGCGGATCAACGGCGCCAAGATGTGGGCGACCAACGCTGGCATCGCCGACACAATCGTCGTCCTCTGTCGCACCGACCCCGCTGGCGGCAGCCGTAGCCTGAGCCAGATTCTTGTGCCCACCGACACGCCAGGGGTGATCATTGGCCCGCCGGAGAAGAAGATGGGACTAAACGGCTCGCCGACGCACGCTGTCACTTTCGACAACGTGCGTGTACCGCTTACAAACCTGGTGGGCGAGGAGGGGCGCGGCCTCCAGCAGACGTTGGCAACGCTGAGCAACGGGCGCATCAGCATCGGCGCACTGGCGCTGGGCATCGGGCAGGCAGCTTACGAACGCGCCCTGGCCTATGCCAAACAGCGCGAAGCCTTCGGCCAGCCCATCGCCAACTTTCAAGCGATCCAGTTCATGCTCGCCGACGCCGCCACCGAGTTGCACGCCGCCCGCCTGATGCTCTACCATGCAGCCTGGCTCAAAGATCAGGGGCTGCCTTTTGCGACACAGGCAGGCATGGCCAAGCTCTTCGCCACTGAGGTCAGCGAGCGGGTCTGTCGCAACGCCATCCAGATTCACGGTGGTTATGGTTACAGTCGTGAATACGAAGTCGAGCGCATGTATCGTGACACGCGCCTCATGTCGATTGGCGAAGGCACCAGTGAAATTCAGCGGATGGTGATTGCACGCGCCATCTTGAGCTAATGTTCTGTATCATCGGCGTTTGGAAGAGTGGTGGTTAGTAAATGAAATTGGCGATTTTGGCGGATATTCATGGGAATTTGCCGGCGCTTGAGGCCGTCGTGCAGGAACTGGAGCGGCTTCAGCCTGACTATGTAGTCGTCAACGGCGACCTGATCAACGGCGTCCCGTTCAGCGCCGAGGTGATCGACCACATTCGTAGACTCGACTGGGTGGTTGTGCGCGGCAACCATGAGTTTTACTTGCTCGACCTGGGCACTCCACGCGCGGCTCCGGGCAGCGACGACGCTGAACGCTGGGGCCAACTGCACTGGCTGTGCGCTCACATTACGCCGGCGCAGGCAGCCTATCTTGCCATGCTCCCTGACGACCGCACCTTTTACCTGCCCGGTGCGCAGCCGTTGCGCATCACGCATGGGCTGCCGGGGCGCAACCGCGTCGGCATCTATCGCAGCCAACCTGACGAGAAGGTTGCCCAGGAACTGGCCGAGGTGCGCGAAGCGACCTTCGTCACAGCACACACGCACGTTCAGATCGATCGGCAAATCCAATGGCTGCCCGAGGTCAACGGTGAGCTGAGCACCCACCCGCACAGCGATATGCACCGGCCCGCTGACGTCGTCCGTCGCTGGCATGTCATCAACCCGGGCAGTGTGGGCCTGCCCTTGAATCAGCGCACTACGGCCCAATTTGCCATGCTGGAAACGGTCGATGACGCCGTTGAATATGGCGGCTGGCGCGCACAACATCACGAAGTCGTCTATGACCGACGGCCGGTGCTAGAGGCTTTCTCGACCTCCGGCATGTTGGCGGCGGGCGGCGTGATTTCTACGCTCTTTTATTGGGAACTGGTGACCGCCGAACCGGAAATTATCTACTTCTATCGCTGGGCCTATGCACAAGAGCTTGACCCCGACCGCGATGGCTTTCAAGCTGTCTTCCGTCGTTATGTCTCCGAGAGCGGTCGCGCCGAAGTAATCCGACAGGCCGACCCACTTCATGCCGATTGGGCTGGTTAACACGGAATCCTCGCACAATGCGTCTTGCTTTTCTTGCTGACATCCACGGCAACTTGCCTGCGCTGGAAGCTGTATGCTGTGACCTGCGCCATCAGGCGCCAGACCAGGTTTTTCTCGGCGGCGACCTCGTCAACCGGTGCCCGTGGAACAACGAAGTCATGGACATGCTGGCGGATGTCGGCTGGCCGGGCGTTGTTGGCAACCACGATCTGGTGGTGGGGCGCATTCACACGCCGCACAACCTGCCCCCCTTCACCGATCGCCAGCGCTTTCGCTCGCTCTGGTGGACGGCGGAAACGCTGCAACCCCGCCATGTGCAGACGCTGCGCCGTCTCCCGCCAGCACGTCGTATCGACCTGCGCCCCTTCCCGCCGATTCGTCTCTTTCACGGCTCGCCCGGCAACATGTTTGTAGGGCTGTACCCTGAAATGGAGAGTACAACGGTTGCCGCCTTACTGGATGGCGTTGCCGAGCCGGTGGTCGTCTGTGCGCACACACACCGTCCGCTGGCGCGGCGCACCGGTGGCTGGACGATCTACAACGGTGGCAGCGTTGGTTTGCCCTATAATGGCGACCCACGTGCGCAATATCTGCTGCTCGACGCGGTTGTAGAGCAGGGCATCCATCGCTGGAAGCCGTCTTTTCGGCAGGTGGAGTACGACCACAGTGGCTTGCGAGCAGCCTATGCGTCATCTGGAATGTTAGCGGCGACCGGCGCTGTGGGTGAGTTGCACTTGCTGACAGCGCAAAGTGGTGAGCCGTACAGCAGCGATTTCGGCGTTTGGCTGCGCAGTCAGCCTGCGGAGGTGCGCGCTGATCTCGACAAAGCCGTGCCGCTTTATCTGGCGACGCATGGCCCGGGTCGATGGGAGTTCGCAGCGGGGTAAAGGGCGAGTTACTGATTTCTAGTGATATTTTATGAGCACAGTGTTGCGTATTACGTGTTGCGTGAGGGATTCCGACACGTAGCACGCAACATGCAACACTGAAAACATGAAAACTCTGCCTGGTAATCAATCATGACCGGTGGCTTGGTGCTTTACATCGGCGCGCCGACGATCCCGGCTTTAACCAGTTGGTCGCGCAGCGCCGACCGCGCCCGGCTCAGCCGTGACTTCACGGTGCCCAGGGGCAGCCCCAACATCTCGGCGGCTTCGGCGTAATCGTAACCATGTACATCCACCAGCAAAACGACGCTACGATGATACTCCGGCAGGTCGTCGATCGCAGAAAGCAGGCAGCGCATCCCCTCGTTCTGCAAGACCAGGCTCTCAGGGTCTTCGGCAATATATTCGTCGGTGGCCAGGTAGTCGACGCCGGCCTGTTCGGTCAGCTCGTCCAGGCTGACAGCGGCGCGGCGACGCTGGCGGCGCAGATGATCGTAGCAAGTATTGGTGACAATTCGCAAGAACCAGGAACGAAAATTGCCTTCCTGAAAGCGCGCCATCGCGCGATGCGCCTTGATCATCGCCTCCTGTACGGCGTCGGCGGCGGCTTCTTCCGTGTGCAGTATCTGTTGGGCGACGCGCTCGGCGGCAGAGCGGTAGAGATCGATCAATGCGGCAAAGGCGCCATCGTCGCCCAGGCGCGCAGCCTGGATCGCGCTATCGACGGCGGCAAGGCGTTGGCCGGGCAGCGCGTCCCACGTCAACGTTGCAGCAACGGCGGCCGGTTGCCAGGAAGACGTGTGATATGCGTTTGAGCGAAACGAATTGGCATTGGAGGTCATGGTCTCTCCTTTTTTTCACACGCGCAGAATGCGCAAGATGAGACCATCATAGCGGGGAAAGATTAGACGGACTTGAAAAATCCAGGACGCAAGTCGGACTGTTTTCCTACGCTTGGGGAACCGACGCAGGATCGTTTGCGTTATGTAGGACTTAGCAGAGAACTCCCGTCGGCGCCGATCACACGGGTGTACTTCACGATGGGGGCGGATTCGTGCGGCGCTGCCGCCCGGTGAATCAATTCACCGGCTGATAGCTCAAGTCCACTCAAGTGGACTGACGCCGCCGCGCCGAGTCGGCT
>DMDA01000019.1:35903-126358 GCA_003451595.1 Chloroflexota bacterium | reverse complement strand
CAACCACTTAAGATACACAACCGAATTGCAACTAAATGCACCCTGTTGTTGTATAATGGCGCTCGTGGGTTAGCGGCAACGCCCCATGAGCGCTTTTAATGTTTGGCAGATGACGGAACAGCAGCGTAGGTTCCCAAATCCATCTGCAGCAGGAGCAGGTTTGCATGTTGTCAGGCCATTCGCGTTTGCTTGCGTTCGTACTAGTTGTGTCATTGGTGTTGACATCTTGTTCGGGCGGCGTGTTTCAGGGCACGCGCGGCGTCGAGCGAGCAGCGCGAGCGATGGCGCCCAAGCCACCTCTCGATATTACCGGCGCACACCAGCCGTTGCCTGGTGTGAATGCACGCAGCTATAACCCGCCCACCCCTCCCATCCGACCATTCTCTATCAGCCGCACACTCTATCCGCAGGTTGCCGCTGCCAATGGCGCGGGCGCCTTGCTGGTGGCGCCTGCCGCCGAGTTCGTGCCAACACCGTTGCCCGCGCCTGTTGGGCCTGCCTTCAACTGGAGCCAGACGGAAAACTACCTGTTGTTAGGCACCGACCATCGCCCCGGCTGGACAAGCTGGCGCACGGACGTAATCATGGTCGTGGGCGTGGATCGCGCCAACTCGCGCGTGGCCGTTTTCAGCATCCCTCGCGACACCTACGTGCAGATTCCCGGCTACGGTTGGGGACGCATTAATCAGATCGATAATATTGGTGAAAAGGCGAATCCCAACGGCGGTGGGCCGGCGCTAATGTCACAAGTGCTCGCCACCACGCTAGGGATCACCACCCAGCACTGGGTGCGGGTGCGCATGGATGGCTTTATCGATGTCGTCAATGCGATCGGCGGCGTGACGGTGCATCTGGATTGCCCCTTCTACGAACCGATCTTCAATCTGACCACCAATTCTTGGGATTACTTTGCGCTGCCGCCGGGCGATGTCTGGCTGGATGGCGACACGGCATACTGGTTCGTGCGCCTCCGCTATCGAGAGAGCGACATTGGGCGCAATCAACGGCAGCGCGAATTTTTGTGGGGATTGCGCGATCAGATCAAACGCACCAACTTGCTGGCCAACTTTTTACCGCTATACAACGCCTTCCAAAGCATGGTGTCGACCGACTTGAACCCACTGGAAATCCTCGACTTGTTGAACTGGGGTATTCAACTTGACCCGGCAGCCGTGCGCGCAGGTGGTCTGACCCTGTACGACCTCCAGAGTTACACCACACCTGAAGGTGCGTCTGTGCTACGCATTGCTGACCCGGCCCATGTGCGCAGCGTTGTCGAGGGCGTGTGGCAGGCGCCGGCGATGGTGGACTCCTATCGCAAGGATGCAACCCAATGCCAGCCCTTGCCACCTGGCGTAACCTATGCCACCGACATTTCCGAGCTTGACA
Organism: Chloroflexota bacterium; assembly: GCA_003451595.1. Classification (GTDB taxonomy): domain Bacteria; phylum Chloroflexota; class Anaerolineae; order Caldilineales; family Caldilineaceae; genus Caldilinea. Next base: position 124,969 of record DMDA01000019.1, on the reverse strand, counting down.
AATCTGTGCTCGATAGCGATGCGGATGCCTTGCCGCCCCCACCGGCCGCTGAACCGCTTGCCCAACCGGAAACGCCACCCGTAGAACAACCCAACGATAGCACGGCCCCGATACCCGCGCCAACGGAATCGTCGGCAACCACTTCGCTCTTCCCCACGCCAACGCCAGCGCCGGTTAGCCTGCTTGCCCCACCACCTGATGGCGGCTAATCACACCACCGCCTTGCTCCGTTCATTCCCAGCGTTGTTGGTAAAATTAGATGATCAGCCTAGCTCGGCCAGCCGTTCCTTGACCAACTCCCGGCTGGCCAACAGCCAGCGTTCGTGGCCAAAAATCTCTAGCGTCAGCGTGCCATCGAAATGGAAATCGCGCAGCATCTGTAACTCGTGCTTCAGTTTTATTGCGCCTGCACCTGGGGCGCCGAACGGCAGGTGATCGTCTGCTGTGCCGTCGTTGTCGCTCAGGTTGACATGCACCAGGCGATCCGCCAGTGCAAAGAGATAGTCGCGCGTCATGCTGCGCGCAGTATTGACGTTGCCATGACCGATATCGAAGGTCAGCTTGAGGTCGGGCAGGCGGAAAAAAATCTCGCGAAAGTATTTGAGCTGATGCTTGTTGTCGGGGCTATTTTCCAGCGTCACCTGGACGCCCTGCGCTGCGCCGTGCTTGAGCAGAAGCGTGTACGCCTGTTTGTAATACTCGTAACCCAACTCTTCGCTCAGAAACCCTGGCCAGCCCATGAAGTGCGTCGTGCAGAAGGGCGCGCCGAGGATATGCGCAATATCAAGACAGCGGCGCAACTCGTCCAACGCCGCCTGACGCACAACGGGTGATGGGTTATTGAGCGGCAGGTACGGTGCGGCATGGGCTACGACGCGCAGGCCGTGAGCATCGAGTGCGCTGCGCACGACCTGCCAGTCTGTATTTTCCGGCGCTGCGCCCGGCGCTTCGATCGTCAGGTCAATGAAGTCAAAACTCATTCTAGCTGCGCGTTCGATCTCGGTGAGAATCGGAACACGCGGATTGTTCATCATTCCGAACTGCATAAGATACCCCTTTACGGCTTGACGTGCGTGACGCCCCTTGCGCAAACGGCGAACCATATCGCCCCGCTCGCCAGCGCAAACAGGCTAGCCTCGCCCAAGAGCAGCCCCCATCCCGGCGTCTGCGGGTGGTTATAGAGCGATGCCACGGCTGGCAGGATGACAAAGAACTGACGCACCGGCACGATGACGGCGCTGAGGCTAAGGAGCGCCACCAGCACAGCCGTAACGACACGCGGCAGCAACGCCAGCAATGGGCTGAAAGCCATCGCCGTCAGGCAGATGAGCAGCGCCAACGCCTGCTGCCGAAATTCCTCCGTCATCATGCGCGCCGGCGTCCAGGCGGGAGGCAGCAAGTTGAGCGCCGCCACAACTGCCAGCCCCAGCAGCACCGCTCGCACTGGCCACGTATAACGCATCTCAGCGCGAAACGCCAGCAGACTGGCCCCAAGACTTACTGCAAGCAACGGCAAATAGAAACCCTCGCGCCAGAGCATCATCTCGCCGCGCCGCACCGGTGTGAGAAACTTCACATACTCGCCCAGGTCCAATCCGGTGATGACCAGCCCTGCCGCCTTGTGATCGACCCACGCACCCACATACCCCGCAAAGGCCAGCAGCAGCGCCAGCGGCATCAGCCAGCGCACGATGGTCAGGTGGCGCCCAATGGCGTCTTGCGCCGCATGCACACTCATGCGCTACGCCCTGCTTCCGCTAACCGCTGCCGGTGACGCGCTTCTCCTTCCGCAAAACGGCGGCGATCCTCGTCAGTCGCCAACAACAGCGGCGGCACCGGCGTTGGGCGGCGATCGTCGCCTAACGCCACATAGACAAAGTAGGCGCTGTTTGTCTGCGTGCGTTCACCCGTCAGCAGGTGCTCCGCCTCGACGCGCAACTCAACTTCGATGCTGGAGCGCCCCACCCAAGAGATGCGACCATGCACGAGCACCAAGCGTCCGAGCAGCACCGGCTTCAGAAAATTGACGCGGTCGACGGTCACGGTGACAGCAGGACGGCGTGCGTGCCGACTGGCAATAATGCCGCCACACTCATCACATAGTTTCAAGATGACGCCGCCGTGCACATTCCCCAGGCTGTTGGAATGTTCTGGCTGCATGAACATGGTCATTGTCAACGCGGACGCATCTGGTGAACGAGGCGCGAGCAGGGTTTCAGCAGATATTTGACTCATAGCTTCTTCCTTTACGCAAGCTCCATTGATGGCTACACATTGTGCACCGCCAGCGCCGTTTGTCGAAAGCGTGAGCAAATGGTGAAAATTTGAGGCTCAAGCCAGCGCCCGTGCATAGGCATCCAGCAACTGCTGCGCGCTGCGCTCCCAGGTGAAGTGCGCAGCGTGCGCCAGTCCGGCCGCGCGCAACTGTGACCGCAGGGCGGCATCGGTTGCCATTCGCACAATGCCAGCGGCAATACTGTCGACCGCCTCGGCGTTCACATAGTATGCACCAGGCCCGCCCGCTTCCGGCAGGCAGGAGTTGTCAGCGGTCAGCACTGGCGTTCCACATGCCAACGCCTCTACAATCGGCAACCCGAAGCCTTCATAGAGCGATGGATATGCGAAAAACTCAGCTGCACTATACAACGTCGGCAGATCAGCGTCGGCCACAAAGCCAGTGAAGTGAACATGCTCCTGCAAACCAAGCTCCGTGGTGCGTCGAAAAATCTCGGCATAGAGCCAGCCTTTGCTCCCCCCGATCACCAGGCGATGCGGCAGCCTCTCCTCCAACCGCGCCTGGGCAAAAGCCTCAATCAGTCGCACAAAGTTCTTGCGCGGTTCAAGGCGACTCAATGCCAGGATAAAGGGGCGCTCGCCGATCGCGTACCGTTCCCGCACTACACGTTGACGCTCCGGATCGGTCACGGGCTGGAAGTGGGTGTGATCGACGGCTCCTTGCACGACCGTGATGCGCTCCGGTGGCGTCTGCCACTGCTCAGTCAGGTCGCGCGCCGTGTGATGACTATCCGCAATAACATGATCGGCGCGTCGTACACTGCGCGGCACCACCACATTCAGGTAGTGATGCAGACTGGGCATGGCGGCGTTCGGGTAGTGAACAAAAGCCAGGTCATGCACTGTGAGCACTTTGCGTCGGGCGCGCGTTGGCGCCAGCACAAAATCGGTGGCATGAAACAGATCGGGCGACCCACCCGTGAACCACTCCACACGCGGATAGGGAATATCCAGGCGGTGCCAGAGGCGCACCAGGTTGCGTTCGGAGATCGGGGTGGCGTGAAGCGGCAGCGGCGCAGCGCGACGGTCGTCGCCGGTGATGCGTCCAGCGACGAAAAGGCGCAAGTCATACCCTGGGTTCAACCTGACCAGCGCCTCGATCTGACCGCGCACGATGCGGCCAATGCCCGCCTGTTGACGAATGGCGGGCGTGTAGTCAATCGCAACGACTGTCAAGCCGCCTCACGCACGATTGCGGAATGTCCACAGCCGGTTGGCGCCAAAGTTCCAGAAGAGCACAACGCCAATTGCTGCAATGATTGAGAAGTTGTAGTTCACGATTTCGGCGATCACCGGGTCGGGAATCACACTTAACCAGATCGGATGAAAGAGGAAGCTGACAATTTCGCGCACCAGCGCATTGATGGCCAAGCCGATGAGACTCACCAACCCGAACTGTCCAGCCTGCACCCAGCGCGACTTCGTGCGCGAGGACTGTGTATCGCGGAAGGTCCAAGAATAATTGAGCAAATAGTTCTGAATTACGGCTGTCATAAAGCCGATCGCATTGGCCAACGCATCTGGAAAATGCAAGCCAAAGTTGAAGACGTTTGCCAACGTCAGGTGTGTCGCCATGCCGGCCACGCCGACGATGGCAAATTTTACGAACCGCTTCACTTCACGGCGGTTTACATCACTGATGGGAAGCGACTGTAATGCACTCAAGGGTTTACCTCATACCTGTCCACATGAATCAACGCCAGCCAGAAGCCGACATACACGACAATCCCGCGCACGAATAAATTGTCCACCAGATTGTGCACTGTGAGGTGCACCACCATGCCCAACACACCGATCGCCACAGCTGCCTGCCAGCGCGCGGCGCTGTTCTTCCCAGCGCTGCGCGCCTGTCGCCAGCCCCAAACCAGCACGCCGCTCCACAGCGCCAGAAACGTCACCAATCCCAGCAGCCCCGTCTCTCCCAACACATTCAGGTAGATGTTGTGCGCGTGCCCCAGGGCGTCCTCCCAGCGCGGCAACCGCACAGCGGGATAGACCGCCGCATAATTACCCACGCCGACGCCAAACCACGGCGACGCCTCCCACATCCGCTGGGCAGCCACCCAATGGGCAATACGTTCGACGACCGAAAAATTCTCGTCGGTCACCGGTTGCGCCAGCACATCGGTCAGGCCGAAATAGACAGGCAAGTCTGCCAGCCGCTCAACCAGCGGCTGCGGCGCCAGCGATGGAGAGAAGGCGCCTATCAAGAGCAGGCCGATCAGCAACAACGCAACCAGCGCACTCATGAACGCGGCCTGCCTGCTGCGCAACACCAAGACAACCAGCACGCCAGCCACCGCCCCCAACCAGGCGCCACGGCTCCAGCTGGCCAGCAGCCCGGCGCCGATCAACAACGTCGCCGCGGAGTAGAAGACGCCCCACAATGTCTCGCGCCAATGTTGGGCGCCGTGCTGCAGAACCGTGCTCCACGCCCAGACCGCCAGACTCAACGTCACGGGCAGCGCCAACCCCAGAAAGCCGCCATAAGGGTTGGGCTGAGCAAAGACGCCGCTCGCCCGCATGAAGCGCCCCATCACCACGAAGTACTCCGGCCCGACGCGGTTGATGAATTGATAAAGTCCGAGTGCGGCCTGCATTGCTGCGCCCATGACCAACGCCGCCGCCAGCCAGCGCCCCTGCCTGTGCGCCACCATCGTCGGAACCACCAACAAGATGACAGGCAATTCAACCCATTTTATCACTTCGGCGGCGCCTTCACGCAAATCAACCGCGAAAAATAGCGATACATATTGGGCTGCCACGTAGAGAAGAGCCAAGAGAACGACAGGCGACCCTCGCAGCGGGAGCGTCTGTCGTCGCGCGCCATCGACAAACCAGAGCGCCACACCCGCCGCTAACAGCAGATCAGTCGCCGTGCCGGCGCCAATGCGCAGGCCACTTGTGATGGGAACCAGCAACGCCAAGGGTAACCAGATCAGCCATGGCCAGCGCACGACAAGCAACGCCGCCGCGCTGCCTGCTGCCACCACACCACACCACGACAGCGGCGGCCACGCCATGCCCATCGCCAGCGCCAGCAGCACAATTCCGCCGGCAACCTGACGCCAGTCGTAGCCAACCAATCGTTTGTGAATCGCACTGCCTGTCATCACGCTGTCATGCCTGCCACATCGATGCAATCTGTGAACTGCTGCACAATCCTACTCAGAATCATGCAACTGCGCAATGTGCAGCGACTTACAATGCTCTTGCAATCGCGCCACGGATTGCAGGCGTAGCGTGTCTTCTGCAGGCTTTTTTCGTCAATCCTAGCGAAATAGTAGCACCTGTGGGCGTCAGTAAGACGACGGTCTTGTAGTGCATGCATCGAAGCGAACCACGCAATACACAACTGCGACGACCAGCGGATTACCGAAGCCAGTCTATGCGATCCGTGACGCAACGATGCTGACCATGCCACCGGTTGGCGTCACCCAATGGCAACCTACACATCGAAGGAGACGATGATGAACCACGCACCGCTACATGGAAAGCGCCGCCATCTCTGGTGGCGTGTGTTGACAGTGATCTCGATCCTCTCACTACTGCTGCCGATGATGCGCGGGACTACCACCTACGGACAGGCTGATGCGCCACTCGATGTACCATTCGGCCCGGTGCTCTTGCTGATAAGGGCCACCGATGCAACCCCGCCAGATAATCTGCCCCCCACGACTGTCGTGCACACCCGTCTCGATGAGCCGACTGCCGCCTACTGGGTTGCCAGCGGCGCCGACGACGACGTTGCCTCACTCACCGCACTGGGGCTGACCGTATCCGTTATCGACAGCAACACTGCTGACAAAATTTACTATGTCGCCGATGCCTCGGCTGAAAATGCAGTTGCCCTTGCGAGCAGCGCAAGCACAATTCTCTGGCAAGGTGCGGTGCATTTACTGCTGGCGACTGATGCGGCGCACGAACTGGCACTGGTCGAGACGCTGCCAGCGCAGGGCGTGTCACTCTCCTTGTTGGCCGCACTGCCGTTGACCATGGAGACTGCGCCAGAGTATGCGAACGGCGTTGCGCCAGCGACTGTGCAGACCGTCGATCCCCAGATTGCGGCGCTGCTGCAACAAATCACGCCGCAAGAGCTTCAAAGCCTGGTCAACCAGATCAGCGGGCAAACGCCGGTTACGGTCGGCGGCGCTGCGGTGACGCTCAACACGCGTTACACCTTTGCCAGCCGCCTGCGCAGCGCTGAACAGTTCATCTACGAGTATTACCAGCGGCTGGGATTGAGCGTTCGTTACGCCAGCTGGAGCTATGGACAGTACAGCGGGCGCAACATTGTGGCCGAAGTACGCGGCAGCACGCAGCCAGCGCAGGTGCTATTGGTCGGCGGGCATCTCGACGATAACTCCAACGCACCTTACACCGACGCCCCCGGCGCCGACGACAACGCCACAGGTACAGCAGCGACGCTGGTGCTGGCGCGGCTGCTGGCGCAATACCCACCCGCGCTGACAGTGCGTTTCGTTCACTTCACCGGTGAAGAACAGGGTCAGTGGGGCAGCAAAGTTTACGCCAGCGCATTGCGCCGGGCCGGTGAGCAGGTGGTCGGTTTCTTCAACCTGGACATGATCGGGTGGGACGGCAACGGCGACCGCGTTGTTGAGATTCACACAGCACGCGGCCCGAAGTCAAATGCACTCGCCGACCAATATCTGGAGCGCAACGAACGCTACGGCATCGGTCTCACCTTCGAACGCAAGACAACAACCGCCAGCCGCTTCTCGGATCACTCGCCCTTCTGGGATAACGACTACGCATCGTTTCTCGTCATCGAGAATTTTTTCGACGACGCCCCGCGACCGCGCGACCGCAATCCGTACTATCACAACACAGGCGACCTGGCGTCGCGCGTTGACTATGATTACGTGGCGCGCATTGCGCGCGTCACACTGGCAGCCTTCGCCGAACTCGCCGGCTACAATTTGAGCGGCGCCCCGGCCACGCCTACACCCACTGCCACAACAACGCCCACCGCCACCCCGACAGCAACGGCCACCCCCGGCGGCGGCGTCTGCACTGAGATGTTGATGAACGGTGACTTCGAGATCAGCAGTAGCTGGCAGTTTGGCTCTACACCCTATCCTGGCCGCTACACCACCACAGTGGCCTATAGCGGCGCTCGGGCTGTACAGCTTGGCATTCCCGCTGGCGTCGCCAACCGCCGCGCGTACTCGACCGTTTTTCAAAAAGTGACGATTCCAGCCAATGCGGAAGCGCCAGTACTCCTACATTATGTCGAACAGACGCACGGCGCCGCCGACAACGCCGACTATCGCGAAACATTGCTGCTCAACAGTAACTATGGCTATGTCGCTCGGCTGACGCGCAGCACCGCAGCTGGCAATGGTGACTGGCAGGAACGTGTCTTCGACGTCACTGCCTATCGCGGACGCACACTGGTGATTTACTTCAACGTCTACAACGATGGCGCAGGGACGCAGATGTGGAGTTACCTGGATCGCGTCGAGTTGGGGAGTTGCGTCGGCGTTAGTAGCCCGGAACCCCCAGAGTTGACGGCCACACCGACGCCGACCGTCATTCCTTCACCCACCGCTACGCCGGAGATCACTGTTACGCCGGAGATCACTGTTACGCCAGAGATCACCGCCACGCCTGCGCTTACGTTCGATCCGGCGCAACTCTATTTGGGTGAGATGTTCAGCCGTGATGCGATCACAGTGGCAGTGCAGCTGGGACAACGGCGCACCGGATTTACCTGGGAAGCGCAGACCGACGCGGCGTGGCTAAAGCTGACGCCACTCGAGGACAGCGAAGGCGCTGCACTGCATGTCGCCGTGTCTGGTGACAGCCTGACCGATGGCGTGTACACAGCAACGATTCGCGCTAGCCTGGGAACTGCACCTGAAATCATCACAGAAGCATCTGTGCTGTACGTGCACGGCGCTGCACAGTCGCTCTACTTGCCCATCATCTCAGGCGATCCGGTCACAGAGTGACCGGGCGCCATTCCGCCAGAGAAAACAAAAACTCCAGTCGTGCAACTGGAGTTTTTGTTTTCTCTGGCGGAGAGGGAGGGATTTGAACCCTCGAGGGTGTTTAGCCCTACCCGTTTTCGAGACGGGCGCACTCGACCGAGCTATGCGACCTCTCCTGGTTGTTCTTCAATTCCAGGTGGCACAAAGCATAGCACAGAATCGACGCAGGAAGCAATTCGTTGCAAGCCGGATCGCATGCTACATCCGGCTGGATTCGGTCAATCGTCGTGTAATGTAATTCTATTTTTCAGACAAAGCGACGCTGAACCGGATCACTCCCCATGATAGGCTGAGAGTGTTCGCTCACCAACAATTTTTTCCTTTTGGGGAGGATTCCATGAAACGAGTGTTTCTTGCGGCGCTGATTACACTGCTGTTACTCACCGTGCCCGCAAGCATCGCCCTTTCGACGCCCAACGCCGGTTGGAACAAATATGCCAGCAATCCGATCATGTTCTACGGGCCACCCGCCGGCTGGGACGACTTCAGCATCTATGCCGCCGACGTGATGTTTTGGGATAACAATGACAGCGATCCGACCAATGATCGCTTCTACATGTGGTACTCTGGCACGTCCTACAACATGAATGGCAAAGACATCGGCTTTGCCACCTCGCCAGATGGCATCACGTGGACGAAGTACACCGGCAACCCCGTGCTGCGCGATGGCAGCTTCGGCTATTGGGACTATGAGCGCATCAATGCACCTTCGGTGCTGTATGACAAAGAGGAAGGTAAATGGAAGATGTGGTACGCCGGTTATGCCGCCTACATCGGTGGTTTCTGGATCGGGTACGCCACTTCGACTGACGCCATCAACTGGCAGAAATACCCCGGCAATGAGAACACCGGCCTCGTGTTTATGTCATCCGACTACGCAGAAAACTTTGACGGCTACAGCGTCCTTTCCCCTGAAGTGCTCAAGATGAACAGCCCGCATGGCAAATACCACATGTGGTACGCAGGCAACGGCGGCTCCATTTCGAGCAACCAAATCGGGGTCGCCTTTTCTGACGATGGGATCAACTGGCGACGTTATCCAGATGACGAAAGCCCGCAGCCTGTCCTGCCTATCGGACCACCCGGCGCCTGGGATGAGGGTGAAACGGTGTCGCCCGCCATCATTCAGGAGGGCAATACGTTGCACATGTGGTATCAGGGAAGCAACGCCGACAAGAGCATCACAGGCATTGGTCACGCCACCTCGACGGACGGCGGCATCACCTGGGTCAAAGACCCGGCCAATCCGCTCCTGGTCGGCGCACCACTTGGTGAGTGGGACGCAGAACGCGTCTTCTATCCAACCGTTGCCAAAGATGCAAATGGACAGCTCTATCTGTGGTATCACGCCCGCCGGCGCAACATGGATACGATCCCCTTCAAACTGGGCGTAGCCTTCTGGGATATCAACTTTGTGCCCACCGCAACGCCAACCTTCCCGGCTGGCTTTGTGCCGACCGCGACGCCCACCGACCCCTCCCTGCCTCCCGATGCTGAGACCTGCAAGCAGGGTACGAACGCGTGCGTCTACATGCCGGTCGTGCAACGCCCGCCGAATACGCCGACGCCCAAGCCATAAGCCTCAACCACGTAGTCGATGTCGCCGCACGCCTTCCGGGAATACGTCCCACCCGGAAGGCGTGTTCATGTAATCTCACGATGTACACGAAAGACCAGCTCGCTCGGAAACTCGAAGCGTTCAACCCTCCAGAGGCGTCCAGTCAACAGCGCTTCCATCTGTGCTGTATAAGTGGCAAGCATACCCTTGCGTTGCCCGCCCAAACTCTGCGCAGGGAAAGAAACGATCAACACGCGTGCTGTCACTTCGGCGAGTAGTCGCTGCATAATGCCCCGCTCCAACTGCTCCAGACAGGGCGCCAGCTTGAGCAGCAGTGCGACATCGACACGCCCGGTCACATCGCTCGGCGGCGCGCCGTCGAGCAAATTCCACACAAATGCTCGCCCGCGCTGATGGTAATGCGCCAGCCACCAATCAAGAAAGCGGATCTGCTCTTGATCTACGTCGCAAGCCAGATACAACGCGTTGGCGGGCAGCGCCATCCACGGCAGCGCCAGCGGGTGCAGCCCGCAGCCCAAGTCAAGCACACTGTGCACCGGTCCGATGGCGTCGAGCAGTGTGCGATAGAAATGCTCTAAAAACGGCATTCGCTCGCGCATCGAGTGATGGCTGCGCATGATAGATCGCAACAGCGTCTCTTGTGCTGCATCGTCAGGCACAGCTTCCAGCGCGGCGCGCCAGGACGCGTAATTGGTATGGCCATCCCAGTATGCACCTACGCTCTGATGCAACCGCGTTTTGACCTCTTTGATTGCATCTTTGCGCCGTCGTCCCTTGCTGACCTCCTGTGCGGCGACCTCAGCAACCAGGGTAGGGTCAAGCGCTGCGTATTTGGCGCTTGCCAGCACTGTGCGCACGATCTCATCAACCAGTGCAGTAGTCATCGCTTCAGCCATGACGCAGGGCTTCCATCAGGCGCGCCATGAAGCGCAGATTGTGGATCGTCGCCAACCGCTGGAAGGCCGCCTCATTGGCGCGATAGAGGTGCCGCAGATAGCCGCGGCTATAGCGCCGGCAAGTGACACAGTCGCAGCCATCCTCCACCGGGCGCGCGTCCTTGATGTACTTGTCGTCGGTGATGTAGATGTAACGAAACCAGGTGTTGCCAGGGGCGAGGAGCGAGGGACGAGGGGCGGCGTCCGAACCCCGACCGTCAGGGAAAGGCAAGGTTCGTGTGAACGTATACAGCCGTCCCCGCCGCGCGTCGCGCGTCGGCAAGGCGCTGTCAAAGGTCTGATAACCCATCGCTGCCGCCGCCGTAATGTTCAGGGGATGACCGACGCCCAGCCCGTGCAGCGGATACTCCACTGGGATCAAGCTTCGCGTCAGGTTGAGCATCTCCGTCACCAGGTTGCCGTCGGCGTCAAGCGGCCAGCCACCATAACCGTAGCCATCGAAGCCAATCGCTAGCAACGCCTCGGCGCAGCGCGTGCGTAGCTCCACCGAGGCGCCGCCCTGCACGACGGCAAAGAGCAAGGGGCGGCGCTCCAACTGCCTTTTTTGCGCCAACAGCCGATCGAACTCGGTGCGGCAACGTTCTGCCCAGGCGATGGTGCGGCGCACGGAAAGCGCCTGCACCTCCGCCGGATCATCAACGTGGGTGCAGTCGTCCAGACACATCACGATATCGGCGCCGTAGCTGATTTGGAGTTGCACACACTTTTCGGGCGTCAACTGGATTTTGCGCGCCATGCCTTCCGGCCACACAACGATGCCGTTGTCGGTGAGCGCGCCGAGTTTCGGCTGTTCACGGATCAACGAATACGCCTGGAAACCGCCTGAGTCGGTGAGGATGGGGCCGCGCCAGCCGCTCATGGCGTGCAGCCCGCCCAATGCCTGGATCGTCGAGGTGCCGGGCTGCTGCATCAGGTGAAATGTATTCATCACCAGTGCGTCGATGCCTGCCGCCTCGACGTCGCCGCTGTCAACGGCGCGCACAACGCCTAGTGTGGCGTCCGGCAGAAAAGTGGGGAAGCGCAGGATGCCATGCGGCAGGTCGATGTGCGAGGGATGGTTACCAGTCACCTTTGAGCACCCGGCGCAGGTTGCGTTCACTCTCGCGCTTAGCGATGGTCTCGCGCTTGTCGTGAAGTTGCTTGCCGCGCGCCACGCCGACCTCGACCTTGGCGCGTCCGCGTTCATTGATGTAGACGCGTAGGGGCACGAGCGTGTAGCCACGTCGCGTCGCCGCCTCATGCAAGGCGTTGATCTCGCGGCGATTGAGCAGCAGTTTGCGGTCGCGTCGTTCTTCGTGGTTGTAGCGATTGCCCTGCTCGTACTGAGCGATGTTGACGTTGAGCAGCCACGCCTCACCACCCTTGATGAGGACAAAGCCCTCTTGTAGACTCACCTTGCCAGCGCGCACCGATTTGATCTCAGTGCCAGTGAGTACGATGCCTGCCTCGTAAGTTTCTTCGATAAAATATTCGTGGCGCGCTTTGCGATTGGTCGCCACGGTGCGCGCCCCGCGCGCGGCTTCCTTTTCTTTTGCCATGTTGACTTTACTCCACTGGCAGCGGTTCGACTTCACCGCCCAGCAACTCGATAGCCTTGTCGAGTTGTGGGTCGCGCTGCGCCTGACGATCCGCTTCTGTCAGTTCAATGACTACATCGGGCGTCAGTCCCTCGCCATCGATGGTGCGATCGGCAGGTGTGAACCAGCGCGCAATCGTGACGCGCAGGATCGAGCCATCGCTGAGCGTTTGCGGCAATTGCACGCTGCCCTTGCCATAGGTCGTCGTGCCGACCAACTGGCCGCGCCCCATGTCCTGGATGGCGCCAGCGACAATCTCGCTGGCGCTAGCGCTGCCCTCGTTGACCAGCACCACCATTGGCAGGTCGGTCGTCACCGGTTCGTCCTCAGTGACATAGATGTCTTCCTTACCGTCGGCGTAGCGCTCAATCAAGACCCGCTCACCTTTGGGAAGGAAGACGCTGGCCACCTCGACCGCCTGACGCAGCAACCCGCCCGGGTTGCCGCGCAGGTCAAAGATAAGGGCAGAAGGGTTCTGCGCCAGCGCCTGCTGTATCGCGTCGCGCACTAAATCGCCGGCATTTTCGTTGAAAGTGTTGAGCCGCACATAGGCGATGTTACCGCCGACGGTGTCGGTCTCGATGGTGGGAATCTCGATGCGGTCGCGCACGACTTCAACGTCGAAGGGCTGTTCTTCTGTCAAGCGCACAATTGTCAGCCGCACGGACGTGCCCTTTGGACCACGAATCTTGTCGATTGCCGACATCAGATCAGTGCCTATGATCTCCTCGCCATCGACATGAGTGATCAGGTCATCGCGCTTGATGCCCGCGCGCCATGCCGGTTGATTTTCAAACGGCTCGACGATGCGCACCGTGTCGAAGTTTATGTCCCAGTCAACGCGTGCGCCGATGCCCTCGAAGCTGCCCTGCAGATTCTCACGAAAATAGTTGGCTTCGTCCGGCGTCATGAAGGAGGTGTTGGGGTCATCGATCTGGCTCAACACCCCGCGGATCGCTGCATAGATGGCGTCGTCGGATTCAGGCAGTTGGCCGTAGAAGTCGCGATAAAGAATGTCCATCGCCTCCCAGAAGAGTGGAAACTGGGCGCGTAACGCTGCAGCGGCGCCGCCCGCATCACTTTCTGATGCACCGTTTGCGACGGACGCGCTGCTCCACTTGCCAGCGGCAAAACCAATGCCCAGCCCACCAACGAAGAGCAACGCCGCGACCGCGAGCGACAGGCACGTGATCAAGATCGGCTGCCCAACATTGGATTTCGAGGTGACAGCGGGTTGACCGTGAATTTCCGATTGACTCATCTAATTTCAATCCTTCACTTACAGCACAAAACCTTACGGTCCGGCGTCCTCATCGCCGGACAGGGCAGCGATAGCAGCGGTAAGCGGGTCTTCACCTTCGGCAACGAGCACATCCGGCGTCAGTCCCTGCCCAGTGATCTGTTGGCCGCTGGGCGTCAGCCACTCAGCGTTTGTCACATGCAAACTGCTGCGGTCACCCAGTTCGTGAATCAGCTGCACACTTCCCTTGCCAAAAGTCTGGCTGCCGACCAGCCTGGCGCGATTGTGGTCGCGCAGTGCGCCCGCCACAATCTCGGCTGCACTGGCCGACGCCCCGTCAACGACCATCACGAGCGGAGCACTGGCGGCAAGTTGCCCCGGTGTGGCGGTGAACTCCCTGCGCGTGCCGTCGGCCTTCGTTTCTGTCACAATCAGGCCATCGTCGAGCCAGAAATCCGCCATTGTCACCGCAACGTCGAGCAGCCCTCCCGGATTGCCGCGCAAATCCCAGATAAACCGCGTAGCGCCAGCCGCCTGCAACGACGCGATGGCCTGGCGCATCTCGTCGGCGCTGCGTTCAGAAAAGATCGTGTGGCGGAGATAGCCGATATCGGCAGCCTGCGGGTCATTATCCAGTAGCCGCCACTCAATGCTCGGCGTCATGATCTCGGCACGCGTGACGGTAAAGCTCTTTTCCTCCACTACGCCGCCCGGCAAGGTGCGCGCCACTTGCAACGTCACCTGTGAGCCTGGTTCGCCGCGCACAAGCGCAATCACAGCCTCGCTGGTCATCGTCGTGGTAATCGGCGTTGCATCCACCCTCAGCAGCCGGTCGCCATCCAGGATGCCCGCCCGCGCTGCCGGTTGATCTGGCAAAGGATGCAAGAGCCACCCGGCGTCAGTTTGTTCGAGCGTGGCGCCGATGCCCCCGAACTTGCCCGCTAATTGGTCACGCTCCAGCGTGCGCGGCTGCGGCTCCACAAAATAAGTGTATGGATCGCCAAAACGGGCTACCATACCAGCAATTGCGCCGTACGTGCGCGTCTGTGCGTCGGGCTTGACGCCGTAGAAATCACGGTCAAGCAAATCCCAAACCTGCCAAAAAGTCGCCATTGCGTCGGTGCGAGGCGACGCCTCCAGCGCTGGGGCGACAGTGGGATGCAGCAGCGGATAGGCGGCGTATCCAGCGACAAATGCCAGCACGACCATGCTCATGGCGGTCAGTGCGGCCAAGATTCTGCGTCCAGGCATAGACTTGCGATTGTATCATAGGGGATGTGGCAACGCACGGTGCGCAGGCTTCCAAATCCACTTTGGCAACCGCAACAGCTTCCGGTATGATACATAGCAACTTGGAAGCCTTTCCCACCCATATGCTGACCGAACAGCGCCAGCCAATGTAACACTCATGAGTTGCATCATGCACGAGAAGCTCACCTCCCACCCTATCAACCCTGTCAAGGATGATTGGGGACACTTGCTGTAAGGCGCGCATTTCTGCTCGGCTTGCTGTTGGCGGCGCCCACGACACACCAGTTCACTCGATCACGCTGCATCCACCAGGAGGTGCATGGATGACCACAACCACTGTGACCCGTCGTCTGACCATGTGGTTTGACGATCTCAATCTCAGCATCACGCCTGTCGATGCGCCGTCGCCGGGCAGCACAGTCTATCTGCTGAAGGATGTTTTCACGACCATCGACGGTTCGTGGAATGTCACTGGCGCGCGCTATGGCATCGAGCAATGGGCGAAGGACGCCTACGCAAACCCGGCGGTGATGATGGAGATGCAAAAGACGAGCCACCTCTACGCCGCCGTGCTTGGCGCTGACGGCGCGTTGATCCGCCAGCAGACTATCCGCTTTACCAATCGCTACGATCCGAGTACGCCGAACGACCGCACCACCCAGGACAACACCGGGTGGGCAACCTTCACCATGTTCAGTAGCAGCAACTATGATCCTGCCGATGGCGCACAGGGGCCATGGTGCTGGGCGCCGCCCGGCCAGGCAGAGATGCTGTGCGGCGGCGGGCGACCAACCGATGGGCAAAGCATCTCCATATTTGCGGTGTGGCAGTTATCGATCGCGGGCGAAGAGCCGACGCCGCCCGCACCTGAACCGCCTGCACCTGAACCGCCCGCACCTGAGCCACCCGCACCTGAGCCACCCGCACCTGAGCCACCCGCACCTGAGCCGCCCGCACCTGAGCCGCCCGCACCTATGCCGACGGTTGAACGACGGTTAGGCACGTGGGTTGGGCCAATGAACCTATCGATCAAATCGCTTGCCGAGCGTCCCGACCATCCGGCGGTCGGCCCCGACAATGTCGTCTACGTCATCAAAGATGTCTTCACCACGCGCGATAGCAGTTGGGAGCCGTCAAGCGTCTATGGCAGTATCGACCAGTGGGCGCGCGACGCCTACCTCAAACCGGTGAGTGATCCGGAGTATTTCGACGACGCCGGCGCCGATCATCACCTGTTTGCGCTGATCCTTGATCTGAACGGCAACAAGCTCAAAAACCACGAATTGCTCTTTTGGTCGGATGGCTTCGAGCAGCTCGGCAACCCGGCGTATGACGGCTATGTGCGCGGCCCCGGCGATTATCGCTACCCGGTGACGAAGGACAAGTCGGGCTGGGGCAACATTGTCATGTTTGGCTCCAGCTATGTGCCTGAGCGCGGCGAACAAGGCCCATGGTGCTGGACGCCGCGCGGCCTGCCTGCTGAGGTAATGTGCGGCGGCGGCATGCCGGCCAACATGCACATCTCCACCTTCGTTGTCTGGCAAGCCGTGCGCGTGGCGGCGCAACCGAATGAACCGCCCATTGAACCAACGCCGCAGCCGCCAACGCCGCAACCACCTACAACGGGCGACCACAATATCTTCCTGCCCTTTGTGTCTGGCGGCGGTGAACCAGCGCCCCCACCCGCAGCAGCGCCCATCTCAAGCGACGCGGCCAGCGAGCTGCCATCCGCCGTGCTTGAAGTGATCCGCAGCGGCGCGTGGAGTCGCGCTGGCGTCGAGCTGCGTCCCGGTTCCGTGTTGGTGGAATATGCGCGGCGCGTTGGTTTGGGGATGCCCGTCACCGCCGAGTTTGTCAGCGCGGGGTATCGCGTGCAAGGCTTCCTGGGTGGCATCGTCCTGGCGCCGGTCAGCAACCCGCAGCGCGTGACGCACGTTGCCTGGTAAAGAAACCTAAACACGACCACCACCACATCCAACCGCAGATTACGCAGACAGAACAATCAAGGCAATCTACAGAACCGATTACGATTTTTTAGTGAGGATTTGAGAGCGATGGGAAGTTCTATCTTGATCGAAAACGGCGCCGTGCTGACTGTCGATGACGCCGGCACACTGCACAAGCCGGGCTATGTCTACATCGAGGATGACAAAATCGCAGCGGTCGGTGCAGGCGCCGCGCCGGAAGCACTGCGCGCGGCTGCCGGTGAACGTATCGACGCCACACACATGGCGGTGATGCCGGGCATGGTCAATGCGCACACACACCTGTTTCAGACTTTTCTGCGTGGACTGGCGGACGACAAGCCGCTGCTAGAGTGGCTGGCGGCGGCGATCTGGCCTGTCGCCCAGGCGCTGACCGAGGAAGAGGCTTACGTCGCCGCCAAACTGGGGCTGATCGAGAATATCCGTAGCGGTGCGACGGCAGTGATCGATCATCAGTACATCCACACCGAGCCGGGCAACGACGATGGCGTCTGCCGCGCCGCCGAGGAAACAGGCGTGCGCTTTCTGCTGGCGCGCGGCTGGACGGACATGGGCTATCACCCCGCCTTCATGGAGACGCCCGACCAGATCATGGCAGAGATGACCCGGCTCCACACGGCGTGGCACGGGCGCGCCAACGACCGTATCCGCATCGAGTTTGCGCCACTGATCCCGTGGGGCTGTTCGGATGAGACGATGCAGCGCACCTATGCGCAGGGCAAGGCGTGGGGCGTCGGCTCGATGATCCACATCGCCGAGACGCGCAAAGAGGTCGAGATGAACCTGGAACTGCGCGGGCTGCGTCATGTCGAGTGGCTGGCGGCGCTGGGCACGCTCGGACCTGACGTGCAGCTTGTGCATAGCGTCTGGCTCGACGACCACGAACTTGACCTCCTGGAGCAGCACGGCGGTGTGGTCGTGCACTGTCCGGTCGCCAACATGTACCTGGCGTCGGGCATGGCGCGCGTGCCGGAGATGCGGCGTCGCGGCATCACGGTGGCGTTGGCGACCGACGGCCCCGGCAGCAACAATAACCAGGACATGTTGGCGGTGCTCAAGACCACAGCGCTGTCGGGCAAGGTGAGTACGCTCGACGCCATGGCGCTGCTGCCGGAAGATGTCATTTGGATGGCGTGCCGCGGCGGCTCTCATGCCTTCGGGCAGCCACAGATGATCGGTTCGCTGGAAGTGGGCAAGAAGGCGGACGTGGTGCTGGTCGATCTTGACACGCCCTTCGCCATGCCGGTGCATCGCGTGGCGTCGGCGCTAGTCTACAACATCAACAGCGGCAGCGTAGACACGGTGATCGTCGACGGCAAAGTGCTGATGCGCAGCAAGGAAGTGCTGGTCGTCGATGAAAAGGCGGTGCTCGCAGAGGCGCGGGCAGCGTGTGCGCGGTTGTTTGCGCGCGCGGGAATTGCGGAGTAGCGGCTCAGATACAACGAAGCTGATAGCGATGGACATACGCCGGGGCTGCACGTCACCACTGCCGGGTCGCTGGCGGCAGGAACAGGCGTCGGGCAGATGCGCTGGTTCATGTGGGTGGTGCAGGAAGAATGCCGGTATGCCCGCGGATAAAATGACGGGGAGCGTGGTATAATTCAGTCCATGGACAAGGCACGGTTTGTAGAGCGCAAAGGCAAACTCAGCGAACTCGATCGATCTTTCGATCTGGCTTTCTGGCAGGCGCAGACGCCAGAAGCGCGCTTCGAAGCCGCCTGGGAGATGATCGTTCGCTACGCCAACGTCAAGGGACTCGATGTTCGTCAACTCCGACTTCAGCGATCTTTTGCGACTTTTCAGAGACAACGGGGTTAGGTATCTGGTCATCGGCGGTGATATGGCTTGCCACCCCAATGCCAGGCTGACAACGAAACATAGAGGAATTGCCAAGTCTCAAATGCCCAAGAAAACTAGAAACGATCAACTTGGCCTTGACTTGCTGGAACAAGGCGGGACTATCCATCCAATTACGAATGATATCGGCACCCCGCAATTGCACTTTTCGATGGATGATGGGCAACTGTATCTGGGCGACAGTATTGCCTGGCTGCACACACTGGAGGATGGTACGGTTGACCTGGTCTTTGCTGATCCACCCTATAACATTGGCAAAGCAGATTGGGACATCTTCCAACATCATGATGAATACCTGGATTGGTGCGACGCATGGATCAGCGAATGTGCGCGCATTCTGAAACCCAACGGCACGATGTATGTGTGCGGATTCAGCGAGTTTCTTGCCGATGTTAAGGCGCGCAGTCGCCGTCACTTTGCCAGTTGCCGCTGGCTGGTGTGGCACTACAAAAACAAGGCCAATCTGCGCAACGACTGGGGACGTTCCCACGAGAGCATCGTTCATTTTCGCAAGTCATCATCATTCACATTCAATACCGATGCGGTGCGTATTCCCTACGGTGCCCATACGCTGAAATATCCAGTTCATCCCCAGGCAGAGACCAGCCAGTATGGAAACGGTCGGAAGCGCGAGGAACATTGGCAACCCCACCCGCAAGGCGCCAAACCAAAAGACGTGATAGAGATTCCAACGACGTGCAATGGTATGGGTGAAAAGACCCCGCATCCAACGCAAAAGCCGGAGGAACTGCTGCGGCGGCTCATTCTTGCTTCGTCCAACGCCAACGATCTAATCTGTGATCCGTTCTCTGGGTCTGGCACAACCCTGGTCGTCGCCAAACAGTTGGGGCGGCGCTGGATCGGCTGTGACAAAAATGAGGAATACAACCGCTGGTGCATTGCCAGATTACAGCGCACAGTTCCTCGCCCTGAGGCGGAGTGGATAGCACTGGATGCCAAAAATGCAACGCGAAGGGAATCAATCCGATGAACTTCGAGGGTCTGCTCAACAAAGCTACAGACAAACGCACATTCGATGCGCTGCAAGGCTACATCGACTTTGCTGCCAGCTTTGTCGAGTTCATCGAAGATAATCTCCAGGCACGGATCGTCAGCCGCAACGAGCCACACTATCAATTTTTCCAATACGGGTCGTACGCCGACTATCAAGTCACCCGACCGATCAACACACATCTCATGTGTGCTGCAAACGAATTTCGGCGACAATCTCAAGTGTTCATCAACGCCCTTGAGCTGCTTTCCAACGGGATGACGCCGGAGCCAAGCAGCAGACAGACAATCAACCGGTTGGTATACACTTTACAGCAAGCGATTGGCGCCACACTCGATGGATTGCCTGTTGGGCGCAGCAACCGCGCCCGCAAGCTAAACGGCGACCTGTTCGAGCGTCTGATTCAGCTTGTCCTCAACCAAATCGGCGTACCATGCGTTTCAGGTACAATCCAAGTTCCAGTGCAGATTGGCGCACAAACTGACCCTGACACCGATTTCCAGATGAGTTTTCAGCAGGACCTGATTGTCAAAGAGGGTGAGATCGTGCAGTTGCTTGGCTCGGTCAAGACCAGCAGCAAAGATCGTCTCGCCAAGATTTTCATTGATAAGTTTTTGTTTGGCCGCCTCACTGAGACGCAGATTCCCCACGTTGCCATATTTCTTCACGATGTACAACGGAAAGGCTCCAATCCAGCACGACTGGGCATCAATCCCACATTTCTGCCCGGACATTTTAAGGCGTTTACCATCAAGCTCACGCCGCTCGATGGTGTCTACTACTGCGACCTACGCCCCAATATGCAAATCGATGAGCTTCTCCGCACGCACATTCACTTGTTTGATAAGCTGGTGTGTGAAGACATCTGGCAATATCGAAGGGGCGGTATACGCGCCAACGTGCAGGAAGGTAAGGTGCATTATGATGCAAACGAACCAGGGTAACCACCATTTACTGGAGTCCATAACAGTAACAAGACACCTTGGCCAGCGCTATCAGTAACGAGGTAGATAGGTGACAACAGAATCTATGACCAAACCCACCATCGCCATCACCATCGGCCACGCCCACTACGCCCGCATCATGTCCGATGCAGCGTGGCGAGCGCTGGAGAGCTTTGCTGACGTGATCCACCACCCCGGCGACGAACCGGCCGACAAAGCTGCGTTGCTCACGCTGCTGCCCGCCGCCGACGCCTGCATCACCGGCTGGGATGTAGCCCAAATCGACGCCGACGTGGTCGCCGCCGCACCCAAACTGCGCGCCATTGCCCACACCGGCGGCAGCGTCAAACGCTTTGTCAGCGACGCCGTGTGGCAGCGCGGCATCCATGTAACCAGCGCGGCGCCGGCGCTGGCGCGCGATGTCGCCGAGACCACCGTCGGGCTAATCATCGTCGGCGCCAAACGCATCCTGCCGTTGGGGCAGCACGTCCGCGCCGGCGGCTGGCGTGAATGCGCCGCCTGGCCCACACGCGAAGTGCACAGCAGCGTGATCGGCATCGTCGGCGCCAGCAACGTCGGTCGCCATGTCATCGAGCTGCTGCGTCCGTTCCGCGCCCAGGTGTTGCTCTACGATCCCTTTGTGTCTGCGGAGGAGGCGGTGCGCCTCGGCGTGACCAAAGTCGATCTGCCCGAACTGGTGCGCCGCGCCGACATCGTGTCGCTGCATGCGCCCGCTGTGCAGGCCACGCACCACATGCTCAGCCGCGAGCTGCTCCAGCAGATGAAGGATGACGCCGTGCTCATCAACACCGCGCGCGGCGCGCTGATCGACGAGCCGGCGCTGATCGAGGAGCTGAGCAAAGGGCGCTTCTTCGCCTTCCTCGACGTGACCGATCCAGAGCCGCCTGCACTCGACAGCCCGCTGCGCCGCCTGCCCAACGTCGTCGTCACCCCGCACCTAGCGGGCTGCATCACCGATTGTGGGCATCTGGGCGAGATGGCGGTCGAGGAACTGCGCCGCTTCTTTGCAGGCGAGCCGCCCCTCAACCGCATCACGCCGGATCAATTCGGACGGATTGGATGAAAGAGATCAATAGACCGCAGATGACGCGGAGTGGACGGATGCACGCGGATCGGATCAGCGTATATCCGCTCGCTCCGCGTCATCCGCGGGCAATCCTCCTCGGCACAGGACAGACTCGATGCGACTGAATCGGCCGCGTGATTTCTATGCGATCCCGGCGGGCGCGCTGCGGTTGACGCGCATCGCTGCCACAGACGCCAATGGCGTCGAGCGCTTTCTACTGGTTGGCGACGCAACTGCAGGCCCGATCCAGCAGATCATTCCCGATGCAGGCGAGGCGCTGCCGGCGCAACAACAGGAGATCGAATACCCGTTTCGCCTCAAGCTCGCGCATTTCAACGACCTGCACGGCCACCTGGTTCACTTCGGTCGCAACGGTGCGCAGCCGATCTTTTCGCGCATGGCCGGCTACATCGCTGCCCTGCGCAGCCGCCTGCGCAATCATCCACAGCGCGGGGTGCTGGCTTTGAGCGCTGGCGACGACTCGGTGGGCAGCGTCTTCGATGCGCTGCTCGGCTTTGATCCTGACAGTTACCAGGCGCACGCCGCGTATCGTCTCTACTCCGCCGCCGGCATCGACGCCTGCGCCATGGGCAACCACGATCTCGACCTGGGTGTAAGGCTGCTGGCAAAGGCGCTGATGACCGACGCCGCCTTTCCGCTGCTGACAGCGAACCTGGCAGGTTGTTCGTGGCTGTCGGGCATGTACTTCCCGGCGGCGCTTTTTGTGGTCAAAGGTATGCGCGTCGCGGTGATCGGGCTGACCACGCCCGCGCAGATCGCGCCACAGCCCGACTCGACGCTGCATTTCATCCACCCGGTGCGCGCCGTCGAGAATCTGCTGCCTGCGATCCGGGAACTCAGCGATGTCGTGATCGTGCTCAGCCACCTCGGCTACAGCCTCTCATCCAGTTCGGCGAGCGTGCTGACGGCTGGCGACCGTGAGCTGGCTGCTGCACTGCCGCGTGGCGCGGTGCACGTCATCATCGGCGGCCACACCCACCACGCACTCAACGAACAGGGTCTCACCCCCCACAACGTCGTCAATGGCATCCCGATTGTGCAGGCGGGCAAGCAAGGCGAATTTCTTGGCGAAGTCGACATCACGATCGGGCGACGCTGGGCGGCGGTGACCAACGTCCAACTGCTCACCACCGCGCACCTGCCCGACAACGACGCCTTCGAGCAGCAACACGTTCAGCCGCTGCTCAAGCAGATTGAACCGCTCTTTGCCGAGCCGCTGGGCGTCGTCGCCGACCATCGCGACCTCAACAGCGACAACGTGCGCAACGAGCTGGCCGCACACGAATCTGCGCTCTGCAACTTCATCACCGACGCGCTGCTGGAACGCTGTCGGCTGGCGGGTGAACCGGTCGATTTTGTCGCCATCGATGCGTCGTGCATCGCTTCTGGATTGCCGATCGGTCAATTGACCTATGGCGATTGGTTCCGCGTGACGCCCTACGCCGACACAATCCAGCTCTGCACACTCAGCGGGCGCCAGTTGGAGCAGCTGCTGCAAGAAAATGCCCGCCGCGCCGACCGCCCCGACGAGGTGCACATCGAGCGCGGCTTCCTGCACTTCAGCCGCAACGTGCGCTATCGCATCCTGCCAGGCGCCCAGCGCAGCCAGGCCCAGGCAGTGGAGATTACGGTCAACGGGCAGCCGCTCGCCGCGCAACTGGATCGCACCTTTGTGATGGCGTGCCCCAGCTTCACGCAGGCGCTGGCGACTCCCTGGGAACAGATGGCGCGCGACGATCTGCATCTCTCCCTGAATGCCGCCGCGCTACCGAAGCGCGACACGCATCGCTTTGTGCGCAATGAGCTGCTTGCCTACATCCGCGCGCACGGTGGCGTAACCGCCGAGAGCGGCGCACGGCGCGATGGGCGGTTGGTGGTGGAGGAGATTGAGAGAGTGGAGATTGAGAGAGTGGAGATTGAGAGAGTGGAGATTGAGAGAGTGGAGATTGAGAGAGTGGAGATTGAGAGAGTGGAGATTGAGAGAGTGGAGATTGAGAGAGTGGAGATTGGAGATTGAGAGAGTGGAGATTGGAGATTGAGCGACGTTGGCTGCGAATTGTGAACACTGAACTGCGAAGGGTAAGAGTGAGTCACGCCTGCAGACTCAGAACAACAGACTCAGAACTCAGGACTGCAAACTTATGACAACCAGACGCATGCGACGAATATTTCAAGAGGATGGGCGGGCATTGATTGTGGCGATGGATCACGGGCTGATCGACGGGCCGTGCGCCGGGCTGGAGCAGCCGGGGACGACAATTGCCCGTATCACAGCCGGCGGCGCGGACGCGGTGCTGACTTCCTATGGCGTGGCGACGCGCTTTGCAGCAGAATTGTCGGGACTGGGCTTGATCCTGCGCGTGGATGGCGGCGCCACCAGCCTGGGCGGGGGCGGCGGACAGGGCGCGCTCTTCTTTGGCGTGGAGGCGGCGCTGCGTCTGGGCGCCGATGCAGTGGCGGTCTCCGCCTTCCCCGGCTCGCCGGTCGAGGTGGCGTCGCTGGAACGGCTGGCGCATGTGATTGCGGCGGCGCACCAGTGGGGGCTGCCCGTCATGGCGGAGATGGTGCCTGGCGGCTTCGACAGCCCGCCCGACAAACGCACGCCGCAAGCCATCGCGCTCGCCGTACGCGTCGCCGCCGAGCTGGGCGCCGACATCGTCAAGACGCCCTACTGCGCCAACTTTGAGCAGGTAATCGCTGGCTGCTACGTGCCGGTCGTGGTGCTGGGTGGGGCCAAGCGCGGCAACGAAGCGTCGATGCTGGCGGATGCCGAAGCGGCCATCGCTGCCGGCGGTGCGGGCGTCGCCATCGGGCGCAACATCTTCCAGGCGGACGACCCGACGGCGATGACGGCGGCGGTGGCGCGGGTGGTGCACGGGAAGTAGGCGTTCTACATCCATTTGCATGTGCCCCTGCAGATAGCCATGGCCATGCAGGGAAAGCCACACTTATGACCGAAACCAACCGCCGTCTCGCTGAACTCGCCAGACTCTTCACGCGCCTGGGCTTCACCGCATTTGGCGGGCCAGCCGCCCACATCGCCATGATGCATGATGAAGTGGTGATCCGCCGCAGCTGGCTCAGCGAACAGCACTTTCTCGACATGATCGGCGCCGTCAACCTGGTGCCAGGGCCGAACTCCACGGAGATGGCAATCCACATTGGCGCGGTGCGAGCAGGCTGGCGGGGACTGCTGGTGGCCGGCTTCTGCTTCATCATGCCCGCCGTATTGATCGTCTGGGCGCTGGCGTGGGCCTACGTCCAGTACGGAACGACGCCGCAGGCCGACGCGCTGTTGTATGGCATCAAGCCGGTGATCATCGCCATCGTGCTGCAGGCGTTGATCCGGCTCGGACAGACAGCGCTGCGCGGGCCGTTGCTGATTGCTGCGGGCGTCGCCGTCTTTGCACTCTATCTACTCGGCGTCAACGAGCTGGCGCTGCTCTTTGGAATGGGCGCACTGGTGGCTGCCATCAGGATGGCACAGCGCGGCTTCACCGGCCAGGCGGCGCTGCTGCCCTTGCTGAGCCTGAACGCCCTCGCAGTCGCTGTGCAGCAAGCCGCGCCGATGACCTTGAACCAGCTCTTCCTGGTCTTTCTCAAAGCGGGCGCGCTGCTATACGGCAGCGGTTATGTGCTGCTCGCCTTTCTGCGCAACGATCTGGTGGTGCAGCTTGGCTGGCTGACCGACCAGCAACTGCTCGACGCCGTTGCGATTGGGCAATTGACACCAGGACCGGTCTTCACGACGGCGACCTTTGTTGGTTATCTGGTCGCCGGGACGCCGGGCGCCATCGTGGCGACAGTGGGCATTTTTCTGCCGGCGTTTCTATTCGTGGGCGTCCTCCACCGCATCGTGCCGGTCATGCGCCGCTCACCGTGGACCGCTGCATTGCTGGATGGCGTCAATGTCGCCGCGCTAGGGTTGATGGCGGGCGTCACCTGGCAACTTGGTCGCGCCGCCATCTTCAATTGGTTGACCGCGCTGCTCGCAGTTGCGGCGCTGATTGTGCTCGTCCGCTTCAAGCTCAATTCGGCGTGGCTGGTGCTGGCTGGCGGCGTGATCGGGTTGGCGGCGTGGCAATGGTGGGGAGTGCTGTGAATATCGCCAATAATTCGGCGGCGGTAGTGCGATGCAAGCGGTCGCAACTGATGTTGCGCTGTACGGCAAAAAATGCATGCGCATCTGCTGCAGCATAGATTTCGCGTGTCAACGGCACATCGTGATTGGAGATAACGACCGGCACGCCGCGCCGGGCGGCGGCTTCCGCCTCCTGCGCCAGCCGCCACTGACTCGCCAGTGAAAAGCCATCCGCGCTGTAACTGGTAAAATGCGCTGTCGCCGACAGCGGCACGTAGGGCGGGTCGCAATAGACGACATCGCCCGGCGTCGTCGCCTGCAGCGTAGTCACAAAATCCGCCACGACAAATTCGCAGCGCGTCGCCTTTCGCCAGAAATAGAGCATCTCGTCGCGCGGAAAGTAGGGTCTGACATAGCGACCAAACGGCACGTTGAACCCGCCCGATCCATTGTAACGACACAGCCCATTATAGCCGTGACGATTTAGATAGACGAAGAGCGCCGCCTTTTCCAGCGCATCTACTGTGGCATTGAAGCGAGCGCGCAGTGCGTAGTAGGCGTCGGGCTGATTATTGACAGGCGTAAAATAGGACGCGCACACGTCGATAAACGCTGGCCCACCTTGCTGTAATTGCCGGTAACAGTTGATCAGATCGCGGTTTGCATCCGCCAGCAGATATTCGTCGTACTCTGTGTTCAGAAAGAGCGCACCCGACCCCACAAACGGCTCCACCAGCCGCCGCCCCGACGGCAGCACTGCCTTGATGCGTTCGACCAGGCGCGCCTTGCCGCCCGCCCATTTGAGAAAAGGTTTCATCGCTTCGCCTACTGGCGCTAGCCACGCTTGAAAAGTGTGGTGCGGAACAGATGTTCACAGTCTAGCCGGAGCTAAGTCTTTCTGCAAACGCGGCGATAGTGGCGGCAATGCCTGCGGCAAGGGGTGTGGCGTACACTGTCGCCGCATGTGCGTACAGCGCGCTGCCATCGCAGCCGGCAGGGAAAGGCAATCCACTCTCAGTATGAGTGATGCGCACGCCGGGGCGCGCCGCCATAATCAACCGGGCGACTTCCGCCACGCTGACGATGGGTCCACCCAGGTTGAAAGCCAATGCACCGTTTGACACCTGCTCGGCGGCAAGGATGAACTGCAGGGCAACATCCGATGCAAAATGAAACTGCATGGCGCCGCCGAAGTTGATGTGGAAATCTTCCCCGCGCGCCGCCGCCTGCATGGCTTTGGTCGGCTCGCTGGTGAGTCCCTGGTCGCGGCCGAGGCCATAGACGGTGTATGGGCGCAACACGGTGCTGGAAATGCCGTAATCGTGCCAATAGACCTGCGCCGTCAGCTCGTTGGCGACCTTGTAGACGCCGTAGAGCGTGCGCGGAGCAACCGGCGCGTCCGCTGGCAGTAGCCCCGGCGCATAAAGTTCTGGCGGACCATAGACGGCGACCGAGGAGGCCATCGCCACGTGGTTCACGCCGGTGTGCCGCGCCGCTTCGAAGATGTTGACGGCGCCCGTCACGTTGACCTGGGCGCCCATCGGCGGGTTGGCGCGGCAGAAGGGCACCTGCAGGGCGGCCATGTGGATGACGTGCGTGATGGCGTGCTGCGCGAAGACGTCGCGCACCTGCTGTGTGTCGGTCAGATCGCCGCGCACAAAGGTAATGGCGGCCTGCTCGTCGCGGCTCAGCAGCAGGTCGAGGCGCTGGCGATCCTCGCTGAGGTCGAAGCAGACGGCGCGCTTGCCCTGTCGGTGCAGATGGTAGAGCGTCCACGCACCCAGGCAGCCCATACCGCCGGTGACAAGATAAGTAGCGCTCATAGGTTCATCAGCGCCTTGGCCAGCGCCACGGCTTGGCTGGCGTCGGATGCATAGCCGTCGGCGTGGATGTGCTCAGCGTACTCATCATTGACCGGCGCACCGCCCACGATTACCTTGACTTTGCTGCGCAGACCGGCCGCAGTCAAGGCGTCGATCGTCGTCTGCATCGAAGGCATGGTGGTGGTCAGCAGCGCCGACAGCGCCACGATGTCAGGCTTGTGCTCCACCACTGCGTCGACAAAGCGCGACGGGTGTACATCCGGCCCCAGGTCATAGACCTTGAAGCCCGCCCCTTCGAGCATCATCGTCACCAGATTTTTGCCGATATCGTGCATATCGCCCTTGACCGTGCCGATCACAACCGTGCCCACCGCGCGCACCTCTTCTTGCAGCAGGTGCGGGCGCAGGACGCCCAGCGCCGCTTGCAGCGCCTTGGCGGAAGTGAACATCTCGGCGACATAGTAATCGCCGCACTCGTAGAGTTCACCCACGCTCCCCATGGCCGCGATCATGCCCTCGTTCAGAATCTTCTCCGGCCCCAGCCCGGCGTCGAGCGCCGCCTGCACCTTGCCCGGCGCCGCCGGAATGTCGCCGTCTAGAATCGCGGCGAAAATATCGTCAAGCAGTGCTTCTTCCATGATTCCCTCACAAGTTCATCTTTTATCGATACTCGTCGATCGCCTCGAACATAGCGATGATGTTGGCGGGCGGCACGTCGGGCAGGATGTTGTGCACAGTGTTGAAGACAAAGCCGCCGCCCGGGGAGAATGCCTCGATGTTGGCGCGCACGTTATCCTTGACTTGTTCAGGCGTGCCCCGGTTAAGCGTGAAGCGCGTGTCCACGCCGCCGCCCCAGAAGGTCAAGTCCTTGCCAAACTCCTGTTTGAGGCGCTGCGGCTCCATATCGCGGGCGATGGTCTGCACCGGGTTGATGATCTCGAAACCTGCTTCGATCAGGTCGGGCAGCAGCTTGTAGATCGACCCGCACGAGTGCAGGAAGGTGTGCATCTGGCTGTGCTGCTTCACGTAGTCGGTCATCAACTTGTGGCGCGGCTTGAACAACTGGCGGTAAGTCTTGGGCGACATAAACGGTCCCTTATCCGTGCCCAGATCGTCGCCAAAGCGCGCCACATCGACAATGTCGCCCACGGCGGCGCAGACCTTTTCCAGCGTCTTGAGATGTATCTCCACCAGGGCGTCGAGCAGCCGCTCAACGTTGGCCTGATCCATGACGAGATCGACTAGAAAGTTGTCGAGTCGGCGCAGGAAAGTGCCCCACTCGAAGAGATTGCAGCCGATCACGACCATGAGCGCGCGGTTGGTGCGGGCGCGCAGCGCCAGCGTGCGCGCCCGAAGCTGCTCCCAAAAGTCAGCGTCGCCAGCGTGATCCCACGGGCTGTGCGCCATTCCCGCCCAGTGTATAAGCGGCATGACTTTGGGCAGATCGGCGAAGCTCTCTGGATAGCCGTCCACGTAGGGAAAACAGGTCTGGTCGAAGAAATTGGCGCCCAACGGCATGGTGGCAATGCGCACGCCATCCTGGTTGATGGCCTCCCAGTCGCCATTGGGCTGTGGGCTGGGCTTGAACCACCAGGGGAACTGCACAGGCGTGCCGTCGGGCAGGGTGATGTCGTACCAATCTTCCGGGCGGTCGTCGAAGGCGCGTCCGACGTCGACGACGTCGATGCGGAAATAGTCAAGCATCTCGTCGCCTGGCTGGGCGATCTGCTGCACTACGTCATAGACTTGCGTCGGCCAGTGCGCCTTGCCGATGGCGTGTTTCAAGTTATAGTGGGCGATCGCCGATATGCCCGAACTGGGCGTTGAGCCGAGGTCAACAGGTACGCCGACCGGCTCCTGATGGTTGATGGCGGCGAGCACACGTTCACGTGCATTCATGACGACTCCTTTCCAGGTCTGCTTTCAGGCAAGATACTGGCCGATCTCCTTGCTAACTTCGTCGTAGCCGCGCACGGGTGCGCCGTTTTCACCGTTGTTGCGCACCTCACCCACGATCGCAAAGTCCTTGAACACCAGGATGCGCCGCGCCAGATTGACAATCTCCGGCATGTCTGACGAGATCAAAATGATTGACTTGCCCTCGACTTTCGCCAGATTCCAGATCAATTGATGAATGTATTCTTTCGCGCCGATATCGACCCCGATAGTTGGTTCATCGATGATCAGGATGTCGCAGTGGGCGGCCAGCCATTTGGCAATGCTCACCTTTTGCTGGTTGCCGCCGCTCAGGCTGCCAACGGTCTGGCCGGGGTCGGTGGCGCGGATTTCGAGCTTCTGCATGAAGTCGCGTGCCGTGGCCGTTTCGGCTGCCAGGCGGATCGAGCCAAAGCGGTCGCGCAGCCGCTCCCAAACCGTGATAGCAATGTTGGTCTGGATCGGGGCGCTGAGGATCAGCCCCTTTTCTTTGCGATTCTCCGAGACATAGCCCATGCGATACTTGAAGAGGCTATCGGCCATGCTTTGGATGTTGGCTCGTTTGCCCTCGATGTAGACCTCGCCGCCATCCTTGCGGTCTTCGCCGATGAGAATCTGCGCTAGCTCGGTGCGACCCGATCCAACCAGACCGTAGAAGCCGAGAATCTCACCCCGGTGTAGGGCAAAGCTGACATTGTGGAAGCGCCCAGTCTGGCTGATGCCCCGTGCTTCGAGCACCGGCGGCCCGGCGTCCACCGTCAGCGCACCGAGACCCAGTGTGCGCGCGTCGCGACCGATCATCATCTGCACGATCTGTTCTTTGGTGAGTCGCGCAATCGGTTGCGTGCCGATCAGGCTGCCATCGCGCAGGACCGAGACCCGGTCGGCCACCGCCAACACCTCCTCGAGTTTGTGCGACACGAAAATCACCGTGACGCCCTCGCCTTTGATGCGTCGCAGCAGTTGCAGCAGGTTGTCAGTCTCGTGACGGGTCAATGCCGAGGTCGGCTCATCCATGATCAGGATGCGCGCATCGGAGGAGAGGGCGCGGGCGATCATGATGAGCTGCTTCTGTGCTGCGCTGAGGACCGCCACCGGCTGCGTGACCGGCGCCGTGAGATCGACCATCTCAGCGTAGCGCGCTGCGTCTGCGTTGATCCGCCGCCAGTCGATGCGCCCGCCCGCCAGATAGCGGTCGAGCTTGTCAAGCATGATGTTTTCGGCCACCGTGCTCTTGGGAATAACCTGAATCTCCTGGCTGACCAGGTTGATCTTGCGGTCGAGCGCATCCTTGTAGGCGTGCAGGTGGATTGTCGCACCGTCTAGCCGCACTTCGCCAGCATCGGGCGTGTAGATGCCGCAGATGATCTTGTTCAGCGTACTCTTGCCCGCGCCGTTCTCGCCGACGATGGCGTGGACCTCACCCGGTGCGAAGTCCACGGACACATCATCGAGCGCCCGCACGCTGGGAAAAGATTTGGTGATATGGCGAATCTGCAACATCACACGCTCCGAGTCCCAAGCCAGCCCCAATCTGTCAGGAAGTCAAAAAACATCCTGATCGGTGCTGCAAAGAATGCCTATTTCTCCAGGTACTTGTCCAGCAACTCGGACTTGATCTGCTCGGTGACAGCCAGGATGTCGTTGTTGTAGGTCTCCAGGTTCTCCTGAGTAGCAAAGGCAAAACCGGCGTCGACGAAGTACGCGTCAGCTTTGGGCGTGTAACCTTCGGACAGATACTGGAGCAGCAGCATGCTCAGGTAGCCGTGACCGTAGGGATTCTGGACGATGGTGCCGTCCATCACGCCATCTTTGATCGCCTGCATGACCATCTCGTCGGTGTCGATGCCCACTGCGTGGATCGTGCGGTCACCGCCCTTCTCTTTGTATTCGCTGAGCACCTGGGCAATGGCAACGCTGGGCGTGTAGCCGGTGGCGATAATGCCATCCACCTTGTCGATGTTGGCAGAGAGCGCGTCGCCAACTTTTTGCACAGCCTCTTCGACGCTCTTGATGTCGGCCACCTCCTGGATGATTGTCACGTCAGGGTACTTGGCGACGACTTCGTCGATGCCCTGTTTGCGCAGCGCCGTGTTCGGGTCCTCCAACACTTCCAGAACGTTGATGATGTTGCCTTTACCGCCCATCGCCGCAATCAGTTCTTCGGCGGCGCGCATGGCTGCGGCTTTCACGTCAGTGGCGACGGCAAAGGAGGCAGTCGTCGGCTGGGCGGTGGAGGTGCCAAAGTTGATGATGTGGATGCCATTCGGCGTCAACTGCTCGTAGAGTCCGTTAGTGCCCACGGCGTCCGCCGGGTAGACGGAAAAGGCGTTGAAGCCCTGCGCCGCCAGCGCTTCCATGCGTTGATTCTGGCTATCCTGGTTCCAGTCTGGGCCAATCTGTTTCTCGACCTTGATGCCGGTCTCAGCCTCGAAGGCTTCCACGCCCTTGCGCACTTCCTCGAAATAGGGGTGCGGCGCCGGCGCATACCAGACAGGCTTGAAGTTGCTGTCGGCGGCGGGCGCGGCAGCTTCGGGTGCAGCAACATCGGTGGACGCAGCTTCACCGCCGGCCGGGGCGGACGGCGCTGTGGCTGGCACAGCGCAAGCCGCCAAGACAAGGCTGATGGCGAACACCGCCACCATGACGAGCGAGATTAGCTTGACTTGCTGTTGCTTCATTTTCATCCTCCCTTTCTCTTGAAAACTCTTGTGAACGATTGACTCAAAGCGACAAACGAAAAACGATCGATGTGACGCAATTTGCCGACCTTCCCGGAAGCAGCGACCTTCTGAAAAGGTTGCAAAGGCAAGCACAGCGCTCAAACACGGCGCTCAGGCTGTGCTTTTGACTTGACTGCGCCTGGAGCGGTTGCTCAACGCCATGCGAATGCTTTCGACGGAAACCGCCAGCAGCACGATGACGCCGAGGAAGGTCTGCTCGAAGTAGACGTTGACGTTGAGCATGATCAGCCCGTTCTTGATCAGCGTGAGCATAATCGCGCTGGCCAGGATGCCTAGCGCCGAGAACTCGCCGCCGTTGAGCGCCGTGCCGCCGATGATCGCCACGGCAAACGAGACGATCAGCCAGTCCGTGCCGGTGGATGGCTGCGCCGACCCCATGCGCGAAACCCACAGCAGCCCCGCCGTTGCCGCAAAGACGCCAGATAGCGTGTGCGCCAGGAGGATGATGTTGTCGGTGCGAATGCCGGAAAGGCGGGCGGCCTCCAGGTTGCCGCCCGTCGCCAGGAGACGCCGGCCCACGATGCGGTACTTAAAGACGTAGCCCAGCACGATCAACACAATCACAACGAAGATGAACAGGAAGGGCACCCCCATCAGATCGTTGCGCCCCATCATGGTGAACTCTTTGGGGATGTTGGAGTAGGGGAAGCCCTGGGAGATGCCCTGCACCAGCCCGGTGAAAATAAAGAGGCTGGCAAGCGTCACGATGAACGAATTCAGGCGCGACTTGACGATGATGAAGCCGTTGAACATGCCGCACAGCGTGCCGATCAGCAGCGCCAGCGGCGCCGCCACCCAGGGCGACCAGCCCATGGTGTCCATGCACCAGCCGGCCACTACCACCGTCAGCCCGCCGATGGCGCCCAGCGACAGGTTCATGTGGCCGATCACGATCACAATCGCCTGCCCCAGCGCCACCATCACGTAGAGGGACGCTGTGCGTGACATATTGAAGAGATTGAAGGGCGTCAGAAAGCTGGAATTGCTGAACGAAAAGAGAATGAACAGAATCAGCGTGGCGATCACGACGCTGGTGTCGCTGCGCCGCAAGATGCCACGCAGCGCACTGCCAACACCGCCCCTCTGGTTAGTCTGACGTGCAAGCAATTTCACCTCACGCTGCGTCATTGTCACACTCCTATTCGCTCAAGTAATCCGGTGCTTCGCCCCTCGCTCCTCAATCCAGCAAATCCGAACTGCTCCCCGGCTCCTGCGGCGGACGGTAGACGCCGCCCTCCACCACCGCCGGATAGCGAAAGTAATCGCGCAGATGCGGGATGTACTCCAGGAAAATCTTCTCGTGCCCCAGCGCTACCCGGTTGAAGAGCACTAGGTGTTGGTGAATCTGCCCCATATCGCCCACGTGCGGCACCACAGGCAAATTGAACTGCCGTGCCAGCAGGCTGACGGTGATGAATTCGCTGATGCCGCCAACCCGCGTGCAGTCCACCTGGATGAAGTGTGCGGCGCCGGCCTGCATGAAGTTCTTGAAAAGCACGCGATGGGGGATGTGCTCGCCGGCGGCCACCTTGACCGGCGCAATCGCCCGCGCCAGCGTCTGATGCGCCAGCACGTCGTCGGGGTGGGTCGGCTCCTCGATCCAGTAGGGCTGTATGGCGGTCAACTCCAAGCAGGTGCGCAGCGCCACCGGCAGCGTCCACTGCTGGTTGGCGTCCAGCATGATCTGTACATCAGTCCCGGCGGCCTCTCGCACGATCCTGGCGCGGCGAATGTCGCGAGCGGTGTCGGGCGAACCGACCTTGAGCTTCATCGCCCGGAAACCGGCATCCACAGCGCGGCGCGCATTTTCGCGCACCTGCTCGTCACCGTAGTGGAACCAACCGATAGAGGTGTCGTAGCCCGGATAGCCCTGCGTCAGCACCGGCTCGCGTTCGTGGCGGTGGATCGTCTCCTGCTGCAACAAGCGGAGCACATCTTCAGGGCGCAGCACATCTTCCAGATAGCTCAGATCAAGCAGCGCCAGGATCGCCTCCGGCGACAGGTCTACAAGCAGTTTCCAGAGTGGCACGTTGCGCGCCTTGGCCCACAGGTCGAAGCAAGCGTTGGTCAGCGAGGCCAGCGCCAGATGCACGACGCCCTTGTGCGGACCAAGCCAGCGCAACTGCGGATGGTCAGCAATCTGCCGAAAGGTCTGGCCAAAGCCAACCATCAACTCCTCGATCTCGCGCCCGACCAGCGGCTGCGCCAGCGTCTGGATCGCCTCACAGACCATCTCGGTGCCGGCGCCCAGCGTCAACGCCAGCCCGACGCCCTGCACCCCCGCATCCGTGTGCAGCAGCGTGACCGCATACGCGTACTGCGGGTTAAAGTGGATCGCATCGACACCCTCGCCCGGTTTCAACTGAAACCGGGCATCTCGTATAGTGACTGCCGTAATCACAACTGATTTCACACGACCTCCCAGCCGATCAATCTTCAATCTCTAATTTTTTGATAAGACTAGAGATTGGAGATTTATTTCGTCCCCGACCGCCGATACCCCAATTCTGCGCCGCCGCTTACCGGCAGCGTCACGCCCGTAATGAAGCGCGCCCGCTCCGAGAGCAGGAAGACGGCGACATCCGCCACCACATCACCTTCGGGGCAGAAGCCGAGCACGTGAATGTGATTCAGAAAATCCTCCGTGGCGCTGGGGTCGGGCTGATCCTGCACCCACTGGCGCAGCAGCGGCGTCCACACAGCCGCCGGGCTGAGCGCATTCACGCGAATGCCAAAGGGCGCATAGTCGAGCGCCATCGCCTTGGTCAGGGCGATCAGCGCGCCCTTGGTCGCCACGTAGGCGGCATGGTTCTCCTGGCCCAACTCGCCAACCATGCTGGCCGTGCTCAGAATGCAGCCACAGCTGGCTTTGAGCGCGTCGATGCCGTGCAACGTTGTGTGGTAGATGCTTTTCACGTTGATGGCGAAAAGTTGATCCCACTGCGCGTCGGTTGTTTCGTGGAGCGGCTTCGACGGCCCGCTGATGGCGGCGTTGTTGTGGATGGCGTCGAGCCGGCCGTAATGCGCCAGCGTCTGCTGAATTGCCGCCTGCACAGACGCCGAGGAGGCCACGTCACATTGCACCGCCAGCCCGGCGCCGCCCAGGTCATTGCTGAGCGTCGCCTGCGCTGCCTCCAGGTTGATGTCCGCAATCACGACGGATGCCCCGGCGCGAGCATAGGCGATGGCGCACTCACGCCCGATCCCCTGGCCGCCGCCGGTTAAGAAGATCACTTTATCTGCGAGTTCACCCTGCATGTTCACCTGCCACAATGTCAGCAATTTGAATGGTCATCTTGTGCAGCGCATCATCGATTGACAAGGCGCCGATCATGGCTGCCTGCACAGTCTTCCAGAGCACTTCCTCCACCAACGGGTAGCGGCTAAATTTAGGAGGGATCACCACGCTCGTGATCGCGTCCGCCAGCGTTTGCCAGCGTTGTTGTTCCGTGGGGGCGGCTCCCTGTTGCACGATTTGCATGACAGAAGCACGCACCGGCACAGCGCCTTGCCGCGCCTCAACCAATTGCTGCTCCGGCGCAGTGAGGAAGCGCAACAACGCCAGGGCATCGGCGTTCTCCGCCCCGCACCGCGTGAGCGCAAAGGTGTGGCTGCCGCCGTAGACCAGCGACTTGCCCGACGGTCCGACTGGATAGCGCGCCAGGGCGAAGCGATTGCGCACGGGCGAATCGGCGGCGCAGTAGTCGGCGTAATAACCGGGCCAATCCCCCACCAGCGCGGCGCGTCCGGCGCGGAAGGCATCGTGCACCTTGTCGTAGTGCCAGCCGACAATCTCCGGGGAGACCAGCCCTTCGGTGTAGCAGGTGCGCAGGAATTGCAGCGCCCAACGTCCACCGGCGTTCTCGATCTGCGGCGTCAAGTCGGGCGGGAACAGCTCGGCGCCTGCCATCTCCACCAGTTCGTAGAAGGTGCCGAACAGACCGGACTCCATGCCCGGAAAGACGAAGGCATAGCACGTCGGCGGCCGGTTGATGCGCCGCATCAAGTCGAGCAGTTCGTCCCACGTGGCGGGTGTGTGCGTCACCAGATCGGTGCGGTAGTGGAGCAGGCGCACGTCCACGTTGCGCGGGAGGCTGTACAACCTCTCGCCGATGCTCGCCAGCTTCAGCAGCGCGGGCGTGAAGTCGGCTAGGTCGGCGGGTGTGAGCAGTTCGTCCAACGGCGCCAGCAGCGCCTGCTGCGAGGGAGCATACTTGGTGTGCGTCGACACCAGGTCGCACGCAGCGGCGGCCTCCGTCGCCAGGAATTCATTAAGCGCAGGATGGTCGCCCTGAAACGCTAGCTCGACAGCAATGCCGGTGAGGCGCGTAAACTCCGGCAAACGTGCATACAAGGCGTCGTACATGGGGCCGCTGATCAGCGCAACCCGAACTGTCATCGTGACCTCCTATTGACCTGCGCCGTTGGCGCTGTCTAGATGCGGATACTTCTCAATCAGGCGAAAGACGCGCGCTTCGGTGGCGCGTAGATGCGATTCCACCGCAGTTGCAGCCTGCTCGACATCATGGTCGCGCAGCGCCTGAACGATGGCGGCATGTTCCACACAGGTCTGCTGTTGATCCATCTCGCGGAAGACCCGATAGAAACGCCCCAGTTCGATGTGCACGTTGAGTGAACGATACGCGTCGAGCAGAAACTGGTTGCCGGCGGCGCCCACGATCGTTTCGTGGAACTGTTTATCCAGCTGGTTGAACTGACGGTAGCCGTGCGACCAGGAGCCAACTTCCACGCTGGCGCTTTCATCCAGGATCTGCTGGAGCAGCTTCTCCACCATAATCAGATCAGGCACACGAATGCGCCGCGCGGCCAGGCGTGCGGCGTCCACTTCGAGCAGCCGGCGCGCGTGCATCAAGTCCGCCACCTGCGTCGGCGTCAGCAACGGACTGACGCGGTAACCCTTGAAGGCCTCGAAGGTGACAAGTCGCTCAGCGGACAGGCGGGCCAGCGCCTCGCGCACCGGCGTCGGGCTGACCGCAAGATCGATCGCCAGTGCATCGATATTCAGTCGCTCACGCGGTGGGTAAATCTGATCCATAATCCGGGCTTTGAGCCGCTCGTAGACAGCATCAGCCAGCACGGTTTTTTGCTCAGCCATTGCACTCAAAGATGAGAGACGTTTCAATTGTCGCTGGAGAATCCTATAGGATAGGATAACATGCTATAGGATTTGTGTCAATACCCAAATTCGCGGCATTCATTCTACCGTTGTCACTTCCGATGGCGGTCTTGTGTGGAGCACCGGCGTCCTGGTAGAGTAATGACATTTCCTATCACACGAATCTGACAAGGAGCGACTCCATGAAACGCATTCTTTGCTTCGGTGATTCCAACACCTGGGGCTACAATCCGGCGACCCAAGATCGTTTTGATCGCGATGAGCGCTGGGCAGGCGTGCTGCGCAACACACTTGGCGCTGGCTTTGAAGTGATCGAAGAGGGACTGAATGGCCGCACGACGGTCTGGGATGACCCGATCGAGGGGTATAAGTGCGGCAAGGATTATCTGATCCCCTGTCTGGAGACGCACCGCCCGCTCGACCTAGTCATCATCCTGCTAGGCACCAATGATCTGAAGAAACGCTTTAGTCTGTCAGCCTTTGACATTGCACAGGGCGCGGGCGTCCTGGTGCGCATCGTGCAGCAGAGCGCAGCCGGGCGCGCCGGCGCGGCGCCAGCGGTGCTGCTGCTGGCGCCGCCGCCGGTGGCGAAGTTGACCTGGTTCGATCAAATGTTTGAGGGCGCCGAGGCAAAATCTCAAAAACTCGGCTTTTATTATCGCCAGGTGGCGGAAGAACTGGGCTGCGCTTTTCTGGACACGGCGACGGTCATCGTCTCGAGTGATCTCGACGGCATCCACTTCGAGGCAAGCGAGCACCGCAAACTAGGTGAGGCGGTGGCGCAGCAGGTGCGAATGCTAATCGCCAGTGAGTGACCGGACACCTTACACTTTGTCGCCTGTGCGCTTCATAGATAGCACAATCAAACATCGTACATCCGATATCTTCCCGGAAGCTCAGAGCTTCCGGGAAGATGAGCAAAGTCTATTTGTGTTGTCTATCAGAAAAGGTTCCCGGCCAGCGTGTGACGCCATATCTGCAGCAGATCACCAAGATGCGCCACCATCAGGTCTGGATAGATGCCCTTGTCTGCGACTGCTGCAGCGCTATCGACGCCATTCGTGACCAACACCGTCGACATCCCCAGCTGTTTAGCGCCGAGGATGTCGGTGTCGAGACGGTCTCCGACCATCAGCGCCTGCGCCGGTTGGAGCGCAAGCTGCGCCAGCGCTGCCTCGAACAGCCACCGCGCCGGTTTGCCGATGATCGTCGGTTTGACGCCGGTCGCTGCAGTCAAGGCCGCCAACGTCACGCCGGTTTCCGGCGCCAGTCCGGCGGCAGTGGGGATCAGCAGGTCGGGATTCGTGCCGATCAGCCGGGCGCCGCGCTGAAGCAGCAACACCGCCGCCTTGAGTTTGGCGTAGGTCAGGCAGCGGTCACCGCCGACCACGACGGCAGCAACCGGCATCGCGGCGTCGGGCGTCACTGTCATGCCCGCCGCCTGCACCGCAGCCAGCAGCCCCTCCTCGCCGATCACGTAGACGCGCTCACCCGGCGTCAGCGTCCGCGCCAAGTGTTGCGCCGTTGCCTGCGCCGAGGTCAGGATTTCGCGTTCCTCGACCGTGACGCCAAACGTCGCCAATTTCTGCCGGTAATGTGAGGGTGGCTTGAGCGAGTTGTTCGTGACGATGCACACGCCGATGGCGCGAGCGCGCAGCCAGGTGAAGAACGCCGCCAGCCCCGGCGCCGGTGTGTTTCCACGCCAGAGCGTGCCGTCAACATCGAACAGCACGCCGCGCACTGCGGCAAGATCCGCGCTCATGCGCTGCCGTGGATTCTAGCGACCAACGCCTGTGTCATCGCCGTCGGGTCGGCGGCTTTCCAGATATTACGCCCGATCGTGGCGCCGACCGCACCGGCGCGCAGCGCCGCCTCGAGCATGGTCAGCGTCGCTTCGGGCGCATCCTGATGGGGGCCGCCCAACACAACGACCGGAACATAGCAGCCCGCCACCACCTGCGCAAAGCCCTCGACGTAGGGAATCTTGACCCAATCCGCGCCCAGCTCGGCGGCGACCCGCGCGGCCACGCCGACGCTGTGCACCGTGCGCGCAGTGGGCGGGCTGTCGAAGCCGCCAGGCACCATCTCCGCCATCACGGGGATGCCCCAGGCGTGCGCCTCACGGATGACGTGCGCCAGCACCGTCAGCGTGGCTTCCTCGACCGGTGAACCGGGGAAGGCAGTGACGCAGAGCGCGTCGGCGCCCAGCCGCAGCGCGTCCTCGACGGTGTAGAATTGCGCGCCGGGGCCGCCCTTCGGCCCTAAGACTGTGGCCGCGCCATCGATGCGCAGCACCAGCCCGACGCGCGCCAACTGCGCAGCAAAGCGCGTCGCCGTGCCGTAGCTCGCCATTACGGCGTCGGCGCCGCCGGCGATCACCTTCTCCAGCGTGTCGCCCAGGTTTTCAATGCCGGTGTCGGGGCCAGAGATCATGCCGTGATCGCAGGCGACGATCAGCGTGCGCCCATCGGCGCGGAAGATACGATGCAAACGACGCGTTACCATTAGACCTCCAGACCTGTTGATTCTTCATCCGCCACACGTGCGCATAGATGACGATAGTCGGCGTATGCGGCAGCGTAGAGCCGCGCGTGATCGCGGTTTGGCGTCACCTCGGCCAGCGCAATCTGCCAACGTTGGGCAGCAGCCATCAAGTCAGCGCCAAGCAAACCGGCGCCAACGCCCGCGAGGATGGCGGCGCCACGCGCCTGCCAGTTTGCATGTGGCGCCACGTAGACCGGCGCGCCGGTCACATCGGCAATGAGCTGTGGCCAGAAGTTACTTTGCGTGGCGCCACCCGCCATCCACATGTGCGCCGCTGCCAGCTGTGAAGCCGCCAGCCGGTCCAGCGCCCAGCGCACCTCATAGGCGATGCCCTCGCACACGGCGCGCGCCAGATCGTCACGAGCGTGATCCAGGCGCAAGCCCAAAAAACCACCACGTCCACTGCCAAGTTGCGCACTGCCGCCGATGGGTAGGAAGCGCAGCCCTCGCGCCCCAGGCGGGCTAACCGTCAACGCAGCCTCCAGGGCGGCGTAGCGATCCTTGACGTCGGGCCAGAGCAGCGACAGCCACCAGGTGACGACTGCCCCAAAACCACCGAGTAGTTGCGAGATAGTGTGAAGCCCAGGCAAGATGTGATAATTCAACTCCATGCCAGGCGGAATCTGCGCCACCGGCAGATCAGGCGTCAACGCTGTGAGCACCCACGCCGTGCCACTGGCAAGCATGAGCTGCCCCGGCGCAGTGATCCCCATCCCCAACGCTGCGCAACATTGATCATGCCCGCCGACGACAACCAGCGTGGACGACGACAGGCCAGTCGCACGCGCCACCTCAGGCAACAACGACGCGGCAACGGCGCCAGCAGGCAACAGCCCGGGCAGTTGGCGCGGCTGCACACCCGCCAGCGCACATAGCTCCGCCGACCAGGTGGCCGTTGCCCGATCAAGCAATAACGTCTCTGCCGCCTCAGAAAAATCAGTGAGTGGCAACCCGGTCAAGCGATAGAGCAAGAAGCTGTGGACGTCGACAATGTGCGCCGCCCCTTGCACGACCTGCGATGTGTGACGCGTCAGCCAGGCAAGGGTCGCCAACGGCAGTCCCGGATGCGGATGCCAGCCACTGATCTGCCGGATGCGATCCGCGCGGCCGGTGCGCGTCCAGTCGGCGACGATAGCCTCGGCACGAGTGTCAAGCCACGTGATCAGCGGCGCCACCGCCGCGCCCTCGCCATCCACCGCTACGACGGAGCCGGCCTGGGCCGCCAGCGCCAGCGCAACCACCCGCCCCAGGGCGTTGGCGGCTGTTGCGGTCTCGCGCAGCACAGTCAGCAGAGCGCCCCAGAGTTCTTCAGCATCCTGTTCGGCCCAACCCGGCTGTGGCGTCAGGAGATGATACGCGCAGCGCGTGGAAAAATGTTCAGCTCCGGTGAGGTCATAGAGGACACCCTTGACAGCCGAGGTGCCAACTTCAACGCCGATGAGAAGAGATTGCATTTGTTCGTGCGTCCAGGCAGGATGCTGAGATTGGCCGCAAGCTGCAGCTTGTGATGACAGGATTTATCCGACGCGTCCTCCCCCATTGGTCAAGCCAGGTGGAGCGCCGACTGATTGATTATACCACGCGACGATATTGCGAGGATAAGTGCAGCGGCACGTGGCGGATCACGGCGTCGCTGCGCCGGCAGGCAGAACGGCGCGGATCGCGCCGAGCAATTCATCCACATTGATTGGCTTCGATACATAGCCGTCCATGCCGGCTGCCAGACAGCGCTCTCGATCGCCTTGCATGGCATGCGCAGTCATGGCGATGACAGGCAGACGGTGCGACTGTCCTTGCTCGCGCAGCCGAATCTGCCGTACAGCCTCCAGTCCATCCATTTCGGGCATCTGAACATCCATCAACACCAGATCGTAGCTGGCTTGCGCCAAAGCCTCCAGCGCCTCGATGCCATTGTTGACGACGTTGACGGTAAACCCCTGTTTGGTCAACACGCGTACGGCGAGCTTTTGGTTGACAGCATTGTCTTCCGCCAGCAGAATGTGTAGGCGCCCTGGCATCGGCCCGGGATCATCATGAGCGGCTGGCGCAGTTGCACCAGTGGGCGGCGCAGGAGCAGGCAACGCGTGATCAGCTAAAGCCGGCGCCTCTGTGAATACCACTGTGAAATAAAAGGTGCTGCCCTGTCCGAGGGTGCTTTCCACCCAGATTTTGCCACCCATCATGGCCACCAGCCGCGCCGAGATCGTCAACCCCAACCCGGTGCCGCCAAAACGCCGCGTCGCTGACGTATCCGCCTGGACAAATGCGTCGAAAATCGAGGCCAACTTGTCCGGCGCCACGCCAACGCCCGTGTCGGTCACACTAAAGAGTAACGTAACCCGCTCAGCACTGCGCGCCTGGGTCTGCACTGCCACGCGGATGTTCCCTTGCTCCGTAAATTTGATGGCATTGCCCACCAGGTTGGCCAAAATCTGTCGTAAGCGCAGAGGGTCGCCCACAAGCATGTGCGGCACGTCGTCGGCGATGGCGGTGGTCAGATCAACTCCCTTGTTGTTGGCCATGACAGAAAATCCCTTGACCAGCGTCAAGATGAGTAGACGCAGATCAAAGGGTTGCTCATCCAGATCCAGTTTGCCCGCTTCAATCTTGGAGAAGTCAAGAATGTCGTTGAGCAGGTGCAGCAGCGCTTCGGCGGAAACGCGCGCCGTCGCGATGAAGTCCTGCTGTTCCTCGGTCAACGGTGTGCCCTGGACGAGCTGGAGCATCCCCAGCACCCCATTCATCGGGGTGCGGATCTCATGGCTCATATTGGCAAGGAATTCGCTCTTGGCCAGGCTGGCAGCAACGGCGGCTTCTTTGGCGGCAACCAGTTCGGCGTCAGCCTTCTGCTTTTCGAGCAAGGAATCGAGAAAGGCATTGAACCAGCGCGTCAAGTCGCCGATCTCATCATTCGAGCGCACCTGCAACGGCGCAACTTGCAGCAAATCGCCCTGCTGAATCCGCTGGAAGTTGCGCGTGATCAGGTTGATCGGCGACACCACCGAACGTGAGAGGAAGAGCGTCCCAACGCCGACCATCGCCAGACTCGCCAGCAATAAGAAGAGGGTGGCAAAGAAAATCTGCGTGGTCGGCGCGGTCAACACATTCATCGGCGTGAAGTTGACCACAAGCCAACCACTCATCGGTGACCGGCTATACGAGACAAACACCGACTGTCCGTCTATTTCCTGGACAAATGCTCCGCCTGCACCGGGAAGCGCTGCATAAAAAGCCTGACTGATGACCGAACCGACGCGGGCAGCATCCGTAGCGTAGACGACGCGGCGCTCTGCGTCGATGATCATCATCGAGGCAGCAGCGCTTTGCGTTGCGTTTGCAAAATGCCGCCGTAAGTTATCCAGGCCATAGTTGACAATCAGCAACGCCGTTGGCTTCGCCGCCTGCGTAAGCCCCGGGATGGCATTGAGTTGCCTGGCTGCCACCATGACCTTCTGCTCCGTGGAGGCGCGGTTGATGTTGTCTTCGATGCCCAGCCAGACGTTGCCGCCTTGGGCGCGTTCGGCGGCAGCCCGAATGCGCGCCAGCGCGTCCGTACGCAATTCCTGTACGTTAAGTGTGTCGCCGACATGATATTGGTCGCCGCCTGCGGTAAAGATGTCAATCGAGATGAGTCCGCGCAGGTTGGTGTAGCCGCTGAGAATATAGCCAATGCGCGCATTGGTGGTGAGCTTGGTGTAGGTGTCGGTTTCCGGGCTTTCCTTCGCCGCCACCTGCTTGATGTCGTCCAAACTAGCCAGATTCGCCATCAGACTTTCGATCTCCTGGAGAAGAAGATCGAGGTATTTGCGCTGCTGCGTGGTCAGTTCCTGGGTGTATTGACCGGCCTGCAACTCGACCGTGTGCAGCGCTGTCTGGTAGGAAGCCCAGCCCATCGCCATCAGCGGAACCACACTGGTGACGCCGATGAAAAGGAGGAATTTCCAAATCAGCTTGACTCTGGGCAAGCGCAGCTTCATAACACCCTGCACATAGATTCAACACACTTGTTCCGACATCGACTGACGAGAGCAAAATTCAGGAGTTCTCGATTTTGGCTCACACGATTTTGGCTCACACGATTTTGGCTCACCCGATTTTGGCTCACACGATTTTGGCTCACACGATTTTGGCTCACACGAAGGCGCGAAGTTGCAAGGCTGAAGATGACTTCCTTTGCGTGCTTCGCGGCTTCATGTGAGATTCGTGA
Organism: Chloroflexota bacterium; assembly: GCA_003451595.1. Taxonomy (GTDB): domain Bacteria; phylum Chloroflexota; class Anaerolineae; order Caldilineales; family Caldilineaceae; genus Caldilinea. Next base: position 80,680 of record DMDA01000019.1, on the reverse strand, counting down.
AGCGCTGGACTGCGGGCATCAGGGTTGACCGATCAGTTTGACGTCAACCATCGTTTCGGCAGGCAGTGTTTCACCTTTCAGGGCGCGCACAGCGTATTGAATGCCAAGATAGCCTTGCTCAGCAGCCTGTTGGTCGATGGTGCAGAGCATCTTGCCCGTTTCCACCATCGCTAATGCTTCCGCCAGCGCGTCATACGCCGCCACTAGCACATCCTGGCGGCCACTCTCATCCAGATACTTGATGGCGCCCAACCCCATCATGTCGTTGGCGGCAAAGATTGCCTTGACAGTCGGGTGTTGCTCAAGGATGCGCTTTGTCACCGTATAGCCTTCGTCGATCTTCCAGTGTGCGGTCTCACTGGCGACCACGGTAAGCTGCGGCGCTTCGGCAAAGGCGCGCTCGGCGCCAGCTTTGCGATCCTGGGCGTTCTTGGCTTCACGGATGCCTTCCAGGATCGCCACATCCGCCGGACCTTTGAGACGATCAACGATGCACTTTGCTGAAAGATAGGCCCCCTGCTCGTTGTCTACACTAATGAATGGTACATTCGCCAGCCCCATTTTCGCCGATAAGGCTGCGTCTAGCCGGTTATCGATGTTGATGACGACAATGCCTGCGTCCTGCGCCTTTTTGAGCACCGGGATCAACTCGGTCGAGCTGCCAGGGGCGATCACGATCGCATCCATCCCCGCCGTAATCATCTCTTCGACGATGGCGATCTGCTGCTCAATCGAGGTCTCCTGAGCGCCGGTCTTGACAACCAGTTCGACGCCCAGCTCCTCTTGGGCGCGGCGTGCGCCTTTCTCCATCTCGATGAAGAACGGGTTAGTCAGCGTTTTCATAATCAGGCCAATTCGATAGCGCGCCGGCGTTGTGACAGGCGCCGCTGCACTCGGCGGCGCCGCCTCAAAAATCGTTGTGTTCTTGTTCTCCGCACCACCACAGCCGGCCAGCAACGCCCAGGCCATGATGAGCAGAAGCGCCAGCGCGCCTGTCCACCGCGCGCGCATATGCTTGAAGTTTGCGACCATGCTTCCTCCCTGACTTAAGACAGCGTCCAATCCTGCTCTGGCTGAAAAATGTAAACCTCTGCAAGAGTAATTGTAACGCGGCCATGCGCCTACCTTCTCAGTCAAACGTCAGAGCCTCGGCATAAACAAATGTTATTTTCTGGAAAACCTAGACATTTTTTTACCATCATGCGCATCGCAGCGGCTAGAGCTGACGGCGGTTCCGGCGCGCTGTGCGCATGAGCGTGCACAAGGCGCGGTAGCCGATGGGCTGAATCTGCTCCCGCTGCAACAACGCCAGCAGTTGCGGCGAGCGGAAATAGTCGTGCTCAAAGGTGCGCCAGTGGGCGCGCTCCGGCGCAATGATCTCGATGTCGCCGGACGCATTAGGGTGGAGACTAAAATAGGTGATGCCGGGCGGCAAGGCGCGTAGCGTCGCTGCGTAGAGATCGGCGCGACCGCCCTCATCTTCGCCCGGCCCGTAGCCTGGCGTGACGCGAAAGTGATCGATCAGCGGCATGCCGCGCGCCTCCAGCTCGGCGACAAATGCGGACCATTCGGCATCGCTGGCCTGGGTGAACCCTAGCGCCCGCACGTAGTCATCCAGTTGCCGCAACACCAGCACAGGCACATTGTACTCGAAGCCCAACTCGACATAGGCGGGAAAGAGCGCCGGCGTCAGCGCAGCGCCCATGTGGGTGTCGAGATGGGTAAAATCGATGCCAGCCGCTCGCACCAGTTCAATCTGGGCGCGCAGTTCAGCCAGCGCCGCCGACGCCCGCATTGTCGCCTGCATCTGCGCCACCTGCGGCCAGAAATGCCCACGTGCGTCGATCAACCCGCTCTCCACCGCGCGCGTACTCACCGGTCCCCAGCGGTAGCCTGGCCACTCACTGTTGAGGGTGAGATGCACGCCCACGTCGATCTCCGGGTGCGCGGCACAGTAGTCGAGTATCTCCGGCGCCCAGGGACAGGGCGCCATGATCGACCCGCATTGGACAACTCCCGCCGCCTGTAAGTCGATAAAGGCGCGGTTGCTGCCATGACACATCCCTACATCATCGGCGTGGAAGATGACCAGCCGGGCATCGGGCGGATAGCCAAGCTGCGCCAGCACCGGGTTGGGCGACAGGCGCGACGCATCCGTCTTCATTGCAGACCTCCGTTAAGTCAAAATCGTTAAGTGAACTGGATAGATTATCGTTGGACGTTGTCTATGCTACCACAACACCAGCGCACCCGCGACACACGTTCTCAATGACGCCTGATAGATAGCACAATCAAACATCGTACACCCGATATCTTCCCGGAAGCTCAGAGCTTCCGGGAAGATGAGCAAAGTCTATTTGTGTTGTCTATGAGCAATTGCTTCCTATATTGCCGTCCGGCTGTGGACAACCCTATGTTTTACTTGCTGTTTTGCTTGCTGGCGCAATTGGACTATACTCCTGACATTCTCAAGATGATTTTCCGCAACAGATAGCAAGGTCGCGCTGCAGCAATGACAGGAAGTGTCACGCGCTCCAGCAGCTTTGTTGCGCGTGGCTACGCGCACAGGTGAAACGCGCACAGGTGAAACGCGCATGTCAATTGTAGGCATCATTGCGAATCCTTCCGCCGGCCGCGATATTCGCCGCCTGGTGGCGCACGCATCCGTTTTCGACAACAATGAAAAGGTGAATATCGTGCGCCGCGTGCTGTTGGCGCTGGACGCAACCGGCGTCGCACGGGTGCTGCTCATGCCGGACGCATTCGGCATCGGGCGCAAGGCGCTGGATAACCTGCACCTGCAACTCGCCGTCGAGATGGTGGCAATGGAGCCGCGCTTCGAGGAGCACGACTCTGTCGAGGCAGCCGAGCGCATGGTCGCAGCTGGCGTGAGCACCCTGATCACCCTGGGCGGCGATGGCACCAACCGGGCTGTCGCCAAGACGTGTGGCGCAACGCCCCTGACGCCGATTTCGACCGGCACCAATAATGTCTTTCCCGTCATGGTGGAAGGCACAGTTGCGGGGCTGGCCGCCGGTCTCGTAGCCACTGGCGCTGTGCCGCTAACCATCGCAACTCATCCCACCAAGCGGCTCGAACTCTGGCGCAACGACCGGTTGGAGGATATTGCGCTCGTTGATGCCGTCGTCTATCGGGAGCGCTTCATTGGCGCACGCGCAGTCTGGCACGCCGACGATATTCAAGAAGTCGTACTGGCGCGCGCCGAACCCTTCAGTATTGGGCTTTCTGCGATCGGTGGCTACCTGGAGCCAACGCCCCCCGGCGAGGAAGAGGGCATTTTTCTGGAAGTCGGCAGCGGCGGAACCGCAGTGCTGGCCCCAATTGCGCCAGGGTTGATTCGACCGATACCCGTCAAGAGCCATCGCCGCATCCAGATCGGCGAATCCATTTCGATCAATCGCACCCCTACCGTGATCGCACTCGATGGTGAGCGCAAATTCACGCTACGCCAGGGAGAACGTGTAGACATTCGCCTAAGCCAGGCAGGCCCTCTGGTCGTAGATATCCAGCGCACACTGCAATATGCGGCGCAGATCGGCTGGTTTGTTCGTTCGTCGTACACCGCGTCGCCAGCGAATCCAGCATGACGGCTACCCGAACGTTGTCGTGCCCGGAGGCGCCGGTCCGCGCGTAACGAATTCTCATCACCGTCCAGTTCCGTATTGAGGAGGGAAAAGATGAACCTAAGCAAAGAACAGTTGCTCTCGATGTACCGCCAGATGTGGACGATCCGCATCTTCGAGGACGAGATGGCGGTGGCGTACATGGAAGGGAAATCGCCAGCCTTTGACATTGGCTCCGGGCCAGTGCCGGGTGAGATGCATCTGGCCGCTGGCCAGGAACCGGTGGCGGTCGGCACATGTATGCACCTGCACAAAGAGGATACAGTTGTCGGCACGCATCGCCCTCATCACTTTGCCATCGCCAAAGGCGTCAACATCAACAAATTGGCGGCGGAAATCTTCGGCAAGGAGACGGGTCTGGGCAAGGGCAAGGGCGGCCACATGCACCTTTTCGATGTGGAGCATAAATTCAGTTGTAGCGGCATCGTCGGCGCCAGCTTCCCGCCAGCGTGCGGCGCAGCGTTGGCAGCCAAGAAGATGGGCAAGGACTGGGTCGCTGTGGCGTTTGCGGGCGAGGGCGCAGCCAATCAAGGCGCCTTCCATGAAGCGCTCAACCTGGCTGCGCTCTGGAAACTGCCCATGATCTTCATCATCGAGGACAACTCTTGGGCGATCTCGGTGGCAAAACAACTCTCGACAGCCATCCCTGACAATAGCCAGCGCGCCGCCGGCTACGGCATCCCCGGCGTCCGCATCGACGAAAATGATGTGCTGGCCGTCTATGAAGTCGTGGGCGAGGCTGTGCGGCGTGCACGGCGCGGCGAAGGCCCCAGCCTGATTGAAGTCAAAACGGACCGCCTCTACGGGCACTTTCAAGGCGATCCTGAACTCTATCGCCCCAAGGATGAGGTTCCCACGCTCAAAGCCAACGACCCGATTGCTCGACTAGGCGCACAGTTGCACGAACAGGGTATTGCCACCCAATCCGAACTTGACGACGCCCGCGCCGCCGCCAAAGCGGATGTCGATGCGGCTTTTCTCTTTGCACGGCAAAGCCCTTACCCGGCGCCTGAGCGTGCCCTGGAAGATGTCTTCGTCTAAACCCGCAATCAGACACAACTTGTTCGATGGAGAAACAACTTATGGCGAACGAACGCGAATTGACCATGTCCAAAGCCATTGCCGAAGCGATCGACCAGGAGATGGCGCGTGATCATCGGGTGTTTGTCTTGGGCGAAGATGTCGGCATCTACGGCGGCATCTTTGGCGCAACGCAAGGTCTCTATCAAAAATATGGCGCTGAACGGGTGATGGACACACCGATCTCAGAAACGGCGTTTATCGGCGCCGCCACCGGCGCCGCCGCCGAAGGTATGCGCCCGATTGTGGAGTTGATGTTTGTCGATTTTTTCGGCGTCTGCATGGATCAGATTTACAACCACCTGGCCAAGAACACCTACATGTCCGGCGGTGCAGCGCGCTTCCCGGTCGTGCTGACCACTGCCATCGGCGGTGGCTATAACGATGCAGCGCAGCATTCACAATGTCTGTATGGCCTCTTCGCTCACGTACCCGGCCTCAAAGTCGTCGTACCATCGACGGCTTATGACGCCAAGGGACTGATGATCTCTGCCATCCGCGACGACAACCCTGTCATGTATTTCTTCCACAAGGGACTGATGGGGCTGGGCTGGATGAAATATCACCAACGTTCGGTGACGCCAGTCCCGGAAGAAGCCTACACAATCCCGCTAGGGAAAGCCGACATCAAACGCACGGGCAAAGATGTCACGATCGTCAGCCTGGCGATGATGGTGCACCGCGCGCTGGATGCAGCCGACGCACTGGCCCAGGAGGGCATCGAAGCGGAAGTGATTGACCTCCGCACACTCGTGCCGCTGGATCGAGAAACCGTGATCAACTCGGTCAAGAAGACGCATCGTCTGGTTGTGGTCGATGAGGACTATCACAGCTTCGGCATGTCGGGCGAGATTGCGGCGCTTGTGGCCGAAGACGCGCTCGACTACCTGGACGCCCCGATTCGACGCCTGGCTGTGCCCGATGTGCCGATTCCATACAGCCGACCGCTCGAACAGTTTGTGCTACCCAGCGCCGAACGCATCGCCGCTACTGCCCGCGCCTTGATGGAGTGACCCGTATGCCCCATGAAATGACGCTGCCTCCGGTAGGTAGCACCGCGACGGAAGGCATCGTCGTCGCCTGGTTCAAACGGGAAGGCGCAGAGGTGCGCGCCGGTGAACCGCTGCTCGAAGTGCAATTCGATAAGGTGAGCAGCGAGGTGGTGGCGCCTGTGGATGGTCGCATTCAGCAGATTCTGGCGCCACGCGATGCAGTCATCCGCCCAGGGCAAACCCTTGCCATTCTGCTACTGCCCAACGAAAGCGCAGACGCCCCCATCGCGACAACGTCTCGGTCCGCAGCAGATGGGGCAACGATTGCCGCCTCTGCACCGGCAGGCAACTATCCTGCGTCGCCTGCCGCTCGCCGCCTGGCCAAGGAGCTTGGCATCGAGCTGGCGCATGTCACGCCGGCCAACGGACAACGTATCACCGAAGAGGATGTGCAGCGGGCGGCGCAGATGAATGCGCCCGCTGCGCCGCCTCCCGCGCCCATGACGTCGCCGCCCAGTGAGATACGCGCCACACCCATCGCCAAACGAATGGCAAAAGAGCATGGCATCGATCTTGCCACCCTGGTTGGCGCCGGGCCGGGCGGCCGCATCAGCGAGCAAGACGTGCAGGCAGCGCTTGACCGGCGCTCAGCCATTGCGACGGCGTCTACCCGCGCACCGCTCTCACCCATGCGTCGCGCCATTGCGCGGCGCATGATGGAAAGCCTGCATAACACGGCGCAACTGACGATGACGACGCAAGCCGATGTCACCGCACTGGTAGCTGAGCAGGAGCGCAGCAAGGCGACGACAGGCGTCACCTACACCGCACTGATCGTGCGCGCCGTTGCCCTAGCCCTGCGTGAACATCCATACATGAACGTGCGCTGGAGCGACGACGCTATCGAACAGGTGGCGGAGATCAATATCGGCGTGGCAGTGGCGCTGGAAGCTGGTCTGGTTGCGCCTGTCGTGAAGCAGGCTGACCGTCTGTCGCTGGCCGCGCTCAGTAATGAAATCAAGCGACTCAGCGAGCGGGCGCGTGCCAACCAGTTGACCGAAGCCGAACTGACCGGGGGCAGCTTTACGCTCACCAATCTCGGCATGTACGGCATCGATGCCTTTACACCAATCCTTAACCCACCGGAGGCGGCTATTCTGGGAGTGGGGCGCATCTCTGAACAGCTTGTTCGCCAGGAGCATGGCATTACATGGCGCCAGTTCATGACGTTGAGTCTCACCATCGACCATCGCCTAATCGATGGTGCACCAGGCGCAGCATTCCTGCAACGTGTCTGCCAGCTCCTATCTCAGCCGGCGTCATGGCCTGAAGGCTAGTACGCGCAGGCGCCAGTCAAGCGATGGTTGCGTGTTGCGTGTGACGCGCCAACACGCCACACGCACCGCAGCCAGAGCACGACGTTGCCAGATGTACAACTGCCGCACAGATCACGTTAGCTCCACCACCGGCAGCCCAACCAGCCGCGCCACCTGCCGCAGCTCGGCGCAGTAGTCGCCGTAGACGATGCTCACGTGATGCTCCAACCCCATGCGCATGATCGTGTCGAAGACCGCAGTCGCCGGGCGGTCGAAGCGCAGCACGCCGCTCGTGCCCGTGAAGCTCTTGGGCGCGCGCACCATCTCGCCGCCGCCGATCACAAGCTGATAGCCCACCTCGCCGTTGCGCTGTGCATCTCTGCGCCCTTGCGTCTCTGCGGCAGAATGGCGGCCTGCCGTGCGATGCAGCCGCGCCACGGTGACGCGCCCCGGCTTGAGCGGAAACTCGAAGAGCAGCGGCAGCTTGCGGTTGCTGTGGATCGTGCCCAGAATCTCGGCTTCGGGGTCAGCCATGCTTGTCGGCGCCAGCCCACAGTGCCAGAGCACGGCGCTGTCACTCGCCGCCTCAATCGACACCAGGTCGGTGATGAAGGCCGGTGCGTCCGCCAGCGCCTGCAGCAGCAGCGAGGTGAGCGTGCCGTTGACATCTGCCTCGCAGCTTGCCGGACACTGCTCTTCGTTGAGCACACTCATCGCGCCGCACGCCGCGCAACCCAGCTCGGTGAAAAATTCGGGCCAACAGCGCACCGCCACGCCGGACAGCCGCGCCTCATCCGCCAACGTGCGCAGCGCATGATAGACGCCCGCCGTGCCGCGCACCGCCCTTTGCTCAAGCTCCGTCACGTTGGGCGCCAGTTCGGTCACGCGCGCCACAAAGCGGTTGCGATCGGCGTCGCCGGCTGCGGCGGCTTGCGCCAGGGTCTCCGCCAGCGCTACAGGTCGCACCGTCACGCCGAAGAGCTGCGCCAGATCGTCGGCGTCGTACGCGCAGGTGTCAAAACCAGCCGGATGCTCGCCGACCACACCCAACGTCGCACCGTGTAGCGTGCGCAGCGCCCGCCCGGCGCGCGCCAGCGTTGCGATCTTCGCCAGCGCCGCCGGGTCGTCGGCTTGTGTGAGCAGATAATCGTAGGCGATGCTGCGCAGCATCAGCGCGTGCCCGGCCAGGTTGATGCCACACAGGCTGTTGAGGCGCAGTCGCCCGCCAGCGCGCGCGTCGGGCACTGCCCACAACAGCACAGGAATGCACCGTTCCGCCGCCACTTCCGCCAGCGCCACGGCCATGCTGCTATCGGCGAAGCTGGCTTGCAGCAGGACGAGCAGATCGTGTGGCGTGTTGCGTAGTTCGTGCTGGACGCGGGCGGCGCCATCGGCGTCCATGATCAGCGTGTTGCGGCTGCCGACGACTTTCAGCCCCGCCTGCTCGATCTGCGCCAGCGCCGTGTCGGCAACCGCCTGCGCCAGCGATACATCGAAGGTTGGGCGGGCAATGGCGACCAGGGCGACGATGAGTTCGGTTGTCATGCTGCACTCTCCGCAGCAAGAAACGCCGCCACGTTGATCGGCGCGCCCGTCTGCGCCGATCGGTTCGCCGCCAGCACGGTCGCGGTCGAAACCAGTCCGGCGCGCAGCGGCGTGCGAATGTAGCTGCGGTCGCCCGTGCGCACGGCGGCGATGAAAGCGCGATTGACGCCGCGATGCAGCGGCTCGGTGTTCTGCCAGGTCTCGACGCCGCCTGGCGTGTACAACTGCACGCGCTTGTCGGTGATGCGCACCAGCCGGTCGCGCAACGCAAAATCTGCGGCTGGCTCAAGTTGAATTTCAGGGAAAAGTGCGTAGGTGCCGGCACACTGTCCGACTGCACCGCGACTGAAGTGCAGCGTCAGCGCGTAGCCGTCCCAATTTTGGAACTCCGGCTCGTGGTTGGTCTGGCGTGCGTTGTAGGCGGCGTAGACGGTCGTGATCTCGCCCGCCAGCCCTGCGCCGACATCGATCAAATGGATGTTCTGGTCGACAATCTGTCCGCCTGCGAGCGTCCGATCCCACATCCAGCGGATCGGCGGACGCGTCCAGTACCAGCGCAGGTTGACCAGCGCAATCGGGTCATCGCCGATCAGCTCCTCGGCGCGACGGTAGCCCTCGCTGTAGCGCCACTGAAAACCGGTCATGGCGAGCACATGGCGCGCCTCTGCCGCCTCGACAAAGCGCTGCGCCGTGCGCAGATCGAGGTCGAGCGGCTTCTCGACATAGAGCGCCACACCAAATTCCAGGCAATCCAGCCCGATGGCGGCGTGCTGCGTCGTCGGCGTGCAGATATAGACCGCGTCGAGCGGCGTCTGTTCGAGCATGGCGCGGTGGTCGGTGAACACGGCGCCGCCCCACTTCGCCGCAAATGCTTCCGCGCGCGCCGCGTCGATGTCTGCCGCCGCCACAATCTGCACATCCGGCTCCAGCGTGATCAAGCCGGCGTGCAAATTCGCCATGCGCCCGGCGCCGATGAAGGCAATGCGTAGTTTGGATGTCATGGTTGTTGGTTTCCTGAAAAAGTGATTGGAGATTGGAGACTGGAGATTAGAGATTGGAGATTGATCTGGGAGAAAGAACTCCAATCTCCAATCTCCAATCTCCAATCTCAACAATCACTCAGATCGGCTTCACCCCTGCCACCTTTTCCGGCGCGACCGCTTCGACGGCGGGCACTTCGACCGGGTTGGCAAGGAATTGTTGCAGATAGCGCTTGCTCAGCAACAGCGATTGCAAAATCTGCCCTTCGCTGCGATCCCAGGCTGCGTCCTCATGCTCGATGCTGAGACAGCCGGCGTAGTCGACGCGCTGCAACTCGGCGATGATCGTCGCCCAGTTGAGTTCGCCCCAACCGGGCAGCGTATAGCGCCACCAGCCGTCGCCGTCGATGCCTTCGCGGGCGAGCCGGGCGCGGTCGATGAGCGTGTCCTTGACGTGGACATGACGCACGCGACCGGCGTATTCACGCAGTGCGGCGTAGGGATCGACAAACTGCCAGACCAGGTGGCTGGGATCGAAGCCGAGCATCAATTCGGGCAGCGCGCGGTCGAAGAGTTCATGCCACAGCGCCGGGCTGGTGGCGATGTTGCCGACCGCCGGGCAGTTCTCCACGGCAATGGTGATGTTGCCGGCGCGCGCCAGCGGCAGCACCTGCTCGCTGAACCACGCGATCACGTCGGGCAGGTTGGCGCGCAGGCTCTTGCCCGGAATGCGCCCCGTCGCCAGCACGACCAACGGGATGCCCTCGCCGCCGGCAAAGCGCAGCCGTTCGAGCACGTTGCGCTGGTGCAGCGCGCGTTCGTCCGGGTCGCCCGCCAGCACATTACGCCCGTAGGTCAGGCAGAAAATCTGCGCGCCGATGCGCCGCGCCTCGGCAAAATCCGCCGACCTGAGCGGCACGGCCGGCCCCACTTCAAGGCCGTCGAAGCCGTTCTCCACCGCCCAGCGCGCCAGCTTGGGCAGGCTCCACGGCTGGAAACCGGGGAAAATGGTCAGGATGTTGGTGTGGAAGGCGAGGGGTGGGTGAAAGCCGACAAAGTGTGACATGGGGTTATCCAGTCTACCTGAACAAATCTGAGTGCGATCCGGTTCGTTCAAAGATGATCTCGTCCGCCTGGGTTTTGTAGATCAGCAGCCAATCTGGTTCAACGTGGCATTCACGCCGATCACGATAGTTGCCGACCAAGGCATGGTCGCGATGGCGTAAGGGCAGCGGTTCTTCGTTTATCAGCGTTGTCATGACCAGTTTCAGCTTTTCTGGGTCTTTGCCACGCTTCAGCATGAGCTTCAAGTCTCGCTCGAATTGCCGCGTGTACGTTGGGGTGAGCATCAGATGCCTAACTTGGCGAAGAGTTCTTGCTCGTTTTCACAGCGTACCAGATTCTCTCCGGCATCCGTCTCCTCGAACGTCCGCAAGGTGACGTCGTTTGGTACACGCACATCAAACGGCAGCCCGCGCACCCACTTGACTTGCTGATAGAACAGCGTAATTGCCTGGGTGGCAGAGAGTCCCAGCGCTTCAAAGATATCCTCGGCCTCTTGCTTGAGGGCAGGATCGACACGAGCACGAATCATGGCGGATTTCGTCATTTTGACCTCCATTCTTGATACGAAGCGTACCACAAATGGGATACAACATCAAGTCATTACTAGCAAATTACCACCAATTACCTGCAGTGACCTTGCTACGGTAAAAGCTTTGTGATTGACGGAGTCGGAATCTTCCGCAAGTTGACCGTATCTCTTCGTTGACGCAAACGTCAATCAATGTAGAGTCAAGTAAGCCGCCGGCTTGCAATGATGGAATGCACCTGCCAGTGTTCGCAATCAGATGCCTCCGAAAAGAGGAGCACACGAGTCATTTTGTTCACAACTGCCGTCCCTTCCGTGACAGTCATTTGGAGTAGACTATGGCGACAGCCCCAGACCGCACAGCCCTTGCACGTGACATTCACCGCCTGATGGTGTAGAAGCCAGGTCAGAACCATCACCAATTACGTCGAACATCGCAATCAGTGCAATGGCACAACATCACAAAAAAAACGATAACCATGACACACTACCTTCTCACAGATGAGTACGAAGAGGCAGTCTCTGCGCTCGAGATGGTTACTGAGTCGCTTGAAAAATCAAGAGTCGACGCGTATCGGTGGAAATGGGCGCTCATTGCACTTCACAGTGCCGCACAGGGCTTTACGGTCCTTGCATTACGCGGCAGCAACAATCTGGCCGTACTGAAAAAGAAGAGCGCAATAGCGTGGAGTGAGGCTTTTCGGAAGAACCGATTGCTGCCAGACGAATACTTGGATACCTATCCAAACCTTTACTGCAGTGAGGTTCTGACCTATGCCGTACCCATCAAGAGCACTTGCTGGTGCAACATCACCTTGACATGAGCCATTCATCATTCAAAGACAAGGTCATTGGCTGGATAGGCTTTCTAGCCTTAATAGTTTTAGCATTTCTCGTCTGGTCAGTGACCTATGCCCCGACATTGCCGTCACAAGCTACACGATCAGCTACGGCTGTTTCACGAGTTGTCACTCCTTCAGCAACCCAGACAATCGAGTCGGTCCACGTCGTCACCTGGAACATCGGTCTGGACAAAGCTGATCTACATGCAATTGCTCGTCGCATTGCATCCTTCAGTGGTGTCGATCTGTGGGGATTGCAGGAAGTCAACAGCCGTTCGGCGCCGCCCGTCCTGGCTGCGGCTGCAGCGGAGGGTGAGAATGCAACGTTTGCCGCCATTCAAGGCAATGCAGGCGATGGGCTACATCTGGTTGCGATGTACAACACAAACCGCTACACCCTGCTCGATTGGTGGGAACTCCCGACGATCAACACGACCGGCAACGTGCGCCCATCCCTGGTTCTGCATTTACGTGAAAAGCGCGGCGACCTGGAATTTCTCTTCATGGTCAACCATCTCTATCGCAGCCGTGATGGGGAACGCCACAAGCAGGCGCGCCTCTTGAACGAATGGGTGGTGACGCAGTCGCTTCCTGTGATTGCGGTTGGCGACTACAATTTCGATTGGGATGTCGCTAACGGCGCCCGACAGCATGATGCTGGCTATGATCTGATGACAGCCGGCGGTCGATGGAAATGGGTGAAGCCAGCAGCGCTGACGACGACGCAGTGTTCAGGATGGCCATGCCGCTACAACAGCGTGCTCGACTTTGTTTTTACCGCTGGCCCGGCACAGCAATGGCGAGCAGAGAGCGCAATTGTGGTCGAACCGGGCGACTTCCCAGCCGACAACACGAAAAGCGATCACCGCCCCGTGCAAGCGACGTTTTGGCCAATTGAGCATTCACTTTCGAGTAACACGAAAGGTCTTGAGCAAATCTTTCCAAGCGCAGCGACCGTACGGGGCAATGCCGTCATCCGCACCGGTCCCGGCGACAGTTTCCCAGTCATTGGATTGGTTCGCGCTGGCAAGCCTGTGGATGTTGTCGGCATCAGCCAAGATGGCGCCTGGCTACAGCTTGCAAACAACAGATGGATCGCAGCAAGTATGCTTGATGGCGCCCTGATCGGTCAGAGCAGCGTAACAGCGCCATCTACACCAAGACCGATTCCTACGCGAACGCCACCGCCGAGGGTGCAATCGCCACGCAACTGCCATCCATCCTATCCGACCGTCTGCATTCCACCGCCGCCGCCCGACCTGGATTGTCACAACATTCCACATCGGCGTTTTTCAGTAGTTGGCAGTGATCCACATCGGTTTGATGGGGATGGCGATGGGATCGGTTGTGAGCGGGATTGAGCAGACATAACGGTCTAGAAGCGATGAGAAATGCGCTACTCTCACCCAACCCAAAACACCCCATCCATCCCGCCCGCCAGCACACCGCGCTCCGTCGCCAGGAAAGTCAGCGCGGGCGGGAGATCAAGCGGCGTCCACGCCGTAGCGTCGGCTGAGCGCCAGATGCGTTCGGCGTCGCTGAGCAGCCAGCCGCCGCCGGGCAGCGCCAGCAGCGCGTTGACGACTTCCGGCGCACCGGCGACTGGCGCAAAGGTGTAGCCGCCGTCATCCGAACGCCACAGCCCGCCGCCCTCCGTGCCCGCCAGGACTGCGCCGCCAACATGGAAGTCGGGAGCGACCGCCAGCGTCAGCACCGGCGCCGGCGTCACCGCGACCTGTTTCCAGCCGCGCCCGCCGTTGGGCGAGCGGTAGACGCCGCCGAGCGCGCCGGCAAAGGCTACTTGTACGGGCGGCCACATCCCGGCGGGCTGCACCGGCGCCCAGGCCAGTGATAAGACTTCGAAGTCGAACAGGCCGAAATTGCAGACGCTCCAATGACGTCCGTGATTGATGCTGCGCAACACACCGCCACCCGCTGTACCTGCCAGGAGTACGCCGCTATGCTGATGCTCTGGATCGGCGGCCAGACAGACCACCGGCGCAGTAACGCCGTCCAGCCAGCTCGCCTGCCAGCCGCCGTCGGGCGTGGTGTAGGCGAGGCCGTGCGTGGCGCCGCCAACAAAAAGACGTTCGCCGTCATGATAACAGCAAGTGGGCTGCGCGTCGGGCTGCGGTTGAGCGGTCAGGGCGCCGTCGGCAACGATGAAGAGACCTTCAGGACCAAGCGCCCAAATGGTCTCGTGAGCTTGAGTCAAAGCGAGAATCACAGACATAAACGGCTCAGGGTGTCAGGCTTTGTTGGGGCTTGCGATGATAGACGATAGCGTCGGTGCTCAACATCATGGTGGCGCCGCTGACAGCAGCCTGCAGCACGGCGCTCAACACATCGGCGGCATCGAGCAGACCATGTTGTTGCGCATCGACTACGGCGCCGGTTGTCACATCATAGGCGGCGGGCGCCCCCAGTTCGGCAAGTTGATCCAAGTGGACAGCCGGCGCTGCGATGCCGCCGTTGGTCAGAATCTGGCGTTGTGGAGCAGCCAATGCCTGCGCCAGCACGCGCATCCCCAACGCGCAATCGGTCTCGGTTTCCTGTGTAGCAGCGGCAAGGACAGCTGATTGACAATGGAGCAGAGCCGCGCCGCCGCCTGCCACCACCCCCCCGCGCTGTACGGCAGAAAGCACCTTCCACGTGCGTTCCGCCTGTGCGCGCCGCAGATCACGCGCTGGCTGATGATAGGCGCCGATCTTGAGGATGCCAATGCCGCCCGTCAGCGCGGCCAGACGTCGCGTCAGCAGCGGGCGTTCCTCATCGTCATAGGGCAGGCGCGCCAGGCGATTGCTCAGGTCGGCGATCTGCGTCTGGACGGAGCTACGCCGGGCGCCTTCCATCGTTAGCACCAGATTCTTGTCGCCAAACTCGACGCGTTGCGCCGCGCCCAGGTCTTCAGCGCGAGCAGTCTGGGCTGTACGCGCACCTAGCTCACCCAAGATGGCCGCGCCTGTCATGAGAGATAGGTCTTGCAAGGCAAAACGCCGTTCGTCGCCGACCGCTTTGGGCTTGACCGCCAGAATTGCGATCTTACGTTTGTCGGCGGGTTGCATGTGGTTGGTGACCAACACGTTGAGTGCAGCGCCAGAGACATCGGGGGCGAAGATCAACAGCGCCTTGCGCCCGGTCGCCACCGCTGCTTCCAACAGACCAACCGCATGCGCGGCTTCGGTGAGTGGCTTGTCGAGCAACGCCACCGTTGGCGCTGTCAGCACAGTCCGCTTGCGCTCTGGCTCTGAGTAGAAATACATGCTGTTGATTTCAGCGCCGTAATGGGCGCCGCCCAGGTATTGTCGCTCCAGATACGGCGCCACGTAGGTCTCGATCTGCAGGTGGCCGTCGGCGCCAAGCAAATAGCTCATCTCGCCCAAGACCGCTGCAAGTTCGTCGTCCTGCAGCACGGTGCGGGCGACGGCCGCCAGGCTGCGCTCGCCCGTGACAGGGTGGCTCTGGGCGCGCAGGGCGGCAACCGCCGTCGCTGCGCCGCGCCGCATGCCATCATTGAGCCGCATGGCATTGGCGCCGGCTGTGATCTGGCGCATGCCCTCCTCGACCAATGCGCGCAACAGCACGGCAGCAGTGGCGCCGCCGTCACCGACTTGCTGCTCCAGACGCCAGACTGTGCTGCGCAGCAACATAGCGCCGACATCGAGGTCAGGGCTGCCAAGGCCAAGCACCCGGCGCAGAGTGGTGGCGGCGTCGCCGATCACCTCGACTTTGCGTCGGGTGGCGTCAAAACTTAGCACCGGGCCGCCGGTTGGGCCAAGTGTGAGCGCCAGCATCTCGGCCAGCATCGCCATACCGCCAAAAAGGTGGCGGCGGGCATCGGGCTGAAAAGCAAGTGCGGGACGAGTCACAACGGGCAGAGAGCGAGATGGACGCTGCGTTCGTGGCATGGCATCAGAAACGAAGTGTTTGATTAGATGATCAGTTGACCGTTTGGATGGGTAAAGACACCCGCAATCTGGGCAATGCTACCGCAGCGAGGGGATTTCGTCAAGCGATGGCAGAGTAAGTGGCGAGTGGGTCGCGGGTCATGCCACACGCTGCGGAATGCGTTGCAGGGCGGCAAGAAGTCTGTCCGGCTGCACGGGCTTGCTCACATAGTCATTCATGCCGCTTTCAAGATAGGTGCGACGTTGATCCTCAAAGGCATTGGCAGTCATGGCAATGATGTAGGGTTGGCGCTCGGAAGGCATCTCGCGTCGAATGGTGAGTGTGGCTTCGACGCCGTCCATTTCGGGCATCTGCACATCCATCATGATGACGTCGTATTCCTGGCGACGCAATGCTTCCACCGCCTGACGACCATCGCTGACCATGTCGGCGCGGTAGCCAAGTCGCCCCAACATCGTCTGGATAACCTTCTGATTGACCAGATTATCTTCGGCGACCAGAATGCGCAGTGGCAGCCGCTCTGCCATCTGGCGATCCCACTGAGGGCTGTTCGTTGTGGTCTTTGGCGCCGCTTGCGTCTGCCCCCACAACGACAACAGGGCATCATGCAGCAGAGCAGGCTTAACAGGTTTGCGAAGGTGAGCCACGATACCAGCCGCGCGGATGGCGGTGACGTCGTAATCCATTGAGGTCAGTAGCAGCAACTTGGGGGCGGACGCGCCCAACCGCTGCGTGATGGCAGTAGCCAGCATGACGCCATCCATCTCCGGCATCTGCAGGTCGAGCAGCACGACATCACAGGCGTTCCCTGACTCCAGGTGCTCCAATGCCGCCGCGCCGGAAGCAACCGCCGTCGGCGTCATCTGCCATTGGTACAAATGATGGCACAGGATTTTCTGGTTGGTCAGGTTGTCATCCACAACCAGAACGTGCTTGCCGACCAGCGTCTCCGGCGGGGCCGTCTTGATCGCAACAGGCTGGCTTGGGGCGGCAGGCAGCGTCAGCGTCACATGAAAGGTGGAGCCGCGTCCGGCGCCTTCACTCTCTACCCAGATGGCGCCACCCATCAACTCGATGAGCCGTCGCGAGATCGCCAGCCCCAGGCCGGTGCCGCCAAAGCGCCGCGTCGTAGAGGCGTCTAGCTGACTGAAGGATTGGAAGAGCTGCGCCTGACGTTCGGGCGGGATGCCGATGCCGCTGTCCTGCACCTCGAAGTGCAACAAGTATTGAGGTGCGCCGGCGCTGGTCAGTGATGTCGGCGCAGGTTCGGCGTGCAGGCGCAGGTTAACTTCACCTCGGTCGGTGAACTTGACGGCATTGCTCAAAAGGTTGACCAACACCTGGCGCAGCCGCGTTGAATCACCCACCACCATGTCGGGCGGCTCGCCTTGCGCGGCATAGGTCAACTCCAGTTGTTTTTGCGCCGCCTGCATCGACACCAGATCCAACGCCGACTCGATGCAGGGCAACAGGGCGAACGGGTGGTGCTCCAGTTCAAGCTTGCCGGATTCAATCTTGGAGAAGTCCAGGATGTCGTTGATGATTAACAGGAGATTTTCGCTGCTGTTGCGCACGGTCTCAACAAAATCTTGCTGCTCTGGGGTAAGCGACGTGCTCAATAGCAGGCTCGTCATGCCAATGATGGCATTCATCGGGGTGCGGATTTCATGACTCATGTTGGCGAGGAATTCGCTCTTGGCCTGAGTGGCAGCCTCCGCTGCCTCCTTTGCCAGGCGCATCGCCTCCTGCGCCTCGCGCCGCACGGTGATGTCACGCGTGACGCCCAGAATACCGACAGGCTGCTGCTGGTCATACATCACCTGTAATGTCGTATCGGTCCAGACCAGGCTGTGATCCTTGCGCTCCACGGCGATTTCCAGGTCTAGCACGGGGGCGATGGCGCCATTGCGGCCGGCGTTGACCAATTGCGTCAACGCGTCGCCCATTGCGGCGCGCGACTCGGCTGCAATGGGGAATTCCGGCGCCCGCCCCATCACCTCCTCGGCCGTGTAACCTGTCAAGCGGGCAACCGATGGGCTGCAGTAGAGCACCTGCAGGTCGAAATCCAGCATCCAGATGACATCCGCCGCATTCTCAGCTAATAGACGATAGCGTCGTTCGCTCTCGCGCAGACGTTCGTCCATGGCGCGGCGCTCGGTGATGTCATTGAAGATGCTGAAGACTGCCTGCTCACCCGCAAACTCAACAGGAATTGCGGACATCAACACCCACAGCCGGCGTCCGTGTGCGGTCTGCATCTGCACCTCAGCATTGAGGACGCGCTGTTCGGTGCGCAGGCGCTGCAAAATCATCTGGCGGTCGGCGCTATCGACATAGAAATCTTGAGCAGTGAGCGCCTGTGGGGGCAACCCTTCCACCTCGAACAGCGCCTCCGCCGAAGCATTGTGGTACAGGACCAGCCCGCTGTCGATCGTTGTCACCAAAGCCGGAAAGGGAGCATAGTCGATGAGGGTGCGATAGCGCCGTTCACTTTCCTGCAACTCGCGCCAGGCCTGATTGCGCTCAGTGACGTCCTGCACAACGGTCAAGGCGCGTACGGCCTGACCGTTGGCATCGCGTTCCGCCACGGCAGCAACTAGCGCCTCGATCACAGCGCCGTTGCGCCGCACAAACTCGTAGGGTATTTCTTTGACAGGTTCTTCGGCGAAAAAAGTGGGCAACCAACCATCGCGCGCGCGGTGACGCGATTCCTCCGTCATGAACTCGGTGATTTGGTGGCCAAGCACTTCGCTGAGCGCATACCCCATTTGTTCTAGCCAGTAGTCGGTGACGCTAATGATGCGCCCCTTGCGGTCGATGGAATGCAGCATAGCTGGTGCTTTGGTGTATAGCGTGCGATAGCGCTCTTCGCTCTCACGCAACTCTTTTTCGGCGCGCTTGCTGTCCGTCACATCGCGCAGCAACAATAGGGCGCCCAGCGGGCGATTGCTGCGCGAACGCAACGCCGAAGAACGCACCTCCAGCGTCGCCCCAGAAGGCATTGCCACCTCGACGACTGCGCCAGAGCGGCTCAATCGACCGATCTGATGCACGATGAGGGCGCCAGCTTCGCTGACATCAAAGAGGGGGCGCCCCACAGCAGACGCGGCGTCAATCTGCAGCAGTGCGGCGCCAGCCGGGTTGATATCGACCAGGATATTGCGTGTATCGACGACAACCATGCCTTCGTTCATGAGTTCGACCAGTTGGGTGCGCGCCACTGGCAAGATATGCAGCAGCCCCAGGCGCAAGAGCGCCCAGGCCAGCAGGGCGCCGGTCAGGGAGAAAGCAATTGCAGTCAAATCGAGCCACGGCCACGGCGTCAGGTCGAAAATGTAGATCATGTTGGCGACCCAGGGGATGGCAGCGGCCAGCACCATCACGCTCGCCTGCAATCGATACCGATGTACATTGGCAAATGCAGCACGCAACAACAGCACGGTTGCGATGAGAATCAAGCTATAAGAATAGGCAGCGGCAACCCAGAACAGAACGCCATGACTGTAGTCGTCCTCGAGACCATAAGAGGTTTCCACCAGCGTCACTTCCGGCCAAAACAGATGATGCCAGTCATTGGTCATGGCGGTTAGCATCGCCAACACGGGGACGATCCAAAGCATGTAGCGTTGTCGCAGCGTCAGCACCGATGCCGCATTAGTAAAACTCAGGGCAAAGAGCAAGAAGAAGACCGGCACCGCCTGGATGCCAATATGACTGAGCTTGGAAAAAAAGATTTTGAGCGAGAGTGTGTTGGCAGCCAACGCCATCCCATCCGCCAGCGCCCAGAGAGACGCGGCAACCATCAACAAAGTCAGATCACGCGCGCCTGGCGTGCGCCGATGTTGCCATGTCTGGAAGGCAACAAAGAGTGACACGCCGACAGCAATCAGGTAGATGGGTAGGAGAGGCGTGAATTGCAAGGCTCAACTCCCTGATACAGAAACCCTCCGCGTCTCGCTCATTATATGGAGTGTCAGAGACTGATTCATCAGGAAAATGGCGTAACATTTTTGCGCAGAAGCATCGTTGAAGCGTCTGCGCCACGCCAGGCGCACACCGCTTGGAAGCGCACTGAAGAGCGGTCCGGTGTTGGATGTGGATGTGACGTGTTGCGTGTGCCGCGCCGGCATCATATACGCAACACGTCACACGCACCATTGCGCTGCTCAAATCTCAATCTGGCCATCGAGTCGATCGGCTGACCCCGTTGTTTGCGCTAACGTGGCTGCGGGCCGATGACGTTGACCGTCAGACTCTGCTCCGTTTGCCCAACGCCATAGGCGACCAGCTTATACTCGTATAAGCCGACGGCGTCCGGGCAGTCTTGTGCGGAGCCGTTGCCAGGCCCGCCCGCAACCACAGCGCCGCCATTGCGCAACAGGTTGACGCCCTGTGCGTTGTCGGTGCGCCACTCGAAGCTAACGCACTGCCCGCGCGGAATCTGATTGCTGCTAACCTTGAATCGGCGGATGACCGGCAGCTGCGCAGGCGGCGGCTGAGGGTTGCTGACGTTAATCGTCACCTGGCGCGCCTCCTGGCCGCCATCATATTTGATGACCTGCAAGGTGTAGGTTCTGGTGCTGCTGGGGCAGACTTCGCGGTCGCTAACGCCCGCCACACCCTCGCCATCGAGATAGACCGCCTGCACGTTGCGCACGTCCCAACGCAGCCGCGTGCACTGCCCGCCGTTGAGGTTCGTGGCGTCAGCCCAGAAATTGATGCTGTAATCTGGGGCGCCGGTCACATTGATGGTAATCGAGTAGTCATGGCTGGCGCCGGTGCGATCCACCACGCGCAGGGTATAGTTTGTCGAGCCGCCGGGGCAGACGTTGCGCGTATCATGGCCGCCGACGCCTTGTTGGCTGCCGCCATCGATAAAATAAACGGCGCTGACATTGTCGACATCCCAGCGAATCGTTGTGCATTGTCCTGGCGCGATGTAGTTGCTGTCGGCGCGCAGATTCGGATTGATGTCTTGCGTGGGTGGCGGAGGCGGGGGCGCCGGAGGGTTAGGATCGGGCACCTGGATGCCAACCCACACAACTTCGCCAAAATACATTCCCAGGGCGTTGCGCATCTGCCAGAAGCCCTGGAAGACGCCATATACTTGCGGTGCGCGCAGGCTGACAGAGAGATCGACCATCTCGCCCGGCTTGACCGTGCGACCGACTGCTACAGCGCTGCCTCCCATGGATGCCTCGATGCGATTGCCGTTGACATATGCCAGAACATAGTCAGGCGTCCAGTCGCAGGTGCCGTTGTTGAGCACGCGCCAGCTTTTCACAAAATCCTGACCCGACGCCATGATTGGCGGCGCAGACATATTCTTGTCGTCTAAATTGAGGTCGGCGACAAAGGCCATGCTGTCGATGCACGGCGTTGGCGCGGTCGTAGGCGCCGGCGGTGCATTCTCAACGCTGGCGCTCTGTTCATCGGGAGTCACACCAGTCGGGTTGACTTGCAGGTATCGCGTGACCAGGTCGGCAAAGGTGCCGTCGCTCTGCAGAGCGATCAAGGCCTGATTGAGCGGTTCGATCAGGCTGCTGCCCTTGCCGGCGGCGATGGCGAACTGTTGTTGATTGAATTGCTCGCCAACAACTTGTAAGTCCGGGCTGCGCTGGATGGCAAGATTGGCGGTCAACTCACCCAGTAGCCCCACGTCGATGGTGCCGTTGCGCAGATCACGAATGATCGCACTCGGCGTCGCGTAGATTGCAAGGGCGTCCTGCGGAATCACGCCAGCGTCGACCAATTTGTGCTGCGCCCATACATGGTAGGTGGTGCCGCGCTGTACTCCGACGCGCTTGCCACTGAAGTCGGCTGCCGACGTGATCGTGTCGGTGAACGCTGTCGTCGCCAGCGTCACGCTATTGCCGATAAAGTAAAGATTGGTGAAGTCGACGACCTGTTGCCGGTCAGGCGTCACCGAGATGGCGCCGATGGCGGCATCCACAGTTCCCAGTTGCACCGCGTTGATCAGGCCATCAAAGGCAAAGTCATTGAATTCGACAGCCACTCCCAGCTTTTCACCAATGGCGCGCGCCAGTGCGATGTCGAAGCCGTCCAGCTCGAAATTGCTGTTGTAAAACTCAAAGGGCGGATAATCCGCCGCCGTGCCAAAGACAAGTTTCCCCGCCGACTGAACACGCTCCCAGTCGGTCGCCGGATCGGGCGCCGACTGCTGGCGCACAACAACAGCATTGGCCGCCAGCAACACCCCCGGTAATAGAGCCACCAGCAACGCCAATGCTGCCAGCCACCAGCTACTTCGCCATGTTCGCCGCATACGCCTCGTCTACCTCCATTGGATTGTTTCAATTGTGCGCTTGCTAGATTCCAGCTGTGACATGGCACTTGGCGCTAGGCATCACAGGTTTCAGCATTATGTCTGCCCCAAAGGAAAAGAGCAAATCCGTCGCCTGTCTTGGCATCTGGGCGCTGCACGACTACAATTTCGGCATGCACCACACACAAATGCAACAATGCCCCGACTGTAAAGCCTGGCTGCCGGCGGTGGAGGGCGCCACCCATCGTTATGTGGGCGCGTCGCCTGCGTGTTGGGCGATGTTCTCGGCATTGGTCAACGCCGGTGAGCCGCCGTTGGCGCCGCATCCGCTCACGGGGTTGCTGCTCGACGCCTACATGGCGCAGCATCCTGGTCAACCTTCACCCCAGGCGATTCAGTCGGTGGCGGTGCATCTGCTGGCGCTCTACGGCGTGCTGGAAGCCGGTGTCGCGCCGGAACAGGCGCTGTGGATCCGCCTGCGGGCGGTGCGCGGCGCGGCGGCTGACCGTCATGCCCGCTTTGCCTGGCTCACACCGCCCGACTTCAGCGGCAGCCTGACGCTTGCCGACATCGTCGCGGGCGCGACGCCGCAAGCGCGCACAGAACGAGCCATCGCCTACATTCAGGCAGTCTGGCAGTTGTGGGCGTCACTCCATCGGAGAACCATCGCCGATTGGTATGGCCGTTGGGTCGCCGACGTAGACCGGTGACGACGCCGTTTTTCTCAGGGGCGGCGCAGTTTCTCGGCAAGTTGCGGAATTGCGTTGTTCAGCATCACATCCTTGAAAATCGAAAGGTCAAGTTTTGATGTTCAAGGAATCTATCTGCCAGGAGGTGAGTCACGATGTCAACTGAACCCATCTTCCCGTTTGGCCAGGCTACAGTCTGGCGCCCTGATCCGGCCTGGATCGCCGCCAGCAATCTTCAGCAGTTCATGGCGCGCCACGGCATCACAGACTACGACGCGTTGCACGCCCGCGCCCGCGCCGACATCGCCTGGTTCTGGGACGCCGCCATCGCCGACCTGGGCATCGAATTCTACGCACCATATTCCCAGGTGGTCGATCTCAGTCAGGGCATCGAGTTTCCACGCTGGTGTGTCGGCGGCAAGCTCAACATCATCCACAACTGCCTGGACAAGTGGCAGACGACGCCTGTGCGCGACCGCATCGCCCTGCGCTGGGAAGGCGAAGGCGGCGCCGTGCGCACCTTCACCTACGCCGAGCTGCACGCCGAGGTCAACCGCTGCGCCAACGCGCTGCGTGCGCTGGGGTTGGGCAAGGGCGACGCCATCGGGCTGTACATGCCGATGATCCCGGAGCTGGCGATTGCCTTTCTTGCCATCATCAAGATTGGTGGGATCATTCTGCCGTTGTTCAGCGGCTACGGACACGGCGCCATCGTGGCGCGACTGGCGGATGCCGGCGCCAAAGCCATCGTCACCGCCGACGGCCTGTTTCGTCGCGGTGCGGTGGCGCCGCTGAAGCCAACTGTGGACGCCGCGTGCGACGATGTCGCCAGCGTGCAGCACGTGCTTGTCGTCAACCACACCGGACTGACCGACACGCCGTGGACGCCGGGTCGCGACCGCTGGTGGCACGACTTGATTCCGCAGCAACCCGCCACGGCAGACACGGAAATCACCGCTGCTGAGGACGTGCTGATGCTCATCTACACGAGCGGCACGACCGGCAAGCCCAAAGGCGCGGTGCACACCCACTGCGGCTTCCCGATCAAAGCGGCGCAGGACATGCGCCACAGCATGGACCTCAAGCTGGGGGAGACAATCTTCTGGTTCACCGACATGGGCTGGATGATGGGGCCGTGGCTTGTCTTTGGCGCACTGCTCAATGGCGCCACGATGGTATTCTATGACGGCGCCCCCGACTTCCCGGCGATCGACCGCGTGTGGGCGCTGGTGGAACGCCATCGCATCACCCATCTTGGCATCTCGCCGACGTTGATCCGCGGCCTCAAGCCGCACGGCGCCGACCCGGTGCAACGTCACGATCTCACCTCGCTGCGCGCCGTCGCCTCCACCGGCAGCCCGTGGGATCCGGAGAGCTGGCTGTGGACCTTCCACACCGTGTTGGGCGGCGCCAAGCCGATCCTCAACTACTCCGGCGGCACCGAGATCAGCGGCGGCATTTTGTGCGGCGACTTTTTTCGCCCGCTCAAGCCATGTGCATTCAGCGGACCTGTCGTGGGCATGGACGCTGATGTGGTGGATGAAGTGGGCGCCCCTGTGCGCGGCGCGGTTGGCGAATTGATCATCCGCCAGCCGTGGATCGGCATGACGCGCGGCTTCTGGCGGGATCGAGAACGCTATCTGGACACCTACTGGCGCAAGTTGCCCGGTGTGTGGGTGCATGGCGATTTCGCCGCCATCGACGACGACGGGCTGTGGTACATCCTGGGGCGCAGCGACGACACGATCAAGGTGGGCGGCAAGCGGCTCGGGCCCGCCGAGGTCGAGGCGATCCTCAACAGCCATCCCGACGTCAAGGAATCCGCCGTGATCGGCGCGCCCCATCCGGTCAAGGATCAGGAAGTCGTCGGCTTTGTGGTGCTGCATGAGGGCGTCGAGCCGTCGGAAGTGCTGCGCGCCGCCCTGATCGACCTGGTGACGGCGGAACTGGGCAAGCCGCTCAAGCCGCGCACCGTCCTCTTTGTGGCCGCGCTGCCCAAGACGCGCAACGCCAAAGTCATGCACCGCGTCATTCGCGCCGCCTATCTCGACCTGCCGCTGGGGGACTTGAGCAGCCTGGAAAATGCTGATACAGTAGAAGCGATCCGGCAGGCGATCTAGTCTCGTTGCGCCGCCGGAAAAGGAGAGCACAAATGGCAACCGCTGTACTGACGCCGACAGTCACTGCTGAACCTGCCTGGGGAATTGCCCAGATTTTTCCGCACCAGGGCCAGTGGAGTGAAGAAGAATATCTCGCCTTGACGACCAATCATCTCGTCGAATTTTCACACGGAACTGTCGAGGTGCTTGTCATGCCCACGCGAACTCACCAACGGCTGGTAGCGTATCTGTTTCAATTGCTGTCGTTATTTGTCACAATGCGTGGTTTGGGTGAAGTCTTTTTTGCCCCCTACCGGGTACAACTATGGCCCGGCAAGTATCGCGAGCCGGATATTCTTTTTCTGACCAACGCACGCAGCCAACGATCCACCGACGCATTTGCCCAGGGTGCCGACCTGGTGATTGAAGTCGTCAGCCCCGACGACCCGCGCCGCGATCTGGAGATCAAGCGCCGCGAGTATGCGCAGGCCGGCATCCCTGAGTATTGGATCGTCGACCCAACTACAACTCGCATTACTGTGCTAACGTTGGAGGGCGGAAGCGTCAACGAGTTCCGTTACGCTGTACATGGCGAGTTCGGCGCCGGCGAACAGGCGACCTCGCTGCTGCTGCCCGGCTTTACCGTTGATGTGGATGCTGTCTTTGCTGCTGCGTCTTGAAGTTGGTCAATGGATAGCCCTCTTCGGGCAAGACAGAAGCGCCCAGCGGACACCCACCTGTTTCGCAAGGTTCACGCCCACACACCACACGGTAGGTGCGGAGTCGAACATCAGTACAAAAAGCGCCTGCGAATGCAGGCGCTTTTTGTACTGATAACGGCTATGCAGATCAGACCTCTGCACAGTCACGCTGTGCCGCTGTCTGGCTATGGCTCGATCACATACCGGTACTCTGCCACACAACCCTGTCCATCGGCGTTTAGCACCTCTGCTCACCCTTGACCGGCGCGCCGTCGGCGCAGTTCCAGGCGAAGACGGTGGCGCGCCCGGCGGCGCAGCCGGCACGACCTCGGCATTCGGGTTCTCTTTGCAGAACACCACAGTGTCGTCGTTGGGCGTCTCGCTCAGGTCGGCTTTTGCCTCGCAGGGGAGGTTGCGCCGACTAAGCACGCCTTGACCTGGCCGTGTCGGCACAGCGCCAGAAGGCCCCATTTTTGTAGAAATCTTTCGGCGTATCGACCGGTGCACCGAGCGCTTGGCGGATGCTTTCGATCACTGCGGCGGGCGGCTGCTCACCGGTGAAGCGCATGTCGGGCATATCGATGGCGCCAGCCGCAGTACAATATGCGAAGGGAACATCGAAGGCTGCCGCCGCCTGCTGCCCTGACGCACACTCGCCGCGCATCAGCTCCCACTCCTCGCACTCGCTGCCATCAGTGAAGACACAGTAGCCGACTTCGCCGCCCCCGCCCTGGCGGATGTCAACCGTGTCGAAAGTGGCTCAATCAGCACCAAATGCCGCTGTCCGCCGCGCCTGGCGCCATCAGTGCGTGGCATCCTGAACAGAGATTGAGTACAAAGTGAACACCTGACAGGCTGTCAAACGCACAGGCGCCTGACCTAACGTTGCATCAGAAAACATGATCAGCAACGGAAACAGTGCGCCAGGAGGTCAACCGTGCAGATTCACAATCAACATTATCGCCGCCTCAGCATCCCAGTTGCAGCCCTGCTAACTATGTTGTTTTGTGTGACAACTGCCTCTGCACACCCATTAGGCAACTTCACCATCAATCAGTACGTGCGGATCGAACCGACTCAAGAGCAGGTGCGCCTACTCTATGTGGTGGATATGGCTGAGATTCCGACGCACACCGAACGCAGCCGCATTGATGCAGACGGCGATGGCGAACTCTCACCAGCCGAGCGCAACGCCTACAGCCAACAGACCGCTCAGCAACTGGCTGCTGGTCTGAACCTGAAATTCGATGGTCAACGTCAGTGGTTGCAGGTGGAGTCTGTTGATCTGCATTTTGCGCCCGGACAAGCCAGCTTACCCACCTTGCGCCTGATGATCCACTACGTTAGCCAGCAGGCACCAGGACGCACGGCTGAGATTACACTGTACAACACAAATTACGCTGACCGTCTCGGCTGGCGCGAGATCGTGGTGGCGCCGCAGGAGGGCGTGAATCTGCTCGATTCGGATGCGCCGCAGCAAGAGATCAGCCAGCAGCTTGCTGCCTATCCACAAGACCTGCTGGCGCTGCCGCCCGATATGCGCCAGACGGCCTTTCGCATTGCCATAAGCGCCACACCAGCTGCGCCGACGTCACACGCTGAAGTTGCACCTGCACCCGCAGTTGTCACATCCACCGGTCGCGCCGTGGAGCCTTTTGCCGACCTGGTGGCGATCTCTGATGCCAGCCCGTGGGCGGTGGCGCTGGCGATGTTGGCGGCGTTGGGTTGGGGTGCATTACATGCCTTTTCACCCGGTCATGGCAAGACCATTGTCGCCGCCTATCTGGTAGGCACGCGCGGCACGGTGCGTCACGCAGCGCTATTAGGGGCAACCACGACGATCACCCATACAGCAGGAGTCTTCATCCTGGGCTTCGTCACGCTGGCGCTCTCACAATTCATACTACCCGAACAACTCTATCCGTGGCTAGGTGCGGCGTCTGGTCTGCTAGTAGTCCTCATTGGCGCAGGGTTGGTGCGCAACCGCCTACGCAGAGGAAGCCATCAACACGGTAAGGATCAGCGCCACGATCACTCGCACAGTCACTCGTACAGTCACGATCACGACCTTGCGCACAGCCATGCCCATGATGGTCACACACATTCCCATCTACCGCCGCCGGCAATCACGTGGCGCGGGCTGCTGGCGCTGGGCGTCTCCGGCGGGTTGCTGCCGTGCCCTTCAGCGCTGGTGTTAATGTTGGGCGCCATCAGCTTAAGTCGCGTCGGTTTTGGCCTGTTGCTAATTGTGATGTTTAGCATCGGTTTGGCGGCCGTGCTGACGGGTATGGGCATAGCAATGGTCCACGCTAGGAAGTGGTTTGCCCGCCTGCCCGAAAGCGGGCGCATCCTGACAATGGCGCCGGTTGCCTCGGCGTTATTCATTGTGGGTGCAGGGCTGGTGATCACCGTGCAGGCACTGACTCAAACTGGCATTTTCCCTAAATGAGTTGTTCCTATCAGCATTCCAACAAGGTTTTTACACAAGGAGAATGAGAATGAACATTCGATACACCCGGAGCCTGGCGAACACCAGTCTGCTGGCTGCTATGGCATTAGCATCGGCGCTGCTGCTATTCATTGCGATGGCGGTTAGCTTTCGTCAGGATGTGGAAGCGTCTAGTCATCGCGAAGCGCCACTGATCTCCAAAGACCCTTTCGCTGACAACACCGACACCTATGTCTTCATCTCCCCTGAAAATCCGGACAATGTGGTCTTTGTTGCCAGTTGGATTCCGTTTGAGGGGCCAGAGGGTGGGCCAAATTACTGGGAGTGGGACGACACAGCGCTCTATGACATCTACGTTGATAACAACGGCGATGCACACGCTGACATCACTTATACGCTTGCCAGTAAGGTAGTGATCGGCAACCCCAATACATTCTTGTACAACACAGGGCCAATCAACAATGTGATGGATACCGATTGGAATCGACGTCAATACATCACTGTCACCGAAAGCACGGCAACCGGCGTAACCGTGTTTGTGGGCAACCGACCGACTGCACCGGTCAATATCGGCGAAAAATCGACTGCCGACTACACTGCGCTGGAAGACGCGGCGATCTTCGATGCCAGCGATGGGTTGCCAGCCGGCGTCAAAGTCTTTGCAGGTCAATCTGACGACCCGTTCTTTGTCGATTTGCAAGTCTTCGACCTGTTGACGCTTCGCAGTCAGGAGCCGCCCATTGGATATCTCAGCAACAACCGCCCCGTGGATTCATTATCGGCCTTCAATGTGCATACTTTGGTGGTCGAAACGCCGATCTCACGCGTCAAGCAAGGCAGCGAACCGGTGCTGGGCGTCTGGGCGGGTACACGACGCCAGAGCATGACTGTAGTCATGGCGGGTGATAATGCGACAGCAGGCGCAAACTACAGCCAAGTCTCGCGGCTCGGCATGCCACTTGTCAACGAAGTGGTCATTCCAATGGGCGTCAAAGATGCGTTCAACACCCTTTCCCCAGACCTCGACCTGGAGATCTACACGGGCGCGCTGGGGTCAGCGCTTCAGACCACGCTTCAAAAAAGCGTTGAAGATCCCGAAATTGGTCGTTTGCTTTGTGCACTCTATGGTGTGCCGCTGCCAGGCGACGCTAACGATGATTGCAGCACTGAAGTGACGGTGGGGACGCCACGCTCTGGGCGTGGGGATATCTTTGATGTCTTCTTGACCGGCATGAAGTTGGCTGCACCATTCACAATCACAACTGCAAGTGGGCCGGTCGGTCTACCTGCCGGCTTCAACGTTAACCAGCCTGCCAATGTCCGCCCAGCAGAGATGATCCGGATCAATACCGATATCAAAGGTGCGCTCTGCGCGCCGACACCGAGTCGGCTCGGCATCCTGGCCGGTGATGCGTGTGGCTTCCCCAACGGACGTCGTCTTGCCGATGACGTGGTAGAGATTGAGTTGCTTGCGGTGGCAGGCGCTGCGTACCCAGTGCTGGATGGCCGCGATGCCAGCTTTAGTTTCAACCCAGCGCTAATCGAAGTGTTAACTGATGGCGTCAACGAGAACGACAAACCCTTCCGCGCTACCTTCCCCTATGTGGCGCAGGCACAATCAGGTCAGGCGCACTGGCACACAAATCCATTCTTTCAGGTAATCCTGCCCTGGATTCAGAAGACGCTGGAGTTCCTGGCGCCGGCCGGCGCCCAACCTCTGGCCTTATTGACACTGCCAGGTCTGTTGCGGCGACGCATGTAGCGATTCCTGATGCAAGCGCTTCTGCCGCCACAGAATGCATCTGCTGGAGGCAGGGGCGCTTTTAATCACCACTCTGTCTGTCAGATCAAGGAACGACATGATGACAACAGCGTTTCTCTCAGCTTCTCTACGGCGTCTACCGCGCCAGGCTTTCATCCGGTTCATGGCAGTGCTGATCGTAACCACAGGTGCAATTAGCGTGCGCAGCCTGAGCGACGTGTTCCGGATTGCTCCACCAACGCCGCGCACAACCGCACTGACGCCCGGCTCGTCTGAAGCAATTGCCCAGATTCAGGCGCGACTCCAGCGTGCGCCTACAGATGCGAATAGCTATGCGCAGCTCGGTATTGCGTGGTTGCAGAAAATTCGCCTGACGGGCGATACATCTCTATATGGACGCGCTCAAGGTGCAATCGAAAGGTCACTGGCTCTCGATCCACAAAACGCCGATGCCCTGACGGCGCGCGGGGTGCTAGCGCTGGCGTTGCACGACTTCGCCGGTGCACTGAAGTGGGCCGATCGCCTACTCGCCGAAAATCCGTATCGTGCGGCGGCTTACGGCATCCGCACGGATGCCTTGGTGGAGCTCGGACGCTACGACGAAGCAGTGACAGCGCTACAGAAAATGGTGGACATGCGTCCCGACACAGAATCCTACAGCCGCGTCTCCTATTTGCGCGAATTACATGGCGATGTCGATGGCGCACTGGCAGCGATGCAGATGGCGGTTGCTAGCGCGGCGCCCGGCACAGAGCCATGGCTATGGGCGCTGACGCATTTAGGAAATCTCTATCGCAGCCAAAATGCACTCGGCCAGGCGGAGAGCGTGTATCGGCAAGTGCTGGCGCTGCAACCCGACTATGCACCGGCGCTTGCTGGACTTGCCCAGGTCATGGCAGCGCAGAACAATCCACAAGGCGCGTTCACGCAGCTCATCCCCCTGGCCGAGCGACTTCCGTTGCCTGAACACCTGATCCTCCTCGGTGAGCTTTACGCAGCGCAAGGCGATGTCGCCAATGCGCAGGCGCAATATGATCTCGTGCGGGTTGTACAGCAACTCAGCGCCACGGCGGGCATGGCGGTTGATTTGGAAATGGCAACGTTCGAGGCGGTGCACGGACACAACACATCAGAAGCGCTAGCACAGGCAGAAGCCGCCTATGCTACACGTCCAACAATCTATGCTGCCGATACCCTCTCCTGGTCTCTCTATCGCAACGGGCGCTATACGGAAGCGTGGCACTACAGTGAGGAAGCGCGGCGGCTAGGTACACACGACGCCTTGTTCTATCTTCACGCTGCTGAGATTGCTGCAGCGCGTGGCGACCTCGTCATCGCCAGTGAACAGCTTGCCCAGGCGCTTGCCATCAATCCGTATCCCTCACCTCTGGGAAACCAACAACTTGAGGCGCTCAAAACTCGTTTGCAAGGGGGGAAACCCTAAACCTTATCTCAACGCATCTACACAGAATCGTACCGAACATAACAGAAGAGAAAGGCTTTCTCATGACATCACGCCTGATCGCACATTCTTCTCTCTCTGCGCCCGAAGTTGGTGGGCGTGCACCGATGGCTTCGGCGCCAATGGTCTACAACGATGATGGCAGCGTCGCCTGGGAACGCATGTGGACGACCTTTTGTGAACTGGCAAGCGTTGGCGGCCCGCCCCATCGCGGCGAGTTGTTGCAGGCGCCAACGGGCGCCAACGCTAACAGCTCCGCGTATCGCCAGGTCGTGCACGAGATAATCCGTGGCATCCAACTAGTGAGCGGGCTACACGCTGCTCCCGCGACACCAGGCTGGATCGCCATTGAATGCCTCTCCAGCGCGCAAGCGCGCTGGCTTAGCGAGCAGATCAATCAGGAGAACGTGGAATGCCATTGGTGCGGCAAAGAGATCTTCGTCCCGGCTGCCGCCAACTTCACGCTCAAAGGCGAGATCAAAAACGTAATCACAGCTGTCGCCAAGACTACACATTACTGGGATGCGCATGTCAGCAAGGAGGTGAAACAGACGCTGGCTTTTGAGGCAGCACTCCAGAAGGCGATCGACTGGCTGCGACATTGCCTTCACGCGCAGAGCAAGGAGAAACAGAGCGAAGGGGAACTGACGCGCAAGAGCGCATGACCGTTTCCAACTGACCGGTTCATCGGATTGTCACAATCGTATGTCGGACATCTTTATCTAGAAGGAAAAAACCTATGCAGATCAAACCATCCCTTCATCGGCTGCGCGCGCGGCTCCACGCAGCGCTCACACTCTTCATGGCCGCCGTGATGCTCCTGGCGGGCGCGCTTGTCTCTCAACAGCAGGACGCAGCAGCATCCAGCCATCGGGAAGCGCCGCTCATCTCACAGGACGCCTACGCCGACAACACAGACACCTATGTCTTTGTCTCGCCCGCCAACCCAGACAACGTGGTGCTGGTCGGCAGTTGGATTCCGTTTGAGGGGCCGGAGGGCGGACCAAACTACTGGGAATGGGGCAACGGTGTGTTCTATGACATCCACGTCGACAACGACGGCGATGCTGTGGCCGACTTTACCTACACGCTCTCGAGCAGCACCCAAGTACAGAATCCGCTAACCTTCCTCTACAACGTTGGGCCGATTGGCGCCGACGGCGCCAACTGGAACCGTCAGCAACGGTTCTCCATCACAGAGACCACCGCACAGGGCAGCAAGACGCTGCTGGAGAACGTGCTTGCGCCACCGGTCAATATTGGCAGCAAGTCTACGGCAAATTACGAGACACTGGCCGACAACTTTATCTACACGGTTAATGATAATGGCGATGAGATCAAAATCTACGCGGGTCAGGTAGACGATGCCTTTTGGGTCGATCTTCAGGTCTTTGATCTGCTGACATTACGCGGCCAACAACCACCCATTGGCTACAATCAGGGCAACAACAACCCGGTCGATTCGGTGGCAGGCTTCAACAATCACAGCCTGGTGCTTGAGATTCCGATCAGCCGTCTCACAACCAATGGCGATCCGGTGCTTGGCGTATGGGCAACAGCGCGGCGGCCCTCGATGCGGGTGCTCAACGGAGCGGCGGGGCTCGGCAGCCTGACCAACAGCGGCGCCCCAGTGCAGGTTTCGCGCCTGGGGATGCCACTGGTGAACGAGGTAGTGCTTCCCTATGCACTCAAAGATGCCTTCAATAGCATCACACCCGATGTCGATCTGGCGCTCTACACCGGCGCTGCCGGTGCGCAGGTGCAAGAGACCCTCCAGCGCAGCGTGGAGGATCCAGAGATCGGTCGCTTGTTGTGTGGTCTCTACGGCGTCCCGCTGCCCAGCGACAGCGACAACAATTGTAGCACCGACGTGTCTGTGGGCAGTCCACGCTCCGGACGCGGCGACATCTTTGACATCTTCCTGACGGGCATGAAGTTGGCCGCGCCGTTCACAATCAACACGCACAATGGCCCGGTCACGTTGCCCGCTGGCTTTAATGTCAACCAGCCTGCCAACGTGCGCCCTGCCGAAATGATCCGTATCAACACCGCCATCAAAGGCGACCTCTGCTCACCCACCCCCAGCCGCCTGGGTGTATTAGGCGGCGACGCCTGCGGGTTCCCCAACGGACGTCGTCTTTTCGATGACACGGTGGAAATCGAGTTGCTAGCAGTGGCAGGCGCAGCGTATGCCGTGCTCGACGGTCGTGACGCAGGCTTTAGCTTCGACCCGACGCTGATCAACGTGCTGACGGATGGCATCGACTACAACGACAGGCCGTTTCGTAACAGTTTCCCCTATATGGCTACTGCACAAAGTGGACAGGAGCATATCCATCAGAACCCAATGCCGCCAGCGGCGCAGGTCAGCACCTACGCCTTGTTACAAGAGAAGCGCGACGACGCCGAAGAGACTGCCGCCGGCGCCGTGCGCCTCAACCGCAAAAACCTGGAACTGGGCGAAAATGCCAGCGGCGCACAGACGGTCGGGCTGCGCTTCCGCCAGGTCGATGTCCCGCAAGGCGCCACGATCGTCAACGCGTACATTCAGTTCTACATCGCCAAAGCGCAAAGCGGGCCGGCCGCGTTTACTATCCGAGGGGAAGCAACCGACAACGCCGCCAGTTTCAGCCCCGGCAACGGTAATTTGAGCAGTCGCGCCAAGACGACGGCCGCTGTCACCTGGAACGACGTACCTGCCTGGGACACCGTGGGGCAGACGCAGTGGTCGCCCAATCTAACGGCCATTGTGCAAGAGATTGTGGGTCGAAGCGGGTGGCAGGCCGGCAACAACCTGGCATTCTTCATCACGGGCCAGGGCACACGTACAGCACGCGCGTACGATGGCGACCCGAACGCAGCGCCCTGCCTGACCATCGAGTATATCGATGCCAACGGGCAGCGCGTGCGCGTCGCCATTGCAGCCGGGACGATGCCGCAGGCCAGCAGCACTGTCAGCCTGTCGCTGCTGACCGCCGGGCGCGGCATGACCAACTTCGACGCGGACGAAACTGAAGAGGGCGAAAGCGCCGCGATCAATTCTATCTATCTGCCAGTGCTTACAATCCCGTAAACACAACAGGGGCTGCCTGAAGCAACTTCTCCAGCGGCGCCTTCCTGAAAGCCTGACGGCTTTCAGGAAGGCGCCGCTGCGTGCTATAGTGCAATACAGAGAACCTTCATTACAGCAACAGGGAGCCAACTGATGTCGGTCGAGCCAGTCAAACGCAACCTGGCGCGCAACGCCGCTGCCGCCATCCACAGCGCCTTCGATGACTATCACAACGAATTCAAGGCGATCACCCGGCGCGCTCGCGAACGATTCGAGCGCCGAGAGTGGGCGCAGTGGCAAGATGACGCAGTCGAGCGGCTCGGCCTGCGCGAGACAGTTGTGCAACGCCTGGTGGCCGGATTGCGCCTGATGTTAGGTGAGCAGGTGCATAGTCCGTATGTCTGGGCCGCTATCAAGGCTGCCTACGCCCGCCTAATCAATCAACGCAAAGATGTCGAGCTGGCGGAGACCTTCTACAATTCGGTGACGCGGCGCATCCTGACAACGGTCGGCGTCGAACCATCGCTAGAATTTGTCTGGTTTGGCGCCACCACGATCCCAACGGGTGACACCCCGATCGTGCGCGTCTACAGCCAGGTCACCACCCTGGAAGAAATGATCAAGGCAATTCTGCGCGATTATGCCTTTGCTGTGCCCTATCAAGACATCGATGGTGACGTTCGGCGTGTGGCGCGCGTCATGGAACGACATCTCCGCGCCTACTGGGACACGCCCGACTTCGACGCTGTGGAGATGGTCAAGTCGGTCTTCTACCGTAACAAAGGCGCCTATCTGGTAGGGCGTGTGCGCAAACGCAACCGCGTGATCCCGATCATCCTGCCGCTGCTCAACACCGACGCCGGCATCATCGTGGACGCGGCGCTCTTTTCCGAGGAGGAGGCGAGCGTCGTCTTCAGCTTCACTCGTTCCTATTTTCACGTGGAGGCGGAAATCCCCGGTGATCTGGTCGGCTTTCTCAAGAGCATCCTGCCCCTGAAGCCAGTTGCAGAACTGTACATCGCCGTCGGCTACAACAAGCACGGGAAGACCGAGCGTTACCGCGCGCTCTACCGCCACCTCAACAACTCCAACGACAAGTTCGAGATCGCACGCGGCGCCAAAGGCATGGTTATGACGGTCTTCACTCTACCCTCCTACGATATGGTCTTCAAGGTGATCAAGGATCGCTTCGCCTACCCGAAGACCTCCACACGCGAGCAGGTGATGGATCGCTACAGGCTGGTCTTCAAGCATGACCGCGTCGGGCGCATGGTCGATGCACAGGAGTTCGAGGGATTGACCTTCAGCCGCGACCGTTTCTCGCCAGAATTGCTCCAGGAGTTGCAGGACGTTGCCGCCAACACCGTTACCGTAACCGACGACGAGGTGATCATCAAGCATCTCTACACCGAACGACGGCTCTATCCGCTCGACCTTTACATCAAGGAGATGAGTTTCGAGAAGGCAAAGGCGGCGGTGATCGACTACGGTCGCGCCATCATCGATCTGGCGGCAGCTAACATCTTTCCAGGCGACCTCTTTATCAAGAACTTTGGCGTCACGCGGCATGGTCGCGTCGTCTTCTATGATTATGACGAGTTGTGCCTGCTGACCGAATGCAACTTCCGCCACCTGCCTGCTGCACGCGACTATGATGACGAAGTGGCTGACCAGCCGTGGTTCGCCGTCGCCGAAAATGACATCTTTCCAGAGGAATTCCGCAAGTTTCTCTGGTTCCCCGCCCCCCTGCGCAAGGTGATGGAGGAGCACCACAGCCAGCTCTTTACCGTAGAGTTTTGGCGCGGCCTGCAGGCACGCACCGGCGCTGGCGAAGTATTGGATTTCTTTCCGTATGCGCAAGAGAAGCGCTTTCGGCGGGAAGAGGGAATTGAGGGCTTAGGAGATTAAGAGATGGGAGGATGCAGGCTCAGTGCGAGCCTCCCAATCTCCCATTCCCTCAATCTCCTACTAACTCTAGCTAACCTTTTGTGCACAATCTTCCTGGAAGCTTTGGAGCTTTCAGGAAGATGAACAGCTAACCTAGAAGTCAGTCATGCCTGTTCATGCCGCAATCGTCACCCAGCGCTGTTGTTGTGCTGCGGCGTACATGGCCTCCATCACCGTGCTGCGCGCAGCTGCTTCGCGTGGCGTGACCAGATGCTCGGTTGGGCCACCGTTGACGGCGTCGAGGAAGAGTTCGAAGGCATGCGGCCAGGCTGCGGGCAGATCAAGCCACGGCGTCTTGCCGTCGGCGCCCTCAACGTGGCTGCTCTTAAAATAAAGCTGTCCCTCGCAGACGTAGGCGTGCCCCTCCGTACCGCTCACCAGCATCGTCACCGGATTCTGCACATCCACCCAACCGGCAGCCAGCGTCCCCACAACGCCGTTGGCAAAGACCAGCAGCCCCTCGCCAAATTCGTCGGTTTCGCCATAGTTGGCGACGGCGGTGTCCATCGTCGCCGTGACGCGCGCCACGTCGCCCAACAGCCACATCAGGATATCGAGCGAGTGTGTGCCCAGGTCGCCATAAGCGCCGACGCCCGCCTGCTTCAGGTCGGTCATCCATAGCCAGCCAGCGTCGAACCAGCGCCCCAACGACCCGCTGTGACAATTGGAGTGACGCACACGCGTGATCTTGCCAAAGCGCCCAGCCTGAATCTGCTGGCGCAGGAATTGATGCACCGGCTGTCCGCGCATAAAGTAGCCGGTCTGGAAGATCACCCCGGCGGACTCGATGGCTGCGGCCATGCGTGCGGCGTCGGCGCGCCCCAACCCCAGCGGCTTCTCCACAAAGAGATGTTTACCCGCCGCCGCAGCTGCCGTCACCAGCGGCTCATGGCGGTCGGTCTCGGAACAGACGATGACGCCGGTAATGGCGGCGTCTTCCCAGATTGCAGCGGGATCGGCGACGGTTGTTGCACCAAGTTCGGCAGCGCGCAGTTCAGCGCGGGCGGCGTCGTGATCCCAGACATACTTGACGCGCACGTCGCTGCGCGCCTGGATGCGCTTGATAAAGTTCGGTGTGTGGATATGAGCGGCGCCCACCAGCGCCAGTTCAACCGGCATGGCTTGCCTCCTGTGTGTTCAACCAGATTTCGCGCCCCTCGCGCTGGCTGCGATAGATGCCGTCGAGAATCGTGAGCACCTGCAACGATTGTTCCGGCGGCACCGGCGAGGGCAGCCCTTCGTAGACTGCCTGCGCAAAGGCGACGCACTCCGCAGCGTGTGGCTCCAGCGCATCTTTCGTCAGCTTGAGCTGGCGGTTGTAGAGCTGGCGCGCAGCGTTATTCGAGGAATAAATCTCGCACTTCGGCCAGTGCGAGCCACCATCCGTGCCATAGAGCCACATCTGCATATCCTCACCTTCGGTGTCGTGGTGCAGCAGCCAGCTCACCTCCAGCATCAACGTGGCGCCATTGGCAAAGCGAACGAAGGCGGCGGCGAAATCTTCCACATCGAAATCCTGCGGGATCGGTGCATCGCGCCAGACGGCCCAGGCGTGCGGCTGATGCGCCAGCTCGGCGCGCGCCACGCCGGTGACGGCGACCGGCTGCGGGTTGCCCATCAACCATAGCGTCAGGTCGAGGATGTGCACGCCAATGTCAATGCAGGGGCCACCGCCGCTCAACTCCTGACGAATGAAGGTTGGCGTTGGGATCAGCCCATTGCGGCGCAGCATCCAGGCGCGCGCGTGGTAGATGTCGCCCAGGGCGCCGCTCTCGATCTCTCGCTTCATCGCCTGCGCATTGGCCTTGAAGCGGAAATGCTGCGCCGTCATCAACAATTTGCCGGCGCGGTCGCGCGCGGCGATCATTTGCTGGATCTCCGCTGGCGTTGGCGCCAGCGGCTTCTCGCAGATGACGTGCTTGCCCGCTGCCAGCGCGGCCAGCACTTGCGGCGTGTGCAGCCGATTGGGGGTGCAAATATCGACAATATCGATGGTGGGGTCGCTCAACACGGCGTCGGCATCGGTGTACAGCCGTTCGACGCCAAACTTGGCGCCAAAATCCTGCAACATCGCTTCGTTGACATCGACGGCGGCGACGACCTCTGTATAGGGCGAAGCCTGCCACCCAGGGATGTGCGTACGCGAGATGCCGCCAGCGCCGATCACGGCTACCTTCAGTGGTTTGCTCATATCATCTCCAAGATTTTGCACTTTGACGAAAACTGGATACAAACTTCTTGAGTATGCATCACCTTTCGCAATGCCGCCAACTTCTTGCGGAGCATGTTGCTCCGCCTGCTTCCTGAATCAGAAATCGAGGTTGTATGGACGCCACCACCACTGTCAGCGAACTGCGCCGCGCCGTGCACGATTTTGTCGACGCGCGCGATTGGTATCGTTACCACACCCCCAAAAACCTGGCGATGAGCATTGCCATTGAAAGCGCCGAGCTGATGGAGCACTTCCAATGGCTCGACGTTGAAGCGAGCAAAACGCTGGCTGAAGATGGCGCCGCACGCGCCGAAATCGCTGACGAACTGGCTGATGTGCTCATCTATGCCCTCAGTTTTGCTAACAGCACGGGCATCGATGTAAGCGAAGCCATTTTTCGCAAGTTGGATCGTAATCAAACCCGCTTCCCGGTTGAGGCTGTGCGCGCTAGACTGGGACACGCCGGGCAGACGTGACGCATTGCAAACCGATCACCGTGCTTTCGGCGTATAAACATATGCAGCGCCTTGCTGCGCCTGGCAACATGCTGCGGCCAGGCAAACACCGAACACGATGATCTAGGAGCACCGTTCGTGAGTATTTCGCTATCCAGCCCCGCCCCATCGCTGACGCGCACGGCCAGCGCACGCATCCCCACACCCTATGGCGCCTTCCAGCTCTTCCACTATCAGAGCACCCGCGACGGGAAAGAGCATCTCGCCCTGGTCATGGGCGATGTGACTGGCGGCGCTGGCGCACTCGCGCGCGTCCACTCGGAATGTATGACGGGCGACACCTTCGGCTCACTGCGCTGCGACTGTGGCGAACAGCTACACATGGCCATGCAGCGGATTGCCGAGGCTGGCAGCGGCGTAATCGTCTATCTGCGTCAGGAAGGACGCGGCATCGGGCTGGCGCAAAAGCTGCGCGCCTACAATCTCCAGGATCAAGGGTACGACACCGTCGACGCCAACCTGATGCTCGGCCATCAGGCTGACGAACGTGAGTATTGGGCCGCCGCCGACATCTTCCGCGACCTGGGGGTGCAGGGTGTGCGCCTGCTCACGAACAACCCGGCCAAGATCGAGGAACTGCGACGCTACGGCATCAACATTATCGAACGCGTGCCACTGCAACCCAGCGTACACAGTGACAATGCCGCCTATCTGCAAACCAAAGCAACGCGAATGCGCCACTTACTGCACCTGCCCGCTGCGCCGGCGACGCTGACCGGCGCCACCTTGACGCCTGACCTGGCCGCGCGCGTCCGCCTTCTACAGGAACGGGCATGGCGGTATTTTGACCAGACGCGCACGCCCTTCGTCACGCTGGCTTACGCACAAAGCCTCGACGGCAGCCTGGCCGCCACGCCGGGCAAACCGCTGGCGTTGAGCGGCGCTGCATCCCTGACGTTGACGCACGCACTGCGCGCCGCCCATGACGCGATCCTGGTGGGCGTCGGCACGGTGCTGGCCGACGACCCACGCCTGACCGTGCGCCTGGTGGCCGGCGCCGATCCGCAGCCTGTCGTGCTCGATAGCACATTGCGCACGCCAGCTACGGCGCGCCTGTTCGACCATCCGCGCAGCGTGTGGCTTCTCACCACAGAGCGCAGTGGCGAGAGCGACCGGGCCAGGCTGGCCGCGCGCGGAGCCGAGATCAGCGTGCTTCCCAGCGATGCAAGCGGCTGCGTTGACCTGGCAGCGGCGTTGCCACTGCTCGCCCGACGCGGCGTCCGTAGCCTGATGGTCGAGGGCGGCGTCACCGTATTGAGCAGTTTCGTGGCCGCGCGCCTGATGAACTATGCCGTAGTGACGTTGGCGCCGCGTCTTGTCGGCGGCGTCCACGCCTTCCAACACAGTCTCAACGGGCACAGTCTCAATGGGGCTGCGCCGCAACTGACGCAGGTCGCGTACACCCAGGCCGGCGACGACTTGATCGTGTGGGGCGAGCCGCAATGGCAGGCGGAGTCAACATGGCGCGCCTGAGCGTTGTCTTCACCACACCAGGCCAGGTCGAAGTTGTCGAGGAACCGCTGCCCACCCCAGCTATGGGCGAGTTGCTGGTCGCGACGCACTTCTCCGCCATCAGCGCTGGCACGGAGCTACTGTTTCTGCGCGGTCAGGTTCCCGCCACCATGAGCATTGACAGCACCATCGCTGCCCTGGACGGCGCCGTGCGCTTCCCACTGCGCTATGGTTACGCCTGCGTCGGTCACGTTGCCGCCGCCGGCGCAGACGCAGACGCCGGTTGGATTGGGCGCCGCGTCTTCGCCTTCCAGCCTCACTCCAGCCATTTTGCCGCGCCCGCCGCACAACTCATCCCCCTGCCGGATGACCTGACGCTGACGCAGGCCGCACTCTTACCCAACATGGAGACCGCCGTCAACTTAGTCATGGACGGGCAGCCTGTGCTCGGCGAGCGCGTGGCAGTGATCGGGCTGGGCGTCGTCGGGCTGCTGACGGTTGCGCTGCTGGCGCGCTTCCCGCTGGCGCATTTGCTGGCTGTCGATCCGCTACCGCAACGACGTGCGCTGGCCGTAGCATTGGGCGCCCACGCCGCTGCTGCGCCCGCCGAACTCACAGAATCCGCCACATTCGATCTCACCTACGAGGTGAGCGGCGCGCCGACTGCGCTCAACACTGCGCTCGCCCTCACCGGCTATGCGGGGCGTATCGTCATCGGTTCCTGGTACGGCAGCAAACAGGCGCCCATCGACCTGGGTGGCGCCTTTCACCGCAGCCGCATTCGCCTGCTTGCCAGTCAAGTCAGCACGCTTGACCCCCGTTGGCTTGGGCGCTGGGACAAGGCGCGCCGCCTCGACGTTGCGTGGGCGATGCTCCGTCAGGTCGCTGTGGACGCGCTCATTACCCATCGGCTGCCGGTGACGCAGGCGCCGGAGGCGTACCGCCTGCTCGACCAGACGCCACAGCAGGCCTTACAGGTCTTGCTCGAATATCCAAATCCATCAAGGAGCAACCATTATGTACACACTGGCCGTTCAACGTGATTTCGTCGCTCAACACTTTCTTATCGGCGGCGACTGGGGCGCTGAGAATTTCTGGCATTCCCATCACTATCGCCTGGAGCTGATCCTGGAAGGAGCCACCCTTGATCAGCATGGCTACTTGGTCGATATTGTCAACGTCGAGCAACAACTGGAAGCGATCGTGGCGCGCTACAAGGATAAGACGCTCAACGATCTGCCCGAATTTGCTGGCCTCAATCCCAGCATCGAGCACTTCACGCGCATCGTCTGCCTGACCCTCAACGATGGCATTCCTGCGCCCAACATTTCGGCGCTGACGGTGAAAATCTGGGAGAACCAGATTGCGTGGGCCGCCTATCGCCACGAACGGTAAGCATGGCACGCGGTTGACGGTTGCACTACATGCATATTGGGCTGGTGATTTACGGCGCCATCGACACGCTGTCGGGCGGCTACCTCTACGATCGTATGCTAGTGCGCGCCCTCCAGCAGGCAGGGCACGTTGTCTCGATCTACAGCACCCCATGGCGCAGCTACCCCAGGCATCTTGCCGACAACTGGCGCGCAGCGTGGCGGCGCCAGCTGCTGAGCGCACCCGTCGATCTCTGGCTACAAGATGAGCTAAACCACCCTTCCTTGTTTTGGCTCAACCGCACCTTGCGTCGTCATCATCGGGCGCCGATCGCAGGGATTATCCATCACCTGCGCAGCAGCGAAGAGCACCCGCGTCCACTGCGACCGCTCTATTGCCGCATCGAGCGCGCCTATCTCGCTACGTTGGATGGCTATCTGGCGAACAGCCACACGACACGGACCAGCGTGCAGGTGCTGCTTGACGCAGCACGCCCGTCTGCCGTCGCCTGGCCCGCCGCCGACCATCTCCCCGCGCCTGCTGAGCTGAGCGCTGAAGGGATTGCGGCGCGGGCGCTGCTATCGGCGCCGCTGCGCATCCTGTTTGTTGGCAATCTGATCCCGCGCAAGGGGCTGCATCATCTGCTCAATGCGCTGGCGGAGGTGGACGGCGACTGGGAATTGTCGGTCGTGGGTAGCTCGGATATCGATCGTGACTATACGCAACAGATTCGGCGCCAGATCACGTACACCGGTCTGGCGCCGCGCGTGCGGCTACTGGGGCGCGTCGACGACGCCACACTCGGCGAGCTGTATCGACGCCATCATCTCTTTGCCGCCCCTGGCTATGAAGGTTTCGGGATTGTCTATCTAGAGGCGCATCGCTTCGGTCTGCCGGTGATTGCACTGACGACAGGCGCTGCGCATGAAGTCGTCTATGATGGGCAGACCGGCGTACTGGCGCCGCCGGGGGATGTGGCGGCGCTGGCGACAGCGCTGCGACGCTTCGTGCACGATCGCGAATTGCTGCTTGCCATGGGACTCGCCGCCCGTCTCCGCTACTCTCTGCACCCAACCTGGGAGCAGAGCATGACCAGCGCCGTCGCCTGGTTGGAGGAGTTCGCAGCGGCTCGATAGGCGCTCAATGGCGCGCGGATGACGCGAAATAGACGAATTTGGACGGATCAGTCGCAAGTGACCACACATTCTGCGGATTAGGCGGATTCACGTGGATAAAAATCCGCCCTGATCCGCCCAGTCTGCATCCATTCTCTGCTTCTCTATGCCAGCGCAGCTTTGACGCGCGCTTCGTTCATTGGTAGTTGGCGCAGGCGCTTGCCGGTCAGTGCAAAGAAGGCGTTGGCAATGGCGGGCGCCACCGGGCCAATCGGCGGCTCGCCGACGCCGCGTGGCTTGCCGTCGCCAGCCTCCAGCAGCGTCACCGCCACCGTGGGCGCTTCTTTCATCGTTAGCAACGGATACTTGTCAAAGTTGGCGGGGACAATCTGCCCGTCCTTCACCGTCATCTCTTCGATCAAGGCAGAGCCAACGCCCCACATCACGTTGCCCTCCACCTGGGCTTTGGCGCCGTCCGGGTTGATCGTCAAGCCACAATCCATCGCCGCCGCAATCTTATGCACGCGAATCTTGCCCGTCGCTGCGTCCAGCGAGATTTCGGCCACGATCGCCACCGGGGTGCCAACGTCAATCTGGCCGGCCAAACCGCGTGCACGCCCCGCTGGCGCCGGTTTGCCCCACTCGCCAAGCTCAGCCGCAGCCTGCAACACGCGCTTGTACCGGGCGGAGTCGCCCTCGTCGCGCAGATTACGCAGCCGGAACGCCAGCGGATCGATGCCAGCGGCATGGGCCAGCTCGTCGATGAAGCTCTCCACAGCAAAGGTATTGGGCAACAGCCCTAGCCCGCGCCACCAACCCGTGCGCAATGGCAGATCGCGACGATAGGCGACGGTGCGTTTGTTGGGTGCGTCATAACGGATCGTTGCCCCGCGATAGGCCCCAAAATCCGCGCCCATCACAGCGGACATGAAAGGCGGCAGGAAATCGAACGCAACGTCCCCGCTGGCTTGCCGGTGCTCGATGGCCAGCAAGTTGCCTTCGCTGTCGATGCGTCCGAACAGCTTGTGATGAGTCAATGGGCGGAAGTAGCCGTAACGCATCTCCTCGGCGCGCGACCAGCCAACGTGCACCGGCGCGCCCGCCGCCTGTGATAGTTTCGCCGCCTCGATAGCGACTTCCCAACCTGCTTTGCGCCCATAGCCGCCGCCGAGATAAGTCGGGATCACCTCGACAATCTTTTCGTCAACGCCGAGCGCCTTTGCCACCTGGCTGCGCACGAAACCCTGTCCCTGCGTCGAGCACCAGACGCGCACCTGACCAGACTGCACGTCGGCAAGTGCGGCCTGTGCCTCCAGCGGTGTTTGGATGGCAAAGGGCGTGCGATATTCGGCGACAACGGTCGTCTCCTCGCTCAGCAGCCGCGGCGCATTGCCGACATCCTGGATGACGATCCCATCACGATCGCCT
Source organism: Chloroflexota bacterium (assembly GCA_003451595.1). GTDB lineage: Bacteria > Chloroflexota > Anaerolineae > Caldilineales > Caldilineaceae > Caldilinea. Next base: position 36,238 of record DMDA01000019.1, on the reverse strand, counting down.
ACAGTCACGAGCGCTTCCAGCTCTTCTTGCTGCCAGAGATGCCCTGCATCCCATTCCGCCTGGATGCGCGCAACCCCGGCCTGCGCCGCCGTACGGCTCTCGGCCACGACACCGGCAAAATCCTTGTCGATCACCACCTTGACCACGCCCTCGGCCTGAGCTGCGTCACCCGCAGCAAACGCTTTCGGCGTCGCCGAGATGGTGGGCGGACGCACGACCGCGCCGTATTTCATCCCTGGCAACCGCGCATCCATCCCGTAGATCGCCTGCCCGGTCACTTTTGCCGGAATGTCGATGCGTGGCAGCGATTTGCCGATGACGCTGAACTGTTGCCA
>DMDA01000019.1:34945-35724 GCA_003451595.1 Chloroflexota bacterium | reverse complement strand
GCGGTCTTCAATCACAACTTGCTCAGCAGGCACGCCAAGCAACGCAGCAGCTTCGCCCGTCAGCATAGCGCGGAAAGTGGCTGCCGCTGCCAGCAACGGTGTAAAGACGCCAGACACCGAGCTGCTGCCGCTGGTCATCAGCGAATTACCCATGTCGCGCCCGGTGGAGGCCTGCGCCACGTCGAGGTCCTGCCAGGCAATGCCCAGCTCTTCGGCGGCGATCTGCGCCAGCGCAGTGTGCACGCCCTGCCCCATCTCCACCTTCATCAGATACAGGCGGATGCGGCTGTCAGGCAGCACCTCGAACCATGCCCACGGGTCTTCCGGGAAGCTGCCTGGCGGCCCCTCGGCGCCCTCAAACACCCCGGCGAGCTGCAAACGCATCCACGGCACACCGTAGGCATAGCCCAGCGCCAGCCCGCCTGCCACGACGCCAGCGCCGATCAGAAAGCCGCGTCGCGTTGGTCGCCAACGCAACTTTTTGCCAGACGTCTGGACGTTTGCTTCAACAACGGCGTCGGTTGTGGCGCTGTCTGTCACAACTTCGGGTTGAGTCGGTTTCTCGCTCATGCGCTCACCTCCGCAGCGCCTGCTGTCATCGTCATTTGATTGGCGGCGTTTGCGACTGCCTGCTTGATCCGGTGATAACAGCCACAACGGCAGTAATTGTTGGCCATTGCCTCCACGATCTCATCTTCTGTGGGCGCTGGATTTGCCTGCAAAAAAGCTGCTGCTGTCAGAATCTGCCCACTCATACACCAGCCACACTGCGGCACCTG
>DMDA01000019.1:32577-34637 GCA_003451595.1 Chloroflexota bacterium | reverse complement strand
GCACGCGCGCGTCGCCACACCATCCACCAACACCGTACAGGCGCCGCAAAAGCCCGCCGCGCAGCCGATCTTGGTGCCGGTCATGCCCAGCTCATCGCGCAGGACATACACAAGCAAGGCGCCCGGCCCGCCGGCCACTTCTCGATCCGTCCCATTGATGCGTAAATTCATGCGTTCTCCCAGTTGAATCAGCAGTGATGCAATGATGCGATTATGCGGGGCGGCAGATGTGTAGTCAGTAGACTGTGCTACAGAAGGCTATCCAGAAACCTGGAAACGTCGTGTGCGGAGAACACCAAAAGTGTCTTGGAGCACTCAGGCTGTGGGCGGACGATGCTGTGCGATCGTCAATGGCACCTCAGTCACAAGCTCATCGTCAAGCAAGATGCGAAACTCGTAATCGCCAAAGGCCGCAAAGACAAGATGCGCCAGGTCGAAAATCTGGTTCATCAATACTGGGCGCCCGTCATGTGGATGTTGGATGTTCACCATGGCGGCGATGTTGAACAGCTCGCGCCCATCCTCGTCGACCAGGACGATGCGCATCTGGTGCTGACCGGTTTCGCTCGCCGCGAACTCAAATTGGGTGACCAGCTTCATCTGCGGATGCACGACCGGGGTCTGCGTCGCATTGATTGTGGTGAAGATGCCCATGATGTTTAGCTTATGCTCAATGGAGAGGCTGGCATAGTCAGCCAACACTGCAATCCGGGTCTTCATGGCAGATAGGCTCCTTGCGGACAAAAAAAATACGCTGTCGATGGTCCCCCGAAGCTGGGATTGGGGCCCAGCACCACCGACAGCGTGATAGTAAGATACCATGTCCTGGGCCGCCTGTCAAATTGAACTGAAATGGTTTTGCCATTGACAGCGCCCTTACGCAGGTCTACAATTCCTGACAGCGCACGCCCAGCGTAGACGAAACACCAGAGGCCGTCAGGCGTAGCGTCTTGAACACAAAGGAGCCACACCATGTACCTCAAGGACATTCGCGCTTGTGTCGATCGCGTGCTCGAAGGGACGCGGTTGACTCGCGCCGAACGCCGCGCCGTCGAAGTCAATCCCGCCAACGCCATGATGCTCGACCCTTTCCCCGCCATTGCCGGCATCGAACTACCGCAAAGCCTGGCGCTCGTAACCAAGAAATTGTGGAAGCCTGGCATGACGATCCGTGTACGCTTCCTGGACGGAGACCCGGTCATTCAACAGCGATTGCAACCTTTCGCCCACGTGTGGAGCCAGTACGCCAATCTCAAATTTGTCTTTGGCGATGACCCTGACGCCGAAATCCGCATCTCGTTCAAGCAACGCGGCTCGTGGTCTTACATCGGCACCGACTGCCTGGGCATCCCCAAAAACCAGGCGACCATGAATTTTGGGTGGCTGACGCGCACCACCGACGACGCCGAATATTCGCGGGTCGTCACCCATGAGTTCGGCCACGCCATCGGCTGTATCCATGAGCACCAGAACCCGGCGGCGGCAATTCCATGGGACAAGCCCGTTGTCTATCGCTATTATGCTGGACCGCCCAACAACTGGACCAAAGAACAGACCGACGTCAATCTCTTCCAGACCTACGCGCGCGATCAGACGCAATTTTCGGCGTTCGATCCGCAGTCCATCATGCTCTACCCGATCCCCAACGAGTTTACTATTGGCGACTTCGAGGTTGGTTGGAACACTGTTCTATCGACGACGGATAAGCAATTTGTTGGCGTCATCTATCCTTTTGCCGAAAAACCCACGAACGAACTGCCCATTGACGGCGGCCCGGTCGATCAGTCGATCGGTGCGCCCGGTGAGTTGGATACCTTCACCTTCACCGTGAAAAAGCAAGCGCGCTACCGCGTCGAAACCTTGGGCAAGCAAGACCTGGTCATGGGCTTGTACGGGCCAGATGATGCAACCAAACTCATCCGCACCGATGACGACAGCGGCGTGGGCATGAATCCTCGCATCATCAGCTCACTGAAGCCTGGGGTCTACACCGTGCTCGTGCGTCATTTCAGCGCCAAGAAGACCGGCGCCTATCAGATTCAGGTCAAGAGCGTGTAGCC
>DMDA01000019.1:30596-32341 GCA_003451595.1 Chloroflexota bacterium | reverse complement strand
CTCTTGCGCGGACTGCGCCACTGACAGCAAGGAAATATCATGCAACAGGAGCATCACGACGTGATCCGTCCCGGTGTGCGTGCGGCGGCGCCGATCAGCCGCAGCAAAGTCGATGAGTCACTACATCGGTTGCAATGGAATGAAAATCCGCAAGACTTTCCTGCCGACCTAAAAGAAGAGGTTTTGCAGCGGCTGGCGGCAATGGCGTGGTCGCGCTACCCTGTCGGTGGGCGCCCCTGGTCGGTCATCGATGCCCTGGCTACGCACATGCACGTCAGCCCCGACCAGGTGGTGGTCAGCGAAGGCTCCGCCGATCTGATCAAAGCGGTAATGGCGGCGACATTGCACCCCGGCGACACGGTCGTCATGCCCACCCCCACCTTTCTACTCTATCGTCAGAATGCTCGGCTACACGAAGCAAACATCGTTGAAATCCCACTCGATCCCGCCATTGGTTTTGCGCTACCTGTCGAGGCATTGATCGACGCAGCCACAATGCATCAGGCGCGCCTTGTCACCCTGTGCGCCCCCAATAACCCAACCGGCACCCTCTACACCGAAGCTGAGCTTAGGCGCCTGGCGGCAGCGATTACGCCTACGTTGCTCGTGGTCGATGAAGCCTACGCCGAATTTTGTGACCAGGATCTGACCGGCTTGCTCGCACTTGATAACGTGATCCTGCTGCGCACCTTTAGCAAATTTTACGCAATGGCCGGGGTGCGCGTCGGCTATGCCCTCACCACGCCCGCGTTGGCGACGGAGTTGCAGAAAGTTATCACGGTCTTTCCACTCAGCATCTTTAGCGAGATCACCGCATTGGTGGCGCTGGAGCAGCGCGCCCGCTTCCTGACGCTGCGCGACCAGATCATAGCGGAGCGCACCCGCATGGCAGAAGCATTGGCAGCCCTTCCCGGCGTCACCGTCTTTCCAAGCGGCGCCAACTTCCTGTTGATACGCCTGGATCGCCCCAAGCAGGCGCTGCTCCATCACTTGCAGCAGCAACATCGCGTGTTGATTTCAGATATGGCTGCCTATCCTGAGCTGGTGGACTGTGTGCGCATCAGCGTGGGTGCGCCAGCGCAAAACGACCTGGTGATTCAAGGTTTTCGCGAGGTGATGGGTGTTGCGCCCGTAGAGACGGTTTGAATCTTGCCAGCTTTGACGCCAGATGCTTTTCAATCATCGAGGAGCAACAGTTCGGGCAGGATCAAGTCGGCCATGTGGTGGCGGATGGGCGGCGCGTCGATGAAGCCGCAGTGTCCGCCAGTGGCATGAATCTGCACATCGAGCAAAGGGTGTGGCGTCAGTGTGTAGAAGTCAACCACTGGGATGATGGGATCGTTTTTTGCGGTGATGATCGTCGTCCGCACCGTCAGGTGTGTCAACGCATCGCCCAACACTGCGTACGCGGCGAAATACTCATCGGCGTTGTGATAACGCTGGACGCGCGCCATTTCGGGTTGTCGGATGAACCACTCCGTCATATCACGCACCAGTGGCATGCGCTCAATCTCGCCCAGGTCGGGCAGGGCCGGGTTGACCAGCCGTTTGGCGCGCAACGATCGCAGCCAACGCTGGCGGAAGTAGCGCCGCGTGCCAGGGTTGCGGTCAAGCGCATCGGTGGCGCGCGCCGGGTTGATCGCTGGACAGACGGCCACAACCTTGCGTAGATTGTGGAAGGGCGTGCGCTCGCTGTGCCATTTCGCCAGCCGCAACGCAAAGTTGCCGCCCATCGACGCACCGAT
>DMDA01000019.1:30013-30368 GCA_003451595.1 Chloroflexota bacterium | reverse complement strand
GCGCGGAAGAGTCCTTTATTGAGCGCGTAGGGATCGACATGCCGCCCTGGCCCGTGGTCGCGCAGATTGATACGAAACGCATCAAACCCTTTCTCCACCAACGCCTGCGCCAGAATGACATTGTAATTGGAATGGCTACAGCCTTCCCAGCCATGGAGAATCATCACCAGCCCGCGCGTCACGCCTGGGAGCCGACTGGCATTGTAGTAGCCATGCAGCCGCACCGGCTGGTCTGGGTCAGCGCCCGTGTAGTCGAACCCGCCATCGAGCAGCAACAGCTGCTCGTCCACTGTGATATCAATGCCTTTGGGGCGCACCATGGCCAGTACAGTCTGGGCGGCGCCAGAGCGGACGA
>DMDA01000019.1:28462-29741 GCA_003451595.1 Chloroflexota bacterium | reverse complement strand
CACTGCGCCATTGACGCCGAACATTACCGAGACAGCAACAAACACAATCAAGACAGCAACAAACACAATCAACAGGCACGAGCGAATCATGATGCGTTACCGTTTCTTCACAGCCGATGTCTTCACCAGCAAGCGTTTTGGCGGCAACCAGCTGGCCGTCTTTCCCGATGCGAGCGGGCTGAGTGACGCCCAAATGCAGCAGATCGCGCAAGAGTTCAACCTTTCAGAAACCGTCTTTGTGTTGCCGCCAGAACATCCCGAACACACGCGGCGGTTGCGCATCTTTACGCCTGCACGAGAGTTGCCCTTCGCGGGTCATCCGACGGTCGGCGCTGCGTTTGTGCTGGCCGCCATCGGCGAGATTGCGCTCAGCGCAGCGCGCACGCCAATTGTCTTCGAGGAAGGGGTTGGCCCCGTGCCGGTGACTATTACGGCGCGGGATGGACAGCCATACGCAGCGACGCTGACAACGGCCGTCCTGCCGAGCTTCGGCCCACCGCCGCCGGACACTGCCGCATTGGCTGCCATGCTGGCGTTGGAAACGGCAGAGGTCGCAATTGGTGACTATGCGCCACAAGGCGTTTCCTGCGGGGTGCCTTTTCTCTTTGTGACGGTGCGCAACCGCGCCGCGTTGGCGCGCGCCCGCTTGCGCCGTGATCGATGGGAGGAGACTCTGGCGAATTGGTGGGCGAACCAGGTGTATCTGATTGCGTTCGACCCAGAGCTGCCCGACTCGCACTTGCGCGCTCGCATGTTTGCACCGGCAATGGGGATCGTCGAAGACCCCGCCACCGGCGCCGCCGCAGCGGCGTTGGCAGGCTATCTCGCAGTGCGCGATTTGTCGCACACCGGCACACTGCGCTGGGTCGTCGAACAGGGTTTTGAGATGGGGCGCCCCAGCATCCTGGAAGTGGAAGCGGATAAACGCGACGGCGCAATTGTCGCCGTGCGCGTGGGCGGGGCCTCAGTGCTGGTCAGTGAAGGCGTGATGACGGTGACTGCCTAGGCAGAGAGTGTGTGCTGGCGCATTCCTCACAAATGGAACATCTCTAACCGCGTCATCCACACGTGTCTGTCATACTCGTGTCTGTCATACTCGTGTCTGTCATACTGTCGTGACGAACAGGGCCATTTCCAAACCGTGCTATCTGAAGACCGCTATCTGGAGATACTATCTGGAGATATACTATCTGGAGATACAGTGCCGATGAAACGTCATCTCATTGCCCTTACCTTCCTGGCCTTTACACTCGTCGCGTGCACCCAACCATCGACGCCG
>DMDA01000019.1:9338-28172 GCA_003451595.1 Chloroflexota bacterium | reverse complement strand
AACCACCATCGAACGCTACACCGTCGCCAGCCGCGACGCGAACCTGGCCGATCCCCAGAGCGCCTTCACAGTGCTGACCGTGTCACAGCCCGCCGCCAACCACAATGCAGGTATGCTCGACTTCGGACCGGATGGCTATCTTTATGTGCCGCTTGGCGATGGCGGCGCCGCCAATGATCGTTTCGGCAACGGTCAGAACCCTAATACGCTGCTGGGCAAAATTCTGCGCCTGGATGTGACCAGCGACACCGCACAGCCATATCTAATCCCCGCCGATAACCCTTTTGTCAACGCCAACTGGAATGGGCAAGATGTACGCGACGAGGTGTGGGCAATCGGGCTGCGCAACCCATGGCGCACCAGTTTTGACCGACAAACCGGCGCCTTCTGGGTGGCAGACGTAGGACAGAATCAAATCGAGGAGATCGACGTGCTGCCGCCGGGCGCGCCAGGGGGACAGAACCTGGGCTGGCCGATCATGGAGGGCAGCAGCTGCTTTGGCGCCGCCAACTGTGATCAAAGCGGTCTGACGTTGCCTGTAGCCGAATACACGCACGCGGCGGGCAACTGCTCGGTGACCGGCGGTTATGTCTATCGCGGCGCTGCTTTCCCTCAGTGGCAGGGTCTCTATTTCTACGGCGACTATTGCAGCGGACGCATCTGGGCGCTGGCGCCTGCGGGCACGGGCGGTTGGACAAACGCCGAGGTGCTCGATTCCGATCTCACACTCTCTTCTTTTGGCGAGGATGAAGCTGGCGAACTGTATGCGCTCGACTACGCGGCTGGCGTGATCTATCGGCTGGCAGCGGAGTAAAAGCAACTCAGCCCTCATGGAAACACCGTACATGCAGCCCTCCTCACGAGCGCAGCGGAAATAATGCGAGCAACAAATGACAACTTCTTCCGTACATCCCTCCAGACACCCTTCCCGGCCGGGTGTGGACTACAACAAAAAATGGTGGGTGCTGCTTGCTGTCGGGCTTGCGCTCTTCCTGGGCAGCGTTGACGGCAGCATTGTCAATGTCGCCGTGGAGCCGCTGATGGCGGCGCTGCAAGCCGACTTTCCCACCGTTCAATGGGTCATCATCGCCTATCTGCTTACCCTGACTTTGCTACTGGTCGGCATGGGACGACTCGCCGACATGATCGGCAAAAAGCGCATCTTCGTCACGGGCATCCTTGTCTTTCTAGTTGGCTCTGCTCTGTGCGGGCTGGCGGTCACCGTCTACTGGCTGATTGCCTTTCGCGTCGTGCAGGCGGTTGGCGCGGCCATGATCATTGCGCTGGGCACGGCGATCCTGACGGAAGCGTGGCCCGCACAGCAGCGCGGACAGGTGTTGGGTCTGGCTGCAGGCTTCATCTCGCTGGGGATTGTACTTGGCCCGGTCGCAGGTGGACTGATTCTCGGTGCATGGAGCTGGCGCTGGATTTTCTTTGTCAATGTACCGGTGGGTGCGATCTCGTTGTTGTTGGCGCTGCGCTACCTGACGCCGCTGCCACCTCAGAATCGCCGGGAGCGCTTCGATTTCGTCGGCGCCATTGTGCTGGGCGTCGGCCTGCTGGCCTTCGCCCTTGCCATGACCGTCGGACAGAATCTCGGCTTCACCGACCCGCGCATTCTGGGTCTGCTGGCGCTGACAGTGGGAATGCTGCCCGTCTTCGTGTGGGTGGAGCAGCGTGTGGCCTTCCCCGTCATCGACCTGTCGCTCTTTCGCACGCCGACGTTTTCCCTCAACCTCTTCACCGCCACCCTGGCCTTCATCGCTATTTCCGGCGTTGTGTTGCTCCTGCCGATTTATCTGAACCTGGTGCTTGGCTTGAAGATGACGCAGATCGGCGTGCTGATGGCAGCCGTACCGCTGATCATGGTGCTGTTGCAGCCGCTCTCGGGCACGTTGTCGGATCGCCTTGGCACGCGTCCGGTCAGTTTGCTCGGACTATGCTGCATCGTCGTCGGCTACTTGACGATGACAACCTTACAGATGGACAGCTCACCACTTGGTTTTGTGCTGCGAATGTTGCCCGTTGCGACCGGGATGGCGATCTTCAACTCGCCCAACAACAGTGCAATCATGGGCGCTGTGCCACACACCAGGCTGGGCATTGCATCGGGCATTCTGAGCATGGTGCGCACGCTCGGCCAGGTGACAGGCATCGCAGCATTGGGAGCATTCTTTGCCAGCCGCGTTGCTCATTATAGCGGCGGCGAGTCCCTGCGCCTGGCGTCGCCACAAAGCATCATGCTGGCAATCCATGACCAGTTCCTCCTGGTGGCCAGCTTGATGCTGATGGGGCTGCTCGTTGCGTTGCTCACCTGGCGTTGGGAACGACGCGCACAGGCGCCTTCTCAGACAGCACAGCCCGTTGCTGCGGAACCACACCCTCCCGTATGAGAGTCGCCCTGGCGCGACCCCGCCTTGTGTGATTTTTCACCAGGAACAGAGCCTACTTGCCAATCCATCAGACGAACGGTATAGTTGCACCCAATCATCCATCTGTTCAGTGAGCTAAAAAATAATGAGCTTGAAAACGGTGCAAGGAGACCTCAGATCATGACAGCAAAGATCGGTATTTTCTTTGGCAGCAGCACCGGCTGTACGGAACGCGTCGCCAACATGATTAAGGACGAGATCGAAGCCACCGGCCTGGCAACATGCGAGGTCATGGTGATCTCGGCCGCCAACGCCAAACTATTTCCCAAGTTCGATTACCTCCTCTTTGGCGGCTCGACCTGGAACATTGGTGAGTTGCAAGATGATTGGGGACTGACGCTGCCGCAGCTGACCAGCGAGGGGTTGAAAGGCAAAAAGGTTGCACTCTTTGGTTGTGGCGACCAATTCGGCTATTCCAACAGCTTCGTCGATGCGATCGGCATCATCGGTGACCGCATCACTGAACTGGGCGCCCAGACCGTCGGGTGGATCGTGCCCGATTCCAGCTATCAATTTGAGTTTTCACGCGGCATCTACGACGGCGTCATGATGGGGCTGCCGATCGATGAAGACAATCAGGCGGCATTGACTGCTCAGCGCGTCGTCAACTGGACGCACTGGGTGCTGGAAGAATTCGGGCTGAAACCCGTACCCGCCTAAGCTTTGACCTCGACTGCCATTGCGCGCCGGACGGCCTGCCCTCGTCCGGCGCGTTGCTTTTTCTGGCGGCAGCGTTTCGTCCCATGCGCCAATTGCATGGCGGTTCTTGAGGCCAACTGTCTTGAGGCCAACTGTGGGCGGAACAAGCCTGCCAGTCACAACGTTTGTCGTGACAATGGTAGATCACGGCAATGCCAATTTCACTGATACAAAGAAATTTCCTGGAAGTTATCCTACTGCCAATTGCAGTCAACCGTTTATACTTGCTTTACAGAAATAGTTGTTTTGCAGAATTCGTCAGCCTAAGGCAAGAAAAATCCTTTGACGCTGCCTTACCGGTGTGATACACTGATACACAAATCGTCTTCAGACTGGCAAGCAATTGGCTTGCTACTGAGGTGCGCAACTACATGATTGTACAGGAATCCTCATGAACTCAAAGCGACTACGCAGCGGTGCTATCTACCTATTGCTTGTTGTGGCGCTTGCTGCGTTTCTCTACAGCTCGCTAATGCGGCGCCCCACCTCACCGATTTCAGACGCAACCATTGCTCAAGTCGCAACATTGGTGCGCAACGGCGATGTGCGTTCCATCGAAATCAACGGCGATCGCGTCCTGGTCTTTACTGCAGACGGGGACGAACTCCAGGCGCGCCTGGAAGAAGGCGTCGGATTGGTCAAGACACTGACCAATCTGGGCGTCACCCCTGCACAATTATCAAAGGTAGATATCGGCGTCGCCCAACCGCAATTCTGGGATGCCTGGAGCGGCGTGCTGATTGCACTGTTGCCACTGGTGTTGCTCGGTGCGTTCTTCTTTTTCATCCTGCGTCAGGCGCAGGGAGCCGGCAATCAGGCGTTCAGCTTTGGCAAGAGCCGCGCCCGCATGTTCACCGGCGACCGCCCGACCGTCACCTTCAAGGATGTTGCCGGTAACGAAGAAGCCAAGCAGGAGCTGCAAGAGGTTGTCGAGTTTCTCAAAGAGCCGCAGAAATTTGCTTCGCTCGGCGCACGCATCCCCAAAGGTGTGTTGCTGGTTGGGCCGCCCGGCACCGGCAAAACCCTGATGGCCAAAGCCGTCTCCGGCGAAGCAGGCGTGCCGTTTTTCAGCATCTCCGGCTCCGAATTCGTGGAAATGTTTGTCGGCGTCGGCGCCAGCCGTGTACGCGACCTCTTTGAGCAGGCCAAGAAAAATTCACCCTGCATCATCTTTGTGGACGAGATCGATGCCGTCGGGCGTCATCGCGGCGCCGGGCTGGGTGGCTCGCACGACGAACGCGAACAGACGCTCAATCAGATTCTGGTTGAGATGGATGGCTTCGACACCGACACCAACATCATCATCATCGCCGCCACCAACCGGCCCGATATTCTCGACCCGGCGCTGCTGCGCCCCGGTCGCTTCGACCGCCGGGTGACGATGGACACCCCCGACATGCGTGGGCGTCGCGCCATCCTCGATGTGCATGTGCGCGGCAAGCCATTGGCGGCGGATGTCGATCTTGACGTGATCGCCCGACAGACGCCTGGGTTCGCTGGCGCCGACCTGGAAAACCTGGTCAACGAAGCGGCAATCCTGGCCGCCCGGCGCAACCGTCGCTCGATTGGCAACGACGAATTGCAGGAAGCGATCGAGCGCGTCATCGCCGGGCCTGAACGGCGCAGCCGCCTGATTACGCCGAAGGAGAAGGAGATCGTCGCCTATCATGAGGCCGGGCACGCGGTGGCGATGCATGTGCTGCCCAATCATGACCCGGTGCATAAGGTCACGATCGTGCCGCGTGGCATGGCGGGCGGCTATACGATGAGCATCCCCGAAGACGAATCCAACTTGATGACGCGCGACAAGTTCCGTGCGCAATTGGTCGCCTTGCTCGGTGGGCGCGTGGCAGAAGAGATTCGCTTTGGTGATTTCACAACCGGCGCCAGCAACGATCTGGAACGCGTCACTAACATGGCGCGAGCGATGGTCACCCAATGGGGGATGAGCGAACGACTTGGCCCGATTCGCTATGGCGAGCGCGAAGAGATGATGTTTCTCAACCGCTCCTTCAGCGAACATCGCAACTACAGCGACAAGGTTGCGCAGGCAATCGACGAGGAAGTCAAACAACTGGTCGATGAAGCGCACAGCCGTTGTCATCAGCTGCTGTCGGAGCATTGGCCGGCATTGCAACGGGTCGCCCAACGGTTGCTAGAGGTGGAGACTATCAATGCTGCGGAGTTCCAAGCATTGATGCGCGGCGAGACGCCCATCGAAAGCGCCGACAACCGCTCTGGCCAGGAAAGTACAGTGACGACGCCCAGGCCGCAAGGACAGACGCGCGGGGATGATCGCCGCGCGGACGGCGGTCTCGATCTCGGCGGACGCGTGCCGCAACCAGTCTAGTCGCGAATGTCGCACAGCTTGATAATCGAACACGCAGAGACCGAGTTTTGCGGAAAACATTTTGCGGAAAACTCGGTCTTTCTTTGGGCATAGGCCATGAGTAGTCACAATGGCGCATCGGCAGCGTCCGGTCGTGCACACGTCACGCAACGCACCACAACCTTCTTGCCCGACGCCCCACTGGCAACCTGGCAGGGCTGGCTGTACGCGCTGACGCGCGCACAGTGGCTGGGCATGACGCTCATGCACTGGCTGCTGCTGCTGTTGATCGCGCTGGCAAGCGGCTGGCTGCTCCTGGAACTGCCGGGCGGCTGGCCGATCAGCTTGGGCTGGCTGACGGTGGCAGGCGCGTTGTGGGGGCTGGCGCGCCAGACGCAACGCCAGCACTACACGCGCTTTCGCGCCATCACGATGAGCTTCCCGGCGCCGGCCGGGCTATCCCCCGCCGATAAACGCCCGCTTTATGTCACTGGCGCCCTGAGCGTCGAGGCCAAAGCGCGCACCTTTCATACGCTGCCGGGCTTCTATCGCACCTTTGCGACGCGTGAGCATGTTCTGATCGGGCGCGTCCAGCCGCGGCGCATCGCCGCGTTGGCGACCTGGCCGGAAGATGAAATCGGGCTGTGGTACGCGTTCGTTGCGCCCGCGCAGATCGACGCAATCACACCAGGACAACAACAAGTTGGCCTACACTGGTTGCCAGCGCTGGCGATCACCTACCGGCCAACGCCATTGCCCGACGCCAAACGCCGCGTCCCCGCAGCGACCACGCTCTATCTTGCCTTTCCCGATCCCGATGACCACAACGCCGTACTGGCCGACCTGCTTGTGGACGCGAGGTCGGCGCCAGCTAGTGAACAACACCATGACTGACCCAACCCTCATTACGACGGCGCGCACACGCCCATCCTGGGATGAGTACTTTGTACAGATCGCCTTCACCGTAGCCCAGCGCAGCACCTGCGACCGCGCCCATGTCGGCTGCGTGCTGGTGCGCGACCGCCGCATCCTCACCACCGGCTACAACGGCGCGCCCGCCGGCCTGCCCCACTGTGACGATGTTGGCCATCTCCTGGTGGACGGGCACTGCGTGCGCACGCTCCATGCCGAGCAAAACGCGCTGATCCAGGCAGCGTTGCATGGCGTCAGCACCGAGGGCGCTACGGCGTATGTCACGCATCAGCCTTGCCTGACCTGCGCCAAGTTGCTCATCAACGCCGGCGTGCGCCGCGTGGTCTACGCCGGCAATTATCCCGACGATTACAGCCGACAGTTTCTCGTCGCCGCCGGTGTGGAGTTAGTGCATCTGACCTGGCAACGACCGGCGGACACCGTTTATCAACCGGATTAGGATTTTCTATGCATCAACTTGTATCAGACCAAGAAAAATTGCAATTCCCCGCTGGTTTCCTATGGGGCACAGCGACTTCTTCACATCAGGTGGAGGGGAACAACACCAACAACCAATGGTGGCGCTTTGAGCAACGCCCCGGCAAAATCTGGCGTGGAGATCGCAGCGGGTTGGCGTGTGACTGGTGGCGCAATGCCGAAACCGATTTTGACCTGATGCAGACATTGGGACTTTCGGCGCACCGACTGAGCGTGGAGTGGAGCCGCATCGAACCGACGCCGGGGCGTTTCGACCACGCCGCCATCGACCGTTATCGGGAGATGCTCGATGGGCTGCGTCGTCGTGGGATGGCGCCGATGGTGACGCTGCATCACTTCACGAATCCGCTGTGGCTGGAGGATCGCGGCGGATGGGAAAACCCGGAGGTGGTGACGCGCTTCCAGCATTACGTGCGCTTCACCGTCAACGCGTTACGCGACCTGTGTGACACCTGGGTCACGATCAACGAGCCGCTAGTCTATGTGGCGCAAGGCTGGGTGCGTGGCATCTGGCCGCCAGAGAAAGTCAGTCCGCTCGGCGTCCAGCGCGTCTTTCGCCACATGATCCAGGCGCACGGCGTCGCCTATCAAACGATTCATGCCTGTGCGCCGGCAGCCCAAGTCGGCTACGCCATGCCGGTGCGCGTCTTCCAGCCCGCCAACCCACAAAGCTGGCTGGATCGCAAGGCAGCTGGTCTGAAGCGCTATCTGGCTGAACATGTGTGGTTCATGGCAGCCATCGATGGCAAGATTCGCTTTCCCTTCGGCTTCGACGACTACAACCATACCTTGCGGGACAGCGTGGATTTTGTGGGCATCAACTTCTACACGCGCGACCTGGTGCGTTTCCGACCGGACCCACGCCTGCTCTTCGGCGAAGAACACTTTCACCCGGACGGCGAATATTCCGATAGTGGCTGGCGTGGCGTCTACAGCGAATACGCGCCGCAAGCGCTCAACCAGATTGTGCGCGAAGTCGCCATCTTCGACAAGCCGATCTACATCACCGAAAACGGGTTGCCCGATCACGACGACGACCAGCGGCCGCGCTGGTTATTGGGGCATCTGCACCAGCTCCATCACGCCGTGCAGATGGGCGCCGACGTGCGAGGTTTCTTTCATTGGACATTCACCGACAACTTTGAATGGTCGGAAGGCTGGGGGCTGCGCTTCGGGCTGGTCGAGCTTGACCCCGTCACGCAGGCGCGCCGCCCGCGGCCGAGCGCCTACCTCTATGGGGAGATCGCCCGGCGCAACGCGATTACAGCGCCGCTCACTGCCCAGTACGCCCCAGAGCTGCTGCCGGTGTTGTTCCCCAGGCGCGGAGTGACTTCTGCTTGACGCCCCAGCCCGGATGCGACACGCGCGCATTCGCCAGGCGAAACACCGAGCGCCGTCATCAGAGCGCGCCTGGTCAATTGTTGACGGCATCAGCGATCTTCCAACAAAACGACATCAATTGAAAGATCGCTGATGCTGCCGCCAGGCAATTGTGCGATTTAGGGTTGCGGGAAGAAGATCAACCTGGCGCCCCACCATTTGGTCTCGACGAAGGTTTCTGTATTGTTGGGATCGTCGGGATAGCGGCGACAACGCTGCAGATTTTCTGCATCAAATGCAATACGAGGATTTCCTGCACGGTCAAGCGCCAATTGAGGTCGATAGCCGCTGATCCAGGTGGCGTCGGTGCAGGTTGGCAAGGGTTGAATCGGAAAGGCTGCGTTCAGATCGTTTGCAGTCTCGACGACGCCGCCATGCCATTGTCCTGCGGCTGATTCGCATGCACCTTCACACCATGCGTACCCAACTCCGCTTTCGGTTGAGTCCTGGAAGACAAAGCGCGGACGATCCTGGGCGTCCAGCACAAGCGAGGAGTAGCGACCACTGGCGGTCTCTAGCCCAAGCGCCGTGCTATTCCAGTTGCCCGGTTGGTGACATGCTTCGTCGCACCAGAGGTAGTAAAGCGGGCCGCCACGCGGATAGAAGGTAGCTCGCGGGCTGCCATTGCTATCCACTGCCAACGACCACCCATAGACTGACGAGCCGGCGCCGGTTCCATAGAGTGTTGCAGGCGGCTGCCAGTTGCGCCCATCTTCGCACGCCGTGTCACAGGCCAGATACACGAGTTTACTGGTCAGATCGGTGAGTGTCCCGCCATCGCGTGCCAGGAGCCGTGGTCTACCATCCTGCGTAAAACGCAATGTCGTGTGCTCATCGATGTAAATCGGATATTGATTGCTATCGATGCGCGTCTCGAACCAGGCGCCTGGCTGAGTGCAATCGGCATTGCAGAAGACGTAGTATGCACCGGTGTGCTCACCACTGCTGTTGGCGCGGTCTTCGTAGACAAACCGTGGCCGCCCCAGGTGATCAAGCGCAAAGTTGCGATACGTGTAATCAGAGTCATAGAGGCCGCCACCGCTTTTGGAGACGAGCACGTCCAGCGACTGCCAGCTGGCAGCGTCGGTGCAGGCGCCGTCACAGGCTGCATAGCGATAGAGCTTCCCGCCAAGTCCGCCGCTACCATCGGGATAGACCGTGCGCATCAACAGCAGACGTGGCTTGCCATCCGGCGTCACTGCCAGTTGCACAAAGGGGAAGTCGTCAGCTACGGCAACAAAGCGCCAATTGTTGCCATTGCCACACGGCTGCGCGGCGCCGCCCGCGCAATAACCGTAAATCACCGGTTTGCCTTGTTGCAGCAGCGGCGGAACGATGGCGTAGACGACGTGGATGCCGCCTTGCGCATCAACGGCAACGCCAGCGCTGCGAATCGACGCTTCATGCAACTGCAGCGCGCCTGCATCCGGGCGAGGGTCGGTGGTCGCCGTCGGCGTGGCAGTTGCCGTTGCAGTCGAAGTTGCCGTTGGGGTGGCAGTTGCCGTCGCAGTCGCCGTCGCAGTCGCCGTCGCAGTTGCCGTCGTAGTCGCTGTCGCAGTCGCTGTCGGCGTGGCGGTAGCCGTTGCAGTGGCAGTGGCCGTTGCGGTGGCAGTGGCCGTAGACGTAGGAGTGACAGCCGCGTCGCCGCTGCGCACCACAGGTAAAAAGAGTTGGTTGACAACACCACTCGCTGACTGTGCCAACGCTGGACGCGCATCTGACGCGCAAAACAGAAAAGTCACGACGCCAAGCGTTATGAACAAACGCCACACATTTTTTTGTCGTTCAGTGTGATGAAATACACACATACTCACAGCTCCCAGCCTGAAACAGGTGCAAGGATTTCCATTCGCCTACTTCTCATCCGTCTCGATCAGGCGCAACGAATCGATCACGCCCTGGTAAAATGCCTCGAACGCTGCGCGTGCTTCGCCTTCTTCACCCAGCGGCGTAAAGAAGAAGCTATAGAGCCGGCCGTTGTGAATGACAAGCACGCGACGATTGAGGTCTTGTCCAGGCAAGTTGTCGAGCACCAGCGCCGGTTCACCGCCAACGGTCGCCATCGCGCGCAGAATGTCGAAGCCAGCGGCGTATTCGGCAACCACCGCATCGCCGATCTCTGTCAGTGAGCGTCCGGCGGCGTCGCTCACCTCGATGCTGACGCGCGGGTCGATATGGTTCATCAGCGAGCCGCGCACCAGATGCACAACGCCATCGTCGGTCGTCTCCGCCACATACGCCGCCGGATAGAGCAAGCAGAACCCGCCGCTGCGATCGACGTACAATTGAGCGTCGCCTGTTGGCGTCGGGCACGCAGCAGGAGCACCCATTGAGATGGCGCCAGGCTGCGGCGCGCCACTTGCCCAGATGCGCCGCCAGAGATCGACAATCCACAGCTCGATGGCGGCGTAAGCCTCTGCGTCGGCGACCTGCGCGCCATTGCCTACAACATAGCCCGGTTCGGCGTAGAGCGTGGCATAGGTGCGCTGCCATGCAGCCAGATACTCTTGCTCAGCGCTGGTGAGTTGCCCGACGACGATCGCCTGCACTGCACCGCCGGCACATGGCCGCAATTCTGCATAGGCGTCACCTGCCTGCGTCACGGTCAGATGCATACATGCCGTCTCGGCGTCGTCGCTGGGGCCAAGTCCCCAGGCAAGCACGGTGTTGACGGCTGCGCTGACGCGCGGCGTCATTAGCCGCTGCCAGACTTGCGCCGCCCACTGCGCAACTTCTGCACGTTCGACAGCGCCTGGCGCCTGTGCACCATTGCCGAGCAGATAGCCCTGTTCAGCTTCGAGCGTAGCCAAGTCGCGCTGCCAGGTGTAGAGTTGTTCCAATTCGGCATTCTCTAGCCAGCCCTGTGTCGATGTCTGCACCTCACCACCGTCACAGGTGCGCGTCTCGGCGTAGGCTTCGCCCCAGGCAAGCACGATCAGAACCTTGCACACCGTAGCATCATCAACCACCGGGTCAAGCTGCCAGGCGAGCACAGTATTGCCTGCGGCGCTGGCTTTGCCAGTGCTCAACTCTGCGTATTGGGTGCGCGCCCAGGCTAGCAACGCCTGTTGCCAGACAGCACTCGCCTCGGCGCCCATGCCGGTGAACTCGAGGCGCTCAGTCGGTGTTTCCACCACAAATGGGGCAAAGCGATCCTGGATCTCCAGCCAACGACTGAGTACACCGCCATTGAGCTTGACAGTGGTGACGTTGCCTGCGCAGTCGAAGACGGTTGCTTCGCCGGCGTTCATCGTCAAGGTGGCGCATTGCGACGCGTCCTCGCTGCCGGGTTCGGCAGGACCATGATATGCCAGTCCACCCATGGGTGTGCCCGCAGCAGCTTCCATCACCAGCAATTGCACCCACTGCGCCAGACGTGTTTGCTCGGCGGGAGTGGCAACCTGCGCCCCGCTCCCGGCAAAACGGATGAGGCCGACTTCAGTCTGCGCCTCAAAAGGCGCATAGCGAGCAGCAAATTCTGCCAGCGTCGCCTGCCGTGCTGGCGAGACGAATTTCCCGCCAAAGCGCGCCAGACCGCAGTAACCGAAGGCGACGCCATCGCTGCCAACCACGACATCCTGGCAACCGCCATGATCGACGGTGATCTCACCGGTGATGATCGGCGCGCCTACATCCACCGGTGGCCCTTGCACCAGCCGTAGCCAGTACGGGCCGCGATCGGTGTGATAGACATACTCAGCGCCGTTGACGGCCAGCGTAATGCGGTAGCCGGGCGTCACCACCTGTGCGCATCCTTCCTGCGGACTGCCCGCGCCCAGGCAGGCGTCGGGCCAGTCCACTGCTTCAGCAGCAACGACCGTGACATCTGCTGGCGTCATCTGTAACTGCGCCGCGACCTGTGTGCGCAATGCGTCCACAGTTGCCTGCATCTGGGAGTCAACAGCGGTTGGTGGCTGCGCGGTGGGCTGCACAGGCTGAACCGTACACCCTGTCACCAGCCCGATTGCCAATACGCAAATCCAAACCCAATGCACCTTGTGAAACATGTTTTCTCCTTGCATACTATGTAACGTTCACCCCACACTCACCACTTTACCTGCACCGTTGCGACGCGGCGCATCGGCGACGATCGCCAGACAACGCACGCGATTGGATGTGGGGTTCCAGGCGGCGTAGGTTGTCTGTTCTGGCACCTGCACCAGGCTGCCAGCGCTGACCGTGATCGTCTGTTCATTCAGGCGGATTGCCAACGTCCCTTCCGTGATATAGACAGTTGTCATGCTTCCCTCCGGTATGAGTGGCATTGGCGAGCGCTGATGGGGCGCCAGCACGATTTCGTAGATGCCATAGGGCAGGCCATTGGCGCCCACCGCCGCCTTCCGAATGATGGTGACGCCCGCCTCGCCATTCAACCATTCCTCATCGCAGCAAATGAGTCTCCCTTGAGCATCCAGTCCATACAGGGCATTCCCTTTCACGCTCGCCTCCTGTTCTATCGACTCCTATCGACCTATGCACAAAGCTAGTGAGCAGGAGCAGCGCCGTTCAGGTGCCCAACTCGCCAAGATGAAGCAATCCTGACAAGAACAAGTCGCCACCCTCTCCGTCTGTTATCAAACCATGCCTGAACACGAAAAAGAAGCAGCAAACCACTACAGAAAGTGCTACAACTCGTGCTACACTTGCAGACGCGGGCGCGCGCAGGATGAGTTGCGTATTGTAGACTGTGTTGAGCTGCGTTGTGATCGAGATGAAAGCATGAGCGAGACTTTGACCTTCGGACAATGGATCAAGCGTCTGCGTGCAGCGCGCGACATGACACAGGAACAACTGGCGGAGGCTACAGCGTGCGCCGTGCAGACGGTGCGCGCCTTCGAGAGTGGCGCCCGTCGACCTTCGCGCGAAATGGCGGAGCGATTGGGAGACATCTTGCAGGTGCCAGCCACCGAACGCCAACAGTTCATCGAACTGGCGCGCAGTCGGTCGGGCGAGGGACAGGAGAGCAGCGCCGCGCCGTTAGCCGCAGCCCCGGCGTCTGCCACGCCGCCTGCCACGCCACGCTTTCGCCCCTCACTGCCGTTGACGACCCTGATCGGGCGACGCGCAGAGCTGACGCAGTTGACGCAGTTGTTGACCGATGATGCAACCCGCCTGGTGACGCTGGTAGGCCCTGGCGGAGTCGGCAAGAGCCGGCTGGCTGGACAACTGGCGCACGATCTCGCCGATCACTTTGACCACGGTGCACTCTGGATTTCGCTGGCGGCAGTGATGCAAAGCGATGCCATCCCAGCGTTGATCGCTGAGGCCATGGACGCGCACCTGCGCGGGGCAGCGTTGCCGACAAGCCAGGTGCGCACCTTGTTGGCCGATTTTAACCTGCTCCTGGTGCTGGATAACTTTGAACATCTGCTAGATATCGAACTTGCCGACCGCGCCATCGAATTGATCGAAGCAATCCTGCTCTATGCACCTGCCGTCCGCCTCTTGATTACCTCGCGTGAGCGCTTGCGTCTGCCCGCAGAGCACACCTTCACCGTCGAAGGCCTGGCAGCGCCGCGCCTGAAACGTACACCGACGATGACGCCTGCCGAAGCCACTGCCTTCGACGCAGTCATCCTCTTTTTGGAACGCGCCCGTCAGGTTGACCGGCAGTTTGCGCTCAACGCAGGGAACAGTAGCGATGTGGCGCGGGTGTGCGCCCTGCTTCAGGGCATGCCTCTGGGCGTCGAGCTGGCGGCCTCCTGGGTGCGCATGCTGACCCCGCGCGAGATTGCCGATGAGATTGCCAGTAGCATCGACTTCCTAGCCGGCGCCGACCGCAAGACGCCGGCGCGCCACCGCAGCATTCGCGCCGTCTTCGATTACTCGTGGGGACTGCTGGAGGAAGCCGAGCGCCAGCAACTGGCGCGCCTGGCGATCTTTCGCGGTGGCTTCGATCGCACCGCTGCCCAGGCAGTGGCAGGCGTGTCGCTGTCTGGATTGGCAGCCCTGGTCGACAAATCGCTGGTGCGTGTGATCACGGAAGAGAACACCGCCACGCGCTATGACTTGCACGAACTGCTGCGCCGCTACTTGCTCGATAAACTGGAAATAGCAGGCGAGTTGCCCACCATCGAGGCGCGACGCCTTCGCTATTATTGCGATTTCGCCGAGCAACAGGCGCCGACGCTCCTGCGGGGCGACGCCCGACTGCGCCTCGCCGCAATGGAGCCAGAGCAGGGAAATCTACGCGCCGCGCTGGAATGGGCATTGGCGCAAGGGCATGACCCGACGAGAGGCGTCTACCTGGCGGCGCGGTTAGGCCGCCATTGGTATCACACAGAGCAGTGGCGCGAGGGCCGCGATTGGCTATGCAAAGCGGCGCCCTACGCTGTGGACGATCCTTTGGCGGAAGCATTGATCCACACCAACCTGGCTGAGTTGTGCCACTCGCTTTCTGAGCACCGGGAGGCGCTCGCCAGCTTCGAACGCGCCATTGCGCGCTGGCGTCAGTTGGATCGTCCGCAAGAGCTGGCCTGGACGCTGGTGCAGGCGGGCGCGCTTGCCAACACAATGGGACGCTTCGAGAACGCAGCCGCCTCTTTCGAGGAGGCATTGGCATACTATCGACAGGTGCAAAATGAGGTGCGCATCGCCGTCATTTTGTGTCATTCCGCCGGCACCGAAATTTCACGCTCACGCTACGATGAAGCGGCGCGCCTGGCTGGCGAGGCGTTGGCGCTCTTCCGGCAGCTCAACCGACCAGAGAATCTGATGGGTGCGCTCAATCTCTTCGGGCGCGCTCTACTCGGCTTGGGTGAAGCGGCACAGTCCATCGCCCTGTTTGAAGAGGCGCTGGCGCTGGCGCAGAGCCGTGGCAGCAATGCTAACGCCATGTGGGCATCGCTCAATCTGGGTTTGACCTACGCTCTGAACGGCGACTTTCGCGTCGCTGGCGTACATTACGGCCGGGCGCTCGACGGTTACGTCGCGCTGGGCAGGCGCGGCGGCATCCTGGCCGTCGTGGATGGGTTAGCTGCTGTCGGCGTCGGTTGTGGCTGCCCCATCGAAGGAGTCGAGCTTATCGCTTTTACAGACCAACACCGACAGGAGCTAGACGAACGACTGACGCCCCAGGAAGAGACCATGCGTCAGCGCGCGCTGGCGCAAAGCCGCGTGCAACTTGATGCGCGCACCTGGGACGACGCCTGGCGACGAGGTGGTGCATTCACAATCGAACGCGGAGTGGCGCAAGCGCGCGCCCTGCTACACACCCTGGACGCGGCGCTGCCATGAGTCAGGCCCACACTCCTGCGCCATGGGAAGAACCCACACGGTTGAAGCGGGTGATGGTCAACCGCGCACTGACCTGGCGCCGCGCACAGTTGACATTGCCGCCAGCGCAACACAGTGAATACGCCGACGCCATGTCTGGATGGCTCCAGGACTTCGTGCAGACTGTGCGTTGGCCAGAACGCAAGCATCCATACGACAGGGAGAGGTGAATGCGCACTCTGACTCGCTACATCACCTATGCGATGGGCAACTTTGCCAACACCATCGCCTATCAGATTTTCGGCAACCGCATCCAGTTCTACTATGTGGACGTAATGGGGTTGAACGCAGCGCTCGCTGGCGTGATCTGGACGATCTACGGGCTGTGGAACGCTGTCAACGACCCGCTGATGGGGCAATTGTCGGACCGCACGCGCACACCGTGGGGACGCCGCGTACCCTATGTGCTCTTTGGCGCGGCGCCGTTGGGGCTGGCCTTCTTCTTCCTGTGGACGCCACCGGGGCAGTCGCCGTGGGTGCTGGCAGCCTATTTCCTGATCATCCTGTTCATTTTCGACACTCTCTACAGCCTAACCTTTATTGCCTACGTTGCACTCTTTCCTGAAGTTGCACCGAATCAGCGCGCCCGCATCAACCTGGCCGCGGTGCGAGAAATTCTGGCGACGATTGCACTGTTGCTAGCCTTCATCCTGGCGCCGATTCTGGCGGAGGAAGTCGGCTATGTCTGGATGGGCGCCATCATGGGCGTGCTGGTGACGGCCGGCTACCTGATTTCGATGATCGGCGTGCGCGAAGACCCAACGAAGATCACCGACGACCCGGTCGGGCTGCTCGGTGCGCTGCGCATCGCACTTGCCAGCCGCCCCTTTCGCTGGTTTATCGGCGCCAACATCGCCAAGGAGTATATCTGGCTGGTGCTGGCGGCAATGTTGCCCTTCTGGCGCAAGTACGCGCTCGGCATCCAGGCAGACAGCGAGGTCTTCGGTATGCGGCTCAGCGGCGGCGACGCCGAAGCGCTCCTGCTCGGCCTGCCTATCCTGCTGACGATTCCAATGCTGTTGCTCTGGCGCCCACTAGTCACGCGCATTGGACCGCGTCGCGCCTGGATCGTCACCAGCCTCTGTTTTGTGCCCGGCTTTCTCGCGGTGGGGCTTGCCAATGATTTCTACAGCGGCTTACTCGGCACGCTGTTGGTAGCGCCGGGGTTAGCCGGTTCCATGCTGATACCCTTTCCGCTCATCTCCGAAGTGATCGACGACGATGCGGCGCGGCATGGTTACCGGCGTGAGGGAATCTTCTTTGGCATCAACGGCGGCCTGACCAAGCTCTCCTTCTCGGCGCAAGGCGTACTCTTCGCCGTCGTGCTGTCGCTGGCGGGCTATGTGGCGGGCAGCGATGTACAGCCGGCCAGCGCAGCGTGGGGTGTGCGCTTTCTGATCGGCGTGACGCCGATCCTGGCCGCGCTGCTGATCGCCTTTTGCATGTGGAAATATCCGCTGGAGCGGCGCTAACCAACCCTTCACTCACCTGGAAAGGAGAGACCCGATGCACATCCCTGCCACCGGCATGCCCGCCGCGGCGATCCTGGCGACATTGCGCAACTTCAAGGCGCATGACATGGACTGGCAAGCCGGGCGCGTCTTCGCCTACGTCTACCAGCCCGACGAGGCGACGGCGGCGCTCGTCAAAGACGCCTACATGCTCTATCTCACCGAAAACTGTCTTGACCCGACGACCTTTCCCAGCACGGCCAAGCTGGAGAGCGATATTGTGCGCATGCTCGCCAATTTGCTGCAAGGCGACGAGCAGGTCGCCGGCAACGTCACTAGCGGTGGCACAGAAAGCATTTTGCTGGCGGTGAAGACCGCGCGTGACTGGGCGCGCGTTCATCGCCCGCACATCCTGCAACCAGAAATGGTGCTGTCACGGACGGCGCACGCTGCGTTTCATAAAGCCGCGCACTATCTCGGCGTCAGACCGGTGGTCGTCGACTTCGACCCCGTCACCTTCGCCGCCGACGTGACCGCAATGGAGGCGGCGATCACGCCCAACACAATCCTGCTGGTCGCTTCGGCGCCCTGCTACTCACAGGGCGTTATCGACCCGGTGGAGGCGATTGCAGCGCTGGCGCGGACGCATGGGCTGCTGTGCCATGTTGATGCATGCGTGGGCGGCATTCACCTCTCCTTCCTGCGCAAGCTGGGCGCGCCCGTGACGCCCTTTGACTTCAGCGTGCCGGGCGTCACGTCGATCTCGGTGGACATGCACAAATATGGCTACGCAGCAAAGGGTGCTTCGGTCGTGCTCTACCGTGACCGTAGCCTGCGCCGCCACCAGATTTTTGCGTCGACCGACACCACCGCCTACACGATCATCAACCCAACGGCGCTCAGCTCACGTTCGGCGGGGCCGCTGGCCGGCGCCTGGGCGATTCTGCACTATCTGGGCGAGGCGGGCTATCTGGAATTGGTGGCAACAGTGCAGGCAGCGACGGCGCGGCTGATCGAAGGCGTGAACCGAATCGCGGACTTGAGGGTGTTGGGACAGCCTGCCATGAGCATGTTCGCTTTCACCTCAGAGACGATCAACGTCTTCATGCTGGCCGATGTGTTACGCCGTCGGGGCTGGTACGTGCAGCCGCAATTTTCGACGCCACGTTCGCCGCGCAACCTGCATCTCTCCGTGACCTACGGCGTGGCGCACAATGTCGAGGCGCTGCTAACCGACCTGGCCGCCAGCGTCGAGGAGGTGAAAGCGCAGCCGCCCTTCGATCGAGACTTTCTACAGACAGTCGCCGCAGCGTTGGCAGATGATCCGTCGCCGGCGACGCTGGCAGCGCTGATGGCGGCAGTGGGTCTGCAACCAGGCGCCTTGCCTAAGGAAACGGCGCTGATCAACGAGGTGCTCGATGCACTGCCCGACGCCGTCGCCAATGCGGTGCTGATCGACTTCTTCAACGAATTGGGCTAAATGAGCGAATTGGGCAACATAGCGGCGTGCTAGAGCAACTTTTCAGGCTTTAGGCAACAGTGGGGATTCAATCACATGACTGGTCTCACCAGCAGCGAAGTGTTTGCCCGGCGGCAGCGCGGCGAAGGCAACGATGTCAAGCTAACCACCAGCCGTTCTTATCTCGACATCATCAAGACCAATCTCTTCAACCCGGTCAACGTCGTGCTCTACGCCATCGGCGCGGGGATGGTGCTGGTCGGCGACATCCGCAGCGCGATCACGACGGTGATGCTTGTCGCCTTCAACGCGGTCGTCGGCATCATCCAGGAGGTGCTGGCGAAACGCAAGCTCGACAAGATTGCGCTGCTGGCGCGTGCCAAAGTCACCGTGCGCCGC
>DMDA01000019.1:7330-9137 GCA_003451595.1 Chloroflexota bacterium | reverse complement strand
GGCGACCAGATTCCAGTCGACGGCGTTGTGGCGGACGACAGCAAACTTGAGGTTGACGAGAGCGCGCTGACCGGCGAATCCGACCTGATCGCCAAGACGCAGGGCGACGCGGTGCTGTCGGGCAGTTTCTGCGTCACGGGCGGTGGGCTGGTCGAAGCGACGCGCGTCGGCGAGCAGAGCTTTGCCAACCAGATCACGCAGAACGCCCGCCAGTTCAAGCTGGAGCAAACGCCGCTGCAGTGCGATGTCAACCGCCTGCTGCGCATCCTGCTGTTGATCGTCGTCTTCTACGGCTTCCTGGCAGTGCTGGCGCTCTTTGTGCTCGGTCTCCCCTTTGATCTCTGGCTACAAATATTGGCGGTCATCACTGGCTCTGTCTCGGCAGGGCTGCTCGTTTTCATCACGCTCAACTACTCGTGGGGTGCGGTGCGCATCGGGCAACAGGGCGGGCTGGTGCAGCAGATCAACGCCGTCGAGTCGCTGAGCAACATCACCGTGCTGTGCACCGACAAGACCGGCACGCTCACCGCCAACAAGATTCGCTATGAAGACGTCCATCCCATCGGTCTCGACAAGGCGACGCTGGAGCAGCGCCTGGCCGACTTCGCCAGCAACGTCGCCGCTGTCAACAAGACGACCGAAGCGCTCATTGCCTGGCGCAGCGGCGAAAAGCGCCGCGTGGTGGACGAAGTGCCCTTTTCCTCGGCGCGCAAATGGTCGGCGCTGGCGTTCGATGACCCGGCGTTGCGCGGCGTCTACGTGCTCGGCGCGCTGGAGATGTTGCAAGATCACTTCGCCAGCGACGACGCCGCGCGCCGCCAGCTTCAGCAATGGTCGGACGCCGGGCTGCGCGTGCTCGTCTTTGCGCACAACCCCGACGTGACCACGCTGCACGACGCCAACGGCGAACCCGTGCTGCCGCCGCTGACCTGGCTGGGCGTGATCAGCTTCAGCGACGAGCTGCGCCCACATCTGCAAGAAACGCTGGCAGCCTTCACCGGCAACGGCGTCAAGCTCAAGGTCATCTCCGGCGACAATCCGCAGACGGTGGCGGCGCTGGCAAAGCAAGCCGGGCTGCCCGGCGACCTGCGCGCCGTCTCCGGGCCGGAGCTGGCGACGATGAGCGAGGGCGAGTTCGCGCAGACCGCCGCCGAAGCCACTGTCTTTGGGCGCATCTCGCCACAGCAGAAAGAGCAGATCGTCGAGGCGCTGCGCAGCCAGGGCGAATACGTGGCGATGATCGGCGACGGCGTCAACGATGTGCTCTCGCTCAAAAAGGCGAACATGGGCATCGCCATGGAGAGCGGCAGCACGGCCACGCGCGCCGTCGCCGGCATGGTGCTCCTGGGCGACTCGTTCGAGGCGATGCCCAAAGCGCTGCGCGAGGGGCAACGCATCGTCGCCAGCATCCAAAGCATCCTCAAGGTCTACATGGTGACGGTCTTTGCGCTGGTGCTGTTGATCTCCGGCATCTCGGCGCTACAATTGGGCTTCCCCTTCACGGCGCCGCAGAACACGATTCTCTCCTTCTTTGCGCGCGGCGCGCCGCCCGCCATCATTTCGGTGACGGCGCTGGCTGTCGTCAACCGCACGCGGCTGTCGAGCAATGTCTTCCATTTCACGCTGCCGGCGGCGCTGTTGATGTTTGTCTTTGGGCTGCTGGTCTACATTGGCGCGTTCTTTGTCACAGAACGTGGGCTGGCGCAGGTGGATGTCAGCCCGGAAATGGTGGAGACGGTCGCCCGCGCCGCACGCATCGCGCCCGAATCGATGAGCGAGACCCAGTTCAACACGCTGGCAGTGCTCT
>DMDA01000019.1:4709-7033 GCA_003451595.1 Chloroflexota bacterium | reverse complement strand
GCGGTGGTTGGGGCGCTTTTTGGACGTGCCGGTGGAAGGATGAGTTTGCGGTGGAGACTGCCAGGCAATCAATAACAAGAAAAGGTGACAGAGCGTGGCACAGGAGCAGGATCGCACAAACCAGGAAGCGGCCAACCTCGGCGACCGCATCCTCTCGACGCAGACAGAAGTCAGCCGCTTCGACCGCTGGATAGAGTTCATCGCCGCGATCGTTCTCTCGTTGGCGACGGTTGCCACAGCGTGGGCTGGCTACCAGGCAGCGCTATGGGGCGGCGACCAGACCGAACACATGACCGCCGCCAATGTGGCAAGTGTGCGGGCGGCGCAACAAGCCAACGCCGCACTGCAGACCGCCAGCCTGCACGCCAATCTGTTTGTCGCCTGGGTGACTGCGTTTAGCGACGGGAAAGAGGAACTGGCCGATTTTCTCTATGCGCGCTTTCCCGTCGAACTCAAACAGGCCACCGACGCCTGGATCGCCACGCAGCCACGGCAGAATCCAGAGGCGCCGCCCAGTCCATTCGCCATGCCAGAGTATCATCTGGCGCAGAACGACCAGGCTGCCGCGTGGCAGGCACAGGCAGACGAGGAATTGCAGCTCGCCAATGCTGCGAACCAGGTTGCTGACCGCTACGTGTTGTTGACCGTGATCTTTGCCTCCGTGCTCTTCTTTGGCGGCATCAGCGGCAAGTTTCAATCGAAACAGGTCGATGTAGCGATGTTGACGCTGGCCGCCGCCGTTTTCCTGGCTGGCGTCGGCATCCTGGTCACGTATCCCGTGCAGTAGCCAATCGATGTATAATGAAATGTGAAGTGCGACTTCATTTTGTAGCGCTTGGATCAAAAATCAGGAGAAAAATGATGCAAGAGTACAGTTCGCGCCCGCACAGCCCGATTGGGCTGGATGCCCACGGCATTTCGAATGTCAAAACTGCTTATTGGAATTTGTCGACGCCGGCGCTCTATGAAGAGGCCATCAAACGCAACGAAGGGATTATCTCACATTTGGGGCCGTTGGTCGTGCGCACCGGGCAGTTCACCGGGCGTTCACCCAACGACAAGTTTGTTGTCAAAGAACCAACCAGCGACGACTTTATCTGGTGGGGCAAGGTCAACCGCCCCTTCAAGCCCGAACGATTTGATGAGTTGCATCGGCGCATGGCGTCTTACCTGCAAGGCAAGGATGTCTTCATCCAAGATTGCTGGGCTGGCGCCGACCCGAAGTTTCGGATGCCGGTGCGTATCATCACACAATATGCTTGGCACAGCCTCTTTGTCCGCAATATGTTCATCCAGGCCACGCCCGAAGAATTGGCGGCGCATAGGCCCGAATTTGTCGTCATCGACTGCCCTGGCTTCCACGCTTCACCCGAATATGACGAGACCAATTCAGATGTCTTTATTCTCGTCAACTTTGCTGAAAAGCTGGTGTTGATCGGCGGCACCGAGTATGCCGGCGAGATCAAGAAGTCGGTTTTCACGGCGATGAACTACCTGCTGCCCTTCCACGAAGTGATGCCGATGCACTGCTCCGCCAATATCGGCGCCAACGGCGACACCGCCATCTTCTTTGGCTTAAGCGGCACGGGCAAGACCACCCTCTCTGCCGACCCCAAGCGCACGCTGATCGGCGATGATGAGCATGGCTGGAGCGACACAGGTGTCTTCAATTTCGAGGGCGGTTGTTACGCCAAAACCATTCGTCTCTCAGCGGAAGCCGAACCAGAGATTTACGCCACCACGCGCCGCTTCGGCACTATCCTGGAAAATGTTGGCATCGACACAAACACGCGCCGCGTCGATCTCAATGACGGATCGTTGACGGAAAACACGCGCGCAGCCTATCCGATTTCGCACATCCCCAACGCCACACGTGAAGGACGCGGCGGCCATCCCAAGAACATCATCTTCCTGACAGCCGATGCCTTTGGCGTGCTGCCGCCCATCTCTAAGTTGACGACGGCGCAGGCGATGTATCACTTCATCTCCGGCTACACGGCCAAGGTCGCTGGCACCGAACGCGGTGTGACCGAGCCGCAGGCCACCTTCAGCGCGTGCTTTGGCGCGCCCTTCATGGCGCAGCGCCCCAGCGTCTATGCTGCGCTCCTGGGCAAGAAGATTGAACAGCACCATGTGAACTGCTGGCTAGTCAACACCGGTTGGACTGGGGGGCCTCCAGGCGTGGGCAGCCGTATGAAGATCGCCTATACACGCGCCATGGTCAACGCTGCGCTCGATGGCAAGCTGGATAACGTCGAGGTTGTCGTCGATCCGATCTTCGGCGTGCACATCCCCACCAGTGTGCCTGATGTGCCCTCGGAGGT
>DMDA01000019.1:3785-4444 GCA_003451595.1 Chloroflexota bacterium | reverse complement strand
CAATTCGAGGAGAGTGTCACAGACGAAATCAAGGCCGCCGCGCCGCAAGGCTGAGCAGCACCCCAACAGCGTCGACAACGCAGAACACCGGGCGAAAGGTGAGGCGCCTTCTCACCTTTCGCCCGGTGTTTTTGGGTTGATCATCCAGTGGTTGGCGCCATCAGCTGCGGACGCCATCATCAGGTTGGGGCAGGCAACACATCATCCACCAATGCAATCGGCGCCCCCGCAGCCTGGTGCTCCGGGGCAAAGGTCGTCACCAGTGCGCCACAACAGAGCGTCAGTCGCTCCTGGTTCAGCGTGTAGAAGCGATAGCGTCCCTCCTGCCGAACGTCGACCAGCCCAGCTTCTTCCAGTTTCTTGAGGTGGTGGCTGACTGTAGGCTGGTTAACGCGACCTTCCATTTGCTCGACCAGATCATTGACGTTGAGCCAGCAACAGCAGAGCCGCTTCATGATCTCCTGGCGAGTTTCGTCAGCCAGCGCTTTGGCAAACAGGACGGGATCAACAGATGTCATAAGCGCAGTTTGATTGATGATCGTCGATTTGTCAACTCGCACTTCTGAGCAGAACTTCGCGACGCAGGTCATCGGCGCCACCACTTCGCTCGACGCAGTCGATGCCTTTCACCATTGCCGCACACCCGGCGCGGAATTGAG
>DMDA01000019.1:2276-3537 GCA_003451595.1 Chloroflexota bacterium | reverse complement strand
GGTCTTGGCAAGCTCTTCAGGATGCCACTGCACACCGACGACGTAGGGCAGCGCCGGCGCCTCAAGCGCTTCGGGCAAGCCATCGTCGGCGCGCGCCACGACGCGCAAGCCGTAGCCGATGCGGTCGATCCCCTGGTGATGCATCGAGTTGACTTCGTGAATCTGCCCCATGGCATGCGCAAGCAGGCTGTCCGCTTCAATGTCGACGCCATGGCTGATGCGGAAGCGCTCGAAACTGGGCGGGAAGTAGTCATGTTTCGCCAGATCAGGCCGCTCACTCAGGATGTCCTGATACAGGGTGCCGCCGCACGCCACGTTGATCATCTGCACGCCGCGGCAGACGCCGAGCACCGGCATCCCCATTTCGACTGCCCAGCGCGTCAGCAGCAGCTCGGTGCGGTCGCGCTCCTTGTCGGTGGCGCCGAGCAGCTCGTGTCGTTCTGCGCCGTAGTTCGCCGGGTCGATGTCCTCCCCGCCGGGCAAGAACAGACCATCCAGCCGCTCGAAGATGCCGCGCAATGTCGCCTCGGTCATGTGCAGCGGGATCATCACCGGCAGTGCGCCGAGTTGCTCCAGCGTGCGCACATAGGTCTGGTTCATAATGAACAGGTTGAGACCAAAGAAACGCTGTGATTTCTCACGGCCCATGGTCACGCCAATGAGCGGTCGGTGCACCATTGGCACGCCGTCGGTCACTTCGAGATAACGTTGACTGCGCAGATCACGATTCATGAAACGCTGCGATTCCCTTTCTTGACAAAACCCAGCATCAGGTTTCGCGCCATTATATGAATCACAGGGACGCACTGCAAGCTACAGCCCGGCTTGATCGACGCTTCGAGTTTGGTATACCATGCACGCAAGCTGATTCACGCTGCAAGGGAGACGATGTGTGCAGGAGACCGAACCGACGCCCCACTATGACGCGAAACGACGCCGCACACTAGCGGGCGCGCTGCTGCTCCTGCTGGCGCTGCTGCTCTACATTGCCACGCTCGACACCGGCTTGCAGCCCTACGAACTGATCGGCGGCGACCTCATCACCCATCAATACGCGCAGGTGCAGGCGCGCCCCAGCAACGCACCCGGCTATCCGCTCTACACGATGGGCGGCTGGCTCTGGTTTCATGGCCTCCGCGCGGCTGCACAGATGATCGGCATAGCTGCGCCCAACCCGCTGCCGATTCTCTCCAGTTATAGTACGCTGTGGGCGTTGCTGGCGCTGCTCCTGCTCTACACCATCTTGTGTCACGTCACGCGG
>DMDA01000019.1:1293-2030 GCA_003451595.1 Chloroflexota bacterium | reverse complement strand
CTCCTAATCTCCAATCTCCTAATCTCTTAATCCTCCTCGCCTTCCTCTGCGGACTCTCGTTGGCGCATATGCTGACGGTTGCTTTTATTGTGCCGCCGCTGGTGATTGCGATTTTGTGGGAACGACCGCAGGTGCTGCGTGACTGGCGGCTGGTATTGGCGTGCATAGTGGCTGCGCTGCTGCCGCTGGTCAGCTACGCCTACGTCTACCTGCGCGGCGCGGCGCATCCGGAGTGGTGGGGCGCGGGCGCGTGGGCGAACGCCAGCGAGTGGTTCTGGAGTTTTGTCAGCACGGCGCAGGGACGCGAAGAACTGCTGTGGGGCTTTCAGGCGAGCTGCGCCTTCTTTGATGGCGGCTTCCCGGCGTTGATCTGGGGCGAACTGAGCATCCCGCTGCTGGTCGTCGGAGTGACTGGCATTGCGCTGCTTGGGCGCAAACCGGCGTTCGTGCTGTACGGCACACTGATGATCTATCTGATCTTCAACTGGATGTACCGCTGCGGCAACTGGTATCAGGTGATCTTGCCCGCCTATCCCCTGATCCTGATCGGCGTGGCGGCAGCGCTCGACCGCTGGGAGTCGCGACGGCATGTGCGCAGCCGCGTGCTCGCCTATGCGCCGCTGGCGCTGCTGGTGGTTGCCATCGTCTGGCGCTTCGACGCCTCCTGGCCCGCAGCCAACAGCCGCAACCGCGCTGAGGACACGGCGCTCGACCGCGCGGCGGTGCTGCTGGATCAG
>DMDA01000019.1:0-1036 GCA_003451595.1 Chloroflexota bacterium | reverse complement strand
GAGGAGTTGCCCGGCGATCTGACGCCGCCGCGCACTGCGTTCAGCGCGGACTGGCTGGCGCTTGGCGCTGTCCAGATCAACGACGCACCCGCACAGACTATCGCCGCGGCGATCGGCGATGACGTCACGCTGGTTGGCTACACAGTGACGTCGGCGCCGGACGGTGCGCCGGTGACCACGGCTGCCCGCGCGGTCGATGTCACCCTTGTCTGGCAAATCGCCGCAGATTGGCCCAGTGGACTCGGCGTCAGCCTGCG
Organism: Chloroflexota bacterium; assembly: GCA_003451595.1. Lineage (GTDB taxonomy): Bacteria > Chloroflexota > Anaerolineae > Caldilineales > Caldilineaceae > Caldilinea. The sequence goes on along the minus strand of DMDA01000019.1, from coordinate 779 downwards.
CCCAACCGCTGGCGGCGCCTGGATTCCCGACCCAACCACCGGCGGGGTGATCCAGCGCGACGCCGCCGCGCCAGTGCAGGGCCTGGTCACGCCTGCGCCGGGTGCAACGACGCGCGATGTTCACCGTGTCCCTATGCCAAACCACGCCGATGGTGTTATGCTAATTGTCTATCGGGCAACAGACACCGGGTTTGAGAACCTGCTGGAGTTGCCCCTGAAGATTGAATAACGATCTTCCCGAAGGCACGGGCGCTGTGGTGAAGATAGATGGCAGAGGAGCGGAGATGACGACAACCGTTGAACAATTCTGGCAGGCGTATCTTGCCACCTTGCCCGCAGACGCCCCTGCGCACCGTGCGGCGTATGTCGCCGAACCTTTTGGCGACCACCCGGCATTGGCGGACGAACTGGGCGCGCTGGTGCTGGAAGGCAAGAAGACGGCGACCTGTTCCTCACTGTGGGAATGGGAGGCGGAAGGCAAGCCGGTCACCGAGGTCGGCGCCTTCTGGATTGTGCTGGATGGACGCGGCGCACCGCTGTGTATTGTCCAGACGACCGAGGTGACTGTGCGCCGCTTCGATGAGGTGGATGCGGCGTTCGCCTACGAAGAGGGCGAGGATGACCGCTCGCTCCACTCCTGGCGCGCAGGACATCAACGCTTCTTCACGCGCACGCTCGCCGCCATCGGCAAAGCGTTCACGCCGGAGATGCCGCTCGTCTGCGAACGTTTCCCCGTAGTGTATCTGTCTCTTTTACACATCTTTCGCTGCCGACGCAGA
>DMDA01000021.1:19058-19335 GCA_003451595.1 Chloroflexota bacterium | reverse complement strand
AGATGTGTATAAGAGACAGGCCCGCAACGACCGACGAGCGGGAGGCGCTGCTGGCGGTGGTCAACGGCGTCGTGGGGGATCACCTGGCGGCGACGCACAACCCGCTGGCGATCCGACCGGCGCTGCGTCGGCATGACACAGCGCCGGCAACCGGCAAAGTAGCTGTGCTCGTTCACGGGCTGTGCATGAACGACCGGCAGTGGCGACGCAAGGGACACGATCACGGTGCAGCGCTGGCGCGCGACCTCGGCTATACGCCGCTCTACGCCCACTACAA
>DMDA01000021.1:18188-18684 GCA_003451595.1 Chloroflexota bacterium | reverse complement strand
GCGCCGCTGGCACGCGTGGGCAAGCTGCGCAGCGCCGGCATCACCGACCTGCGCCATGGCAGCCTGCTCGACGAGGACTGGAACGCGCACGATCGTTTTGAGCACAACCACGATGTTCGCCGTCCNNCCGCTCTACGCCCACTACAACAGCGGCGAGCACATCTCGACCAACGGGCGCATCCTCGCCGATCTGCTGGAGACAACGCTGGCGGATTGGCCGCAGCCGCTTGACGAACTCGTGATCATCGGGCACAGTATGGGCGGGTTGGTGGCGCGCAGCGCGTGTCACTACGCGGCGGAGGCGGGGCAACGCTGGCTCCAATCGCTGCGCAAGCTGGTCTTTCTGGGCACGCCCCATCACGGTTCGCCGTGGGAGCGCAGCGGCAACTGGATCGACATCGGGCTGGGTCTGGTCTCCTACACGGCGCCGCTGGCACGCGTGGGCAANNTTGTGGCCGCTCGAGGCGCTGGCAGAAGCGCCCGCAACGACCGACGA
>DMDA01000021.1:17356-17804 GCA_003451595.1 Chloroflexota bacterium | reverse complement strand
GCGCCGCTGGCACGCGTGGGCAAACTGCGCAGCGCCGGCATCACCGACCTGCGCCATGGCAGCCTGCTCGACGAGGACTGGAACGCGCACGATCGTTTTGAACACAACCACGATGTTCGCCGTCCACTGCCGCTGCCCGACGGCGTGTGTTGCTACGCCGTAGCCGCCGCGCTCGACGAAAGTGAAGCCGGCTACGTCAGCAACCTGATCGGCGACGGGCTGGTGCCACTGCAGAGCGCGCACGGCGATCACGCTCGCGAGGAGTTTCATCTCGGCGTCCCGGCAGCGCAGCGCTGGACAGGCTACAACATGCACCATCTGGATTTACTCGACCGTCCCGAAGTCTACGCCCGGCTACGCGCCTGGCTGGAGATGTAAACGCCGGTTTGGCATCTCACCAACTTTGATGCAGAAGCACAAGCCGGTTTCACGGTGGAGACGCACGCCC
>DMDA01000021.1:16829-17103 GCA_003451595.1 Chloroflexota bacterium | reverse complement strand
GAGTAGCCCACATGAATCCTGGACAGTCAACGTTCACCACGATTGACGAATACATTGCCGGCTTCCCTGCCGAGATTCAAGCCATTTTGCAGCAAATTCGGGCGACGATCCACGCGGCGGCGCCGGACGCCCAGGAGACAATCAGCTATCGGATGCCAACCTTCACACTGTACGGCAACCTGGTGCATTTTGCTGCGTTCAAGACGCATATTGGCTTCTACCCCACGCCCAGCGGGACGGAGCACTTCCAGGCGGCGCTGGCGCCCTACAAAGG
>DMDA01000021.1:0-16573 GCA_003451595.1 Chloroflexota bacterium | reverse complement strand
ATTTTCGATGCAATCCGCACGCCACGCGGACGCGGCAAAGCCGACGGTGCGCTGCACGATACGCCGCCAGTCGATCTGCTCGTCACGCTGTTCCACGCTTTGGAACAGCGCACCCACCTGGACACGGCCCAGGTTGACGATATCGTGCTCGGCTGCGTCACACCTATCGGCGAGCAGGGCGGCAACATTGCGCGCACCGCCGCCCTCTTCGCTGGCTGGCATGTCGACACGCCAGGTATGCAGATCAATCGCTTCTGTGCGTCGGGGCTGGAGGCAGTCAACACGGCGGCGATGAAAGTGCGCGCTGGCTGGGAGCATCTGGTCGTGGCAGGCGGCGTCGAGTCGATGTCGCGTGTGCCGATGGGAACGGACGGGGGCGCGCTCTACGACGACCCGCGCGTGAGCAGCGCGATTGGCTTCGTGCCTCAGGGCATCGGCGCCGACCTGATCGCGACGCTTGAAGGTTTCACGCGCGACGATGTGGATCGCTACGCGCTGGCGTCACAACAGCGCGCAGTGCGCGCAACGATGGAAGGGCGCTTCCGCTCGCTCATTCCTGTGCGCAACGCAGCAGGTGAGGTGATGCTGGCGCAGGATGAACACATACGCCCCAACACGACACTGGAAGGGCTGGCAACGCTTAAGCCTGCCTTTGCCCGCATTGGCGAAGCGCAATTCGACGCCATCGCGCTGGCCAAATATCCCCAAATCAGCCGCATCGAACATGTGCACACGGCGGGCAACGCGTCGGGCATTGTCGATGGTGCAGCATTGGTGCTGATTGGGTCGGCAGCGGTGGCGCAACGATTGGGACTAAAACCGCGCGCGCGCGTCCGCGCAGCGGCGTTGGTCGGTACAGAACCAACCATCATGCTGACTGGGCCGGGACCGGCGTCGCAGAAGGCGCTCCAACTGGCCGGGATGACCATCGACGACATCGACCTGATCGAGGTGAACGAAGCCTTTGCGGCGGTGGTGCTGCGTTTCCTACGCGATGTCGGTCTGGAAGATACAAGCAAAGTCAATGTCAATGGCGGCGCAATTGCACTCGGTCACCCCCTGGGAGCGACGGGCGCGATGCTGTTGGGCACGGCGCTCGACGAACTGGAGCGTACGGGTCAAGGCACGGCGCTCATCACGCTTTGTGTCGGCGGCGGAATGGGAATTGCCACCATCATCGAGCGAGTATAGATGGTGCGCTTTTCAGCACTCAACGTTGATTTGTGCTGATGGGTGAAGGTATACAACAGCAGGGGGGATGCGTATGAACCGCACACTCTATACGGATGAGCACTTGCGCTTTCGCGATGCATTTCAACGCTTTCTAGAAAAAGAAATCTTGCCCTTCCATCAACAATGGGAGCATGACGGCATCGTGCCGCGTGAAGTGTGGCGCAAGGCAGGTGCGCTCGGCTTCCTCTGCTTTGAGGCGCCGGAGGTGTTGGGCGGGTTAGCCGAACGTGACTACCGCTATCATGCGGTCATCGCCGAAGCGCTAAGCTATTACGGCGCCACAGGCATCGGCTTTGGTTTGCATAGCAGCATCGTATTGCCCTATATCCTGCATTATGGCACATCTGCACAGCAACAGCGCTGGATTCCGCGCATGGTGACGGGGGAATGGATCGGCGCCATCGCCATGACCGAGCCGGCAGCAGGCAGCGATCTCGCCGGCATCCGCACTACAGCGATCCGTCGTGGCGATTATTATGTCGTCAACGGACAGAAAACTTTTATCACCAACGGCATCAACAGCGATCTGGTGATCACGGTTGTGAAAACTGACCCAACGCAGCGACACAAGGGCGTGAGTCTATTGGTGATCGAACGTGGTATGGCAGGCTTCACGCGCGGACGCAATCTGGACAAGATTGGGCTGAAAGCACAGGACACTGCCGAGCTTTTCTTCGACAACGTGCGCGTGCCGGTTGACAATCTGCTGGGGGAAGAGGGCAAAGGCTTCTACTACCTGATGCAACGGTTGCCGCAAGAACGCCTCGATATCGCAGTGACGGCGGTTGCCGCGTGCGAGGCCGCGCTAGACATGACGCTACGCTACTGCAAAGAGCGCACTGCTTTTGGTCAACCGATCGGCGCTTTCCAGAACACACGCTTCAAGCTGGCAGAGATGAAGACCGAAGTTCAGGTGGCGCGCGTCTTTGTCGATCGCTGCATCGAGGCGCTCAATGCCGGCGAGTTGACGGCTGAGGAGGCGGCCATGGCAAAGTGGTGGACGACCGATCTCCAGAAACGTGTGATGGACGAATGCCTGCAACTCCATGGCGGCTACGGCTACATGCTTGAATACCCTATCGCCAAATACTATCTCGACGCACGCGTCCAGGCCATCTACGGCGGCACTAACGAGATCATGAAAGAGGTAATCGGGCGAGGAATGGGGCTGTGATGCGACTCTTGATCATTGGCGGGACGATTTTTCTGGGGCGACACCTGGTGGAGCAGGCGGTGGCGCGCGGCCATACGGTGACATTGTTCAATCGCGGGCGCAGCAACCCAGGACTCTTCCCCGAAGCGGAGCACCTGGTCGGCGACCGCAGCCGCGACCTGAGCGCACTGGTCGGGCGCACCTGGGACGCCGTGATCGACACCTGCGGCTATCATCCGCGCGATGTGCGCGCCGCCGTGCAGGCGCTGGCGGAGCGCGTCGGACGTTACCTCTTTGTCTCCACGCTTTCAGTCTACGCCGATGATGCGCCGGCGGGCGTGACGGAAGATTCACCCGTCGCTACATTGGAGGGTGACGTCGAAACGGCGGCTGTTTCGGGCGCCAATTACGGCCCACTCAAGGCATTATGTGAACAGGAGGTGCTGCGGGCGCTGGGGAGTCGTGCACTGATCGTGCGTCCCGGTCTCATTGTTGGGCCATACGATCGCAGTGACCGCTTCACGTATTGGCCGGTGCGCATCAGCCAGGGGGGCGAGGTGCTGGCGCCGTGCGAACCGGATGTGCCGGTGCAGTTCATTCACGCTGGCGACCTGGCTGCGTGGATGCTCGATGGCGTGGAACGCGGACTTGGGGGCATTTTCAACGCCACCGGCCCAGAAAAGCCACTCACGCTGGGAGAAGTGCTCGATGCCTGCCGCGTCTGTGCACCCAGCGACGCACGCGTGACCTGGGTGCACGAGGACTTCTTGTTGGCGCACAACGTCACGCCTTACATTGAATTGCCGCTGTGGGTGCCGTCCGCCTACGTTGGGTTCAATCGCGTTGACTGCTGCAAAGCGGTTGCGCATGGCCTGCGCTTCCGTCCGCTGTTGGACACCATCTCGGATACGCTCGAGTGGCACGCCACGCGCCCGGCCGACGCGCCATTACGCGCCGGTCTGACGCCTGCACGCGAGGCGGAACTGTTGGCGCTGTGGCACAGTGAAGGTCACCGCTGAACAATGTTCAATGAACTGCCCTTCGAGACAGAACTGCGCGATTTCCTGACGCAGAAGAACGCACGCTTCATCGACCAGACGCGCGGTTTCTACGACGCCGATTTTGCCCTGATGCTCTCCGACGGTGCACGCTTTGCGCTGGAGGCGAAGGAGAAACGCCAGCCTTACACCGTGCACGCGTGGCCAACCGGCACGCCAGAGCCACATATGTTCATCCTCGATGAGTTAACCGTGCGCAAGTGTCTGGGTTTTGCCCCGCGCGCAGGTGTGGCGGTCAAAGATATTGTGGAGAAACGCTTTGTCTTTTTCTCGGTGATCGACCTGGCGCTGATGCCGCGTGTGCGCGTCAACCGGCGCATCGAACGCAACCAGCCCGACCTGAAAGGGAAGTGGATCATCGACCTGCGCAACGGCAAGCGCGCCGCCACCCTGGACGACCTGCTCGGCCATCTCCAGAACTACCTGGGCAACCTGCATAGCATCCTCTACGAGATTCACCCCTGCTACGGCGATTATCTCGGTGAGAGCATCGGCGAAGGCGGCATCACGCGCCGCCCCGATCACTGGACGCAGGATGTCCGCAACAGCCGGCGCTGAACATCCTACGATGCTTACAACTCCACGAGCGTCCCCAGCTCCACCACGCGGTCGGGTGGCAACGCAAAAAAGTTGGCGGCGCTGATGGCGTTACGACTCATGATCACGAAGAGGCGCTCGCGCCAGGTTGCCATGCCGGGCTTCGCGGTCGCAAAGAGACGTTCGCTGCCCAGGAAGAAACTCACCTCGTTCAGGTCTAGCTCCAAACCATTCTCCGGCGCCAGCGCCAGGTCGCGCATGACGTTGCTCGTCTCCATAAAGCCGTAATAGAGGATGACACGATAGAAACCGCGTCCCAGATCATAAATCGTCATGCGATGTGTTGTGGGCACACGCGGCACATCGACCGTGCTGATCGAGAGCAGGATCACCTTCTCGTGGAGGACTTTGTTGTGGCGTAGATTTTTGATAAGCGCCGGCGGTGTGCCATCCGGATCGCTGTACATAAATACAGCCGTCCCCGGCACACGCACCACCTTCTCAAAATCCAGATGTTCGACGAAATCGGTAAAGTGGCGCGAGCCTGACCGCAGGCGCAGCGCCAACAGAGAACGCCCCTGACGCCAGGTGGTCATCAACACCAGCACGATCACGCCGATAAGCAGCGGGAACCAACCGCCGGCAGGAATCTTGACCAGATTGGCGCCCCAGAAGGCCAGGTCAAACACGAGGAAGAAGGCTGTGAGTGCGATAGCGCGTCCCAACGGCCAGCGCCAGCGCGTCCGCTGCACGCGGAAGAGCAGAATTGTCGTCACCACCATCGTCGTCGTGACGGCCATGCCGTAAGCCGCTGCCAGGTTGCTCGACGAGCCAAAGGCGATCACCAGCGCCACACAGGCAATCATCAACAACCAGTTGACCGAGGCAATATAAATCTGGCCAATCTCTTCAGCCGAAGTATGAATGATCGACAGGCGCGGCAGATAACCAAGCTGGACAGCCTGCATGGTCAACGAAAAAGCGCCGGTAATCAGCGCTTGCGAGGCAATGACCGTCGCCGCCGTCGCAATCACCACAAGCGGGATCAACGCCCAATCGGGCGCCATCCGATAGAAGGGGTTTTCCACCGCATCGGGGTGTTGCAGCAAAAGCGCACCTTGTCCAAAGTAATTGAGCAGTAGTGCAGGCAACACCACGCTATACCAGGCCAACCGGATCGGTGCGCGGCCAAAGTGCCCCATATCGGCATAGAGCGCCTCGCCGCCGGTCACGACCAGGAAGACAGAGCCAAGCACCAGAAAACCGTTCCACCCATTGTTGGCAAAGAAAGCCAACGCATAATGGGGGCTGATCGCAGCAAGCACGCCGGGCTGGCGCACGATCCATGTAATCCCTAGCACGGCGAGCACAAGAAACCACACCAGCGTCACCGGGCCAAAAATGCGCCCCACGCGCTCTGTGCCGCGACTCTGAATCATGAAGAGCGCCACGAGGATCACGATGGTGATGGGAATGATAAAGGGATCGAACAACGGGGTGGCGACGCCCAGACCCTCTACAGCCGAGAGCACCGAGATCGCCGGCGTGATCATGCCGTCGCCGTACAGTAACGCCGTGCCAAACAGCCCCAACATCACCAGCGTCCAGCGCACAGTGCCAGGCACCATGACGCGTCGCTTAGCGCCTATCAACGCTGTCAACGCCAGGATGCCGCCCTCGCCGTGGTTGTCGGCGCGCATGACGAAGATCGTATACTTAATCGAGATCACCAGAATCAGCGACCAGAAGATCAGCGAAAGCACGCCCAGGATGTTGTCAGCCACCGGCTGAATCCCGTGGCTACTGTGAAACGATTCGCGGAAGGCATAGAGCGGGCTGGTCCCAATATCGCCGTAGACGACGCCCAATGCACCCAACGCTAGATAGTAGAGATATTTCCCTTTCGGTGGTTCATGGCTGGCGGCGACAAAATCAAACTGTGGATGCTGGTTTTCAATTTCAGTCATAATCTGTAGACACTTTGCGCAATGATGTTAGTGATGCTGACGTCGCAACATGCGATCGGCTTTGCACCACAAAGCGAAACTGCATGCAACATCATTATCTACAGATCACATTGATGTGCGAAACCTCAAAGCGGAGTTGGGGACCGCTTCACGTCTGAGAAGGAGAATTCGTGGGCTATGCCTCACCGCGGACGCCATTCCTCCAGCACGCGATCTAACTCCTCTGGCGAAGTGAGACCGCGCACGGCGGACAGAAAGGTGTGCACGTTGGGCGTCAGGCTACGCAATTCCTCCAGCTTGGGGCCAAGGGGGCTGGTGGCGGCGGCGCCGGTGCCGTAGCTGCCGTGAAAAGCAAAGTACGCCTGATTCAGCTTGCGGATGGCGTAACCATTCTCCACAAAGAGCAGGCGCCGGATTTCCATGTACTCCTCAGCGTCCTCCACCCGCCCTAGAGCGAGGAACTGATCGACAATTTCGCGCGTGTGGCGCATTTCTTTGCGAAAGTCGAAGGCCAGCGGCGCCTCGCCGCTTTCAACGGCGGCCTCACGCGCCGCAACTTCCTGCGCCAAATTCGGATAGTAGCGTTCAAGCGCCTGTCGCCCGATCTCGTCGCCCACAATATCAGCCACAGTCTCGTTCATGATGGTCAGATCGGATGAGGCGCTATAGTGGATGCCCAACGGGAAGAGCGTCAGGTAGTTGTGCGTCCACTCGTGCGCAACGGTGGAAAGCACCCATGCCAACGGTGCGCGATCGATCACCAGCGTCGGATAAGCGCCCAACCCGCCGACATTGGTGACATACGCGCTCAGGTTCTCCTGCGCCAGGATGGCGTCTTCAATGCGCTCGCGCTCGGCGACGGGCACGCCCGGCTTGAGCATGGCATAGTACGCGGTCATGATGCGCGCGCGTGGGCTGACAACCATCTTCATGGGTGGCTCCGTAAAGGTGAACCACACCGGCGGCAAGGCCGTTGCCCCCCAGCCCAACCCTTCCCCCAACAAAACCGCACTGATCTGTGCTTCCAGAATCGCCTCGGCGGCGGGGCGCTCCGCATCCTGGGCCGCGCGCAGGGTTGCCAGCCGCGCCTGCAAACTCGCCGTCTCTGCCGACGCCGCCTCACCCAGCTGGCTGTACTTTGCTTCGACCTCGGCTTCCAATGCACCGATCTCATGCGCCCGCTCCAGATAGCGTTGCACGAGTGCCGCCTGCTCGGCAACGGACAACCCTGCTGCGGGCTGCTGAACGGCTTCGCCCAACTTATGCCCAATGGCGTCGACTTCCCAGGCGATCAAGTCCCAGGTTTGCCCGGCCACCATGCTATCGATGCGGTAACGCGTCGCCGTTTCGCTGTCCAGGGCGGCGCTGCCCAGCAACACGAACGCCGTCAGCACCGCCGCGATCCGATCAAGCCAGCGACGTGCGCGGGTGCGCCAGTTCATAGTGGGCGTGCTCTTGATGCCGTTGGCGACAAGCGCCGAGGTTGGTGACGAAGACATGGTGGCTGTAGTATAACAGAGAAATGTTTGGCGTCAGCTTAGACGCATATGAAAACCGATATAGCAATAGCAATGCGGTATCAAAGATGAGCACACCACATCCACCTATAGCAGACTTCATTAGCGCCATGCCCAAGGCCGAGTTGCATGTCCATCTGGAAGGCACGCTTGATCCTATTGCCGTGCTTGAGCTTGCCGTGCGCCATAATCGGCGCGACGCACTGCCCGGCGCCGACCTGGCGACATTGCAGGCATGGTTCACCTACACCGATTTTCCGCATTTCGTCCGCATCTACATGACCATCTCCGATCTCCTGCGCACGCCAGATGACTTTGCCTACATCGTCTATCGCTGTGGGCAGGACATGGCAACGCAGAATATCCGCTACCGCGAGCTGACCTTCACGCCCTTCACCCACACCGATTACCAGCGCAAGGGCTTGACCATCGATGCGCTCTTCGAAGGGCTGGAGGCAGGGCGGGCGGCGGCGCGCACGGACTTCGGCGTTGAGATGCGTTGGGTCTTCGATATCCCACGCAACTTGAGCTTTCCTCGCACGGGTGGCTACGATCCATTCCCGGCAGAGCGCACGCTGGAGTACGCATTGCGCGGGCGTGATCATGGCGTCGTGGGGTTTGGGTTGGGTGGCTTTGAACCTGGCGCGCCGCCCGAACCCTTTGCCCACGCCTTCGACCGCGCCCACGCCGAGGGGTTGTTGTGCGTCCCCCACGCTGGTGAAACGCTAGGCCCGGCGAGCGTATGGGGCGCGATCGAGGCATTACACGCCGATCGCATCGGTCATGGCGTCCGCGCCATCGAAGACCCCGCCTTGCTCACTGTGCTGCGCGACCGCCAGATTCCATTGGAAATCAACCCGACCAGCAACGTTCGTCTGCATGTCTATCCGCGCCACGCAGTTCACCCCTTCCCCCATCTCGATCGCATGGGTATCAAGGTGACAGTCAACAGCGATGATCCGCCCCTGTTCAACACTACGCTAATCGAAGAATACCAGGTGCTGGCGACAGAATTTGGCTACGACGTTGACGGGTTGACGCGCATCGCCCGTAATGCTTTTGAGGTAAGCGGTGCGCCTGCGCCACTCAAGGCGCAATTACTGGCGGAGTTCGACGCCTGGGTAACGCAACAACAGGAGTTGCGATGATGGCTGACAAGGACACCCGCATTGAATTTGGCAGTGAACAGTTGCTGGCTGCCCTATGCGCCGGCTTCAATGCTGGCTTCGCCGACTACAAATATGGCGTCCAGATGGATGAGCCACAGATGGTCAAATTCCTGGCGCGCTCCGGGATCGATCTGGAGCATTCCGCCGTGTTGTTGCACCGAAACGGCGCTGGCTGGCATGGCGCCGGTGTTGCACTGGTCGCCATCGCCGATGGTGAGGCGTGGTGTAGCGGGCTGGCCGTGGCGCCCACCTTGCGCGGCGCCGGTCTAGGTCGCCAGTTGATGGCAACGATCCAGGCAAGCGCCGCCGCAGCCGGCGCTCGCACCATGCGGCTGGAGGTGCTGGTGCACAATGCGCCGGCGCGCCATCTCTACACGTCACTGGGCTATCAGCCAGTGCGTGACCTGCTCTTCTGGCGCACTGAACCGTCTACTGCTGCATCGTCCAGTGCTGCGCGGGCAAGCGACGTCGACCTGCAGTCTGCCAACGTAGATGAGGCGCTCTACGCAGCCTATGGCTGGCAGCGCGAGTCGCCGGCATGGCAACGCACGCAGCGCGCTGTGGCGCTCTATCGCGACGAGCTTTGGGCATACAAAATGCAAGATCGTCAGGGGACGGCTGGCTGGCTCATCTGCCTGCCCACGGCGCCGCATGAGCCAGGCCGGTCGCGCCTGCGCCTCATGACGCTGGCCGTTCGCCCTGGTGATGATGAAGCAGCACGTGCGCATCGCCTCCTCGCCAGCCTGCGCGCACACCATCCCGACGCCGTGTTGAGCGTCATCAATGAACCCGAAGCGAGCCTCTTCACGCCGGCGTTGCAGGCGGCAGGCTTCATCGAAGTCGATCGGCAGATCGAAATGGTATTGCATCTGATCTGAGCTGGCATACTGTTACACGTCGGCAGATGCAGTTTCACAAATCGATCGCGAGGCAGCTCAATGCTCGTAGGTTCGGCGTCCAATCGGATGCTGCCGCTCAGCCACGATGTCAGGCCGAAGGCGATGAACTACGCAAGATCACCACGATATCACGAAGCGCCTGTACGCTCCCTCGATTCAGGTGCTTCACCCGGAACTCGCATCTTCGCTTAGCGCAGTTTTGCGGTACAATCGAAATGCAAGCGTTGCGGTATCATTTCCCAAAGGCCGCTTTTCAATTTCTCAACAGAGTTGGAGCCAAAGTCATGAAGATCAATCCACCAACCAACCATCTCATTGGAGAGATGCCCAAGATTGGCATCCGCCCCACCATCGACGGACGACTCGGCGGCGTGCGCGAGTCACTCGAAGAACAGACAATGACGATGGCGCGCAATGTCGCCAAATTCCTTAGCGACAACCTGCGCCACTACAATGGCTTGCCCGTCGAGTGCGTCATCGCCGACAGCACCATCGGCGGCGTGGCGGAAGCCGCAGCGTGCGCCGAGCAGTTCCGCCGTGCGGGCGTCGGCGTTTCGCTGACCGTCACCCCCTGCTGGTGCTACGGCTCGGAGACCATGGACATGGACCCGCATCTGCCCAAGGCGGTGTGGGGCTTCAACGGCACCGAGCGACCGGGCGCAGTCTATCTGGCGGCGGTCTCCGCCGCGCACAACCAGAAGGGGCTGCCCGTCTTCAACATCTACGGTCGCGACGTGCAGGATTCCGGTGATACGACGATTCCGGCGGATGTGCAGGAAAAGCTGCTGCGTTTTGCCAAGGCAGGCTTAGCGGTGGCGTCGATGCGCGGCAAATCCTATCTAAGCATGGGTGGCGTCAGCATGGGCATCGGCGGCTCGATCGTCAACCACGACTTCCTGGAGCGCTGGCTGGGTCTACGCGTCGAAACGATCGACATGGTCGAGTTCGTGCGGCGCATGGAGGAAGGTATTTACGATCAGGAGGAGTTCGAGCTGGCATACGCCTGGGTGCGCGCCAACTGTCCCGAAGGCAAGGACTACAACCCGCCGGCAAAGCAACGCAGCCGCGCCCAAAAGGACGAAGACTGGGCAAAGTCGGTCAAGATGGCGCTGATTGCGCGTGACCTGATGATCGGCAACCCCAAGCTCAAGGAGATGGGCTTTGGCGAGGAGGCGCTCGGACGCAACGCGATTGCTTCCGGCTTCCAGGGGCAGCGCCAGTGGACCGACCACCTGCCCAACGGCGACTTCCTGGAGGCAATCCTCACCTCGTCCTTTGACTGGAATGGCATCCGTCCGCCCTACATCGTCGCCACCGAAAATGACGCGCTCAATGGCATTTCGATGCTCTTCATTCACCTGCTCACCAATGCCGCCGCCATCTTCGCCGACGTGCGCACCTACTGGAGTCCTGACGCCGTGAAGCGCGTCACCGGCTACACGTTGGAAGGACGCGCGGCGGGCGGCATCCTACACCTGATCAACTCCGGCCCCGCCGCGCTTGACGGCACAGGGCAGCAGAGCCGCAACGGCGAACCGGCAATGAAGCCCTACTGGGAGATCACCCCGGAAGAAGCCGAGGCATGTCTCAAAGCCACCACCTGGCACGCCAGCATGGTCGAGTACTTCCGCGGCGGCGGCTGGTCGACGCGCTTCCGCACGCGCGGGGGCATGCCGGTGACGATGATCCGCGTCAACCTGGTGCAGGGACTGGGGCCGGCGCTGCAGATTGCTGAGGGCTGGACGGTCGATCTGCCGGACAATGTGCATGAGACGCTCGACGAACGCACCAACCCGACGTGGCCCACGACCTGGTTCGTGCCGCGCACGACGGGCAGCGGCCCCTTCCGCGATGTCTACACGGTGATGAACAACTGGGGCGCCAACCACGGCGCCATCGGCTACGGCCACTTCGGCGCCGACGTGGTCAGCCTGTGCAGCATGTTGCGCATCCCGGTCTACATGCACAATCTAAGTGAAGAGGCGATCTTCCGCCCCAGCGCATGGACGCTTTTCGGCGCCAACGAGCCAATGGGGGCGGATTTCCGTGCGTGTGCGAATTTTGGGCCATTGTACGGCTGATTACTCGGAACGACCGACTGGGACGTAGTTACCACTTCAGGCTGACAGCGAATCTTCTCGAAAGCTCAGAGATTGGAAGTTCAGAGCTGCCGGGAAGATTCGCCGCTTAAGGTGCATTTTCCTTCCCAAGCGATACTCCACCCTTTGGGCGCTGTGACTGCCTGCGGTACAATGACATAGTTTGCTTGGCGCACGAACCCGATCAACAGAGAAGGAACAAACCATTATGAGCGGCATTCTTTTGCCCGGTCAAGATAAGAAACCTGCTGCCAGCGGCGGCATCGAGCTGCCCAAGGGCTTTTCGCGCCGGCGCGACGAAGCCGAAACACCGGCGGCGCCCGCAGCTGCTGCTGCGGCGCCCGAAACGCCAGCAGCGCCAGAATCGCCTCAGCCACCACGTCGCGGCCGCCCTGGCGAAGAGCTGCTCTTCCCGCCAACAGGAGCGCAGGTGCAATGTCCGAACTGCGGCGCCCGGTACGCCGTGCCGATCTTCACCATCATCGATCTCGGCGTCAACCCCGAATTGGGGCCGGCGCTTCTGGGCGGCCAGGTCAACGTGGCGATGTGCCCCCAGTGCGGCGCCGGCGGCCCCTTGAGCGCCCCCCTCATGGTGCATGATCCCAGTCATGACTTTCTCGCCGTCTATGTGCCGCCTACTGGCATCGACGATGTACAGCGCCAACGCATCATCGGCGACCTGACGCAGACGCTGATGCGCAAGTTGCCCACCGAGGCGCGTCGCGGCTATATGCTCCAGCCGAAGGAATACCTCGACTGGAACCGCTTTATCGAAAAGCTGTGGGAATTCCAGGGCGTGACGCCAGAGATGCTGCGCCGTCAACGCGACCAGGCAACGGCGATCCAGAGTCTGGCACGTCTGGCCGACGACCCCGGCGCTCTCGACCTTGCGCTGGAACGCTACAAACACCTGATCGATCGCCAATTCTTTACACTGCTCGAGCGCTTGATGATGCTCTCCGGCAGCCAGGGCGACCGCGAGAGCCTGGTGGCGCTGCAGGCGCTGCGCCAGGCGCTGCTGGAGAAGACTGAAGCCGGGCGCGAACTCAAGGCGCTGCAAGACCGCGTTGAACAGACCGTGCGCAAGATTCAGCCTGACGCCACGCGCGAAGATGTGATTGATGTCTTGCTCGCTGCCTGGCGCGAACCGGGCGGCGACGACATTGCCGCCTCAGTGGCCATATCGCTGGCGCCCATGCTCGACTACCAGTTCCTGTTAGCAATTGCCGAACGTTTGGAGCGGACAACCGACGCCACCGAACGCGCCCATCTGGAAAAGCTGCGCGACCTCGTGATGGCCGTGCAAGAGCAACAACAGGCTGCAAAGCAAAATGCCGCAGTGCAGGCGCAGGAAGTGCTGCAGGCCGTCCTCGAATCGACCGACCCGGCAGCGACGATGCGCGAAAACGCCGACCTGATCGACGAAAACTTCCTGGGCTTGCTGGCCGCCAACATCCAGCGCGCCGAGCAGAACAACGCCACCGGCGCCGCTAAACGTCTGCGCAAAATTTACGAGATGGCGCTGGAAGTGGCGCAATCCCAGATGTCGCCTGAACTGAGGCTGGTCAACGACCTGCTCAACGCACCTGATCAGGGTGCACGCCGCAAGTTGCTGGAGGAGAATCGCAAACTCTTGAGCCGAGAATTTCTGGAAGCGCTCAAGCAACTTGAGGAGGACTTTCGCCAGCGCCAGGGCGACGATGTCGCCGATCGGTTGAAATCGATCCGGGCGCAGGCGGCGCTGATGCTCTGAGACGACAACTCATGCCAACACTGAACGCCGAAATCGTCACATCGGGCACCGAAATTCTGCTCGGCGACATCGTGGACACCAATGCCGCCTGGATCGCTCAGCAACTGCGCGAAGCGGGCGTCAACCTCTACTACAAAACCACCGTCGGCGACAACGAACCACGCCTGCGCGGTGTCCTTGAGCTAGGGATGACGCGCAGCGATGTGATCATCGTCACCGGCGGATTAGGGCCAACGGTGGACGACATCACGCGCGACGCCATCGCCAACGCCACTGGCTGCCCGTTGGAGCTACACGCAGGCGCACTTGCCACCTTGCAGGCGCGCTTTGCGCGTTTTGGCGCCACGATGACGGACAACAACCGCAAACAAGCGTTGATTCCACGCGGCGCCATCCTGATCGAGAATCCAGTGGGGACAGCCCCCGGCTTCATTGTCGAAACCGAACGCTGCGCCGTGATCGCACTGCCGGGTGTGCCGCGCGAGATGAAACAGTTGATGACCGACAGCGTGCTGCCCTATCTACGTGCGCGGTTGGGCAGCCAAGCCGTGATTCGGCGGCGCATTCTGCGCACCTTTGGCATCGGCGAGAGCACGATCGATGATCGGCTGGGTGAGTTGCTGCGGCGTAGTAATCCAACAGTCGGTCTGGCGGCGCAGACCGGCCAGTGCGATATCCGCATTGCAGCGCGCGCCGAAGATGCCGAGAGCGCCGAAGCGATGCTTGACGCCATCGAGGCTGAAGTACGCCGCGCCGTCGGTGATTTCATCTACTCGACGACCCCCGGCGAGAGCTATGAAAGCGTGTTGGCGCGCCGCTTGCAGGCAGTCGGCGTGACGCTGGCGCTGCTTGAGACCAACACGCGCGGGGCATTGGCTGCGCGCCTCATGGCGGCGGCGCCTGACGGCGACCTGCTGCTCGAACAGGTGCAGATCGAGGTTGACGCCCTACCCGCCATGCTGGGCGTTGCGTTGGACGCCACGCAACACCAGGCGCTTGCCAGCCATGCGGCAAAGGCGCTACGCACAAGCAGCGGCGCCACGCTAGGCGTCGCGCTGGTGGGCACCAGCGGCGCCGACGAAGGCGTTTTTGGCCGAGAAGCCGGCGCAACGTGGCTGGCGCTTGACGACGGTGTACAGCCAACCACCACCCGCATCGCCTTTGGTGGGCAAGACGAGTACACGCACGTCCGCATCAGCAACCAGACGCTGGCGGCGCTACACAGCTGGCTGAACGACAGGCGGATTGCCTGAGCAGTGTCCCACAACGGATATGCCCCAGATGACCACAGCAGAGCATTCCCCCAACACTTCAGCCATTCTGAACGTACTGGCCCACGCTGCTGTCCTCAAGCGGTTGCCGCGCACGGGCTGGCTGCTCAACGGTATACAGCCCTGCGAATCAGTTGCCGACCACACCACCGGTGTTGCCCTGCTAACATTGGCGTTGGCGAGTGCTCTCAACGCCGACTGGCAGGCGGCGGGGCTGGAGCGCCCCATCGACGCCGGGCGCGCGGTGCAACTGGCTATATTGCACGACCTGGCCGAAAGCGTCGTCACCGACCTACCCAGGCGCAGCGCACAGTTGATCGGGGCGGAGATCAAGCGACGCGCAGAGGCCACAGCCTTGACAGACATCCTGGCCGGGCTGGCTGGCGGCGATGACTATGCGACTCTATGGACAGAGTACGCAACGACCGCCAGCCCCGAAGCGCGTCTGGTGCATGATGCCGACAGACTGGAGATGGTGCATCAGGCGCTGCAATACGAGCGCGCTGGGCATCACACCCTGGGTGAATTCTGGTGCGGCCACCACTGGCATTATCGTCTATGCGAACATCTATATCAGGTATTGCAGAAGTCGCGGCCATGATGTAGAGTACTGAATCAATGGGGAGGGCCACGTTTCCCAGTTCATAGCGCAGTATGCAAGGACTCAGCAATGGCAGGATTTGCTCAGCCTCACGGATCGTGGCAACGACTCCTATCCGCCTTCATGCCTCTCGGCTTGGCAGCATCTCTCCTGATTGGATGCGTCCTACTGTCTGGATGTGGTAGTGCAACCGCTGCCGCTGCGCCTGCCGCCGCACCGGCGGCGCAGCCCGGCCAGCACAACGTCCAGGTCGTGGCGCCGGAACGCGTGCCGGAACGCGTGGCAGCAACCGCAACGCACACACCCGTCGTTCCCACTCCCACCGCACCAGCGATCGCAACCGATGATCCCCAGCCGCTGCTGAAGACGACCAACATTCTCCTGCTCGGCAGCGACCGTCGCCCCAACACACCCAACTGGCGCACCGACGTGATCATGATCGTGGCAGTCGATCGCCCCAATCACCGCGTCGGCGTAATCTCCCTACCGCGCGATCTCTACATCGACCAGATTCCCAACCATCGCGGCAACAAAATCAATGTGATTGACTATCTCGGCGAACAGGATGAGCCAAACGGCGGCGGACCCAAGTTGCTGGGACAGGTGTTGGAGGCAAAGCTCGGCGTACCGATCCATCACTACGTGCGCGTCGATTTTGAAGCGGTCAAACGATTGGTGGATGCCATGGGTGGCGTCGAGATCGACGTCGACTGCCCGCTCTATGATCCCTACGGCTATGATGAAGGCGGCGACCCATTGGCGCTCGATGTCGGCGTGCACCGGCTAACCGGCGGCGAAGCGTTGAGCTACGTGCGGAGCCGGCGCATCGGCGGCGACCTGGAACGCGAGCGCCGGCAACAGCGCTTCATCTGGGCAGTGCGCACGCAAATCCAAAACGAGAATCTGCTACCCCGCATCCCGGCTATCTATCAGGCGATGCAAGGCTCGGTGCAAACCGACCTGAACCTGATCGATGCCGTCAAACTGGTGCGTATGGCGATGGAGCTGGAAAAAGACGATGTGCACGGTTTTGTCGTCAACGACCCGCGCATGATCACCGCCGGGTACGCCGGGCAAATGTGGGTCTGGTACGCCGACTGGCCGGAAATTGCCGCTGCAGCGCAGCAGGTGTTTGACAAGCCAGCCCTCTTCAATGAGGGTGAAGAGGTAAAGTGCCCATGAATCCAGCGCCGTGAATTGCAGGTAATGTATCTCATGTGGTTGAGATTGAAGGAAGGGCGGTCCTCCTGGTAAGGTGACGGTGACAAAACCAAACCGAAGCAGAAAGGACAGCCCAAATGACAAGGATAGCGAGA
>DMDA01000129.1 GCA_003451595.1 Chloroflexota bacterium | reverse complement strand
CGGGCAGCGAAGCTGTCACGCCGGAGGCGATGACCTACGGGAGAGGACGCTGTGTGCGCTGAAGGCAGGAACGTCGATTACCGGATCATTTTGTAAATCCTCATGAGTGGACTTGAGCTATCAGCCAGTGAATTGATTCACCGGGCGGCAGCGCCGCACGAATCCGCCCCCATCGTGAAGTACACCCCGCTAACAGCCCGACATGACAGAATCGCCTTGCAAGCACTATAATGCAGACAATGCCATTCGTTTTCTCGCGGCCTCACCACAAGAGGCCCAAATCACCACGTCACAAGGAGCGTTTCCCATGACTATGCGCGCTGATTACATCTGGATGAACGGCAAGATCATTCCCTGGGATGAGGCGCAAGTGCACGTCTTCACGCATGCGCTACATTATGGCAGCAGCGTCTTTGAGGGCATCCGCGTCTATGAAACGACCAGAGGCCCGGCGATCTTCCGTGGGCGCGAGCATTACGAGCGGCTGCTCTTCAGCGCCAAAGTCGCTCACATCCCCTCGCCCTACACTGTCGATGAGTACATGCAGGCAACGATCGACGTGGTGCGCGCCAACAACCAACGCAGCGCGTATGTGCGACCACTGGTGTTTCGCGGTTACAACACGCTGGGCGTCGATGGTCGCGGCTGTCCGGTGGAAGTAATCGTGGCGTCGGTGCCGTGGGGCGCCTACCTGGGCAAGGAAGGGCTGGAACAAGGCGTTGACGTGCAGGTCAGCTCCTGGCGACGCATGGCGCCCGACACGACCAGCGCTCTGGCGAAGATCGGTGGACAGTACGTCAACAGCCAGAATGTAGTGATGGAGGCGCGCGACAACGGTTTCGCCGAAGGGATTGCGCTTGACGTGCACGGCTATGTCTCCGAAGGCAGCGGCGAGAACATCTTTGTCATCATCAAAGGCAAAATCTACACACCGCCACTTTCCAACAGCATCCTTGGCGGCATCACGCGTGATTGCGCCACCCGGATCGCCGAAGAGCTGGGCTACACCGTCATCGAATCGGTCATCCCGCGCGAAATGCTCTACATGGCGGACGAAATCTTTTTCACCGGCACCGCCGCCGAGATCACACCCGTGCGTTCGGTGGATCGCATGCCAGTTGGTGCGGGCAAGCGCGGGCCGATCACGGAGCGAATCCAGGCGCGCTTCTTCGGCATTGTCGAAGGCGAGCTGCCCGACACGTACAACTGGCTGACGCCGGTGGCGTAAGCATCCACAACACAGCTTGCCTGGAGAGGTCCGCCCAGTGAAGCGCTTGATTTCTGGCGCGTCGAGATCAGCAAGCCGCCGCGGACGCGGCGGCTGCACACTGAAATGAAGGACGCCAGGGCGCGTCTATCTGCAGTAGTAGACCATACCTGAAGGTGCAACCAACCGCAACGCAACGGAACAGGCCGGCGGCATGATGCGTTTGTGCAGAAGGAGGATGACGCGCCATGGCGTATCTAGATCATATCCGCGCCGCTCATGCCGACCCGGAAGCGCTCGAACAGACCTACCGCGCCGCGCTACAATGCGGCGACCGCACAACCTTCATCAGCGCCATCGAAGAAGCCTACGCCGCAACCCCGGACAATGTACTGTTTGGCGCCTGGCACTATCGCCTTGCCGATGAGCCGACCGTCCCACAGCGCCGTGCGATCCCCTGGCTGACTGCTATCGTACTGGCAGCGATCAATGGGCTGATCTTCTGGTGGCTCTCCGCTGACCAGTACGTCGTTGCGGTCGATGGTCAGGAACACCTGCCCCTCTTGCTGATCATATGGGCGCCGATCAGCGCGGCCTTTGTGCTGACATTGCTGATGTTTGGTGGCGCCAGGTCGCCGCGCCGGGCGTTGCTGTTGGGCCTGGCGATCCTGGCATTGGGCGTATATCCGGTGTGGGCGCACACGCTGATTGGTGCGCATACAACTGAGCAGCATTATCTCGAGCAAATGGCGCCGACGATGGCGTTGCTGGCGTGGGCGACTGTGGGACTGTTCGTGCTTCACCACCACACCGACGCTGCCAACCGCTTTGCCTTCCTGATCAAATCGCTAGAAATCTTCATCATGGCAGGGTTGTTTGCCATTGCCGGCATCCTCTTCACAGGAATGACGGCCGGTCTATTCGAGGCGCTGGGCATCGCCCTGCCCGATGTAGTGATGCGGCTGCTCATGCTCGGCGGCGCTGGCTTGATTCCCGTGCTGGCGGTGACTGTTCTCTACGATGCAACCGTCGCGCCAGCTGCGCAGTCTTTCAGCGATGGTCTGAGCAAGGTCATCGCCACGCTGATGCGCGTGCTGCTGCCACTGACATTGGGGGTGCTCATCGTCTATCTCGGTTTTATCCCCTTCCGCTTCTGGGAGCCGTTCCAGAATCGTGACGTGTTGATCATCTACAATGCCATGCTCTTCGCCGTGATTGCGTTGCTAGTTGGGGCGACGCCCATCCAGCCTGCAATGCTATCACCTGCGCTGAGCGCCTGGCTCCGTCGCGGTCTGATTGCGGTCGCCCTGCTGGCGGTTGTGATCAGCCTCTATGCTCTGGCGGCGATTGTCTACCGCACCTGGGAGGGCGGCGTCACCCTCAACCGGCTGACGATCATCGGCTGGAACGTGATCAATATTGGCATCCTGGCGCTGTTGTTGATGCGCCAACGCCGCGCTGACGACCACGCCTGGGCGCAGGCGATGCACGCCGCATTCGGTGCAGGCATGCCGATCTATGTGGCATGGGCGCTCTTTGTAGTGCTGGCGCTGCCGTGGATTTTCCGATAACGCGGCTTACTTGCCCCATCCGCCGCCACCCGGCGTCTCGATGCGCAGCCGTTCACCGAGTTGTAGCCGTCGTGTGAACTTGGAGGGCAGCACCTCTTCTCTCCCGTTAAGATGGATGAGCACGTTGCGGCCTGGCAGACCTGCGTCGCCGCCGGCGCTGCCCCACGGCGCCACCGCGCGCCGTTCGCTGATCATCGTAACGGTCGCTGGCGCCAACAGCTCGTACTCACGCACGATGCCGTCGCCGCCACGATGGCGCCCGGCGCCGCCGCTCCCAGCGCGCAGGCCGTAGCGCCGCACGCGGAAGGGGAAGGCAATCTCCAACGCTTCGACAGGCGTGTTGAGGGTGTTGGTCATGTGCACCTGCACGCCGCTCAACCCATCGCCCGCTGCGCTTGCCCCCATGCCGCCGCCGATCGTTTCGTAATAGGCGAAGGGCTTACCATCGCTACGCAGGCCGCCGATGGTCACGTTGTTCATCGTGCCCTGGCTGGCGGCGGGGATTTGAGCCGGCAACGCCTGCGCCAGCGCGCCGAGCACTACGTCGGTGATGCGCTGTGAGGTCTCGACGTTGCCAGCGGCGACGGCGGCAGGCGGGTCGGCGTTGACGAGCGAGTGCGTCGGCGCCACCACGTGCACCGGTGCAAAACAACCGGCGTTCATCGGTGCATCTTCATCAATCAGGCACCGAACCACGTAATAGCACGCCGACTGCGTGATCGCAATCACGGCGTTGAGCGAGCCGTACACAACCGGCGCTGTCCCGGTAAAGTCGAAAGTTATGGCGTCGCCAGCGATGGTGGCCGTGACACGGATGGGAGTCAGCGTCAGGCGATCGCCGTCAATCAGTTCGATCACATCCTCAAATGTGTAGGCGCCATCAGGCCAGCGCGCGATGGCTGCGCGGGTGATGCGTTCGCTGTATCGCTGTAGATGCTGGCAATAGGCCAGCACTTCTGCTGTGCCGTAAGCGGCGACAAGTTCGCGCAGCCGACGAGCGCCAACTGCGGCGGCAGCGCGTTGCGCCGCCAGGTCGCCGCGTCGTTCCTCCGGTGTGCGCACATTGCGCAGGATCAGGTCAAGCACATCTTCGTTCAACACGCCGGCGCGATAGAGCTTGAGCGGTGGGATGATGATTCCCTCTTGAAAAATCTCCGTCGAAAGGGGCAGCGAACCAGGCGTCATGCCGCCGACATCAGCGTGATGGGCGCGACTGGCGACGAAGAAGGCTGGGGTCGCAGCGCCAACAAACACGGGGGCAATCATCGTGATGTCCGGTAGATGATTGCCACCCGCGAACGGATCGTTGACGATGACGACATCCCCTTCCGCCCAGGTAGGAAAGCGGTCAAGAATCGTATAGACGCTGGCCGGCATGGCGCCAAGATGCGCAGGAATGTGCGCTGCCTGCGCCACCAGCCTGCCCTGTCCATCAAAGAGCGCGCACGAAAAGTCGAGGCGCTCCTTGATGTTGGGGGAATACGCTGTGCGCCGCAGGGTGACGCCCATTTCTTCAGCAATGCCAGCAAAGCGATGACGGTAGAGTTGGAGGGTGATTGGATCCATGATGTGCGATACTGCTATGCGCCTGAGAATGTATTGCTCCCGTCATATGGCTCCTGTCTTTTCTACTGACCTCCAGGTTAGCTGTTCATCTTCCTGGAAGCTCCAAGGCTTCCAGGAAGATTGTGAACCATATGACGTTACAACCTAGAAATCAATAGTCTTTTCCAGACACGGTGCTTGCATCCTATGGTGCGCCTGGTGTGGGAACCGGGGTGGGAGGATATTCGCCAAGCGCTGTTGCTGCGCCAGCGACGTAGGCGGATGATAGATTCAACAGTCCGCCAGCATGGACACTACGCGACGTTACAGGTTTTGTGTCCTGTGTCACGGTCGAATGCGCAGAAACGCCAACGTTGCCAAAGGAGTAGCTCGCCACCTCAATATAGTAGGTGGCGCCCGCGATTGCGTCAAACGCCACCTGCGACTGCAAAGAGTTGTAGTCGTCGTTGCAAGTCAAGGACACTAGCGCGCCGCGTGCACCCGAATACACCGCAAGCACCGTGTCGTAGCTGCTGCCAAAGGTATTGACCTGAATCTGGCCTGTCGCTGGCGCCACCAAACGATACCAGACAGTCGCACCGCCTCGACTGGCAGTGCACAAGATTGGGTCATCGGCGGCAGTGGTGGCGGTGGTCGTGTCCATTTGATGGTTGAAAGGCAGCGGTGTCATTGCAACCGGCTGATCAAAGTCGTCGTTGGCCGGCGGCGGGATAGGCGTCGGGGTCGGCGTTGCCTCCGGTCCAACAACCACTGGCATGTACGAATGTTGGAGTGCACTGATCGTCAGCCAATATCGTGTGTTGGGGCCGTAGCTTTGCCCTAGGTCTGCTGGCAGTATCTCGACGCTGACGTATACCGGCCCGGTGCGATCTGCCTGCCAATTTATGTGCGCCGACTGCTCAAAAGTGAAATTTTCCGACGGCTGCCACTCAGCCTCAGTGCTCTCAGTGTAGGTAATGGGTGTGCGTCCATCCCCATCAAAGAGCCAGAGAACCGTTTTGACCAGTGGCACAGTTGTGGTGACGCGCCCAGTCATGAAGAGATATTCTTGCCCCTCCTCCACTTCCAGTCGCACCCAATCCTGGTCTCCCATTTCATGGAAGGTATGCATCTGATCGAGAATTGGCCCGGTCAGTTGCTGCGCGTTGGCAGGATAGTTGTCTGGTTCGAAGGCATCAGCACCGCGACAGTGCAATGTGTTGGGGTTGCTTATGCAGGCCTCGATCCATTCGGTAAAGTGCGAGACACGCGTGAATACATCGTACATACCGGTGGCTATGCAGCCAGGCGGCCCCCAACTGACAACGCCAACCTGCTTCCACGTAGCGTCGGGCAGTTGCACCATCAAGGGACCGCCGCTGTCACCGTAACAGGCGCCCATTGTCAGCGTCTCATACCCAGCGCACAACATTGCATCGGTGATGCTTGTAAAGTACACGTTGCGCGCACAGCGCGCGTTGTCGACCAGCGGCAGCGACACCTCGCGCAAGGCATCCGGAAAGTCATAGTACCATCCTGTCGTACTCTTGGCGCCCCACCCAATGACGGTTGCACGCATAAAGTCCAACTCCGACGTTCCAGAAATTGCCTGGTATAGTGAGATCGGCGTATACGTGACCGGCGTTGAGAGGTGAATCAGCGCCAGATCGTTATTCAATGCCGTGGGGTCATAATCCGGATGCGGTATGATCTGGGCGCTGGTGATGCGCACCCCGCTATCAGAAAGACGGTGCGCGCCGACGAGCACATCGATCGAGGAGGCTTCCACCCCTTCGGTGCAGTGAGCGGCAGTCAACACCCAGTCATCGGCGATCAGCGAACCACCACAAAACTGCCCTTGAGCAGCGTTGGGTTGGGAGCGCATAACCAACGCCACCTGCCAGGGGTAGGCGCCAGGCTGCGCCTCACGCCCGCCAAGAATGTCTGGCGTATTGACAGATGTCTGCGCCGCTACACCGCCGACAAGTAGCATGACGCCGCCTGCCGCCAGCACAAACAAGAGCGCAATCAGTCCAGGCTTCCAGGGAGAGACATATTTAGTTTTCATTTGTACCTCCGACATGATGAAACATCAGGGACTTCGTTGATGGTGCGCAAGCGGAATGTGTCAATAACAATG
>DMDA01000032.1:16928-18341 GCA_003451595.1 Chloroflexota bacterium | reverse complement strand
CGCAGCCAATCAGCTGATCACAGATCGGGCAACAATCCCAGGTCGCGCAACATTCCGGCGACGTCCCAGATGGTCAATGTCTCGCAGACTTTGTCGTCTCGCAGCACCAGGTAATTCACGCCGCGCGCCGTCACCGTTCTCCCGCTGGGCGGAATGTTCAGGATCGCCCCCTGATGCGTGGCATGCGCCATCCAAAATACGGCCACCCTGTTGCCTTCGATGATGATGACGTCTGGTTTGATCTCCAGGTCGGGGAAGGCGTGGTAATATGCCTCGAACATACGCTGGACGCCCGCACGTCCGACAGGCGGCTGGGCGATGGCAACGTCTATGACGCGGCAATCTTCGGTGTAAAAGGCGGCGACGCGCGCCGGGTCATGCGAGTTCCAGGCAGCCAACACCTGCTGGACTACAGCTTGGGTTTCAGACATCGTATCATCTCCATTTTGTCGCTGATGGTGCTATCTGCCATTGTAGGTGAGCCTGACGCGTGTATCCATCTCAAAATCAGCTCATTTTCTGCTCAGGTTTCCGTCTTCTCCACCTCAGCCCGCCAGAGAATGTCGGCAATGCGCGTCATGCCTGCTTTGAGGTGGCGACGATAGGAACTGAAGGGGACGTCGATCAACTCTGCGGCCTGCTCTTGCGTCGGCGCAGGCTGGAGATAGGTGTGATAGACGGCGCGAAAGAACTTGACTTCCTTTGGGGATGCGCGCAGTTGTTCAGCGGCCTGTTTGAGCAAAGTGCGCAGCGCGCTGACGGCGCCACTCGCCGCATAGTCGGCGTGTTGCATGACCAGGTGCGAACGCAGCAACGGGTTGTTGTGCAGCATATCGGGACGGGTGTAGTCGCGCAGCGCGCTTTCCACCGCTGCCACGAAATCGGCTTGATTGAGGGCAAGCGGCCGCACCACCGGCGTTGGTGGCCTGACCGCTTCTGGTGACAAGGCGATCTCACGCTGTCCCAACAATTCCAGCCAGGCAAGGGGTGGCTGGGCGCGCCAGTCGTGGCCATAGACGCCAAACACGCGGCCACCCACCTCAAAGTCAAGCTCTGGCAGCCGCGCCAGGTCGGCATAGGTGAAAACGGGGCGCCAGAAGTCGGGGTCAAGACAGGCGTAAAAGGTGTAGACCAAACTGGGCAGGAAGTAATGCCTCACCATGTTGATGAAGACCAGGCTTTGCGTTGGTGATACGGACTGATGGGTGTCGGCAGCGAGCCAGAAGCGGAAATAGGTGGCGCGTTCGCCGCTGTGCAAAGGCGCCGTCCGTTGCAGAAACTCCCAGGCCAGCGCAACAGCGGGGTCTTGGCGGCGATCTTCTGCCGTCGTACGCTCCAGCGCCAGCAGCGTCATGAACCCGGTGGGCTGACCGGCGCCATCGCGAAAGACAATGGCGTTTTCCGGCTGGCGCG
>DMDA01000032.1:15421-16628 GCA_003451595.1 Chloroflexota bacterium | reverse complement strand
GGCAATTGGTGCATGAAGTAGGTGCGGGCGCGGCGGTGCAGTTCGGCATACCAGTTCGGGTTGCGCCAGCGGAGGTCAGCGACCAACACCTCGCGCGCAATATCGTGCGGAAATAATCCGCCTGGCCGCGTTTCGATGAAAGAAAGAGTGCGCAGCCATTCAAACAGGTCATGGGCGTCGGGTATTAGCATCAGCTCCGCCAGCAGCGATTCTGTAGTGACGCGCACCAGCGCACACGCTTCCAGTGCGGCGCGGTGAGCTGGGCCTGGTGTGCGCTGTAAAAACTGTTCGAGCAGCAGCTTGATGACATCGGGCGACTCCAACGGCTTGAAGTGGAAACCCGGACGCTGATCGTAGAGGTCGGCCACCAGCGAGAGCGCCAGCGGATAGCTGTGGGTGAAGTCGAGCACCATCTGCAGGTCATCCGGCGGCACGTTGCGTTGCATGAGATAGGCGCGCCCTGCATCTGCGGAAAGGTTGCGCAGCGCCAGCGTGTGCAGCAGCGGCTGCCAGCCTGGGTCGGCGCGCCAGCCTGGCGCCGGCGGTTGACGTCCTGCCAACACCGTGATGACCTGTTCGGGCAGTTCCGGTAAGAATACATCGCGTAGCCAGTCGTCGAGCGGCGCCAGCACTTCATAGGTGTCGAGCAGTAGCACGGTGCGCGTTGTACGCTGCATCAATACTTCGACGGGCGATTGATCAGGGGCTTTGCCAAGCGCCATCGCAAGGGCAGCTTGAAATGCGGTCGTAGTTGGTTCAATGTTGCGGGCGTCGAGCATGACAGCGTCCACACCGGTTTCTTGCGCCAGGCGCGCAAAGCGACGCAACAGGCTGCTCTTGCCCACACCGCCTGGCCCGTGGACATGCAATACGAAGAAGGGTGGCTCAGGCGCCGTCAACGCGTCCCTAAAAAGCGCCAACTCTGCATCCCGCCCCGTAAAGCGCTGACGCCGCGCGCTGTTCAGGCGATCGATTAACCGTGATGACATATGTTGTTTTGTGTAACATCTCCACGCCGCTAATAGATAGCCCAATCAAACATCGTACATCCGATATCTTCCCGGAAGCTCTGAGCTTCCGGGAAGATGAGCAAAGTCTATTTGTGTTGTCTGTAAGTTTCCGGATAGGAACTGTAGTATAGAGCAGCATCGTTGGGCTGTCCACCATGCTGAAACACTGAGGTGTACTTCACGATGGGGGCGGATTC
>DMDA01000032.1:11866-15154 GCA_003451595.1 Chloroflexota bacterium | reverse complement strand
TTGGCAGCGACGCACGATTACTTCGTTAGGGTCTGAATCTGCCGCTTTGTGACGCCGCTGATGCAGGGCAAAGTAACCCTGCTTTTCTACCGAATTACCTCCAGCCCACCCATGTATGGCCGCAGCGCTTCCGGAATGACGACGGAGCCATCTGCCTGCTGGTAGTTTTCCAGAATGGCGATGATGATGCGCGGCAGCGCCAGACCAGAACCGTTCAGCGTGTGGACAAATTCTGGCTTCTCGCCTTCGACCTTGCGATAGCGGATGTTGGCCCGCCGCGCCTGGAAGTCACGGAAGAAAGAGCAGGAGCTGCACTCCAGCCACTCTTCGGAGCCGGCCGCCCACACTTCGATGTCGTACTTGATCGCCGCCACAAAGGAGAGATCGCCCGTGGCAATAGCGACGCGGCGGTAGGGCAAGCCCAGGCGTTCGCACAGTTCCTCGGCGTTGCGCGTCAATGCCTCCAGCTCGGCGCGCCCCGTGCCCGGTTCCACGAACTTGACCATCTCCACTTTCTGGAATTGATGGACGCGCTTGATGCCGCGCACATCCTTGCCGGCAGAGACCTTTTCGCGGCGGAAGCAGGGCGTGTTGGCCACATAATAGATTGGCAACTGGCCTGGCTCGATGATTTCGTCGCGGAAGATGTTCGTCACCGGCACTTCGGCGGTAGGGATGAACCAGAAGTCTTCTTCTGCATCGCGATAGAGCACGTCGCCAAACTTGGGCAGGTTGCCCGTGCCGACCATCACCTCGGAACGCACCATGAAGGGCGGATAAATCTCTTCGTAGCCATGTTCGTTGACGTGAACATCGGTGAACCAGTCGATCAGCGCCCGTTGCAACCGCGCGCCGGCGCCCTTGAGTAGATAGAAACGCGTGCCGGCGAGTTTGACGCCGCGCTCGAAGTCGATGATGCCCAGCCTGGGGCCAAGTTCCCAGTGCGGCAGCGGCTTGAAGTCAAACGCTGGTTTGTCGCCCCACTCCTTGACCACCTGATTGCCGCTCTCGTCGGGCGCCACCGGCACATCCGGCTCTGGGATGTTGGGGATGCGCAACATTGCATCCTGGAAGGCTGCTTCGACTGTGCGCAGTTCGGCGTCGAGTTGTTCAATCTCGCCGCCAATAGCGGTCATGCGCGCCTTGAGCGCATTGGCTTCCTCGGTGCGTTTTTCACGGAAGAGCTTGCCGATGTCGCGGGAGCCGCTGTTGAGCTCCGCACGCAGCGCTTCAACCTGCGTCAAAATCTGGCGGCGACGCTGATCGAGTTCCAGCGCCTGCATCCAGGGTGCATCTTCGGCGTTGAGCTTGCGCATCGCATCTGCCAACGCTTCCCGGTTTTCACGCATCCAACGAATGTCCAACATGTTGTCCTCCTGTGTTGGTTTCTTCAAACAAAAAAGCCCTCCGTCGATCAGGACGAAGGGACTCGTGGTGCCACCTGAATTTGCGCAACGGCTTGCAGCGCCGTCCGCCTCATTTGCCCGCTAACGGTGGGAAACCGCCCGGCCATTGCCTGCCAGGGACTCGGAAGCTGCTAACGCAGTGGCGCCGGCTGCCTTGCACCCTCCGGCAGCTCTCTGGATACGGCGAGACATTGCGTCGTGGTCTTCGTCAACGTCGTTTCTTATCATTCGCAATCATATCATGGCCATAGCAAAGCGCCAATTGAGGCAAGCGTCTGCAGACGACCGCCAACTTGAGGTGTGCGCCCCCTTCTTTGTGACTTTACCTCTGCGCATCTGTGCATCTCCGTGTCTCTGCGTCAAAGATAGAATCTTCAAGCGGATTCTCAGAATCCTCTCCGTGCTTTTGCCAGCTTGCAACCATGTCGGGCATAATCCAGCCATGCAACACTTTATCTTGCCGGCAGCGGCGCGGATTACCGCCATCGAGACCGACAACTATCGCACCAAGACCTTCGTCCTGGATGCACGGCTGGACGCAACCCCTGGTCAGTTTGTGATGGCCTGGCTGCCGCGCTTCGATGAGAAGCCTTTCTCGCTTGTCAACGCCGACCCGGTGACGCTCATGATCACGGCGGTGGGGCCGTTCACGCATCTGGTGCATACGCTCACAGTTGGTGAAACTCTATGGCTGCGCGGTCCGTTTGGTCACGGCTTTGATGCGCCTGCAACCCAGCGCCGGCTGGCGCTGGTGGGCGGGGGGTACGGCGTGGCGCCCCTCTTGTGGCTGGCGCAGCAACAACTGGCGCGTGGCGCCCACATCACGGCGATTTTGGGCGCACGCACCGCCGCCGATCTGCTGTACGTCGAACGCTTTGCGCAACTGGCTAAGACGTTGCGCACAGGCGAGCTGATTCTGCAAATCGCCACCGAGGATGGCAGCGTCGGTGCAACCGGACGCGTGACGGATGTACTGGCCCCGTTGGTGACACAGGGCGCAATCGACGGCGTCTACGCATGTGGCCCGCATGGGATGCTGACGGCGCTGGAATCCCTGGCGCAATCAGCCGGCCTTCCTTGCCAGTTGAGCTGGGAAGCCTACATGCGTTGCGCCATCGGCATTTGCGGCGCCTGCGAACACGCGGGCCAGGTGCTCTGTCTGGATGGCCCGGTATTGATCCATTGAGCTTCGCTTCACACTATATGGCTGCCAATTTCTACCAACAACTCCAATCACTGCTGGATGAAGGGCTGACGGTCGCCGTCGCCACCATCGTCAACGTCAAAGGCTCTACCCCGCGCGAAATCGGCGCCAAGATGATCATCCACCCCTACGGCAAGCACGTTGGCACCGTAGGCGGCGGCTGCGGCGAGGCGGACGTGATCCGCGCCGGGCTGGACGTGTTGACGGACGGTCAGCCGCGCACCGTGCGCATTGACCTGACTGAACCCATCGCCATGCAAAGCCTCGGCGTCTGCGGCGGCATCCTCGATGTTTTCATTGAGCGATGGGCGCCTGAACCCGCCGATACAGAGCCATCATGATGCGCGCAGTGTTGACCGCGTTGGCAGCCGCAGCGGCGCAACGGGAGGCGGTGGCGCTGATCACCGTGATGACCGCCGAGGGCGAATTTGCTGGCGCATCAGGGCGGCATCTGGTCGTGTGGTTGGATGCCCGCCCGTCGGTCGGCGACCTGATGATTGGCGAGTTGCAGCCGCAATTGCTGGACGCTGCACGCCAGGCGCTGCGTGAACGTCGCCACACGCGCCTGGAATATCGTACGGAGCATGGCGCACTTACGCTCTTTGTCGAGGTGCAGCCGCAGCCGTATCATTTGATTATCGCTGGCGCTGGCCATGTCGCTGTGCCGCTGGCGACAAT
>DMDA01000032.1:11138-11600 GCA_003451595.1 Chloroflexota bacterium | reverse complement strand
CGCAAACTGCGCGGCGATCAGCCAACCTTTGACGCTCAGACTTGTCTGGTGCTCGTCACGCGCGGCCATCAGTATGATGTCGAACTGCTGCTAGAAGTGCTCGACGACCCGCTAGCTTATCTGGGCATGATCGGCAGCCGGCGTCGCATCCGCGCCGTCTACGAGCTGCTGGAACGGGAATGCGGCATCCCGCGTCACAAATTCGACCGTGTCCATGCGCCCATTGGGCTGAACATCGGCGCACAGACGCCCGCCGAGATCGCCGTCGCTATCCTGGCGGAGATTATCAACACCGTACGCGGGGGCGCGCTCGCATGAGCATCCTGCTGGAAATCATCGCCACATCCGCCGACGACTGCGCAGCTATCCAACAGGCAGGCGCTGACCGCATTGAACTCTGTAGCGCGCTGGCATTGGGCGGGTTGACGCCGTCAGCAGCGCTGGTGCAGCGCGCCCGCGCCA
>DMDA01000032.1:0-10867 GCA_003451595.1 Chloroflexota bacterium | reverse complement strand
CTGGCGGCGGGGGTCGATGGCTTTGTCTTTGGCTGCCTCCATGCCGACGGTGCGGTGGATGAGCGTCGCACTGCCCATCTCGTCAAGCTGGCGGCGGGCCGGCAGACGGTCTTTCATCGTGCTTTCGATGTGACGCCCGACCCTTTTGCTGCACTGGAAACGCTGACAGCGCTGGGCGTCACGCGCATCCTCACGTCGGGGCAGCGCCCCACCGCCTGGGAAGGCGCCGATCTGATTCAACAATTGGTGGCACGCGCAGCGGGGCGCATCGAAATCCTGCCAGGCAGCGGCGTGCGTGCAGATCACGTGGCCGCGCTGGTGCAGCGCACAGGTGTTGCGCAAGTACACGCTTCCGCCAGTCGCGCGGCGCTGGATCCATCCACCCGTGCGCAGTCATTGTTGACCTTTGGCGGAACGGCGACCGGTGAGGGAGAACAGCATCGTGTCGTCGATCCGGCGCAGGTTGTAGCCCTCAAACAGGCGCTCACTAGCCTGGTGTAGCAACGATCAGCCGTTTCCGTACGATCAGCCTTTCACATACGACAACTTCTCTACTATCAACCCATCACGGATGCGGTAGAGGTCGACGCCGCGTACATGACCGGGCTGACCCTGGGCATCCTGCCAGCGATATGTCCACCGCATGATACAGCGATCTGTACAGGCGAAAATTTCCTCAACGTCGATGGCGGCGGCGTGCGCGTTGGCGAAGAAGCCTTCCCAGAAAGCGCGCACCGCAGCTTGACCCACCAGCCGCGTGCCATCTGGCGCTGGATAGGTGTTTTCGAAGCTGCAATCTTGACTCATCAATGCCATCATGGCGTCCACATCGTGCGCATTGAGCGCGTCGTTGAACTGGATGACAAGCGACTCTATGGTCATGCTCTCCCCCTTCCTGCGCTACTGACCTATCGCATCAGCGCCGGTAGATACAGTTGGTTGGGCGCCTCGATCAGGACGGCATAGACGCCGACGCCCCGGCTTTCAGCTGACGCCAGCACTTCGCCCGCGTCCGTGGTGCTAAAGGTGGTGGGCAGACGTTCCCAACCTTCCTCATGCCAGAAGTAGAGGGCGCGCGCTTCCTGGGCGGCGCTGTGGGCGGCCGTTGCCAGCCCGGGTGAACCATTCGCCAGGTAGATGTTGATCGAGCCTTGCGCTACCAGCGCCGGTGGGAGGGAGAGGAGGCGATACGCCTGACCGAAGATGCGTGTGGCGGGCGGCAGTGGCAGTGTGCCTGCCATCGACTGAATGGCGACGAATTGCTCCGCCGTCAGGCTGAGATTGGCGGGCAGTAGGAAGAAGGCCTTGCCATCCGACGACGTGACCGGTGCAAACCCAATCTTTTGCTTTGGCCCTGGCACTGCGCCGCCGCCGATGCCGTAATCGACGATCGCCTCGCGGCGCGGGTTTTCCTCGTCTGCTGGCTCCTCAATCCACACCTGCACGAAGGCCGACGGCGTCAGCCCCGGCACCGTAAAGACGCCGCTCCAGCCATCGGCGCCAACTGTCAGCGTGATGGGTGTCGTCGGCGTGGCGTCATGCTCTGGATAGAGCCGGGCGCGCACGGTGGCGCCTGCTGTCACCTGCTGCACGAGGATGCCAACCGCCGTCGGCGAAATTGGTGTAATGTCAATAACCGGCGCCCAGCTTGGGTCGCGGCGCATGGTCAGCAGCGCGTCACCCGCCGCAATGATCTCGCAGCCGAATTGATGACGAGGTGTGTCGGGCGCTTCAGCGTGATCGTTGATGTCGATGACGCAGAGCCGGTCGCCAGCCTGCGCTCCGGTGAGCGTCACCTGGGGGGGCGCGACATTTTGCGGTGGGCGACCCTGGTCAAGGATGCGATCAGGGCTGCCATCATTGTCCATATCGCGCAACAAGAAGGCGCGTGCTTCGGCAGAGGCAAGCTCGCCGGCCTGATAGCTCAGATCGAATACCTGGCTGGCAAGCGGCGTCGGCCCGACCGGCGGTGCGAACACGACCGAGGTCACATCAATGGGCGGCGTCCCGGTATAGGGAATGGTCAACTCAGGCGTCTGCGCCCATGGATGCCATGCCTGGATCGTCTGCCATTCGGTGCGTTTGACGTTGAATGCGCCCAGTGTATTGCCGCACGCCGCCGCCCAGTGCGCGTTGTCCCACACAAACGCCTGATTCTCTGGTGCATAGACCCAGCCCATGGCGCTGCCAGTGCAAGCGAAGGTTTCCGTCACCACACCGCTGGGCAACACGGCGACGTAGGAGTCGAACTGGCCCAGCAGGTAATGTCCCAATTCGTGCGCCAATGCGGCGGCCCAATCGTGGCTGACATCGACGCCAGGGGGCAAGGGCTGCGTTGGCGGCGTCCCGAAGCGGTTCCACTCGCTGCCAATGTACATGTTGCCCGGTTCGTAGACAAACTCCACCCCTGGATTCGGGTCGGGCGTCGGGCCATCCACTTCACCCTTGATGTAGGAAAGCGGGCGCATAGCGTTGCTGGCATGCAGCCATAGGTCGGTCAGCGGATCGTTCCAGTGGGCGTAATTCTGGTAGACCGTGATGCGCCCCAGGGCAAACTGGCCGTCGGTGAAGCGGTAGAAGTGGTTGGATGCATCGATCAGCCGTCGCGTCAGTGCTGTCTTGTAGGCAGGGTCGCCTTCCAGATTCCATTGAGTCGAGACCTGTAGATCGCGCACGAAGAGCGGCTTCTGGAGCACCAGGTGCATCTCTGGTTGGTTGAACCCAGGGTAGAGTACAAAGGCTGCGCTGTCGACAGTCTGCGCCTCGCCGATGGTGAGAAAGCGCTCCCCACGTGGCAGCGTTGCTGTCAACATGCGCGCCCATAGCCGTTCACCAGGCTGGATGACGCCGTCGTCCTGGACAAGTCCCTGGGCATCGGTCGTATAGACCTTGTCGGTTGTCAGGTTGTGGACTTCGGCGTCTGCCGCCGGTTTGGTGCACTCCAGATCGTAACAGACGCGGATCGGCGGCAGGATGAAAGTCACGCGCAGGCGTGGAAACTGTGCGCTGGCGTTCTCGGCGCTGTGAAATTCCCGCCCATCACTGGTTGCCGTTGCACCGGAGGCAAGCATTAGCCCGAAGTTGCGCTCCGGTGTATTCACCCATCCCTGGACGAGCGACAGAAAGGCGCTGCTGGTATAGGTGATGTACTGATTGACGGTTGCCGGCGCACGCCAGGTTTCAAGGTTGCTAATGTCCGGTTGTCGATTCCAGGTCGTCTGGGACGCGTCCCAGGCGCTGGCAACCGTGTAGACTCGCACCAGGTTATTGGTGCCTGCAGTCTGGAAGAGATCGAGTTCCGCACTCTGAATCTCGGCGCCCGGCGGAATGGCGGAGAGGTCAAAACGCAGATAGGCTTGCTGTTCCCACGTGGTCTGTCCGAGGACAACCCGCAACAGGCGCAGCACATTGGCGTCGGCAAAGTTGGCGTCAGGGTTGGCTGAATCAACATAAGTGTCCTGTGTAGGACGCAGCGTCAGGGTCGCAACGTCAGCAGCCGCGTCATGAACCTGAGCCTGAGCGCGCCCAGGCAGCAGCAACAGAGCTGCACAAACAAACGCAATCAGCTGTGAGAATCGCAATGAAATCTGTGGCATGGACATCTCTCTCCTCCTAGCATCGGCGAGGAGAGCAGCTGCCCTGCCTCGCCTCGTTTACCAGCTGGACTCGCTGTGGTTGGCCTCGATGCGGCTGTCACGTTCAGCCACCGCGCGTGGCAAGTCCAGAATATGAATCACGCCGTTGTCGAATTCCAGCAACCCACGCCGTCGCCAGTCGTTCAGAATGCGGTTGACCCACTCGCGACGGGCGCCGATCATCGACGCAAGATCGGTCTGGTTAAGCCCCAAATCGACCATGTACTCCTTGCCGGGCGTCAGCGCCTGGCCGTATTGCTCGTTGCTCTGCAAGATAATGTGCAATAACCTGCCTGCTGCATCGAATTGTGCGATTGATTCGGCGTAGGCGGCTGTCCAACGCAGCTTGCCGGCCAGCAAACGGATGAAGGCCATCGCAAAGCGCGGCATCGTTTCAAGATGATAGAGAAAGCGCTCTTGCGCCATACTCAACAACGAGACGGGGCTAACCGCCTTCGCCGTCGCCGAGCGCGGGGCATAATCCACCGCCGCCAGCTCGCCGATCACGTCATTGGTCGAGAAAATTGCGATCGACGTTTCGTTGCCGGAAGGGCTGGTTGTGAAGATGCGCACCTTACCCTTGAGTACAAAGTAGACCTCGCGGCTCTCGTCACCCTGCCGAAAAATGATTTCGTCGCGCGCGTATTCCTTAAGACGTAAATCGAGTATAATGGTTTCGATCTCTTTTTCTGGAAGACCGGCAAACAAAGGCATTGGCTGCAATAAGGCGACGCGACGCGCCAGGGCTTTGTCTTGCACAACTTCCTCCCAAACGTTACCTCTTTGAGGATAAAATTACCGTGATGCAGCAACTCCGTCAGGTGTGCATTTCTGCACAGTATGCCTGTATGCTGTGCCGCAGCGCGCTCGTGAGGATCACAGCACACTGAGATTATGGTGCAATGCGATAGGATATGCAACCATCACAGTCGCCGTATCGGATCAGCAATGCTTTCGTCTAAGCGAGTAGGCGCGCTGTGATTGCGCATCCCGATTGGTGGCCGCTCCACTACCAAATTGAGAAACAATGGTGTACATGACAATCTTTGCGTGGTTGCTGATCGGTCACTTCATTGGCGACTGGATGCTCCAGAATGACTGGATGGCGCGCAGCAAACGCGGGCGCTGGTGGAGCGCGTCATGCCTGGTGCATTGTCTGGTTTATACCAGCACGCTCGTGTTGATCGCCTGGCTTGGCAGCGGACGCACTGCCGCGCCTGCACAGCTTGGGCTGCTTTTTATGTTGACATTGTTGACGCACTGGTTGATCGATGGCTTCAATCTGGCACAACACTGGGGGCGCGCCATCAATCAGACGCAGAACGAGACTGTCCGCATCGTCGTCGATCAGACCATGCACCTGTTGGTGCTAGGTGTGTTGGTAGCGCTGATTTTCCCGGAATAGCTGCTCCCGGAATCGCGTCGCAACTCATCGCGGCTCTTGCCGCAACTCCTTGACAAGTCGCCTGCCGCAAAATAAGGCCGATCCATCGGTTTCATGCCGCGCTATGTTGGGGAGGTTGTATGTCTGAGCAGGTAGTGTGCACCACGGATAAAATTGCGGTAGGCGATAAGGAGTTCTTCCTCGTCGGCAAGGAGAGTGTCATTGTCTATCATCTGGAGGATGGCTTTTACGCCACCCAGCGTTACTGCAGTCACACTTTCGCCCCGCTGGACGGTGGCAAACTGGTTGAGGGCTGCCAGATTCAGTGCCCGTTTCACCGCGCCCGTTTCGATGTACGGACGGGCGCAGTCGTACAATGGGCCAACTTTCCCCCCGGCATCCAACTGTTGAATGCCTTGCGTGACGAAAAACCACTGAAGACATATCCCGTCAAAGTGCGCGACGGTCAGGTTTTCATCGATATCTCGTGAGGCGCGGCGGAGCAGCCTGGGCGTCAGCTATTTGCCCGCTGTGGAGATGGCAGTTCCGAGGCGTCGTCGATTTAGCTCGCGCCCCAGGCTCACCACCAACGTCAACACGGTGAGTGGCGCTACGAAGAACAGCATAAAGTTGAAGTATTGCGTAGCGTTGGGGTGGTTCGTTGCATCCAGTAACAGGTAGGTTGTGTACGCTACATAATACCCCAGGAAGATGGCCCCTTCCCAACGCGCAATGGTGTGGCCAGTCAAAAAGATAGGCAGGCAGGCGATGGCTACAGCCACCATGAAGGGAATGTCCAGGTTGAGCGCGCCGGAGGAGACGGGCACGCCGCCGGGTGCAGCCAACGCCGTCAGCGCCAGCACTGTCAGCACGTTGAAGATATTGCTGCCGACGACATTGCCCACAGCAATGTCTCGCTCTCCCTTGAACGCTGCCATCAGCGACGCCGCCACCTCTGGCAAGGAGGTGCCCAACGCCACGATCGTCAGGCCGATGACTAGCTCGCTCAGTCCGAACGCACGCGCCAGGTCGCTGGCGCCCTGCACAAAGAGGCGCGACCCCAAGATGAGCAATCCCAGGCCGACAAGCACTAACACCCCGTTGAGTAGATTCCGCCTGATGGTTTTGGGTTCCGTTGCAGTGAATTCCTGGGTGTACTCGGCTTCCACGGCGGCGTTGCGCTCGCGCTGGCTCTGCCAGAGCAAAAAACCAAGATAGGCCAGCATCAGAGCGAAGAGCGCCGCCCCTTCCCATTGACTGATTGCGCCATTCAGCGCCAATGCCCACACCAAGATCGATGCACCGATCATGATCGGCACATCTAGCCGCACCAGTTGCTGCGCCACCAGCAAGGGCGTAATCAGCGCCGACAGCCCCAAGATGAGCAAAATGTTGAGGATGTTGCTGCCGACAACGTTGCCGACGGCCAGATCGGGTTGGCCGGTCAGCGCCGACTGTAGGCTAACAGCCAGTTCCGGTGAGCTGGTGCCAAAAGCTACAATCGTCAGCCCGATAACCAGCGGCGAAATGCCGAGTGCAGCGGCCAACCGACTTGCACCCCGTACCAGGATTTCAGCGCCGAGCACCAAAATAGTCAGGCCACCCGCAATCAACAGAAACGTCATCCACATCATTCAGCTTTCCATTTCATTTGTCTCATCAAAGTTGCAGCTACTGCCTTGGCATGTGGCTTGGACATAAGGCAGTCAACAGATCAGCCGCCACTATACCACAGCTTGCCCGCTGACTCCGTAACACTGCCCGACATTTTGCCGACAAAAACAGCGGTGCGCCCGGCCGGCGCACCGCTGTGATGATAGGTTTTCTAGAGGTGAAGCGATTGAGTGATTGTGCAAATGGAGATGGCAGACTGGATTGTGCAGCAGGCGCCGGCTGTGGCGTCAATCTCCTGATCGCTTTATCTCCACTCTCTCTGTCCCTGGGGATCGCTCAGTCCACGATCTGCGGTGCGACGATGTCGAACCAGAATTTGCCGCTGCGCGCATTGTTGAGGGGCACGTGAATATGCTTGATCTCCAGATATTCCTTTAGACCCCATGTCCCCAGCTCACGCCCAATGCCACTCTGCTTGTAGCCGCCAAAGGGCGCCTCGGCGTTGATCATGTGGTAGTCGTTGATCCAGACAGTGCCGGCCTGGATGCGCCGCGCCACGCTGATCGCCGTGTCGACATCGCGACTCCACACGCCTGCCGCCAGCCCGTAGATCGTGTCGTTCGCCATACGGATAGCGTCCTCCAGCCCATCGTACTTGATGACGCAGAGCACTGGGCCGAAAATCTCTTCCTGGGCAATGCGCATCGAGTTATCGACATTGGTGAAGATTGTCGGTGACAGGAAGAAGCCATTTTGCAGCGCCGGGTCATCTGGGCGCTTGCCAAGCAGGATCGGCGTCGCCCCTTCCTCGATGCCCAGCCTGATATATTCCTCGACGCTCTTGAGCTGGCTTGCGGAGATCAAGGGGCCGAGATCGGTCTCGCCATCGCTGGAGAGACCGAGTTTGAGTTTGGAGGCGCGCTCCACCAGGCGGGTGACAAACTCATCGTAGATGCTCGCCGGTACAAAGAGCCGCGTGCCCGATTCACATGCCTGCCCGTTGTGCATGAAGGTCGCCCACAGGCTGCCGTCGATCGCCAGGTCAAGGTCAGCATCCTCCAGGATGATATTCGGGCTTTTACCGCCAAGCTCCAGCGTCACCTTCTTGATTGTGCTGGCAGCCTGCTGCATGATCTCGCGCCCGACTTCGGTGCTGCCGGTGAACGCGATCTTGTCCACTAGCGGACTGGTGCAGATTTCCGGCCCGACTACCTGCCCCGGCCCTGTGACGACATTGAAGACGCCCGGTGGCAGCAACCCGGTGTCGTGAATGATCTCGGTCATTTTGAGCAGGCTCAAGGGGGTGAAGGTGGCTGGCTTGATGACGACAGTGTTGCCTGCCGCCAGCGCTGGCGCCATCTTCCAGACCGCCATCAGGAAGGGGAAGTTCCACGGGATGATCTGCCCGCAGACGCCGATTGGCTCACGCACGACGAAGTTGTATGACATCGCCGGAAAGGTGATCTGCGGCACGGGTTCCAACGGCTCCATGTCCGCGAGCTTGGCAAAGTGACGAAAGTGAATCAGCCCGACCGGGATGTCAAGCAGATGCGCCTTGCGCCACGTACAGCCGCCATCGCGCATCTCTGCGTCGGCGATCTCATCCTGCCGCGCCTCGATGGCGTCCACCAGGGCGTGGAGTAGCCGCGACCGTTCGCCTGGCGCCATGTGCGCCCAGTAGCCGTCGTCGAAGGCGTTGCGGGCGGCTTGGATGGCGAGCCGCGTATCCTCGATATCCGCCTGCGCAATCATCGCCAGCGTTTCGCCGGTGGAGGGATCGATCGTGGGGCGATATTGCTCAGCAAGCGGGGCGCGCCACTGACCGTTGATATACAACTGATAATACGGTGTATCGCCGTTTGATTTGAACATAGGTTGCCTCGGCTGAACTTGGGTTGACGTGGTGAGAAAGCGTCGGCGACGTCGAGCATGGCCGGCGTCGCCTGACCATTTTACCCTAGCAGGCGCAAGTTCTCAGTCGATTGTGGAACAATTGAGCGCGTCTCTCATCCGGCTTTTAGGATCACTTCACCCTTCTTTCAGCAAAATGGCGGATAGTACAGATGCGCTGTTGTTCCGATGCCGGTGCCTTCTCACCGGCCACCGAAAGCTCATGAGGCTCCCAGCCTCGGGGCTTTCACCTAAAATAAAAGTCCCGCCAATCCACAGTTGGCGGGACTTTTTTTGTCCGGCGTCGGCAGCGCAGGGACTACCGCTCAACTGGCAGCCGCACGCCGTTGCCCCACTCTGTCCACGAGCCGTCGTAGTTGCGCACGTGTGGATAGCCCAGCAGATAGGTCAGCACGAACCAGGTGTGGCTGCTGCGTTCGCCGATGCGGCAGTAGGCCACGATGTCGTCTTCTGGCTTCAGCCCCTGCTCGACTTCGTAGATCGCGCGCAGTTCTTCGGCGCTCTTGAAGGTTGCATCGGGATTGGCTGCCCGCGCCCACGGCACGTTCCTGGCGCCGGGAATGTGACCGCCGCGCAGCGCGCCCTCCTGCGGATAGTCGGCCATGTGCAGCAATTCGCCTTTGTACTCGCCAGGGCTGCGCACATCCACCAGCGGTCGCCCTGCTTGCACATGCGCCAGCACATCGTCGCGGAAGGCGCGGATGCGGCTGTCATCGCGCACCGGCTGTGGATAATCCGACGGGGCGTATGTTGGCGTCTCGCGCGTCAACGGTCGCCCTTCCGCCACCCACTTGGCGCGACCGCCGTTGAGCAGTTTGGCGTTGGTGTGGCCAAAGAGTTGAAAGACCCAAAACGCATACGCCGCCCACCAGTTGTTTTTGTCACCGTAGAAGATCACTGTCGTTGCCGGCGTGATGCCGTGGCGGCTGAGCAGCGCGGCGAACTGCGCACTGTCGATATAGTCGCGCACCAACGGGTCGTTGAGGTCGTTGTGCCAGTCAATGTTGACCGCGCCAGGGATGTGGCCAGTGTCGTAGAGCAGCACATCTTCGTTGCTCTCAACCAGGCGGATGGTCGGGTCATCGAGATGGGCGCTCACCCATTCCGTCGAAACCAGCACATCGGGGCGGGCATAGCCGTTGTAGTTGCTCATGGGAAGGCTCCTTTATCACTTGTGGTTGCCAAGAACTTATTTTATGCAAGACAAATTGTAGATATTGTCATCAACGCACCTGCGCCTGCCGGATGGCAGTCAGCGCGCTGTATACAAAACAGGCTCGCCGGATAGCAGCGAGTGCGTTTCAACTAGATTCAGTTAGTAGGCAGAGATGAAACACAGCGCCAGATCAGACGGCGCCTAATCGCGTTTAGCGACAACAGGAGGTGCAACAACAGAGGCAACAGGAGGAGGTCATAACACTGAAGGAAGTCATAACGACGGAGGCAGCCGCTAGCGACAGGCTCGAAACTGGTTGGCGTCGACGATGTCTGATGCGGACGTGAGTGAGCATGGATACTCCTTTCATAAGTTGCTTGTAGACTCTCGACCTGATGGTGCAACACCTGATCAAGCGTCGGAAAGTATAGAGGCGGCGTCCGCACCTGTCAAATCGACAGCGTCCATGATAGACTTGCTTCCGATAACCATTCATCTTGACCATTCACTTTGACTATTCACTTTGAACGTAGAAATTACTCTGAACGTAGAAACGGAATCAATGTGTGACCATCCAAGCTGTTCTGTGGGACCTCGACGGCACGCTGGCTGATTCAGCGGCGCTACATTATCGGGCGTGGCAGGCGATCATGGATCGCTACGGCATTCCCTACACTTATCATACGTTCATCGAGGAGTTCGGACGCAACAATGCCGAAATCCTTACCAAACATTTCGACGCAGCCGATCCTGCTACAATTCAACGTGTATCGGATGAAAAAGAGGCAGATTTCCGGGCATTGCTGACGCCAGGCGCCTTGCAGCCACTGCCTGGCGTCATGGCGTGGCTGAAGCATTTCCGCCAGCGAGGAGTCGTGCAGGTGGTTGGCTCGTCGGGGTCGATGGCGAACATTACCGCAATGGTGCGCGCGCTCGACATTGGTGATTACTTCCTGGCGCTGGTCACCGGCACACACCTGCCCAAAGGCAAGCCTGATCCGGCCATCTTTTTGCGCTGCGCCGCAGTGGCAGGTGTTGCTCCAGCAAACTGTCTAGTGATCGAGGACAGCATCCACGGCATTGAGGCTGCCCAACGCGCCGGGATGCGCAGCGTGGCGGTTGGCGCACTCGCTAACAGCGCGGCGTTGCGCCTGCTGTGCGCCAACC
>DMDA01000103.1:35879-49506 GCA_003451595.1 Chloroflexota bacterium | reverse complement strand
CTTTTACCGGAAACTAAAGTCCTCAACAATTTGTGAAATGATTCACAAATGCAAGTATATTGTGAAATGATTCACAAGTGAAAGTGGGAAGAAGCCGCCTGCGGGGGGGTGGCAAATGCCTACCATCGGGTGGGAACTATCGACGGGTGGGGCGAATTTGGTGTTCTACAGCGAAGCGAATCAGTTCAGCGCGACTGGTCAAGCCCAGTTTTTCGAGTAAGGCGGCGCGGTGTTTATCAACAGTTTTACGGCTGATGTTCAAGGCAGCGGAGATTTCCTGGTTGGTCATGCCTTCGCCGATCAGCGCCAGCACCTCATGTTCACGCGGCGTGAGCGTGGTGGTGGGATCGATCCAGTGTTCTTCCCCGCGCAGGGAGTGTTCGAGCACCATCTGGGCGATAGTTGGGTGCAGATACGCCTCACCGCGCACAACGGCGCGGATCGCAGTGATGACCTCGTTGCCGCCCGCCTTCTTGAGAAGGTAGCCGTTGGCGCCGGCGCGCAACACCGGCAACGCCTGTTCAGGGTCTTGATATTGTGTGAGAATGACGATTTTGCAGGACGGCAGATCGCGGCGCAGGCGTTGGGTGACCTCAAGCCCGGAAAGCATGGGCAGCGAGAGATCGAGCACCAGCACATCGGGTTTGACGCGCAGCACCTCGCGCACTGTTTCCAGGCCATCGCCGGCTTCGCCGACCAGTACGATGTCGGGATGAAGCGACAGGAAGACTTTGAGGCTGTCACGCAGGACAGCGTGGTCGTCAGCCAGGAAGGTGCGAATGATGCTCATGATGTACAGCATGCTCCCGTGTATGGAATCCGCACCTCGACCGTTGCGCCGCAGCCAGGGGTCGAAGTCAACGTTACCATCCCGTTGAGCAGCCAGGTGCGTTCTTGCAGTCCCAAGAGGCCGACGCCGCGCAATGAGCTGTCATCCTGTGCAAATTCTTTGGCGACGAAGCCGCGCCCATCATCGCGCACGGTCAGCACCAGTTCGTCACCGGTGCAGTGCAGATCGAGCCAGACATTGCGCGCAGCAGCGTGCCGCGCCACGTTGGACAGTGATTCTTGACCGATGCGATAGAGGGTGAGCCTGACGTCATCAGGCAAATCGGGTGCGCAGTCTCCACCAGAGAGATGGACAGCACAGCCTAGCGGACGGAGGCGCTCGTTGCCATACCAGGCAAGCGCCGCCATCAACCCCTTCTGCTCCAGCAAAACAGGGCGCAGGTCGAGCAAGACGCGCTGCACTTCTTCGTGCAGGCGACTGAGCGTTGTACGCAATCCACCGATCTGTGGGGTGATCTGTGCAGCAGCCTGTTCTGTCTGTTGGTGGAGCAGCGCCGTGACGGTGTCGAGCTGCACCAGCGCAGCGGTGAGTGACTGGCTGACCTCGTCGTGCAAATCGCGCGCTACA
This sequence comes from Chloroflexota bacterium, assembly GCA_003451595.1. Taxonomy (GTDB): domain Bacteria; phylum Chloroflexota; class Anaerolineae; order Caldilineales; family Caldilineaceae; genus Caldilinea. Next base: position 48,089 of record DMDA01000103.1, on the reverse strand, counting down.
CGTCGGCGGCACTCCTCCTGAATTTCCATCATGCGCCGTAAGTGCAGGTTGCGATCTCGGATCAGTTGATCCATGTTATTGCGCAGCCTGGCTTCGCGCGCCATCGCCCGGTGCACGACACAGAGGATGCTGGCCAGCCACTCCTGATCCATGTGTTCGCGTGGGATAGAGGCGCACGCGCCGGCAGCCCAGACCCTGGAACGGTATTGCACGGAGTCCTGCGGGAGCAGCGCCACCACGCGCAGATTGGCATCGCAACGGAACAGATATTCAATCAGATCGGGGGTGTCGGCATCAGCCATCCCCCAGTCGAGCAGAATGATATCGTCGGCGCGAGACTCGGCGCGTGCGCAAACGGCGGCGCGTGTGGATGCATGTTGCACATCCACATCGAAAGCGAGCAACGGTCGGGTCGCGGCCATGACGCGGTCAAGCAACGTGAGGAAGGCTTGATCCTCAGCCGCAAGCAGAATGCGGATAGTCATTGTTCAGTGCTCCTTCATTGCCGGCACAGGTCACGCGATCCATAGGAAATAGGCGCCGACGCCGATCAGCAGAACGCCGGCGCCGCGCTCGATGGCAGCCGACCAGCGCCCCATCGCCGTCATCTGTTTGAGCGCGCCGGCAAAGGTTCCCGCCAGCACGACGGGGACACCGCGCCCCAGCGCATAGACGAAGAGCAGCGACGCGCCATAGGCCAGCGCCGCCTCCGCCATGACATAGGTCAGGATGGCGGCCAGCACCGGCGTGGCGCAGTTGATGGCGGGAGACGGTGGTATGGCGCGCACGCGCTGCGGCTGGCTTGGCTTTAGGCATGGCTCAATTGCTCCTTTGGTAGTGCTGCCGCACCCATTCCGCAGCGCGCAACAAGGTGGCCATTATGCCTCCTCCTCACTGGCGCCTGGCGTGGCGGTGATTGGGGTGGGTGGATAGGCTGTTGGCGGCAGCGGGATCACCCGCCCTTCCACAGCACACGCCGCGGCCAGCGTGTTGTAGATCGTGCCCTGTTTGCGCAGGTTGCGCTCTAGCAGATCGACGCGCGCAGCTGGCTCGTCTGTCCAGATCGTCAGTTCCCAGTCAATGCGCACCAGGCGCGGCGGTTTGTCCTCGCGCACGCCATGCACACGGATCGCAGCGCGGGTGTAGCTGAAGCGCAGGATGGGCGCCAGCCGCTCCACATTTTTGAGCAGGCAGGCGCTGAATGCGCTCAGCAGCAGTTCGGCCGGGTTGAGCAGATGCTCGCTCTGGCCGGGCGAGGAATCGAAAAAAATCTGGGCGCGTTTGGCGCGCGCCGTTGCGACGTTCGGGACAACTTGCTCCGCTTCAACGGTGTATTCCAACATAGCCGTACTCCTTATCCGCCGTTGGCTGGGCGCTGAAAAATCCGTCGCACCGCAGCCTCATCCACCTTGCAATCCGGCCGGATCAGCACGTCGAACGGGTTGACGCTCTGCCCATCGACCAGAATCCCCGGCGATGCGCGCAGGTCATGTTCCTGCATCAGCGCCTGGCCTTCTGGCGAAGTCAGCGGAATCTCCATGAATGGAATCTGCTGTTCCTGCAAGTAGCTCAGCATGCGCTGGCTGCGCCGACAGCCAGTCGCGGGCAGGATGATGATGTTGCGGTACGCGGTCATATCGGTTCCTCTCAGGCGTGAACTGGCGCCAGGGACGCAGTGTGAACGTGCCCATCGTGTGTGTCGTGCGTGGCGTGCGCATGGCTGTGGTCGTGCGCATCAGCGTGGCCATGATCGTGATCGTGCGCAGTCAGCGTCGCCGGCGCCGCCGTTGGCGTGCAGATCAGCGCGCCGTCGTTGCACTGGTCACACTCGAACTGGATCGTCGTGTGCTCGATGGCGAAATGCTCACGCAGCGCGCTTTTGATCGCATCCATCGCCAGTTGCGCCTGGCTCAATGCCTGGTCGTCCAGCACCACATGCGCGCTCAACGCCACAAAGCCGGGCCGGATCGTCCAGACGTGCAGGTCATGGACGTTGCTGATGCCCGGCGCTGCTGTCTGCATGACCGCCTGCACCTGTTCGGCGGTCACGCCATTTGGCATACCTTCGTTCAGGATGTGCGTAGATTCGCGCAAGACGCGCCACGCACCGAGCAGGATGATCACCCCGATCAATACGCTGACCAGAGGATCGACCCAGTACCAGCCGGTGAACAAGATGATGGCGCCGGCTGCGATCACACCGACCGATGAAATGGCGTCGCCCAGGACGTGGAGGAACGCGCTGCGCGTGTTGAGATCGTCGTGGTCGTGCTCATGCAGCGTGAACGCCACCAGCAGATTCGCCACCAGACCAACCACCGCCACCACCAGCATCGGCCCGGCCAGGATCGGTTCCGGCGCCTGCCAGCGCGCCCACGCCTCACGGAAGATCTCAAAGGAGATTAACAGCAGCGTGGCGCCGTTGATAAAGGCAGCCAGCACCTGAAAGCGATGATAGCCGAAGGTGTGCCGGCTGTCCGCTGGGCGCAGTGAGAGGCGCATGGCGGCAAAACTCAGCACCAGCGCAAAGACATCGAGAAAGACGTGGCCCGCATCAGCCAGCAAGGCCAGGCTGCCCGTCCACAACCCGCCGACGATCTCGGCGACCAGGATCGCCAGCGTAATGCCGATGGCGATGAGAAAGCGCTTGTTCAAGGTAGGATTGCCATGCATTTCCATAAGTACCGATTCCTAACGAAACAAATCGAAAATCATTTTGGCGGCAATCACCCAGAGGAGAATGCCGATGATGCGCTTGAGTTGGGCGCTGGAAAGCTTTGTCTTCATCAATTGCGACCCAGCGATGGAACCAGAGGCCGCAGCGACGGCGGTCACGATCAGGAAGATCGGGTCCAGCCCGCCCAATGTAGCATGTCCCAGAAAACCGGAAAACGAGGCGAAGACGACCACCAACGCCGTCGTGCCGGCGGCGACTTTGGCGTCCAGCCCCAGCCAGTTGAGCACCGGCACGATGAAGTTGCCGCCGCCCACGCCAAGCAAGCCGCCGAGGAAGCCGGCCACGCTGCCCAGGCCGGCGCCGATCGCAGTTTCTGCACTGCGGTCCAAGGACTGTGAGCGGGGCTTCGCCTTGTAGAAAAGCATCATGGCGCCGGCAAAGACCAGGAATAGGGCAAAGAGAGCGAGCAGAAGCTGCTTGTTCACGAGTGGCGTGACGCGTGCACCTAGCGGCGCCAGCAGCACTGCCGTGATCAAGATCGGGACGCCCACGCGCCAGTTGATCAGCTTGCCGCGCCAGTAGTTGATCGTAGCAAAGAGCAAGCTCACTACGTTGAGCAGGAGCGCCACCGGTGTTGCCTCCGCCAGCGGCATCCCCATGTAATAAAAGAGCGGCACAAAGAGAAAGGCGGCGCCGAGGCCCGCCATCGCCATCAAGCCGGAGAAGATAAAAACGAGCACTGCACTGATCAGATCAAACCAAAGTGGCGACACAGAAACCTCACAGAGATAGGTGGATAGTCAATTCTGGCGACAATACGCCGGCGGCGCGCAAGATATCCTCGATCTGTTTGCTCGCCAGGCGGTAACAGACGCGCTGCCCCTGCGCACTGCCCAGCACCAACCCAGACCTGCGCAAAATGCCGAGCTGCTGTGACACATAGGGCTGCGGGCGACCGCATAACTCAACCATCGTGTTCACGTCGCAGACCTGCCCCTCAGCCAGCGCAATCAACAAGCGCAAGCGGCACGGGTGCGACATGGCGCGAAAGAGGGCTGCCGTCTTGCGCAGCGAAAGCGGCGTACTCATGCTGCCTCACGTTGCTGGGCGCGTTGCCACGTCGTACTTCGCCCGGTTGGTGCGCAGCAGATCTTTGGACTGGCGCAGCACCTTGCGCTCCTTGATCAAGTGGCGGATATAGCCCTGCGCTGGGAATTCGATGGCATCCTGCGTGCAGATGGTGGCGCAGGTGGTGCAGCCGACCATGCACATCTCTGGCGCCACAACCACGGGGCGATTTTGCTCGTAGTCGAACGCATAGACGCCGCGCCCACAGGAAGTGACGCACAAACCGCAACCGACACAGCGGTCGGCGATCACGGTCGGATGCCAGTCAATCTCGTTGCGGGGGATGTCGTGCCAGGTCATCGTTGTTTGCGTGCTCATCGTTTGTCTCCGTGATACAGGCTCCGTGATACATGGCTCCGTGATACAGGCTCCGTGATACAGGGGCGAGTTGCAAGGGGCGTCATCGCCATTGCGGTGCGCCGTTGGACCGTGTGGTACAGTCGCCCCTCGCAACTCGCAACTCGCAACTCCTACCGATCGTAGTCCGAACATGGGATGCAATAATGCTTGCCGTTCGCCACGCGCAGATAGGGCAGCGCCACCAGTTCGCCACAGCGGGCGCATGGCTCAAAGCCCATCACTTCGGGGAAAAAGTCCTCGTCACTCTCGAACACCGGCTCGATCTTGAGGATGTCTTCCTCCGCCGCGTCCCAGATCAGATTGACCGGCTCCATCACTTCATCTTCAGGGATTTCGTTGGGGTAAATGCCTGCCGCCCGTTTCTGCATGAAGGGTGTGGCGCTGATCTGCTTTTGCAGCGTCGGCTTGTAGGAGACGCGCACCGCCCGTCCGCTGGACTTCTCGATCAGGGTGAACGCCAGCTTGCCGTAGGGCTGCTTGCGGATGTTGCCCTTGCCGAAGGTGCAGCCTGTCGTGTACTGGATGCCGTCGCCAAAACACATGGCGGCGTGGTCCTCGCCGATCTCGATGATGCCGTAGAGCTGCGTGCCGGGTGAGCGCTCAACGCCCAACGCCCGCAGCGCGGCCAACCCGGCGCGCACGCCAGCAGTGCTGGCCCAACACTTGTGGCCGTGAAACTTCTGTGTCTCCAGTAAAATCTGTCGGTCGTCCATGATGTCTGACTCCACTTCTTGCGTCTGAACCGGCTGCGCTTCGTGTGTGAGGGGGAATCGCCTGCTCACGCAGTATATTCAGAAAGTAAAATATATTGATTTATGCATATAGTCGCGCTGATTCATCCGATTGTCAACATGACAAATGTCACTAACCATTCGGCTTGCGGGCGCGCATCGCAGGTCATACGCGACAAGGCGGCTTGGGGGCGAGCATTGGAAATGGTAAGTCATCGCCCTCAGCGTGACGAAGCGGCTTCAAGCTCCGGGTCGGACACGGCATCTCGCCGGAGGCGATGACTTCACAAGTGCGGCGGGGGGGGAATCTGCACTCTTGATGCTTCGAGATCAGTGATTCAGCAGATATTGCACAAGAGCATCCAACTCTTCAGTCGTCATCTGATCAGGGTAAGTCTTGGGCATGGCGTTGACGCAAGGCCCCGCCGGGCATTGCTTGACGACAAAAGCGCCGGGTTCCACGATCGATTGATGCACATACTCCTCGGCGCTCAGCCCTTCCACGCGCGTAGCGGCGACGTCTTTCAGATCGTCGAGATTGGGGCCAGGACCAAACTTGCTGCCTTTGCCGCCCAATTGGTGACAGGTCAGGCAGGGCGGGTTGAGACGAGCAAAAACAGCAGCGCCATCAATTGCGCCGGTGATAGCCCCACCAGGTTCTGCGACTGTTGTTTGCGTGGCTGCCGCTGGCGTTGGCGTTGCCGGCGCAGGTGTGGCGGGCGGCAGCGCGGCTATCGCCTCCTTGCCGAGGTTAACCGAACGCATGTAAGCCACCAGATTGGTCAGATCGGCGTCGCTCAACGTGGGTTGGCCACCATACGGCAACATGGCGATGCCGGTCGTGTTGAGTGGATCATCGGCCGGGCGCCCTTCACGGATAAATTGCACCAGATCAGCGTCGCTTTGGTCCGCGACAAAACTACTGGTGATCAGATTTTTGCCCAGCCCCGGCCGCCCCTGAGCATCAGGGCCATGACAGACGGCGCAGTAACGCAGATAGGCGGTCTGTCCCAGGCTAACCAACACATCTGCCTGTGCTTCTTCTCGGGTCAACCAAAGTCGATAGTCGTCAGCACGCGGGGAGGGCTTGCCAACATTCTGGTTGATGGATTGTAGGTAGGTGGCGATCTCAAGTAGCTCGCCATCAGTCAGATCATTGCGGCCACCGCGCGGAGGCATAGAGATGCCAACGATATTGAACTGGCTATCGGCAGGGCGACCGACGGCGATGAAATGTGCCAATTCCTCAGGAGTAAGTGCACCAACAAAATCACTTGTGCGCAAATTGAGACCGATGCCAGGGATGCCTTGTGCGTCCTGACCGTGACAAGGGGCACAGGCTTCGCCAAAGAGTGCTGCACCGGCGTCCGCAACGCTTGAAGACACAGCGTTTGTGGCGCTTGTTGAGGCCGCATTGGCTGCGGTGGACGCCGTCTCTCCAGAGGAACCCATATCCGCCATGGCAACGGACTGAACCGGCGCCTCTGTAACGGCTGCAGCGCTGTCGCCCTGTGCTGCGGGCGTCGTTGGTGACGGTTGCGGTGTGGTGGTAGGAGCCGGCGCTGGCGTCGCAGTGAACGTAGCGGTCGGGCGGGGCGTGGGCGGGGGAGGCGCCTCGATGGTCTGCCCAGCCATGGCGGCGACAATGCGCAACAATGCCAACACAATGAATACGGCAATAACAATTGTGATCCATCGACTCATGAGTAAGGAAACTCCTTGGAAACAAGGCAAACCGAGTCTCTCAGATGAAACCCGGTTTGTCCTTGAGTTTGGTTACGACAAGGTTGGTTGGCGGCATTGGCAAGCCGTTGCCTGAGACCTACACATAGCGACGGCTCTTGAAGGTGACGGTCTCTTTGTACTCTGAGATGACGCCCACCTTGCGGATGTCGGCCCATGCCCCCTTGTAATAGGGAACAATGTTCTCATCGACCCACTCGGTCACCAGATCGCCAGCGATCCCGCGATGATGACCAAACATCATGAATGCCTGTCCCGGCTTGATGGCTGGCTCGACATATGCGAGTGCAAAGGTGGCGCCCCGGTTATTATAGACTTCCACTACATCGCCGGACTCGATGCCTAATTCTGCGGCGTCATCAGGATTCAGTTCCAGCGGTGTCAGGGGAAAGCGATCGTTGGCGAACGGGATGAACCGATCATGGTAGGCAGTCTGCCACATGTGATTAGTGCGGCCATTGTTGATCCAGAAGCGATGCTTATCTTTCTGTTCCTCAACAATCTTGCCATATCCTCCCCAAGGCGTGGGCAGAAAATGCGCCAGCCCATCATCCGTGCTGAACTTGCCGTCGGTGTACAGCATCTCCGTGCCGATCAGCTTTCCATCGGTGTACTCCACCACCGGGAGTTGCACGCCATCGTTGCCCATATCGCGCAGACGGTCATAGGTGACCAGGTCGCCAGTTGGACCGCCCTGGCTGTCGATTTCGGCAACACCGGCGCGACGGAAACCGTCCTCGAAGGCATCTTCTTCCGTTTTCCAGTCAAAACCAGAGAACCGCGCCGCCATCTCTTCGTTGCCTTCTGTTTCATAGAGCGCCTTGATCGCATTAGCAATATCGGCGGCGATCAGACAGTCAGGTTTGGCGCTGCCAGGCGGGTCCATGAATTTTTCGGAAAGACGAATGCGACGCTCGCCGTTCATTGAAGTCAGGTTCATCTCACCAGGATGCGCCGCCGGCAATAGCAAATGCGCTGCTTCGGCAAACATGGTGGCATAGAGGTCGATCACGGTAATGAAGAGACCACCATCTTCTGTGACTGCTCTGTAGATGACATCCACCATTTCTTCGGGGGTGGCGCCCAGCGCCTGCGCCATTGCTTCTTTCACGATGTTCGCGCGGCGATGGACTTCTTCACGATATTGCTCGGCGTTAAGCGTCGTCTGGAAGGCATTGCAACCCCAGACCGTCAACATTTGACCGTTGCCCTTGATGATCTCTTGGTCGATGTAGGGGGCGGGACGCGGGCCAGGATAGGGCGGGCGCGCATATCCTTCTTGATGGCCGCCCATGCGGCTACAGCCGGTGCCGCGTCGCCCGATGTTGTGCGTCGCCAATGCCAGATTAACAATGGAGCCGATCGTTGAGTAGTTGTTGTTTCCCCAGATGACGCCTTTTTCGTAGGCGAACATCGTGCGCGGGCGATATCCGTTCTCGCGTGGCTTGAACATCCATTCCGCCGCCTTTTGCAGCTTTTCGACGGGTACACCAGTAATCGCGCTGGTTTCTTCCAGCGACAGTCGATTCGCTGCCAGCATGTCGTCAAACCCGCTGGTGGAAGCGGTAATAAATTCCTGATCGTGCCAGCCCTGATCAGCGACATAGGTGAGCAGACCATTCATCAGCGCGTTGTCGGTGCCCGGCTGAATGTCGAGATGGAGCACATTGTCCGGCCCGGCGATGTATTCAGAGATAGAGACCGTGGGGGTGCGGCGCGGATCTACGATGACGATGCGACCGGCGACGCCGTCGGTCTCTTCGCCAAACCATTCCTTCTTCTTGTCGATCGTCGTACCATCCAGATTGGGCGCCCAGTGCGCCAGGAAATAGTTTGTTTGCGTCTCGAAGGGATTGTTGCCGATCGTGAAGAGCACATCCGCCAGTTCGGCATCTTCATAGGCGTTGTTCAGTTCACTCACACCCATGTCGCGCGAGGAGTGCACTTCGGAATTGTAAGCCGGTCGGTTGTGGATGCGCACCATCTGCGTCTGAATGGCAGAAAACATCAATTTGCCAGTGCCCCAGGTATTCTCGAAGCCGCCGCCCGCGCCGCCATGATCAAAACAGTTGAACATGATCTGATCTGGCCCAGCTTCATCCAGGATTTTCTTGGTCAGCCCAGCGTAAATTGCCAGAGCATAATCCCAAGAGGTGTCCAGCCATTCATCGCCCATGAAGAGGCGCGGATGTTTCAAGCGTTCTTTGGTTAGCCCGTCCGGGTTATACATGACGGTGGCAAGTTTGCCGCCGCGCGTTGAACTCAACCCTTTGTTGACAACGCACTGCTTGTCCGGCAGCACCATAATGTTGTAGCGCTTGCCATCTCGATCGGTGATGACGTTGTGCATCGCACTGGTCAGCGTCATCAGTAAAGGCGCCTGCTGTTCGCGGAAATCCAGCCCTAGCGCATTCTGGTCGGGAGCGCGCCCGCCCTCTTTGTTGGCGGGCCATTTGTAGACATGATAGCCGCAGCCAACGATGCAAAAGTGACAGACCAGGTTGCTCTTCGCAGCATTGGTAGGTGGAATCGGTAGACGGTCATTTATGGTTGTCATGGGAAAGTTGCCTCCATCTAAATCCCTGGCTTACAACACGTTGGAGACGCGACCATAGAGCAGGCCGGTCAGCCCTGTGGCACGGACAGCGCCAGTCGCCTCATCATATTCCAGCTCGACTTGTGGCACAGGCACCGTTGCCGAACCGATCACCATCTTGCCGCCCAGTTCGGCGTCAAAGATGCTGTAATGGCAAGGACACTTCAGCGTGCCCGTCTGCGCATCATAATTGAGCGGGCAACCCTGATGGGTGCACATGACACTGTAGGCGACGATATCTTGGTCGGGGCCAACGCCGCCGGGGGCAGGCTTGCCAAGTTTCAGCATAATGCATGGAGAACTATCATCCGGGTAGCTAAAGTACTGCGGCGCTTCCGACGTCACTGCAGTGGCGAGGTCGGTCAGGTCTACGTCAGGGTAAGGCAACGCCACATTGGGGGCCGCCACCTCTTCTTGCGCTGCCGCCATTTGTGGCGTGACGGCGACAAGCCCAACCGTTGCTGCGGTAGCGCCGCCCAACTTGAGAAACCCGCGACGTGATACTGTCTGTTTATGCATGACGATTCCTCCTGTCTGTCTCCAGATCGCTACAAGGTTTGCATACAGTCTGCGCGAACACAGCGCTTTACAGCTGAATGCAAATGAATGCAAACCAGTCCCGATAAACAATGAAGTGATAATGGGGCGAAAAATGAGCGTAAATGCCTGAGCACTACGCATCCAATAATTTAGAGAAAATTGTGTGGGTTGGCTATATCCGAATGGGTGTGGATCGTGTTACTTTGGTATATGCGCAGGCTACAGTTGGCAGCGACCGAAGCTCTCCATCATATCGGAGGCGATGATCCATGACAGACGCTGCAACGTGAGGTGCGCCCGTTCCTCAAAATGCACCACTTTGGATCAGGCCGTTCTAGATCAGACCGCGCCGGATTGCAATCGCCACTGCCTGAACGCGATTGGCGGCGCCAAGTTTCTGCGAGATTTCTTGCATGCGTTTCTTGACGGTGACTTCGCTCCAGAAGAACCGGTTGGCGATTTCCTGGTTGGTGGCGCCCTCGGCAGCCATGCGCAGAATATCCAGGTCTTCTGGAGACAGCCCTGTGTCGCGGCGCACGCGCTCGTTCGCCAGGTCTTGGAATTGTTGAAGCACGCGCCCAATCAGCTGCGTGCTGATCAGGCGTTCCCCGCGCCAGACGGCGCGAATCGTCTCCGGCAGTGTCTGCAAAGCTATATCTTTGAGCACGTAGGCGTGGGCGCCGGCCTGGATTGCGCCAAACAGATATTCGTCATTGTCAAAGGTGGTCAGAATGATGACGCCGACATGGGGATGGTTCTGGCGCAACGTACGCGCCACCTCAACGCCACTGGCGCCCTCCATCTGCACATCAAGGAGAACGACATCAGGGTTGTGCTCAGCCACCTGTCGCAGCGTCGCCGGGCTATTCTCCGCTTCGCCGACGATCTCGATGTCGGGATATTCCGCCAGCAGGCTGTGTACACCACGCCGAAATATCGCGTGATCGTCAGCCAGTAACACGCGAATAGGCATTCTGGTCTTCCTCGTCTAGCGCGTTGCCGTCTAGCGCGTTGCCGTCTAGCGCGCTGCCGTCTGGCGCTGCAAGCTCAAGATGAATTCGCACGCCGGCGCCGGGGTGGCTTTCCAGGTGAAGCCGTGCGCCAATGCTCTGGGCACGCTCGTACATGCTCGCTAACCCTAGTCGATTGAGGGGAACAGCGGCAGGAAGAAAGCCATTGCCATCGTCAATGATTTGAAAACGAACCTGCGTTGCGCTGAAGTCCGCGTTAACATCGATATGTTGCGCCCGCGCATGGGTGAGCGTATTGCGGATCGCCTCCTGCACAATGCGGTAGATCGCAAGCTCTTGCTTTGGGGAAAGTCGATAAGGTTCGCCATGAACTCGCAGCCGGCAAGCCAGCGGCGTGCTGCGTTGCACTTCAACGGTGAGCGTCTTCAACGCCGTCAGCAGGCCATCGCTGCGCAACAATGGCGGGTGAAGGTCGTGGATGACCTGATAAAGCTCATCCTTGGCATGCTGCAATGTGGACTGAATAGCGGAAAGGCGGCGACGCCTCACCTCTTCACTGCGCTGCTGGGAAACCGCCAGCGCTTCTAGCTCGTACATGGCGCAAAGAATCCACTGCACAACGCCATCATGAATATCGCGCGCAATACGGTCACGCTCGCCCTCTTGAATATCTACAGTGTTGTTGAGTAATGCACGCAACTGCTCGGACTGACGCGCCAACGCATCATGCGCCTGCTCCAGGGCTTGCGTACGCAGCCGAACCTGCGCTTCCAGATCGTGATTCAGGCTTTCCACGATCTGGTAAAGGCGCGCATTCTCGATCGCCACCGCCGCGTGATCGGCAAAGGCAGCGACAATGGCCAACTCCTCCTCGGTGTCGTAACAATGCCCGATTTGCTCCAGCGTCAACAGACCGATGGCGCGCCCCTTGTTCACCAAGGGTACGACCAGACACCATTCCACATCCTCCAGACGCGAGATTCCTTGTTCAAAGAGAGTCCGCCGGTTGGGCTGGCAGAATGTGCCCGGCGCCAGACTCAATAGCACCTCCTGCAAAGGCTTTGCATTCTCCAGAGAAAAGCGATGCTCCAGCCATCGCTCCATCTGGAGTTCAGGTCGCCCGCGCACAGCTTTGACACATGCGATGTCATTCTCCACCAGAAAAATGACGCCAGCGTCCACAGCCAGCACGCGTCCGATCTCTTGCAGAATCGTTGTCAGCACTTTCTCTATGTCCAGTGTGCGCGACAGATCGGCGGCGATATCGCGCAGAATCTCCGCCAACCTGCGCTGATGCTGCTCTTCTGTATAGAGGCGTGCATTCTCAATGGCGACGCCAAGCTGTTGTCCGACTGCATCGATGAAAGGAGGACAGCTTTTGCAACTTTCGTCAGAAAGAGTGGCGCCGTGCAAAACACCGACAAGTCGATCACGTGTCTTGATCAATGTACTCTGCGCGGCAGC
>DMDA01000103.1:4693-35694 GCA_003451595.1 Chloroflexota bacterium | reverse complement strand
GCCGCGCAGAGTACATTGATGCCCTTCGTGCAAGCTGCAACGACATTCGTCCGCAGCAGTCACCGCAAGATTTGGCGACTCCAGCACGATACTGGCGCGTCGAAACTGCTCCTTCTCCACCAGGCAAATGACGCCAGCCTGACCGCGGTGCGCCTTGAGCATTTGGCGCAATGTCGTCTGCAGCGTCGCGCTCAGATCGGACGATTCATTCACCGTGCGCGTCACTGAAGTCAAGATGGCTAACTCTTGCTGACGCTGTTCCAGCAGTTCTGTCAATTCTGCATTGACGGCGCGTTGCTGACGCCACATTCGATCGAATGACGCGGCAAGACTGCCGATCTCGTCCCCCCGATGTAACGGCAAAGGCGGCGGATCATAACCCAGTGCAATCTGTTGAGCGTTCCGCTCAAGTTCGGCTAATGGTTGTGCAATTGAACGCGCAAAAAAGAAGGCGAAGGCAGCCCCTCCCCCGATGGCAAGCAAGATTACTGCGACAAGTTGCCGACCTGTCTGGAAAATTTCTGCTTGAATGAAGGCGGTAATCGCATACTGTTCGGCGTGGGCTTGCGCCTCTACCTCGCGCTGCATGGCGCTCTCAACATCCACAGCAAGCGCCTGGGTCATCTCACCTATATGCATCTGAATGCGCAGGAGTGCAGCCAGCGCGATCGTTGCCAACAACAACAAGAACAGTAGCCCTGGCAACAACCCCATCAACAAGCGATACCGAAGCGGCAGATGTGCGATGCGTTGCTTTTTCATCACGTCATTGGCAGTGGATAGCCCGCTATAACTTGTTGGGAAGCAAACCGTGCGCATGATTATAGTCAGGCTGAACGATCCAGGCAAACACCCCCCACCTACTAGGGTTTGCTTCGCCATTGGGCGGACTTCAAGTTGCAACGCGCATCACAGGTCATCGCCTCCGGCGGGACAGGGCAGCTTCCACTAGCAAGCGCGCAGCGGAGGTGGTGAGCTGCAAGGTGCACTGCTATCCTCAGCCAAGTAATTCGTGCACGCGCCTCGACAACGGTAGATGCGGATGCCGCGCGCCTTGCGCCAGCAGATGTCGGCAGCCGAGCTTTGCAATCGCATCGGCACGTGGATCGGCGGTGGCGCGCAACACTTGCGTACAGATCGCATAAATCACCAGCGGATCGTCCACACCGCCGATTTGCCGCTCGCCAAGCACGAGCAGAAGCTCATCCACGGTGCACAAAGCAGCAACGAGTTCGCCCTGGCGGCGTTGAAGATCGGCCAGATACGCCAGCGGCGTCAGCTGCATCATCGTTGCGCTCAGCGTGCGTTGCAGCGTTAACGCCTTGCGCAGTGCAGCTTCGGCGCTGACCAGGTCATTGCTGGCGAGCAACGCCGCGCCCAGTGCCGTCAGCGCATAGACTTCTGCACTTGTTTCCTGGGCGGCGTGGGCGCGGTCTGCCACAATGCGCAGCGTTGCCAGCGCCCTGGCGTCGCCACTTGCCACGAACTCGCACCACGCCAGGGCCGCCTCGGCGCGACATTCACACCAGACATCTCTTACCTGTCGCGCCAGCAGCATCCCCTTGTGCAGATCACGCGCGCTACGCTCGTCATCGCCGAACAAGTGTGCGATCAAACCGATGTCGGTGCGTGCGTGCGCCTCTAGCCCGATGTTGCCGATGTGAGCCGCGCGGTCGGCCGCTTCGAGAAAACAGGCGAGGGCGCCAGCGTAGTCTCCTTGCCAGCGCAACACATCGCCCAAGCTATCGAGGCGCATCACCATGAAATAATTGTCCTCTGCACTTCGGGCGATCTCCAGCGCTTCACGGCAGAGCGTCTCTGCGCGGCTGTAATCCGCAACCTGCATTGCTAAATTGCCCAGATTGGCGAGCAAGGCGCCGATGCCACGGCGGTAGTGCGTGCGACGGGCGATCTCTAGCGCCTGTTCAAAGTATTCACGCGCAGTGAGAAATTCCTGTTGCTCCAGGTAGTTCAAGCCCAGACTGTTGAGTGCATTTACCTCGCCGATTTGATAACCGACGCTACGCGCCAGGTGCGCGGCGCTCTGCAAGGCTCGATTGGACTCGGCAAGATCGCCACGGGCAGCGTAGGCGGCGGCTAGAATATTCAGCGTCATCGACTCAAATCGTCGATCGCGCAGGGTGCGGGCGATCTCCAACGCGGCTGCACCGTAGTATTGGCAGGCATCCCAGTCATGTCGGCGCGTGGCAACCATGGCCAGATCGCTAAGGGTCAACCCTTCGCGACGACGATTGCCCAATCGGCGATAGATCGTCAACGCCGCTTCCAGCAAGGCGCGGCCGTCCCGCCCCAGGTAGGTGTGCACCGGCGCCTGCGCCGCCAAAATGTCGGCGATCAATGCCTCTTCTTCCACCTGTTGCGCCAGCGGCAACGCTTCAGCCAGGAGACGCTCTGCCTCAACCGCATCACCCATCACATTTGCCGCTGCGCTCAGCAACAGGAGCGCGGCGGCGCACTGTTCGGCGTCGCCCCGGTCACGTGCGTCGGCAAGCGCGGCATAACCAGCAGCGTTCGCATCGGCATAGCGCGCCAATGTCACACACGCGCGCGCCTGTTCGAGCTGCGCCAGCGTGCGTAGCCGCGCGCTGTTTACCGTGTGCGTTGCTTCTGCAAAGAAATGCGCTGCTTCCTGATGCAATCCGGCCAGCTCGTAGAAACGCGCCATGGCCTCAAGTGCTGGCGCAGTGATGGCGGCGACAGCGTGTTCGCTGATCCAACGCCACGCCGCACGCACATTATCCAGATCCGCGTTGATGATGGCGACGCTGCGCACTGGTTCATTCCCACGCAGTTGCGCCGCATGCCCGGCAAGCAGATCGAGATAGAACTCCGCATGGCGTCTCCGTGCGGATTCAAGGGGTGCGGATTCAAGGGGTGCGGATTCAAGGGGTGCGGATTCAAGGGGTGCGGATTCGAGAGATTGATCGGGCGTGGCGATGAGGTGCGCTGCCTGTTCTTCCACAAACTGGCGCAATAGCTCATGCAGCACGAAACGCCCAGGCCGCACCACCCGCAGCAATGATTGCCGCACTAGCGATGTGATCAACTCCAGCGGCGCCTGGGCAACTGCCAACGCCGCATCGCGCCCAAATTCGCCGCGAAAGACCGACAGTTGTGCAAGCACGCGTTGTTCTGACGCACCGAGCAGGCGCCATGAATAATCAAAGACCGCGCGCATACTACGCTGTCGTACGGGAACATCCAGCTGGTGTGTGGCTAGAAAGTCGAGATTGGTGAGAATGGCGTCGGCGATCTCTTCACAAGTGTAGCTCTCGACCCAACTTGCCGCTAACTCAATGCCCAACGGCAGCCCTTCGACCAGCCGACAAATGGTGATAATAGCGTCCGCGCTCTGGGCGTCGACGATCAGTTCAGGAGCAACACTGTACGCGCGTTCCAGAAAGAGTTGTGTGCCGCCAGCTTGTTGCAGCGCGGCCAGCGATTGACCGGCAGCGTGCGTGGGCAGAGGCATGCCGCCAAGCGACAGGAGGTGCTCGGCTCGCAGATCGAGCCGTGCGCGCGAAGTAACCAACACCCTGAGGCGCGGCGCTTGCGTCAACAAGGCATGAAGGTTTCCGGCGGCGACAAGCAGATGTTCGAAGTTATCCAGGATGAGCAACACCTCGCGCACAGCCAGAAAATCAATCACTTGCTGCCAGGGATCAGGGATTGCCTGAATACTGAGTCCCATGACATTGCCGATCGTCGTTGCCAGCGCGTCGAAATCATCCAACCCGACCAACGGCACAAACCAGACGCCATCGGCGAATGCGCCGACAATGTCGGCCGCAGCTGCCAGCGCCAGGCGTGTCTTGCCCACACCGCCCGGCCCAACGATGGTAATCAGCCGGCGCGCCGGATCGAGGAGCCACTGGCGCAACTGCGCCAGTTCCGCAGTGCGCCCAATAAAGGTAGTGGATGGCGGAGGTAAATTGTGCCTGGACGACGTGACAGTGTGCGTTGCTTGCGGCAGCGCGCCCCCAGCCCTTACGCCCGTCAACGTTGCAGCCGTGAACATTCCCTCACGAATCTGCGCCGCCAGCGCCTCGGTTTCTGGAGCCGGCGGCAAGCCCAGTTCCTTCTCCAGGACGCGCCAACAGGCTTCATAGGCGGCAAGGGCGGCGTGCCGCTGACCAGCCAACGCCAAGGTGCGCATCACGCAACGGTGCGCCTCCTCGCGCAGCGGATCGAGTTCGAGTTGACGCTGGGCGCAGCGCTGGGCGGCGGTGAAATCACCCTGCGCCTCATGCCAGGCGCACAACACGTCGAGCATGGCGAGCGCGCGTGCATGAAACCACTCACGTTGCAGCAAAATCCACTCTTCGAGCGGTGGGCTGTCATCCACAAAGAGGCCGTGCAAAAAGTCTCCCTGATAAAGCGCCACAGCGTCGGCGTAGCGCGTCATGCAGGCTGGGCAGGACGACAGGCTGATGTGCTGATGTCGCTCACAGGCGCGCAGGATGGTTGTGAAGGCGACAGTGTCGCACCAAACCCCTGATGCCTCGAAATGTATGCTGGTTTGGTCGGCCACCAGCACTGATGCAACCGGGCCGAGCACTCCCCGCAGTTGAAAGAGCGCCTGACGTAAATTGCGACGTGCGGCGTCCTCGGCGGTGTCGGGCCACAACAGGCCGGCCAATGCTGCGCGAGTATGGGAGCGATCCGCAGTCAATACCAGATACGCCAGCAGCGCCTCATTTTTCACTGAACGGAAGCCGTGCAGCGGCTGATCAGCCAGACGTACGTCGAAGCCACCCAAAAAGCGCAAAACCAGATTTGTCACGGAAGTGCAACGCTCCATTCTTGATGCGGTGCTAACGCGTTGCTAACGGCTGCCTGCGATCATGGCGACCATACGCAACGCCTCAGGGATTGTACATCGGTATCACCGACTGAACGATCAACACAATCATGCGGTTTCAATGGGAGGAAATGATGAGCAAAGTGACAGGGATATCGGCCGAATCATTCAAGGCGCCCGCACACCTCGTTGCCAGTCACGCAGAGAGCGTCTATCGACGCAACTACCGTACGGTAATGGTGCGCTTCTGGCGTGAGAGCGAGGCAGCGCCATGGCGCGCTACGGCGCTGAATCCAGGCAGTGGCAAGCCGCAGCACTATGCAAGTGTCGCCGAGCTTTTTGCTGACCTATGGACGAAATTGAACGGTGATGAACAGTAGAGATAGTAATGCGGTGAAAGACGGTAATCGGTGCTAAGGAGAACGATAATGACAGGCCAACGTCAACAAGCCAACCTGTACGTAGAGGCCAGAGGCGACTTGCACAGGGCGCAGCCTCATGTCCAATTGGTGCGGGCCGTTGCACTCCGTAGGGGAAACAACCTCGGCTGGAAAGTGATCGGCCTTCTGTTGCTTAGTGTGCTCCTGGTTAGCCAGGTATACGCACCCACGTTTGCCCAGGACGAATCGGGCGTTGTGGTCACCGATCCAGAACTGAGCGCTGCGCCGTCCTCAACGGTGAATGCTGCACAAACAGCGGCGCTGCCGAACTGCGACAACTCGCCGTTTGGCCAACTCTTGACCATCGGCGCCGAGCGCGAGGTTTTTATCGGCTATCGTGGCGCGTCGGCGCCCTATCAGGGTTGGTTGGCGTTCACGCGTCTCGATCTGGATGCAGGGGACGCGCTACAAGCGCAGGAAACGTGGCTGGGCGGCGCCACCGATGCAACGCTCACTAACGTCGCCGCCACGGCCGGCGCCGCAGGCGACCTCAACGCCGATGGCAAGGTGGAGTTCTTGCAGGCGTTTCGCGATAGCGCGGGACTGCTAGGTGCAGCCAGCCATAGCATGAGTAGTGGACATGATCGCTGGAATTCGACCTCGGGAACGGAATTTTTGGTTGCAGCAGCAGCCGGCAACCTGACCGGTGTAGTGGGCGGTGACGACGAACTGGCAATCGCCAACGTCAGCGGCGCGACCAATCTCAACGTGCGCATCGTCAACGGTTCTGGTGTAACGCCTGGCGCCCTTGACATCGACGACAGAGTGTTGGGGCGCTTCTGGAGTCGCGACAACAACCGGGGTGCGGCGCGGCTGCTCGATGTTGCCACCGGCGATCTAAACGGCGACGGCAAGAATGACGAAATCGTTGTCGCCATCTCGGAAAGCACGGATAGCTATATTCAACTCATCATCTTCCGCTACACTGGGGGGTACGCCGTTTCGACCGGGACAACCTTCGCCAGCGACCTGCAAGACATCGCCAGCCTCCGTTTTGAGGCAAGCCGTGTACTGAACCTCAGTGTTGCAACCGGCGACTTGGATGGTGACTATCGCGATGAAATCGTACTCGGCTTCGATCATGAACGCCCCGACAATGATGGCTACAGCGATGTCATCACAGTGCGCACCTATGCCGTTGATCTGAACAACGCGGCTGCGCCCATCGTCCAACGCAATCAATGGATCAACTCGCAGGGGCAAACTCCCAACCTGAAAGTTGCGGCGGGAGACACCGACGCGGATGGGCTGGACGAAGTGGTTGTCGCCTACGAACGCACATCGTATGGGCTGACGCTACATACGTTGGATGCCGAAGCCAGCGTCGTGTTGGAACATAACTACATCCAAAGCAGCGACAACTTCCGCACCATGGCGCGGTCGCTGGCGCTCGATGCCGCCGACCTGGATGGCGATGGGCGCGCCGACATTGTCGCTGCCTTCCGCGACGCTGGAAGTTGGCTGCAAGTCATTCGTGCAACCGATGTGATCACAGCGGGGTTCGGGCTACAGGTGGCAAGCGCCTGGCGCGACGGCGCCGAAGGGCGCACCAACGTCACCAACATCAGCGTTGCGTTAGGCGATTGGGATAATGACTCGCTCAAGGCGGCTTACGCACCGGCTGCGGGCGGCAGCCTGAAATGCAAAGAAGTCGTCGAACCACAGCTGGCGTCGGCGGTTTTCTTGCCACCCTACTGGCAGAACATCCAGGGTGCACAATATATGTTCGGCTCTATCGGCCGCTCGCGTTCCCAGGAAACAACCAACGAAAGCTCGCTCACGACTTCTCATTCTCACAGCGCATCGGGCTACTTCGGTGTGGGCGTGGGGGTGGAAGGGCAGGTCTATTCCTTCGAGGCCAGCCTCAAATTGACGGCCGGCTATGAATACGCGGCTGAGGAAACGCGCACCGACAGCACCAATACTGGACAGTCGCTTTCGGTGGGCTGGTCGAACTTTCAAGATTTCATCGTTGCTGACACCACGCGTTATCACTGCTTCCAATATCAACTGGTCAAGAATGGGGCGACATTGGATGGCGCCGCGCGCTTCTGCCAGAACCAGGGGCTGGAAAATGAGTCAATGAGCCTGGCGGCCTGGGACACCAAACCAGGCATCGAGCTACAGTGGACGCCGATCGTGCGCGATTGGGCGAATCTGGCGCTCTTTCGTGGCGAAAGTGCACTGCAGTCCAGTGTCGTCGCCACTGCTACGGCAGCCCTGGCGCTCGACAACAATATGGAGGGCGCCGCCGACGCTCATTCCATCGCACTGACGCAACGTGAGCAGTCGCCTTGGTGGCAAGTTGATTTGGGCAGTGTCCAGGAGATCGGCAAGGTGCGCCTCTGGAATCGCACCAACCAGGGTTGTGTAAATCCGAACTGCGCGAACGAGCTGGCAAATTTCTACGTTTTCATCTCAGAAGAAGACCCGCGCACGATCTCCAACGACCCGACGGTGCTGAAGAATGCTGCAGGCGTGCACACGCTTGAATGGCCGCGCGTCGCCGGGCGGGTGGTCAACCTCAAGGCAACGGACAGCGCCAACGCGCCGATGCGCGGGCGCTATGTGCGTGTGCAACTGGCGGGCATGGGAGAGTTGGGTCTGGCAGAGGTGCAGATTCTGGGCGCCAACCATGTCGAACCGGATCGGTATCCCGTCGCAGTGTGGGATCCCGATGCCAGCACCACGCAAGACGGCAAATATCGGCCAGGTGTGGATGGATGGTTCAACGTCAGCGTCTTTGACCCAATCAGTCAGCAATATACAACGATACGCCAGCGCGGCAATCTGCTCTGGAATGGTTCACTCTACAACGTGCTGCAGAACGAGCGCATCGATCGCGGCGACAGCGTGCTCTCCTGGGCGCTGTCACAGACCAATGGCGCCAGCCGCACAACGGCGACTTCGGTTTCGCACACTGCCAGGATCGGCGCTGAATTCGACGTGGAAGCCGGCATCATACCAACCAAAATCCAAACAGGCGGTAGCTACGAGTACGCTACCGGCTTTGGACGCGCAGAATCGCGGACGCTCAGCTGGCAGCAGGGCTTCGAGATCGACGGCGGCGTTCAGGGCTTCCCAGCCTCGCACGCGGGGCAGCCGATCTACTGGCCAGCGCAATGTCGTTACGGTTTCCAGCCTTACTATTACGAGGTGGTGGAAGAGTCGAGTTACGGCTATCAGCATCGGCTGTTGGTGATTGACTACATCGTACCGGCAGCGTCGCTCGACCGCACACGCGACCTGACGCCCTGTCTCGCTGGCCAATCTTCAGGAGGATCAAATGATGCACCGCAAGCGAACAACGACGTCTTCACCGTCGCGCGCAATGGCGCCAATTACCTCCTGGACGTGTTAGGGAATGACCAGGACCCCAATGGCGACGCGCTCACCTTGACGGCTGTCACCCAGCCTGCGCATGGGCAAGCGACGCTCTCTGGCAACAAGATCGCATATACGCCGATGGCGGGTTTTGCGGGTGACGACACGTTCAGTTACACGGTCAGCGATGGCGTCAATTCCACCACTGGCAGCGTGACTGTGCACGTAACCGCAGGTGATGCACCGCAAGCGAACAACGACGTCTTCACCGTCGCGCGCAATGGCGCCAATTACCTGCTGGACGTGTTAGGGAACGACCAGGACCCCAACGGCGACGCGCTCACCTTGACGGCTGTCACCCAGCCCGCACATGGGCAAGCGACGCTCTCTGGCAACAAGATCGCATATACGCCGATGGCGGGTTTTGCGGGTGACGACACGTTCAGTTACACGGTCAGCGATGGCGTCAATTCCACCAACGGCAGCGTGACTGTGCACGTAATCGCAGGTGATGCACCGCAAGCGAACAACGACGTCTTCACCGTCGCACGCAATGGCGCCAATTACCTGCTGGACGTGTTAGGGAATGACCAGGACCCCAACGGCGACGCGCTCACCCTGACGGCTGTCACCCAGCCCGCACATGGGCAAGCGACGCTCTCTGGCAACAAGATCGCATATACGCCGATGGCGGGTTTTGAGGGCGACGACACGTTCAGTTACACCGTCAGCGATGGCGTCAATTCCACCACTGGCAGCGTGACTGTGCACGTAACCGCCAGCGGTGCGCCGCAAGCGAACGCACTCTACCTCCCCGTTGTGACGCGATAAAAGAGTGCGCCCCGGCAAGCACAGATGCACTGCTTGCCGGGGTGCAAACGATAACTTCACCCCGCGTTCCGCCACAAGCGCGCAGAGGCTTATGCCCCCAACGCTTTGCGCGCAGCCGCACACAACCATTCCGTCAGCGCCTCGATATCGCCAAGATGTCCGGTCTCGAACAGAGTGTGCATGTAGGGCGCCGGGAAAGCCACCAGCGCTACCGGGATGTCCGCCGGCATGAGCACAGCGCCGCGCTGCCAAAGGCGCCAAAGAGGGTGTGCTGAATCGGGATCGCTGCTTCGCCGGCGAGCGCTTCCCGCTTTATACTGAAGTTGAGCAGTCAGCTTGTAGCACTTACAACAAACCAGAAACAGGAGCAGCATCATGTTCAAGAATCTCAACGCCGGCGCCATCGGCATCCGCAACCTCTCCCTGGCGGAGACGATCGCGCTGGCGCGGGCGACCGGCTTCACGGGCATCGACTTCGACATCCGCGAAGCCGCGGGGCTGGCGGATATGCACGGCGTCGACTATGTGCGCGATCTCTTTGCGCAGGCAGGCGTGCGCGCCGGACAATGGGGGTTGCCGGTCGCCTGGAATCAGGATCGCTGGCAGGAAGACCTGGCAGAGTTGCCAAAGTTGGCAGCATTGGGCGCGGCGTTGGGCTGCCCGCGCACGGCGACCTGGTGCCCATCCTGGTCGGAGACGCGCGCCTACGCCGAGAATCTGCAGTGGCACATCGACCGCTACCGCCCCATCGCCGCCGTCCTGCGCGACCACGGCTGTCGGCTCGGCATCGAATTCCTGGGGCCGCGCCACTTGTGGGCGTCGCATGCGCACCGCTTCATCAGTTCGCTGGGCGAGATGATGGCGTTGGTGCGCGACATCGGCACGGGCAACGTCGGCTTGCTGTTGGACGCGTATCACCTGTACACGTCCGGGGACGACATGGCTGCGCTCGACGCGCTGACAGCGGCCGATGTCGTGGTCGTCCACATCAACGATGCACCGGCAGGCATTCCGCGCGAGGAGCAGGCGGACCTGGTGCGCTGCCTGCCACTGGAGACCGGCGTCATCGACCTGGTGGGCTTCATGCGCAAGCTCGCCGCGCTGGGCTACGATGGCCCCGTAACGACCGAACCCTTCAGCCAGCGCCTCAACGCCATCGCGGCAGAGAATCCGCAAGCGGCGGCGCGCGAGGTCTCACAGGCGATGGATCGGCTGTGGCAGCTCAGCGGACTGTGAGGCTAGATCGCATGGTTCATGGCAGAGCAAACGGATGTAGTTGACACGTAGCAGGCGAGTTTGATCCGGGAAACGAGAAGACGGGAGCAGGTGATGCAGCGATCAGATCGGAATCAATCCGAGACTGATCTTGATTGCTTCATCGACCTGCTCCATGGTTTGTGCGGAAACATGCCCCCAATATCTCCCTAATCGCGACTTGTCCACGGTGCGAATCTGGTTAAGCAACACGACCGAATCATTGGTCAAGCCACCTTCTGGCGCTTTGATAGATACGTTGACATCGAAGTGAACGCGGCTCCCGGACGTGATGGCAGCCACAATCACCGTAGGGCTGTAGCGATTGCCGATATCATTTTGGATAACCAGTGCAGGACACACTTTCCCTGGCTCCGAACTGCGCACCGGCTCCAAGTCGACAGTAAAGATGTCACCGCGTCGAATAGGTTGTGTCATCAGTCGACTCTGCTCCGGGATATGGCTCAATTTTGTCCCATGCTTCGTCCTCCGCTGCGGCCCATTCGGCAGCCAGTACAGCATCATCCGCCGCGTTTGCCTGATAGCCTGCGATCAACCGTTCGCGCAGAGACTTGCGCTGTTGTTCGGCAATGTAGGCGCGCAGCGCCTCGGCGACAAACTGGCTTTGTCGGCGCGATGGCGCCATGCTACGCAGAGTAGCCACCAAGTCCGCCGGCAAAGTAAGCGTGACCTTTTCGGTTGTGATCATGAAACACCTCATCTATCAATTGCCGATACGTTTGGTCGAAGTCGAGGGCAGGAAGCAGGTTTTATGGACATGACGCAGCGTCGGCAGATCACCCTTGTCACCGGTGCGATCGGTTGCGGCAAGACAACCTACTGCCGCACACAGATCGACGCTGCCCGGAGCGCAGGACTGGAGGTTGCTGGCGTGCTGTCGCCAGCGCGGTTCGAGCAAGGCATCAAAGTGGGCATCGATGCCCTCGATCTACGCAGCGGCGAACTACACCCGCTGGCGCATCTGCGCACGATGGAGACAGCGAAGGATGTGCGCAGGCAGATTGGAATCGGTGTCCGATAGATTCTGCGCTATCGCTCAACTCAAATAGGCGTGCGCCGAATCCACATCCAGATACAACCGTGCATGATCCACCGTGCGCAGCACTGACCCGGGGCGATCCGGGCTGACCGGCTCGGTCAGGCACGCGCGCACCGCCTCGGCCTTGCGCGCTTCCGGCACGATGGCGAGGATGGCGCGCGGCGCGAGCAGCGCCGGCACAGTCAGGGTAATGGCGTGCGTTGGCACGTCGGCGAGGGTTGCGAAGTGCCCTTCGCCCACCTGCTGGCGACGGCTGGCTTCGGCTAGTTCGACCACCTTCACCCACACCGGATCGGCAAAATCGGCGAAGGGCGGGTCGTTGAAGGCGATGTGTCCGTTTTCGCCCCAACCCAGCGCCACCAGGTCGAGCGGCCCGCTGCGCAGCAACGCCTCGTATTCACGGCAGGCTTGCGCCACATCCGCCGGTCGCCCCGGCACAGGATAGAACTTGCCCGGCTGCACATAGTCGATGATGTGCTCGTGTAGGAAGCGCGGGAAGCTGGCTGGATGCGTCGGGTCGATGCCGACGTATTCGTCCATGTGAAAAACCGTGACCTTGCGCCATTCGATGCCATCCAATTCACGCAGGGCGTGGAGAAAGCTCAACTGTGAGTTTCCGGTGGCGAGGATGATGCGCGCCTCGCCGCGTTCGGCAATCGCAGCCTGGATCAGGCGGCGGGCGTCCTCCGCCGCCGCCGCGCCCAACGCCGCGTTGCTGGCATAGACGGCGACCGGCAGCCGGTCAACCTGAAAGGTGCGCAATGGTTGTGTTGCCTGCATGGTGATCTCCTGTAAATAATCTCTGATGGGACGCGGATGACGCGGATCGGGCGGATCAGCGCGGATTTTTCGATCTGCGTGAATCCGCAACATCCGCGTCATCCGCGTGCGATTCTTCAACTTGCATCGCCATCGACCCATCGCCCGCCGATCAGCGTGCGCCACGGCTGGAAGCCTGGGTCGAAGATGGCGAGGTCGGCGTCCTTGCCTGCTTCCAGGCTGCCCTTGCGATCGGCGACGCCCGCCACGCGCGCCGGCGTCAACGTGGCCATGCGCACCGCCTCCACCAGGGGCACGCCGACCGTCTCCACCAGCACCGCCAGCATCCGGTCGAGCAGCGTCGTGCTGCCCGCGAAGCTGGTGCGGTCAAGCATCATGCCCACGCCGTCGGCGACTTCGTACTCCGCCCCAGCCATGAAAAAGCGGCTGCCTTCGGGTAGCCCGGCGCCGCTGGTTGCATCCGAGACAACGCAGAGTCGATCTGGCCCCAGGCAACGATACGCCAGCTTCAGCAATGTCGGCGGCAGGTGCTTGCCGTCGGCGATGATCTCACCGGTCAAGCGTTCGTCCGTCAGCGAGACTTCGAGCAGCCCCGGTCGCCGCCACGGCCCTTCGCGCACGGTGGTCGATTGCGCACTCCACAGATGAATGCAATGGCTGAGACCGGCTTCGATGCAGGGGAGCACGTGCTTTTCCTGCGCGGTGCTGTGTCCCGCCGCCGCCACAATGCCGTGCTGACGGAGCGTGCGCGTCAATGCCAGCGCGCCCGGCAGTTCCGGCGCAAAGGTGAAGATGCGGATCACGTTGGCTTGGGCAAGCAGTTGTGCGGCGCTGCCGTCGTCGGGCGTGCGCAAGTAGGCGGGATTCTGTGCGCCTGCTTGCGCTGGATGAAAATACGGCCCCTCCACGTGGACGCCGAGAAGCTGGGCGTGCTGACCATCCGTTGGCGTCTGCATCCACGTGCGCGCAAACGCCAGCACCGCCGTCAAGTTCTCTAGCGTGTCGGTGGCGGTTGTTGCCAGCAGGCTCGTCACGCCGTGCTGCGCCAGCAGCCGCGTGATCGCGGCAAACGCGGCAGGCGTCGGCTCGTTGAAAGTGTGTCCCAGCGCGCCGTGGATGTGGATGTCGATCAATCCCGGCGTCACCAGGCGGCCACCGGCGTCGAAACGCGGCAGCGTGGGATCGAACGCAGCGAGTGGTGCAACGCCGGCGATCTTGCCCGCAGCAATGATCAACGCCTGACCTTCGACGATGCGATCCGGCAACGCCAGCCGCCCGTTGACAATGGCAAAGCGATCGCATCTACTCATCCAGCTCGACCTCCACCGGTTGACCGCTGCGGATCGACCGGTTCGCCGCCGCACCGATCTGCACGGATCGTGCGCCGGCGTGTGCATCCGCCATCTGGTGCAGTGGGTCGTCGCTGCGGCGCTCACCAAACAACTCTGCCTGCAGCCGGGCGTCGCTGCCGCCGTGTCCACCTTCGACTTTGGGGAGGGTGTGGACAACCTGCTCCCCGCGCAGATCGCACACGGTCAGCGTCTGCTGGGGCGTCTGCGCGGGCAGTCCACTCAACGCCTCGCCGACCTCGATGCGCCCAGCCGTGCCGGTAAGTGTGGCGCGCCAACCTTCATACGGACTGTAAGCGTTGAGCGCATAGGTGAGCAGCGCACCGCCGCGGTAGCGCACGCTGACGCTCATCGTGTCCCAGATGTCGATCTCCTCGGCGAAGACGCAGCCGTCGCGCCAGTAGCCGTCCACCGCTTCCGCCTCTGCGTAGAGACTGCGCAACAGCGAATCTGCGTTCAGGTCAATAGCGAACTCACAGTGCGTGTGGTGCGGGCAACCGGTGCAGCGCACGCCCCGTTCGGCGCGCGTCGGGCCGTAGACCAGCCGCTGCCCGTTGGCAAAGACGACTGCGGGTTCGTCGTCCACCCACCAGTTGACCAGGTCGAAGTGATGCGTCGCCTTGTGCACTAGCAGCCCGCCGGAGTTTTCCAGGCGGCGATGCCAGCGGCGGAAGTAGTCGGCGCCGTGCTGCCGATCCAGCCACCACGCCAGGTCAACGGCAAGCACGCGCCCGATGGCGCCCTGCTGCACCAGTTCCTTCACGCGCACCATGAGTGGGGCAAAACGCAGGTTGAAGGTGACGGTGACTTTGCGCCCGCTGTGCGCTTCGGCGGCGAGGATAGCGCGCACCTGCTCTGTGTCGATAGCCAACGGTTTTTCGCAGAGCACGTCGCAGCCCGCCGCCAGACTGCGCAGGATGTAGTCGTGATGCCAGCGGTCAATGGTCGCCACGATCACGACATCGGGATGGGTGGCGACCAACATCGTGTCGAAGTCGCCAAAGACCGCGACGCCGCCGCAGCGGTCGCTGACATAGCGGGCGCGCACCGGATTCGGGTCATAGACGCCGACCAACTGCGCGTGGTCGCTAAAGCGCTCGACCAACGGCCGCGCAAACATCTCCAGCCCGCGCACGCCTGCACCAACCAAGGCATACTTCTGGGGAGTCTCCATATAACGATCCCGATCTGTGTGCATCCAGTCGAATAATGTCGAATAATATTGGAGATTGAGAGATTGAGAGATTGGAGATTGGAGATTGAGTGACCTGCACACAATCAGTCGCGCGATCTCCTAATCTCCAATCTCCTAATCTCCAATCTCCTAATCTCCAATCTCCTAATCTCTCAATCTCTCAATCTCTCAATCTCTCCTCGCCTCGCCCCCAACGGCAGCGGCGCCGGGCGCTCACAAGTTGAAGCAATCGTGACCGCACCGCCGCTGGCGGACGCCTCCCCGATCGACTGCATCACGTCCAGCACGTGGTACGCCAGTTCGCCGCTGGCGCGGTGAGGACGACCACTGCGCAGCGCCGACGCCATGTCTGCCACGCCGATGCCGCGCTGTACGTGTGGTGTGTGCGTCAGCGGCAGCTCGCGCCAGTCCTCGTTCTCCGGGCGGAAAAGCCGCACCGGCCCCCCAAAGCCGTTGGGATCGGGCACGCTGAGCGAGCCTTCCGACCCGTAAATCTCGATAGCGGGCAGGTGATTTGCCCACACATCGAAACTGCTGATGAAGGTGATGACTGCGCCGTTTGCAAATTCCAGCAACGCCGTGACGTGCGTCGGAATCTCGACTGGGATGCGGCGACCGCGTTGTTCCGGGCTGCCAGCGATGCGTTCGGGGAAGGATGCTTTCGCCACGCCGCGCACTTCACGCACCGGTCCCAACAGGTTGACCAGCGCCGTGATGTAGTAAACGCCAAGGTCGAAGAGCGGCCCGCCCCCGCGTTTGTAGAAAAAGTCGGGGTTCGGGTGCCACGCCTCTGGCCCGCGCCCGGCGACAAACGCCACGCCCGCCACCGGCGTCCCGATCCAGCCGTCGTCGATCAGCTTACGGCAGGTCTGATGACCGCCGCCCAGAAAAGTGTCCGGCGCGCCGCCGATGCGCAGACCGCGCGCCGCTGCAAACGCCAGCAGCCGCTGTCCTTCGTCGCGCTCCACCGCCAGCGGCTTCTCGGAGTAGGCGTGCTTGCCCGCCGCCAGGATCGCCTGACTCACCTCGGCGTGGACGGCGGGTACGGTCAGGTTGATGACAATCTCGATCTCTGGGTCGGCTAACACTTCTGCGACGCTGCATGCACGCGGGATGCCGAACTCCTGCGCCTTTGCCTCGGCCCGCGTCATGTCGATGTCGGAGACGGCGGCCAGGTCGAGGATGTCAAAGACGCGACAGCCCTCGGCATACGCCCAGAAGATGCCGCCGGCGCCGATCACGCCGACTTTGGTTTTATTCACCATGTTTCACCTGCTTCTCCAGCGTGGCGTAACTGGCAGTCACCGCCTCGATCATGTCGGTGGCGCACCAATCCAGCTCGACGATCAGCCAGTGCGCGTGCAGTCGCGCCGCCGCCACGACATCCGCCAGCGGCAGGATGCCGTTGCCCAACGCCAGCATGGCGCCCTCAATCGTGCCAGGGCCGTCCTTGATGTGCAGCAGCGGCGCACGGTCGCCATAGAAACGCACAATCGCCGCCGGGTCGAGACCGGCGACGCGAATCCAGTAGGTGTCTAGCTCGAAGGTGATACCAGGGTCGAGGCGATCCAGCATGATCTCGTAGACGTAGCGGTTGCCCAGGCGCTCGAACTCCATCCAGTGATTGTGCAGCGACAGCGACAACCCATGCGCTTTGGCAACGGCGTAGCCCTCGTTGTAACGGTCGCAGACGCGCAGCAGGTTGTCGAGCGTGTCGGCATCGTGCAGCGAATTGCCTGCCACCAACGTGGTGCAGTCGTAGGCGGCCATGAAATCGAGCACGGCGTTGCGCTGATCGCCTAACGGCAGCGGCACATGCGCAGCGACGGCGGGCAACCCCAATCCCTTGAGCCGGCGCACAACGGTCGCCTGCGGCGCGCCAGGCACGGGGTAGATCAACTCTACGCCCTGGTAGCCAGCGGCAGCAACCTGGGCGAGGGTGGCCTCAAAGTCTTGCGCCAACTCCTCACGCACGCTGTACAGTTGTAACGCAATTGGTATAGACATACTGTCTCCATTCACCAAAGATAATTGCTAGAATCGCAGCGAAGAATCGAACGCAGATGGTGCAGATGCGGCGGATTTACGTAGATTTGCTCAGCGTCGATCCGCCTGCGTCGCGTTGTCCGCGCTCTATCGAAACTGTGGCAGAAAGTCGCGTTGGGCGGTGAGCAGCTCATCCAGGATCGCCTGCGCCTGCTGCACCGACGCGATGTGCGGATCGAGCAGCAGCGCCTGCAGCGCCGCCGCGCGGTCGCCATGCACGCCGGCTTCGACCACTCGATCGATGATTGTAATCTGTGTACGGCATAGCGCGGCAATCGGTTCAGGCAGCGCACCGATGGGGAGCGGGTGGATTCCGTTGGCGTCCACCATCGCCGGCACTTCGACAATGGCGTTGTCGGGCAGGTTGGCGACGTACCCGCGATTAGGCACATTGACTGACAGCTCATACTGATGCGCGTTGGTGAGCATCGCCGTGATGATGGGGATGGCGCGCTCGTGCATCTCGGCGGTCAGCAGCGGCGCCACCGGCTCAACGCCATCCGCCCAGCGCTCCACCTGCTGGCGAAACTCGGCGGACTCGCGGTCAACGCGGTCGAAGGGGTAACCCTCCAGCCCGCAGAACTCCCAGGCATAGGGCAGATACTCGCCCACGTGGTCGTCGGAGGGCAGCGGCCAGTAGCCAAAGGTCTCCATCAGAAAGCGGCTCAGGCTTACGGTGTGGCCAAACTCGGCGGCCACGGCATCGCCGCGCTCGCGCACGGCTTGGCGAAAGGCAGGATAGAGATCGGCGCCGGTCTCGGCATGACGCAAGGCAAGCACCCACGAAAAGTGATTCAGCCCGCCCGCAGTCGGGTCGATCTGCTGCGGCGGCAGGTCAAGCAGACGCCCAGCCACGCGTCGCATCATCTCGATGCCGTGGCATAGCCCCACGAATTTGAGCCTGGTGTATCGGTGCAGCGCCTGGCAGATGCGCCCCTCTGGATTAGTGAAGTTGATCACGAACGCGTCCGGCGCCAGCTCCTCGATGTCGCGGGCGATGTCGAGGATGATAGGGATGTTGCGCATGGCGTGAAAGAGACCGCCTGGGCCGCCGTTCTCGCCGAGGATGTGCCTGACGCCGTGCTTGAGCGGAATCTGGAAATCGAGCCGCCACAGTTCGTTGCGTCTGACGGCGATGGAGATAATCACGAAGTCGGCGCCGGGCAGTGCTGTGCGGCGGTCGGTTGTCGCCTCGAAGGTGAAGGGGCAGCCTACCGCCTCGTTCAGCCGCTGTGCAAAGTGATACATGAGCTGCAGCGCCTGTGGGTTGATATCGACCAGGACGACGGTGCTGCCCGCCAGCGTCGTCCGCGCCGCAAAGAGATCGCGGAAAGTGGCGTAGCCAAAGGCATAGCTGCCTGCGCCGATCAGAACGATTTTGCTCACAAGATGCTCCTTCTGCAGTGCCAAAAACAGGGGCAAGGGGCGAGTTGCGAGGTGCGCGACGCCGGTAGCCGCTGTCTTCGTCGTGATTAGTGTCTTTGCAATGCGCACCTTCTCGGAAGCCTGCAATTTCCAGGAAGGTTGTCACCAGCCTGCAACTTCATGAAAAACGGGCCAAGCCAGGTCGGCGAAAAAACGATGACCGCCGTCGCCAACGACCAGGCGCGCGCGGTCGGGTGCGCCCGCCGCCGCATAAATCCGCTGAATTGTCGTAAAGGCTTCCTCAACGCCGGCCAGCGGAAAGCTGGGATCGGCGCGCCCGGTGACGACGACCAACCCGCGCGGCGCGATCAGCCCGGCAATGTCCGCAATGTCGAAGTAGTTGAGAAAACCGGGCAGATAGTGATCTTCGCAGTGGTCGATGGCGCCCAGGGCATAGCGCACCGCACAGACATAGGCGGCGGGCATCGTCACAGTGATGCGCGCGTCGAGTGCAGCAGCGAAATAGGCGATCGTGCCGCCGGTGGAGTCGCCGACGCAGCCGATGCGCTGCAAGTCCAGATCGGGAAAAGCCGCCAGCGCGTCGATGGCGCGCGAGACATCGAAGACGCGCTCGCCAAGCAACGTTCTGCCCAGCAGGAGCGCGGTCAGTGTCGTGAAGTGGCACGGGCGGTCGATGACATGGCGCACGCAGTCGGGGCGGCAGTCGCGGCGTTCGCCAAAGGCGCGCTGCTCGATGACGAGCGCGGCGCACCCCTGGCGGATCGCCTGGAGCGCGTAATCGCGGTCTTCGGCGATGCTGGCTGCGTCGCCGGGGAATTGCGCCCGCCCCAACGAGATGTGCATCCCGCTTGTGTGTCCCTGCAAACAGATCATCACCGGATAGGGTGGCTGACCGCGCGCTGGGATGAGCAGATGTGCGGGCACGTCGGCGCCCGGTTCGGCGGTAAAGATGAAGCGCGTCTCGTGGTATTCTGCGCTGGCAACCGTGTATTCGATGCGTAGATCGAGTGGATCGCGCACGGGGATGACGCCAACCATGCGCTGCAACTGCGCAGCGACGCGCTGCTGCCATGCTGCAAAATCATGTTGTTGCGCAAAAGCCAGCGCGCGCGGCGCCTGTTCGATCTGGCGGGCGCGCTGCAATTCGGGTGCAAAGGAAACCATGCGCCGCCTCCTGTTTCAGCCCTTAATGGCGCCGATGGTGATGCCCTCGGTCAGGCGATTCTGAAAAATGGCGTAGATGATAAAGGTCGGGATGAGCATGATCACGAAGCCGGCGAACATGGCGCCCCAGTCGGTGGCGTACTTGGCGTTCTGCTGGAGATTTGCCATGCCCAGCGGCAGCGTCTTGATCTCGTCGCGCGAAAGGGTGATCAGCGCCCACATGAACTCGTTCCAGACGCTCAGGAAGTTGAAGACGGCGATCGTCAGCAGCCCACTCTTGGAAAGCGGCAACATGATGCGCCAGAAGACCGTGTAAAGTGACGCGCCATCGACAATTGCTGCTTCCTCCAACTCACGCGGCAGGGTGCGAAAGAACGAGTGTAAGAAAAAGACGGTGAAGGGCAGAAAGAAGGCCGTGTATTGAATCACCAGCCCGGTGCGCGTGTCGAGCAGACCAAGCGACATGTGCAGAAACCAGGCCGGAATGTAGGCAAGAAAGCCGGGGATCATCATGCCAGCGATGAAGTAGAAGTAGATAATGCGGTTACCGGGAAACGGATAGCGCGCCAGCACATAAGCCACCAACGCACCGGTCATCATCACGCTGGTCAAGGCAAAGGCGCTGACCAGGACGCTGTTGAGAAGATAGACGCCGGCGTTCATCTTTGTCCAGGCATTGACGTAGTTCTGCCACTGCGGCGCGGCGGGCAGTCCCCACGGCGCGTTGAAGAGTTCCGGGCTGCTCTTGAGCGAGCTAAAGACCGTCCAGACCATCGGAAAGACAACCGTGATCATAAATAGCCATAGCAACGCCTGCGCCAACCACCAGCCCAGCCGCGCCGGCAGCGACGACCAGGTAAAGCCAGCCCGGCGTTGGGCTGGTCGGCTGGTGGGGGTGGCATCAGTGCCTGCAGTTGTGCTGTGCATCATACGACTTGCCTCAATTCATGGGCGATCAAACATCGCCGGAAATGCACCACGATCCACGCGTAGGCTTGCGGCCGCAGGTCTCGGTCGTGCAGAATCATGCGGTTACGAACTGCAGGTCTCGGTCGTGCAGAATCATGCGGTTACGAACCGCATCTACACACAAACCTAGCCCCTCGCCCCTTGCAACCCGCCCCTCACTAATACTGCACCGTGTCGCGATCCAGGAAGCGGTACGCCAGCGCCGACGCGATAAAGGTGACAACGAAGATGCCGACGACGATGGCGGCGGCGTACCCCCAGTTGCGTTCACGGAAGGCGACAAAGTAGTAATAGCTCAGGATCAGGTCGGCGTGCTTTTGCGGCATGCGCTCGAAGAGCACGTAGGGCAGCGCAAAACCGCTCAACATGCCGATCGTCACAAAGACGAGCACGGTGCGCAACGTCTCCCAGATCAGCGGCAGCGTAATCACCCAGAAGATGCGCAGCTTGGACGCGCCGTCGACCGTCGCCGCCTCGGTGTATTCGGCGGGCACATTCTGGATCGCGGCCAGGAATAAAATCATGAACCAGCCGATGCCGCCCCAGATGCCGATGAAGCCAACCGTGTATAACCCCAGCTTGAAGAAAGGCAGATCATATTGCAGGCTGAGCCAGGGCAGCGCAAATTGCTCGAGCCCCACGCTGCGCAATGCGTTGTTGACCAGGCCAAAGCTGGGATTGAGCGTCATGCTCCACAGCACGGCGATGGCGGGCAGCGCCAGCACGTTGGGAAAGAAAAAGGTGACGCGGAATGCCTTGTAGCCGCGCGGCTTCTGATTGACCAACGCCGCCGCAGCTAATCCCAAGAAGACAGTCGCCAGCGAAAAGATCACCAGAAACAGATTGTGTGACAGATAGAGCCGCACGTTGTAGAAATCCGCCGGATCGCTGAGTTCGCGCCAGAGACGCGCAAAGTTGTCCATGCCGATGAAGGTCATGTTGCTCGTCAGCCCGGACCAGCGGAAGAAGCTGATATAGATGCCGCGCAGCGATGGATAGACGCTGAAGATGGTATAGATCAACAGCCCTGGCGCCAGGAAGGGGATAATCAGCTTCCATTGTTCACGACGCAACATGGATGGCTCCTTAGCTGATGCGTGCTGCTTGCTTCGTGTTGCGTGATTCGTGTTATGGGTTGTGTGTCATGTGTTGCGTGGCGGCTATTGCACTCATATCTGGCAAACCGCATCACGCAACACGAAGCACGAACCACACCGCACGAATCACGCAACACCCGGTACATCCTACGCCTTACACTCGTATGTGATTTTGGTGATCGTATCGTCGTTGCGAGTCTCCTCGGCGGCGCGCTCCAGGTTGGCGGCCATCTCCTCAGCGCTCAGCTTGCCCCACAGCAGGTCGCCCATCGAATCACCCCAGGTCTTGCCCAGCAGCGGATACGACCCCCAGTACGATTGGACATAGTGACCTTCCGCTTTGTTGATCGCTTCGACGACGGAAGCCAGGGCGTCGCTTGGCGTAGCGCCCATCATGGCATTCTTGATCGGCAACGGCGAGGCGATCTTTTCCGCCCAGAAGCGGGCGTTGTCGGCGGAGTAAAACAGACGCATCAATTCCATGCCCCACAGCGGGTTCTTGCCGTTGCCGATCTGCATGTCGGAGCCGCCTAGCGCCACTTCCAGCGCGTAGGGATGCACAGTCGAACCTTTGGGCGCCGGCGTGCTGCTAAACTTCATGCGGAAACCTTCGGGCGTAGTCGAAGCCTGCTCGCTCTCCATCCACGTGCCGTTGGGGATCATGGCGACCTTGCCGTCCACGAACATCTGCTGCGACTCGGTGTGGGACATCGCCTCGGAGCCGGGATAAATCCAGCCGTTGGCGAAAATCTGCTGCAATTCCTTGATGCCCCAAATGAATTTCTCGTTCTGAAAAGCGCCAGGCACCAGATTATTCATGTCGCAGTAGCCTTCGACGCCGACGGCTTTCCACAGCAACCCTGACCCCATCATCATGAAATAACCCGGGTATTGGCCGGCGTAGGTCCATGGCGGAATGACCTTGGCGATCTCCGCCTGCAACTCCATGAATTCTTCCCAGGTCAGGCTATCGGGCGCTGGCCAGCCGTTCTGCTCAAAGAGATCGGCGTTGTAGAAAATACCGTAGGCGAACTGCGTCTGCGGGAAGGTCCAGGTGTGATCGTTGAGACCGCTGTTGGCGGCGGTCAGGGCGCCAGGGAACATGATATTGCCGACAGTCTCGCCATCAAAGCCATAGGCTTCGACGTCAAGCAGGAAGTCGCCCGGCGCCACCAGATGCTCCTCCACCGCCTTCTTCCAGTCGCCGCCCCATGCGCCCAGGGCGTAGAACATCCAGTCCGGGATGTCGCCCGCCACCAGGCGCGGCTGGATTTTGTCCCAGATCGTCGGGTCGAAGTCTTTGACAACCTGGACGCCAGGGTGCTCCTTCTGCATCAGCTCGATGATCAGGTCGGCGTAGGCGTCGCCAAAACCGCCTTTGAAGCCGACCATCGAGATCGGTTCAGCCGGTGGCTCGCCCAAAATTTCGTACCATTGCGCCTGCGAGACCGGCGTGCCAGGGACATGATCGGCGGGCAGGCGGCTCCACTGTTCCTTGTTGTTGATGAAGTCGGCGCCGGCAAAGAGCGGGCCGGTGGTGGCGGGCGCCGCGGCCGGTGCTGCCGGCAATTGCCCGACGCATGCGGCCAGCGCGGCCGCGCCGGCAGTCATGCCCGCCAGCCGCAGAAAGCCACGGCGGGTCAAATGAAACGAAGCTGCAGGATGAAGCATGGTCAAATCCTCCATAAGTGATGAACAGGTTGAACGACAAAAGGCAATAACCGACCAGGCGTCCATGGAATGGACACTTTCTGTCAACCAATTCTGGTTGATGGTAGCTTGATCAATTTGTCAGACGCAGGGAGACAATCAACTATCGCACGTCGTCAGCGTGTGGTCACCGCCCACTGGATGAATGCCTCGGCGTATTGAAAGCGCGCCGTCGTAGCGCCGCGAAAACGATTCAGCCCCAGGATGCCGTCATCGTAGGGCACCATCACCAACTGGCTGGCGTATTGACGGATCGCAGTCAGCTTGGTCTCGACGTATGGCGTGATGTCGAGATAGAGATTGGGACGCTGAATCGGCGTCCACATCTCGTAGTAACGCACCTCCTCGACCGCCCACGCCCGCTCTGCCAGCGTGGGGAAGGCGCCCCAGCCCGCGCGTGGCACCGCATCACTGACCAGTTGATGCGCCACGCGGTGGTCAGAATGGCTCTCGTCGGCGTGCGGCGCATAGACGATCGACGGACGGTAGCGGTTGATGAGCCGCACAAATTCGCGCAGCAGGTCGGGCGTCCAGCCCATGAAGCCGTCGTCCAGGTCGAGATAGACCTGTCGCACAGTGCCCAGCACCTGCCCCGCCTTCTCCGCCTCCGCTTTGAGCGTGCGTTCCGACGTCTTGGGGTCCATCTCGTGACCGGGCACCGTGCTGCCGCTGTCACCCCGGCTCATGAAAACCACCACCACACGGTCACCTTTGGCGGTGTGGCGGGCAATGGCGCCGCCACAGCCGATAGCTTCGTCATCGAAGTGTGGCGCAAAGACCAGGATCGAGCGGCGTGCGCCGTTTGGCCCGTTGCCTTCCGTCTGTTCCGCCGTATCGAACATCCGGTTGACGATTTGTGGCTGCTCGATTGCTGATTGAACGCTCACGGCGCCGCCATGCACGCGCTTGATGCGCCCCTGTTCGCTCAGCGCCTGCAGATCGCGCCGCGCTGTTGCCAGGCTAATCGAAAAGTAACGACACAGGTCAGTAATCGTGACGCGCCGATTCAAATCGATCCAATCTGCGATTTGTTCCTGCCGCTGCAACACGGCTATCGACAGCTCAGTCATAATGAAGTTCTATAGAAAGTGAGCAGGCAACATCAAGAGTATGCCAACAATCAATCACTGTCAATTGTTTGAGCGAAACTAGCACCCAAAATAAGCGAAAATACGTCAATTAAAGCCGCCAGTCGAGCAATTCGCTCACAAAAACGTCGTAAACGCGCAACCGGCATAGTCGCAGAGAAACACAGTGAACAAAACTCGAGACATAGAGGTTTTCTCTGTGTTTCTCTGCGACTATGCGTCGGGATCGGCAATACGCCAACAGCTTCTCACCAATCTGCTGCAACAGGTGGGGTGCCGCCCGCCGAGCAGCCATCTGGCGGCGTCGCTCGCCGATCTGACAGGCGCCCAACATGGCAGTCTGCCCGACTCAACATCACGCATCAGAACAATTTGAGTGGTTGTCAAGGAATTCGCGGCGACTCATCGAGGGAAACAGCCGGCGAAGCGTTGTCGAGCAAACGCTCCAACAAAGCAACAAAGGACGCAGTATTCTCGATCTGTTCGGCAACAAACAAGGCATCAAAGGTGATTATGCGTGCGAACACATCGGTCAAGCCTGCGGTGAAGCAAAGATGTAAATGTCAGAACGGGTCAATATCACTTTTGTTGAGCAAGACTCTACATGCTTTGAGGTTGCTCACGAATTAAGGTGCTTAATTTCTTGACAACTTCGTTGTATTTTTCAGGTGGCAATTTACAAACAAATTCCGCTTTTCTTGCTTTCCAATCAAGGCTTTTCACTTGGTCGGATAAAATTGCGCCTTTGACTTCTAAACCTTCAGGCATCAACACTTCAAACGGATACCCTTTGACGTGACTTGTAATCGGGCAAAGCAAGGCTAAACCAACTTTCCCGTTATACGCCTTTGGGGACAAAACCAATGCTGGTCTATGCTCTGCTTGCTCATGTCCTGCTTGCGGATTGAACATAATCCAAACAATGTCACCACTATCAGGAACGTATGTCATAAGGTTCACCAAATCTCGTTTCCTACGGCAGAACCCGTATCAACTTCGGTGTGAAGATTATCTTTGGTGATACCTGCAAGCAATTCGTCCAGCGTCCAACTCGGCGCTGAAACCGGCGTGACAATAATTCTGCCTTTGTCGATGCTAATTTCGACTAAAGAATCATTTTCTAATTGAGCGTCAACGGCAAAGGCTTTGGGAATGCGCAGGGCAAGGCTATTGCCCCATTTCTGAACTTTTGTGAGCATCAGGTTCTCTCCTGTTTGTTTCTACAACAAAGATACACCGTTTTGCTCATTTTTTCAACGGCTGATTTTGGAGATTGGCGTGACAACGGCCTGCGCATCACCCGCAGGCGAGCCGAGCGCAGCGAGGCGAAGCCGTCAGGTAGATGCGCGTGTTAGCCCGCCACGAAATTTGAAATCACGCAAACTCGGCAATTGCCACTTGCCGCTTGCTTGCAAAACTTTGCCGATGCAGTTTGATACGCTCAATCTCGTGTAAGGTATCCGCCGTGAAGTAACTCTCGCCACAATGCGGACAGCTCACCAAAGGAATGTTCTCAATGATGAGCAAATTCTCTCCCTGGCCATAACTGCGGGTGACATATCGGATACGTGCACCTTCTTTGCCACAAATATCGCAAACCATAATCTTCACCTTATAGACGATAAACCGTTATGATGACCAACTTGCCTGTCGGACTGATTTTCGCAACAGTGACCATCTCATCGCCCGCAACCGTGTTGCCTTTGACCAGATATTTCCATTCATCCGTAACAGCATCTTTTTGGCGTTCAATAATCTCCCCTGTCAGCAAACTGCGTTCCACGTCAAAGATACTCAAGTCATCATCACTCATTTCTTCTTCCGCGTGCAAGGTCATGACATATTGCCGCCGACGAATCTTCTCGCGGATTTGCTTCAAGATGCGTTCAAACACCGTCTGCTCCCAAAGTCAAGAACATTCAGATGGAATTATAGCAGACCGTGCAAGATTTGGCGGGCTAACGGCACCGAGCTCAGCCGCACGCGGAGCGCAGCAAGGGAGCAGTCGGCTGGAGCGAGAGGTTGGGCGCGCCCGTTGTTTTGAGCGGGCGTGCCAGGGCAGAGACCCCCACCCCGACACGCCCGCGCTATTGTTAGGTTTACGGCCCCGCCGGCGTGATGTAGATGTCGTCAAAGTAGCGCACGCCGGTAGCATTGGCCAAGCCGTTCCATACTCCAAGACGAGGCACCAGATTAGCGATCGTCTTCAAAGTAGCGGCGTCGTTGGGAATGTGACAACCAAGTCCTCCGTTGTTCAGGTAGAAACACACTTGTGCCGTGTTGGGATCCATCTCAATGCGGATGGTGTACCAGGTGTCAAAACTGAGACCACCCTGGGATACGACAAATTCTTGCGAGGAGGGCTGGTTGTTTCCCCACGTGGCGATGTCACATTCCAGCCAGGGATTTCCGCCCCCGTAAGCCTTCAGAGCACAGTTTGCCCGCCAGCCATGACCGTTGACGTTTTCCTCAGTTGGCGAAACTTGAAGTGCTATTTCCGTGTTGTTGCTTCCGCCGCTCAGTTTCGTTAGTGCTTGAAAACGCTGAAGCTGGCGCAGCGTCCGCTCCATCGGTATAGCCAGCGGCAAGTGCAGGCCGATCCCGGCTGGCATGTTGGGCGTATTGGTGATAACCAGGGCACCTCCTATCTGCCGTACGCTCAGGTAGTTCTGATCCCCCCAGAACTGCCACTTGAGTGGGTTGTAGAAGCCGTCGTAGGCCGGGTTGTTGAAGTCGTCGTAGAGGGCCAGCAGCGGGTTGTAGTTCCGCTGCACCAATGGCAGGAAGAGCTGGTGGGCGATCTGGATGTAAGACGGGCGGGCCATTGTGTCCGTGTCCACTCCGTCCGTCACCGTGAGGGCGACGGTATAGGTCCCCGGCGCCGTGTAGGTGTGTTGGACGGTGGCGGCGTTGGTGGTCACCGGCGGCGAGCCATCGCCGAAGTCCCAGGTGGCTGAAGTGAAGTCACCGGAGAGGTTGGTGAAGGTGACCGTGGTCCCCGGCGCGCCGACCGTGGGGCTGGCGCTGAAATCGGCGGTGACCGTCTTCTTCCACACCTCGGGGCTGTTGGCACCATTCTGTGTGCCGATGTACAGGCGGTTGTTGAAGACGGTGACGTTAT
The DNA here is from genome assembly GCA_003451595.1 of Chloroflexota bacterium. Taxonomy (GTDB): domain Bacteria; phylum Chloroflexota; class Anaerolineae; order Caldilineales; family Caldilineaceae; genus Caldilinea. Next base: position 8,058 of record DMDA01000103.1, on the reverse strand, counting down.
TGTAGTACGGGGAACTATTGTTGCTGTCTCCAAAACCACCATCGCTGACTTTTATCCACTCACCAAGGTTTCCGGTCTGCGTACGCCAGACCTCCATACCGGTTATGCCGTTGCCGATGACGAGATACAGTTCTCCACTGAAAACTTGCAACGTGCTGACACCCCAGTTATTGGGATTATCAAAACCGTTATCAACCACCTTCTCCCAATCTGAGCCATCGCAGTTTTGACACCGCCATACTTGAACCCCGCTTCGACTCCACCGTGAGGTGCTGGCGTAGAGATAGCCGTTGAAAGACGCCAGGCCGGAGATAGCATAGTTGTTGATGTCGCCCAAACCATCAGACGTGATCTTTGTCCAGCTCCCACTGTCACCAGTGCTACTGCGAATGACTATTCCCCCCGTAGTCGTCATGTAGTTTGAGGTGTCTACATTTTGGGTGCCAAAATATAGATAGCCGTTATGTACCTCGGAGCTGCGCATGATATAGTTGTTCGGGTTGTCAAAACCAGATGCCACGACGCGCTCCCATGTGCCAGCATCACCGCTGGAACTGCGCCAAATCTCACCCCCACGCCCAGCAGTCCAACTGGAAGTGCCTGCGTACAACTGGTTGTTAAATACAGCAAAGCGATATACTCCTGTCTTTTGCACACTGTCAAAGCCGCCTGTCACCACAGAAGTCCAGTGATCGCCATCGCTGCTTCGATATATGCTGGCGCCATCCGTATCATTCCGGACGCCAAGATATAGTTGGCCGTTGAACGTGATCAGGTGATTGAAACCGATGTTGCGGGTGATGCCCAAGCCGTTCGTGATCAATGGAACCCAGGAACCGTTGGCTTCCAACCGCCACAGCTGCGCTCCATTGCCAGCATCGTTGTATGTACCTGCGTAAAGCCTTCCAGCAAAGGGAGCCAGGGTGTGGATATTGCCATTGGTACGGTCTCCGAACCCGTTGATATTCACCTGCTTCCACCCCGGCACGCCCGGCGCGAACTTCTGGATGCGATGGTTACCGCGGTCAGTGACATAGACGTTGCCCTGGGCGTCCACCGCCACTCCCGAGGGACCACGCATCCCTCCATTCGTGCCGTTCCAGGCACCACCTATGGTTGTCAGGTACGCGCCGGTGGAGTCAAAGACTTGAATACGGTCGTTCCACTCGTCGGCCACGTAGACCCGACCGACGCCGTCCACGTAAACGCTCAGAGGGTGCAGATGCCCAAAGTCGTCACCGGATACCCCGGTCTCTCCGACAAATGTAGAGCAGGTATAGGCAGTGCCGCTTGCGGTACATTTCTGGACGCGGTGATTATCCGTATCGGCCACGTAGACACTGCCGCTGCTATCTACCGCCACCCCCCAGGGCCAGTTGAAATGTTGGTTATCCGTGCCGGTCTCGTCCAGTACTCCTATGGTGGCTTTGTAAAGGAAATCCTGGGTGAAGACCTGGACACGCTGATTGCAATGATCTATCACGAAGATGTTCCCATTGACTGGACTGATGGCGACCCCTGCCGGACAGTCAAACTCATATTGTCCAGTGCCATATGATCCAAGCGTACCGAAGAGAGAGCCATCAGAGTTGAAAATTTGAACCCGGTGATTACTTGTATCAGGGACGTAGATGCGCCCTGCTCTGTCTATCGCCGGGTTCCCCTCTGGCCCGGCCCACCAGTTCCCAAAGTGAGCATTGTCGCTTCCATAGACGCCGGTCTGGCCAACGGTCCACTGCTGGGCCCCGGCCGCGTTCATCTTGACCAGCCGGAAGCCCTGGTTCTCCGTCACATAGATGCTGCCGTCAGGGGCCACGGCGATACCCCAGGGCGTGTTCAGGTGGGTGGCATCGGTTACATAGGGCACGCCGGTCACACCGATGGTGCCGATAAGGGTGCCAGCACTGTTGAACTTCTGTACGCGATGGTTGTCCCAGTCGCTAACGTAGACGTTCCCGGCGGAGTCCACAGCCACGTCATCCGGCCACCAGAAATGGCTGTTATCCCAACCTCTCTCCCCCGTTGTTCCGGCAAAATGGTTGCACGAGCCGGAGAGGTCGCATTTCAGCACCCGGTAGTTATCGCCGTCGGCGATGAAGACATCGCTTCCCCGAACGGTGATCCCGCGGGCCCACGCCAGATGGGACAAATCATTGCCAGGATTATCTGTCACCCCGAAGAAGGTACTGCAGGTCCAGGCCTCCGGCGGCACAAGGTTGCGGGTGCAGCGCTGGACGCGGTAGTTGGCCGTGTCCATAACATAGAGCCTTCCGCTGCTGTCAAAAGCGATGCGCGTGGGCTGGTCAAAGCCAGCATTGTCCGAGCGAGGCTGTCCGGTGATGCCGATGGTTAGAACATAAACGGGGGTCTCTCCGGAGACATCGTAAACCTGGATACGGTGATTTCCGGTGTCGGCGACAAAGAGCCGTCCTGACGAATCAAAGGCGATGCCCCAGGGGTCATTGAAGTGGTAGTTATCATCGCCACTTTCCCAGGGATTGGTCGCGGGGATCGTGAGTACAGGGTTGTCCGAGGGGTCAAACTTCTTGATCGTCGGGCTGAAGAGCACCCAGATGTTGCCGCTCGCATCTACGGCCACATCTTTGGGCCACGAAAGGTAATCATCGTGGTGCCAGGGCAGGCCGGCGTGTCCGAGAATGAGAGAGTTCGCTATAGAAGCATTGAACCGGAGCACGCGGTGTCCATTCCCTTCCACCGCATACAGCTGGTTGCTGGCATCAATAAAGAGGCCAGCCGGCCCGTTCAGGTGTTGCCCGTCAGCGAGATATGGCTCTTCCGTCACCCCAAAGGTCTGCACGTAGCGGAAGGAGAACCCCGGCTGGCCGAGGGGGATGGCCGCGGCCTCTACCCCCGCCACCCCTGCCGCCGGCCAGGCAAAAGGAGCCCGCAGGCCGAAGGGCTTGCCGATTTCCGGCTCCCCGGGCGGGAGCATCTCCGGGGCGGTCAGCCGCTCGGTCGGGGGAACCGCTTCCGGCGGCTGCGGCCCCTGAGCAGACGTGGTCCCGGCCGCGAGAGCGGCCAGGACGAGAACCAGAACCAATGCGATGTAGATTTTGGTTTTCATCTTGACCTCCTTACAGTTTTGAGATAGAGATTGAACGGGCGCCGGCGCGCCAACGGCACCACTCACCGGGCGCAGCGCGCCTGAAGAGGCACGGCTACGCCATCGAGAAGTGTTTCACTCGCTGGACCCGGCGCTATATTCTCTTTCATCAGAAGCGCCATCCCGCCGAAATGGGCAAGACGGAAAGCACATGTAATCGCGGGAGCGTGCTCAGCCTCGGCATTGCGCGTGCGGGACTCAACCTGTCACCGGGAACTGTGACGCCCGTCCTGACGCCGCG